>JAWKWA010000009.1:0-32500 GCA_041397765.1 Hyphomicrobiaceae bacterium | reverse complement strand
CCAATCAAGGCAGGAAATAGCTGGTTCTCCGCGAAATC
Organism: Hyphomicrobiaceae bacterium; assembly: GCA_041397765.1. Taxonomy (GTDB): domain Bacteria; phylum Pseudomonadota; class Alphaproteobacteria; order Rhizobiales; family Hyphomicrobiaceae; genus JAWKWA01. Next base: position 32,462 of record JAWKWA010000009.1, on the reverse strand, counting down.
TATTTAGGTAGAGCGTCGGACGAATACTCCAGGGGGTAGAGCACTGGATGGGCTAGGGGTCCTCACCGGATTACCAAACCTAACCAAACTCCGAATACCTGGAAGTACTATCCGGCAGACACACGGCGGGTGCTAACGTCCGTCGTGAAGAGGGAAACAACCCTGACCACCAGCTAAGGTCCCAAAGTCATGGCTAAGTGGGAAAGGATGTGAGAATCCCAAAACAACCAGGATGTTGGCTTAGAAGCAGCCATCATTTAAAGAAAGCGTAACAGCTCACTGGTCTAAATAAGGGTTCTTGCGCCGAAAATGTAACGGGGCTTAAGCCATGCACCGAAGCTGTGGGCTCGAAAGAGCGGTAGCGGAGCGTTCCGTAAGCCAGTGAAGGGTGACCCGCGAGGGCATCTGGAGGTATCGGAAGTGCGAATGCTGACATGAGTAACGACAGGAGTGTGAGAGACACTCCCGCCGAAAGTCCAAGGGTTCCTGCGCAATGCTAATCAGCGCAGGGTTAGCCGGCCCCTAAGGCGAGGCCGAAAGGCGTAGTCGATGGGAACCACGTTAATATTCGTGGGCCAGTGGATGGTGACGGATTTCGAAAGTTGTCAGGGCTTATCGGATTGCGCCTGGCAGCCTGGAAGTCCCAGGAAATAGCCTCCACATCAGACCGTACCCGAAACCGACACAGGTGGACTGGTAGAGCATACCAAGGCGCTTGAGAGAACTGCGTTGAAGGAACTCGGCAAATTACCCCCGTAACTTCGGGAGAAGGGGCCTTCGACCTGGGCAACCAGGACGGAGGGGCACAGACCAGGGGGTGGCGACTGTTTAGCAAAAACACAGGGCTCTGCGAAGCCGCAAGGCGACGTATAGGGTCTGACGCCTGCCCGGTGCCGGAAGGTTAAGAGGAGAGGTGCAAGCCTTGAATCGAAGCCCCGGTAAACGGCGGCCGTAACTATAACGGTCCTAAGGTAGCGAAATTCCTTGTCGGGTAAGTTCCGACCTGCACGAATGGCGTAACGACTTCCCCACTGTCTCCAACGCAGGCTCAGTGAAATTGAACTCCCCGTGAAGATGCGGGGTAGCTGCGGTCAGACGGAAAGACCCCGTGCACCTTAACTATAGCTTTGCGCTGGCATTCGTGTTGGCATGTGTAGAATAGGTGGTAGGCTTTGAAGCGGGGGCGCTAGCTCTCGTGGAGCCGCAATGTGAAATACCACCCTTGTGGACATGAATGTCTAACCGCGGCCCGTTATCCGGGTCCGAGACAGCGCATGGCGGGTAGTTTGACTGGGGCGGTCGCCTCCCAAAGAGTAACGGAGGCGCGCGATGGTAGGCTCAAGCTGGTCGGAAATCAGCTGTCGAGTGCAATGGCATAAGCCTGCCTGACTGCGAGACTGACAAGTCGAGCAGAGACGAAAGTCGGTCATAGTGATCCGGTGGTCCCGTGTGGAAGGGCCATCGCTCAACGGATAAAAGGTACGCCGGGGATAACAGGCTGATGACTCCCAAGAGTCCATATCGACGGCGTCGTTTGGCACCTCGATGTCGGCTCATCACATCCTGGGGCTGGAGCAGGTCCCAAGGGTTCGGCTGTTCGCCGATTAAAGTGGTACGTGAGCTGGGTTTAGAACGTCGTGAGACAGTTCGGTCCCTATCTGCCGTGGGTGTAGGAGAATTGAGAGGATCTGTCCTTAGTACGAGAGGACCGGGATGGACGCACCTCTGGTGGACCTGTTGTCGCGCCAGCGGCATAGCAGGGTAGCTAAGTGCGGACGGGATAACCGCTGAAGGCATCTAAGCGGGAAGCCTCCCTCGAAACAAGTTCTCCCCGAGAGTCGTGGAAGACCACCACGTTGATAGGCCGGGTGTGGAAGCACAGCAATGTGTGGAGCTTACCGGTACTAATAGCTCGATAGACTTGATCGCTCTCATTAGTCATGCCCACTGGCTTCGGCCAGCGCTGAAAGACCAGATATCGTTTCTGCTTCGCTGGCCTGGTGGCTATGGCGGGGTGGCTGCACCCGATCCCATCTCGAACTCGGCCGTGAAACGCCCCTGCGCCGATGGTACTGCACTAATTGGTGCGGGAGAGTAGGTCGTTGCCAGGCCTGCCAAGCAGAAACGATAGATCTTCGAGACCTCCTCTGAACGATTGCATACTTCGAGAACGCCGTCGGCTCTGCCGGCGGCGTTTTCTTGTTTGTGCGCCTACTCCCGGTGCCGGTCTGAAACCCGCGCGTCCTGCCCACGACAGGGTCACAGCGAACCCAGTGTCCGCTGACGGCTACGACGCATGCAGTTTGACGGGTGATCCCAGCGAGCGAAGGTTCTGACTTTGGCGAAGTAGGTAGGCTTGTTCCTCGACGGCCAGTCGGTGTTGAAACTGGCCGTCGCCCGGCTCGGCACATCGCCGGCACCGAATGGTCGACCAAGAGATGCTTGTCGATGGACCTCCTGAAGGATCACCAGACGGGAAACGTCACCGCCTGAGCCCTGTCCGGACGCCGCTCAGCCGAAATCGAATGTGCGAGACAGACTGGACAGTGCCGGGCCCAACGAACGTCCCGTCATGTCAGAGCGGCGCAACGCTTGCACTTGAGCGACAGTCTGATCCCAGTCGAGTTCACTCAGCCGCAAGGCGGAGACCCTGGCTCGGCTCGGCGAGCGCCTTCTCGGTGAAGACCCGCAGCCCCCGTTCGGCGCGATAGCCGTGCACCTCCTTCACGTCGAGCTTGCGCAGGTAGTCGAGGATCTCGGCGGAGAGCACCTGTCCGGGCACGAGCACCGGAAACCCCGGCGGATAGGGGATGACGAAAGAGGACGAGACGATTTCGCGCCCCGCCGCAAGCGCGCGGTCGATCTCCTCACTGGCGATCGGCAGATATTCGCACTTCGATTCGTCATAGGCGAGAAAGAAGGCCTCCCGGATGTCACCCGCGCTCGCCCCTTCGCCATAGGCGAGAAAGCGCTTGTGGAACCTCGAGAAGTCGGGAAGCGCCGGCAGGTCGACAGTCAGCGACTTGACCTGCCGCTCGAACTCGCGCCGCTCGCTCGGGCCGGCATCCTCGAGCCGCTCGGCGATCGCCTGCGAGATCTTGACCAGCACCTCGATCAGGTAGGCCACCGACGAACGGGTCGTGCCAATATTGGTCATGAAAAGAACTGTATTGCGAGACGTCTTGTTGATCTGGATCCCGTAACGATCCATCAGAATCTCGGTCTTGAAAGTATTGCCGTCGAGGCCGGCCCTGCCGGTCGCCAGTGTGATGCGTGTCGCGTCGAGCACGAATTCGTCGCGCGACCAGGCCTCCCACATGTCGCTCCAGCCGTGCTGCGGATCGAAATAGGATTCGATGCCCGACTGGCGGAACTCCGCCGGGATCATGTCGGATGCGGTCAGAACGCGGAAATACCTCGACAGCATCGGATGGGTGGAAATGCAGCGCCGCATGACCATCGCCGCCTCGACCTGCTTCTGCACGAGCTCGAAGCCCTCGAGCTCGACCTGCCTGCGGCCGACATCGAGCGAGGCGATGATCTGGTAGTTTGGCGAGGTCGACGTATGCGTCATATAGGCTTCGTGGAACGCCGCCTCGACCTCGCCCTTGAAGTCCTGATCGTGCACATGGATCATCGAGCCCTGGCGCAGCGCCGTCAGCGTCTTGTGGGTTGATTGCGTCGCATAGACGCGCACCCGCGCCTTCGCCGTGTCCGGGTAGAGGCGGGCGGCGAGCAGCGCCTCGTCGTCGGCCCCCTCGAGCTTTGCGCGCTCATCGGTGCAGAGCTTCTGATAGGCCGTTTCACGCATGCGCTCGCGCAAGGCCTCCGCCGCGTGCATCGCGGTACGCTGGCGATAGGTCGGCCCGAAGCGCGCGAAGGCGAACCACGCCTCGTCCCACAGGAAGATCAGGTCTGGCTTGATCGCCAGGCACTCCTCCATCACGCGCTCGACATTGTAGACGATGCCGTCGAACGTACAGTTGGTGAGCAGCAGCATGCGCACGCGATGGATGAGACCCTTGCGCCGCAGCTCAAGCAGCGCCGCCTTGATGGCGGCGAGCGGCACTGCGCCGTACATCGACCATTCGTGCATCGGATAGCTGTCGAGATAGACGACATGCGCGCCAGCGAGCACGAGCCCGTAGTGATGCGACTTGTGGCAGTCGCGGTCGACGAGGATGATGTCGCCCGGCCTGACCAGCGCCTGCACCACGATCTTGTTGCAGGTCGACGTGCCGTTGGTCGCAAAGAAGGTCTGCTTGGCGCCGAAAGCGCGTGCGGCGAGCTCCTGCGACTTCTTGATCGGACCGAGCGGCTCCAGCAGCGAATCGAGGCCGCCCGATGTCGCCGACGTCTCCGCGAGGAAGATGTTGGTGCCGTAGAATTCGCCCATGTCGCGGATCCAGTGCGAGCGTGCGATCGACTTGCCGCGGCTGATCGGCAGCGCATGGAAGACGCCGGTCGGCTGCCTGGAATAGGTTTTCAGCGCCGTGAAGAACGGCGTCTGGTAGCGCTCGCTGACGCCGCGCAGGATGTTGAGATGGAGCTCGGTGTAGTCCTCGGTGTTGTAGAACACGCGACGGCAATTGCCGAGGTCGCGGCCGGCGATGTCCTCGACCGAGCGGTCGGTAACGAGATAGACGTCGAGCTCGGGCCGGACCTTGCGCAGGAGCCGGCAGAGCTCCGGGCCATACTCGTCGGGCTCGATCGCATCGATGTCCTCCTCGCCGATGCGCGTGATGTAGCGATGCAGCAGCTTCAGCCGGCTCTGCGACCTCAGATCGAATCCGAAGCGCACTACCACGACCTGGATATTGTAGTTGAAATGCACGGCGATCAGCGCATCCTCGAGCGTCGGCGTCACCACGGGCTCGTAGACGAACTGGTCCTCGCTGCGCCGCATGCGCTTCAGGCTGACACGGAGCGCCGCCTCCTGACCCGCCGTGATCTGATCGACCACCAGCACCTCGAAATAGGGTCGCGTCGGGCCCCGTGCGGCGCTGCTGCCGTCGTCATCCTCTTCGCGAGCGCTCTCGCCGTCATCCTCGCCGAGGAAGCCCTGACGTCGGTAGCTGCCGCTGACGAGTGCGCGCACGATGCGGTCGGCCGCCTGCGCCAGATCGTCGAACTGGTCGCGCTCGAGCAATCGCATGAGATGCTCGAAGCCCGCCCGTCCGGGAAACGCCCAGTAGAGCTCGATCGGCTGCAGAGCCGTCAACAGCTCGCTGACCTTGTCCTTCAGCCGCTGGCGGCCGCGGCCGTCATGGGCAGCCCGCGCCAGCCGCTTCGTCGTGTCCTTGATCGCGCTCCAGCGGTCCGAGCGGAGCTGAATGGCGCTGTAATAGTCGCCGAGCCCGTCGGCCGTCTTGCCCGTGTGCGTGCCTGCCGTCATGGGTCCCGCCTCGTGAAGGGCGGCCGGGGCTCGTGCCACCGGCGCCGCTGGACGCCCGGGAGTTGCGGCGCGCTTGCAGGCACGACCTTTTCCGGGCGCGGAATGACGTGTCGCGATCACGCCTAGACAGGACATCGTGGACTGTTTCGGGAATGCCGACAAGATGGCACCGGAACGAAGATTGGCGCCTGGAAATGGAGACACCGGCATCCGGCGGACGACCAGCTCTGCTGCGTCGGGCCGGCTGGCCGAACGGGCATGACCTGGCGGGCCTCAGGCGGTCTGCGGGAAACCTGAAAGGAAAAGGAAGAAGCCGGTGGGACCGTCGAGCCCGGGATCATGACGGCGTTGAGAGGCGCAGCGAGGCTCGCGATCCCTCCGCCGCTCAGCCGGGAGCGCTGTTCAGCCGAGGTCCATGCCCTCGGCAAAGGCATCCGGCTCGGCATCCTTGCCACGCGTCAGTGGCGATTGCGAGATGAAGTAGCCGATCGCGATCACGACGATGACGAGCGGCAGGTTGCGCAAGAGCGATCGCGCGACGACGGGCCCGAGCACCGGACCGAGCGAAGCGACCGCGCTTGCGATCATGTCAGGCGAGATCAGGCCGCTCGCCATCTCGCTGGCAGTCGCGCCCTCTTCCTCGATCGTGGCGGAGCCCGGCTCTCCCGTCGGTTGCCGCGCGACGATCATGTGTCCGATGAGGCCGCACAGCATGAGAACGCCGCCGAGGATCAGCGAGCCGTAGATCCAGCCGAATTCGCGGGCAAGCCAACCGCAGATGGCAGCGAGCGCGAAACCGACACCGACGATGATCGGAACCGTCATCGCGATGCGCAGCATCAGATGGGTGAGGGCGGAGTCGATCTTGCGCTCGGCGCGGTTGAGGATCGACTGGAACATCTCGGCATCTCCCCGATCTTCGTCTTCGTCTCGTCACGGCGATCGATGTCGCGGCGGGTCAAAATTCGCGGCCGTGCAGGATTTCTCGACTGCACGGCCGCCGACCGTCAGGACGACAGTCCTGCGGCCACTTCTCAAGTCTTCCAGAGCGCGCCGACGACGAAGCTGACGGCGGCGACGACGGCGAGGGTGGCAAGCGGCTGCTCCCTCACCGAGCGTTGGACCGCGGAGCGCGCCTGTCCGGCAACTTCCTGCACCTGCTCGCCGATCTCACGACCCTGCTCGGCGAGATGCTCCGCCGACTGCTCGATGCCTTCTGCGTACCGCGAGGCGCGCTCGCCGGCAGCGGTCCGCTCGGTGGAACGCGGCTGATCCATGCCCGCCGAATGAATGTTCGACATGCTCTCCTCCTTGTCCGAAAGGTGACATTCGCAAGTACCTGAATAAACGCCGCCTATCCCTCGAAGTTCCGACGTCGAGCCGGTAGATCGCTGCCGCGCGGGTCGCGAGCCGTGCGTCTCCCCGTGCGGGCAGATGCGTGCGGCCTCGCTCCGTCGTGATCGCATCCGCCGGGCACATCGCCGTCGCGGCGCACGAGCACGACCCGTACATGCAGCTCACGTCCTGACGCCATCGAGCGATGCACCCGAACGACTTACTCCGGCAGCGTGACGCGATCGTCCGGCGTGATGTGTCGCCAGACGACGACGGCCGAGAGCAGGAGAGGAACCGCAAGGAACGAGCCGATCGGTCCCCACATCCACGACCAGAATCCGATCGCCAGGAAGACCAGGAACGGATTGAGGCTGAGGCGTTTGCCGAGCAGCGCCGGCGTGATGACCTGCCCCTCGATCGTCGCGATGACGGCGAACAGCGCCGGAGCGAGCATGGCGCCGAGCAGCGTCGGAAATACGAAGAGGCCCGCGCCGAACAGAGCGAGGAAGGTCAAGATCGCGCCGACATAGGGCACGAAATTGAGCACGGTCGCGAGCACTGCCCAGAGGAGCGGATTGGGCAGCCCCACCGCCCAGGAAGCAACGCCCGTGAGCATTCCGACGATCACGTTCACGAGGCTCACCGTCGAGAAGTAGACGGTCATATTGCTTTCCGTCTCCGCCAGGATGCGAACCATTTTCAGCCTGAGAGCACGATCGGGCATGAACATCACCAGGCTGCGCTTGATCACGTCGCGATAGGTCAGGAAGAACACGAGCGCACCGATGAAAAGCAGCGTCTCCGCAGCCGCCGGGGTGAGATAGCTCGCCGCTGTCTGGGCGAGTGTCGCGGCCTGGTCGATCGTGCTGCTGCCGCCACCGCCGCCTCCGTCGCCCCCCGTCGCCGGCGCCGCGCCCGTCGCCTCACGCACCGCCGCGGCGATCTCGCGGATGAACTTCAGCGGCTCGGACAAGAGCGCGAGTTTCTCGCGGATCAAGCGGCCGAGCTCGGAGGCCCGCCCGATCCAGGTCGTCATCGGCACCACCAAGAGGGCGAGCACGGAGCCGATGACGCTGAGCAGTCCGAGTGACGCGACGATGGCCGCGACGACCGGGGGCGCTTTCAACCTTCTCAAGAGCTCGACCACCGGGATGAGGATCGTGCCGACCGCCCAGGCAAGCACGATCGGCACGACGATCGCCTGCGCTGCCACCACGACGGCGAGGAGGGCGATGATGAAGAGTCCGATCGTGGCGACGCGACTGGCCATCGCCAGATCACGCGACCGGTCACCGTCCAGCAGCGATCCCTCACCATTGCCGGACAGTGCGTCATCGGTGTCGGCGTTACGCCTCGTCTCCGGCTGCGTATGCGACGGTGCCTCTGCGCCCGTCGCCGGGGGCTCGTCCCGTTTGTCCGCGCGCCCCTTCTCCTCGACATCGCGCATCTCGTCCTTCATGGCTGCCTCGTCAGGATTTGGGCGCGTCGGATTGCGCAGCAGAGCCGGTCGTGCCGTCCTTGCCGCCATAGAGCGCGATCGCCGCGCGGCCGACCTCGCGCACATAGCGTTGGGTAAGGCGGCGCATCAGATGATCGCGCGTGAGCTTCAGCACCTGACGTGAGAGCCGCTCGCGGGCCTCCTGCGTCGCCGCGCTGACGGGATTGGCGAGGCGCAACATGCGCCAGACATTGTAGCCCTGCTCGAACACGTCGGCGAAGCGCCGCCAGCGATAGACGGTGAACATCTGCCCGACCGTCATCCTGTTGCCGAGCGGAATGGTCTCGAGAACATAGGCACGCATGCGGCGACTGACCTGCTCGGTGATGAGCAGCGCGTCCGGCACCGTGAAGCGCCAGAGCGGATCGCGCCGCTCGGGATGCATCTCATGCGCGACTGCGCGGACGACGTCGATGCCGAGCGAGAGCACGGCCTCGCGGGAATCGATGCGCTCGGGTTCAATCCGCGACGCGATCGCCTCTATCGCGATCCGCGCTTTCTCGGCTCGCGTCCTCGCGGCATCGCCGTCCGCACCGCGGGGAGCGCGTTGCGCTTCGCCGCCATCGGCCATTCTGACGAGGCGCTGGAAGATCAGGTGGATGACGAGCGTGGTGACGACGATTGCGACCGCCCAGGGAAGGATCCAGCCCGACTGCCAGAGCCACAACGCCCCGAATGGCGCGAGCGACAATGTCGGCAATATGATCGTGAGCGCCAGGAGTGCGATCAGTGTGGCGCTGCGGTCGGCGGCGCGTGACTGGCGCATCGCACGGACCTCCTCCCCTCTTGCCCAGTCCCGCGGACGACGCGCAACCGACAGCGGTCAGCCGGGCGACAGTCACGATGGCAGTTGGCGATGTCGACGGTGTCGGTGTGCATGCAACGCACGGCGAAGGTCGAAGTTCGCCGGCCTCGCGATCCTGCGGGTGCCGAGGCGGGCGAGATGCCGCGAGTGCTTCGATGCCGGCTGTCGCTACCCCCGCGAGAAGCCGCGCGAGCAAGCGTCGGCCAACTAGCCTGCTCGCCGCATCGCCTGACGCTCGAAGAACAGCGCCTGCGATATCACCGCCTTCAACGTCGTCTCCTGGAACGGCTTGGCGATCAGATAGGTCGGCTCGGGCCGCTCGCCGGTCAGGAGGCGCTCGGGGAATGCCGTGATGAAGATCACCGGAACGGAGAGTGCGCCGAGCAGATCATTGACGGCATCGAGGCCTGAGCTGCCGTCGGCGAGCTGGATGTCGGCGAGGACGAGGCCCGGCCTGCGGCTCTGGATGAGCCTGGCAGCCTCGCTGCGGGTGCGCGCAACACCGATCAGCCGGTGCTCGAGCGCGGTGACGATGTCCGACAGGTCCATGGCGATCAGCGGCTCGTCCTCGATGATCAGCACATCGGTCACAACCTGCTCGTTGATCTGACGCGCGGCTTCATCGAGCAGATCTCGCGCCGCCGCCTCGTCGACATCGAGAATGTGTGCGACGTCGGCGATCCCGAAATCCTCCATGGCGAACAGCAGGAACGCCTGGCGCGGCAGCGGCGTTACCGCACTGAGCCTGCGGTCGACAGCCGTCGTCGCCGGTACACGATCGGCGACCTGATTGAGTTCGAGCGGTTCCAGACGCGCAGGAAGACATGAAAGAGCCCCGCGCGGGTCGAAAGCGCGGCCGGCATGCACGAGGGGTCCGCGACCAGCGCCTGCAGCGTCGCAGCGACATAGGCGTCGCCGCTGCGCTGCTCACCCGTCAGCGCGCGCGCGAAGCGTCTCAGCCTGGGTACATGCAGTGCAAGCGAAGAGGCCGCCTCGTCCATTGGAACACCTCCCGAAATCGGTCGACCCGATCTGACCCAAGTCTGAGCGCGGTCGCGCCGCGCACTGCTGGCGGACAGCGAGATGACGTCTCGTCTGTCGGCGTGGAATGCGAGGAGGGACGCTGCGCTTCGATCAGTCATAACGCGGAGCCGGCAGATCGGTTCCACCCGAGAATGGCCGTGCACAGGAGCCGGGCCTGGAGCTTTGCAGCGATGGAACCAAAGGCACCATTGGGGATTTCCTGCTGGAGGATCAAACAGCGGGGGGCGGTTCTATGACGTCCGACGGCTTCTTCCATGGTTGCAGTCAGTGAACCCGAAGGGCTGCCGCGCTTCCCTGGGGCCAAGGCACATGAACGAGGACAAGACTGGCGAGGGCAGGCGGAGTACCGCCGAAGCCTTCGGAGATCTCCGGCCATGAAATGGCGGATGCACTCGGCCAGAGTTGAGAACTGTCTATCGACGGCTGCTCGTCGAGCCCGTGCCACAGAGGCTGCTCGAACTTCTGGAGCAGCTCGATGCGTCGCCCGCAAAGGGCCGCAGGCGACGGGACGGCCGCAATGCCGGCGGGAGTAGCAACTGAATGCCCAGCAAACCGAGCCACGATCTCAAGCAGGAGTTCCTGGCGGCGCTGCCCAATCTGCGCGCGTTCGCCTACTCGCTCGTCGGCTCCAGCGACCGCGCCGACGATCTCGTGCAGGACACGATGATGAAGGCCTGGAAGCATCTCGACCGGTTCGAGGAAGGCACCAACCTGAAGGCCTGGCTCTTCACCATCATGCGCAACACGCTCTATTCGGACCACCGCCGCCGGCGTCGCGAGGTCAGCGATACCGACGGCACGGCGGCCGACCGTCTCGCGGTTCATCCCAACCAGGAGAGCAGCATCCAGGTGCGCGATCTGATGCGCGCGCTCGGGGATCTGCCGATCGAGCAGCGCGAGGCGATTCTGCTCGTCGGTGCCGAAGGCCTGTCCTACGACGAAGCCGCGACCGTATGCGGCTGCGCCATCGGCACCATCAAGAGCCGTGTCAATCGCGCAAGAAAGCGTCTCGCCGAGTTGATGGGGATGGACAGCGTCTCCGACATCGGGCCGGACGGAGTGACGGCGTCGGTGCTCGTCGATGGATCGAGCACAACGCGGCTCGTGCGCACCTGAGGGAGCGCCACGCATCGCGGCTGCCGGTCGGCGCCGTGCGGGACCCAATTCAACAGGAGGCAATCATGGCGAAACTCTCAGCAGTCCGAACGACACCCGAAGCGGTCAAGACCGGCCTTGCCGACAAGGTTCGCGCCGAGACCGCCAAGAGCCTCGCGACCGTGCTCGGCGACACCTACCTCTTGATGGTCAAGTCGCACGTCTATCACTGGAACGTCGTCGGCCCGCAATTCCTGCCCCTGCACGAGCTGCTCGAGATCCACTACCGCGATCTCTTCCAGGCCGCCGACATCATCGCCGAGCGCATTCGCGGTCTCGGTCATGTCGCACCGCTGAGTTTCGAGGCGCTCGAGAAGACGACGGACATCGCCGAGGAGACGCGCCGTCGCGGCGCCGGAGAGATGGTCGAGCAACTCGTCACCGATCACGAGCAGATCGCGCGCACCATCCGCGACATCACGGCGAAGGCAGCGGATGTCGAGGATTTCGTCACGCACGACATTCTGAACGCGCGCCTTGCCTTCCACGAGAAGGCGATCTGGATGCTGCGCGCCATGCAGGCCTGAGGAAGCACTTGCGGCGTGATCGTCTGCCATCTCTCCATCGATCTGCTTCGTCGCTCGAGTGCGACGGCAGGCGACAAGCAGCAGAAAAAGGGCCACCCCAGGGGGCTGGCCCTTGTCGACGCAGCAGCCTCTGTCCTCACACGGCGGGCGGACGTCGACCGGTGATCAGGCTGTAGATCAGCGAGACGACGAACAGCACGATGAAGATCCAGAAGATCAGTTGCGCCAAGTTGGCAGAGATGACGGCGACGCCGCCGAAGCCGAGCGCGCCGGCGATGAGTGCGATGATCAGGAACAGAATGGCCCAGCCGAGCATGTCTACCTCCGCAAGCTAGTGACGATTCGCTGGAAAAACGCCTGCCCGCAGGCGATGGTTCCGGATTTCTGCCCTTCTTTGCCCGGCGGTGGTTCCATTCGGCGGACCCGCAGCATCAATCGCCATTGACGGCCAGTGGTCGATATTGATGGAATGTCCGCGCCATCGGGCCGAGCCCGCAAGCTGCGTCGTCTCGCGCAAGGAGAGCCCGCGGAATGCCATACCGTCCGGGTCTGATCGGTCATCTCGTGCGGGCGCGACGCATGCTGGCGCAACCCTGGCTGCGCCTGCCGATCGCCATCCTCGTCATCGGGATCGCCTCGTCGGCGGGGCTCTGGTATTTCGCCCGGCAGATGGTCATCGACGAGGCGCAGCGCCGGCTTGCCGATCTCGCCGACACGGTGTTGTTCCGTATCGATCACACGATGACCGCCTACGAGCAGATGCTGCGCGGCGGCACCGCGCTGTTCGATCTGAAGCCGGATCTTTCGCGTCGGGATTTCCGCACATTCGTCGACGCCCTCGAATACGAGCGCAACTATCCCGGCGCCGAGGCCATCGCCTATGCCAAGCTGGTGACCGCCGCCGGCAAGGCGGCCCATGAGGCAGAGATGCGTTCAGAGGGTTTCGCCGACTACCATATCGAGCCGCCTGGAGCGCGCGAAATCTACACACCCGTTCTCTTCATCGAGCCCTTCGAGAAGCGCAATCGGCGCGCCCTCGGCTACGACATGTATGCCGATCCGACGCGGCGTGCCGCCATGGACGCGGCGCGCGACACCGGGCCGGCCGGCATTGACCGGACCTGTCATCCTCAGGCAGGAGCCGAGTGCCGACACGCGGCCTGGCATCATCCTCATTCTGCCGATCTACGATGTCCGGCTTCCCGCCGACACGCTCGAGGCGCGCCGCAAGGCGCTCGTCGGCTATGTTGTCAGCCCCTTCCGCGCCGACGGGCTGATGCAGGGCCTGATGCAGCGCGAGCAGCGCACGGTCTCGCGCTACATGAACTGGGCCGTCTATGACGGCCCGGTCGCCGATCCGCTGAAGCTGCTCTATTCCTCGATCGGAAATGGCGACGACCCGGGCTTCGTACCATTCTACCGGTACACGATCGACCATGAGGTCGAGGGGCGCCAGTGGACGCTCACCTTCGCGTCGACGCCCACCTTCGAGAGCAGCATCAGCTTCGGCGTGCCGGCGCTCGCGCTCATGTGCGCCGTTCTGTGCACGCTTCTGTTGACGCTGTTCGTCGCGACAATGGCATATCGGCAGGTCAATCTCGCGCGGACCAACCAGCAGATGTCGCTGCTGACGCGCGAGCTCGGTCATCGCGTCAAGAACACGCTCGCCGTCGTGCAGGCCATAGCGACGCGCAGCATGCGCGAAGGTCGCTCGGTCGGCGAGGCGCGCGACATCTTCCTGAAGCGCCTGCATGCGCTCGCCCGCGCCCACACCCTGCTCCTGGAGACGTCCTGGCATGGGGCGTCGCTGCGCACGCTCGCTGTCAAGGAGCTGGAGCCATTCGGAGAGCGGGCAACCATCGTCGGTCGCGATCTCGCGCTCAACTCGAGCACCGCGCAGACCATTGCGCTCGCCCTCCACGAGCTCGCGACCAACGCCGTCAAATACGGTGCTTTGTCGGTGGCCGGCGGGCGTGTGCACCTCTCATGGGAGCTGGTGCTCGGCCCGCACGGCTGGGATTTCGTGCTGCGCTGGAAGGAGCACGGTGGTCCGACTGTCGGACCGCCGTCGCGCAAGGGGTTCGGCCACGCCCTGCTCAGTCAGCAGATCGGGCATGGCGGCGAGAGCCCCCTCGTCCGCTTTGCGCCCGACGGGCTCGAATATGTGGCGCGCGCGCCCCTCGGATCGATCATCGAGGAGCAGGTCACCGATGAGACTCTGAACCTGCCCGAGGTGCAGGAGTGACGCCGGGTGACGTCTCGCAGGTCTCGCCGAGCCGCGATGCTGCGCGCGCCCGCGACCGTGCCTCAGCAGCGTGCCCGCCGGTCACACCCGTCCGAGTGCGGCGAGAATGAGCACGACGACCAGAAGCACGCCGAGTATCCCCAGGGGCCATAGCCCCAGCCGCGCGCGTAGGGCCAGTTCGGCAGTGCGCCGAGCAGGAGAAGGATGAGAATGACGATGAGGATGGTGCCGAGCATGGGGTGTCCCGCCCTTGGTTGGTGCGCGATGAGGTCGGCGATCGCCTGCCATCATCCGCAAATGTGAAGTCGTCGCTGAAGCTTCGCTGAGGCCATCGGATCGCGTGGCGGTCTTGCGATGTCCCGCAGCAGACGTTCGCCAGATCGCAAGCAACGATGCGCAAAGTGCCCGTTTTGCAGCGACACGAGCCGCTTGCCTCTGAGCGGCAACGCATAGCCGGACTACCAACCGCGATGGCCATCGGGGCACGCCCGCACGCGATTTCGGCACGATCGCCGGGGCGGGCATGCAGCACCGCCTCGCCTCTCGATTTTCCGCCGCGCTGCCGATGCGTGCGCTGCCGATGCGCTGCCTGCGCCCGCGTCATTGTCGATCGGGCCCCGGAGCGCCTCTGCGATCAGATGGAAGGCAGTCGGCGCTCCAGGGTTTCATTCACTCCTGCGCATTCTCAGCGGCGAGCCGTCATCCGCCTCGCCGGACAATGCGTCAGATGCGGCCGAGCCAGCTATCGACTTCCTCGCGCGCCTTATCCTTCTCATAGCCGTAGCGGGCCTGGATGCGGCCCTCGAGCTGGTCACGATTGCCGGAGATCTGGTCTATCTCGTCATCGGTGAGCTTGCCCCAGTTCTCCTTCACCTTGCCCTTGAACTGCTTCCAGTTGCCTTCGATGCGGTTCCAGTCCATTTCACCACCTCCTTCGGGGGTTGTCGTGACATGGCAAGGAAACGCCATCTTCGCGAGCCGAGTTCCCGCCGCCTCCAACAGCGCGTGCGCAGCCGTCTGCGGATGTCGGCTGTCGCTGTCGCCGCCGCGCCGCCTCGGCAAGGCCTCGAGCCGATGGGCGTGCGGCCGCCGAAGGACCGGTCAGATCGCACCGGCCTCGTCCCGCCCATGGCGCGGGGGCCGGCATCGACGCGCGCATCAGCAACACGCACACCCGCCCCACGTCGTGTGGCCGGCCCGATGCCTGGATCGTTTGGGAAGGGGGGAGCGATGGTGGGCGCGACAGGGATCGAACCTGTGACCCCACCCGTGTGAAGGGTGTGCTCTACCGCTGAGCTACGCGCCCGGAAGGCCGATGTCCTAGCCGCAACCGCGCGCCGGGTCAATCGCCGAGCGCATCGCCGCTCACAAGGGTGCCCGGGAGGCCGCAGCAGACCGGATCGCCCTCACCTGCCGTCCGGCAGGCGGATCTCCTCGCGGCGAAAACCGCTGCCGAGCTGGTAGTAGAACGGCACCGGGTGGTTCGCGCGGGGCGCGGCGCGCTCATCGAGCCGGTCGGCGAGATCATCGAGGATCGCCCGCGTCATCGAATGCAGGTCGAGATAGCGCGCATCGTCGATCGTCAGCCACGCCGTCTCGACGAACTCGCCGTCGAGCCGGTCGGTCCGGCGCACGACATCGCTCGCCGAGACACAGAAGAAGCGGGCGTCGAACCGGCGCGTCCGGCCGGGCGGCGTGATAGCGCGGGCAAGGAAATGCAGCCCCGAAAGCCGTGGCGCGAAACCTTGATCGAGAAACTGGTCCCAGCAATCGCCGCGTCGCGCCGGCGGCCCGGCGAGCGGGGCGCCGATCAGCAGCCCGGTCTCCTCGAACGCTTCGCGGATCGCCGCCAGCGCCAGCGCCCGCGCCCGCTTCAGGCTCGGCCGGCCCTTCATCTTGAACATCAGCCGCGCGACATCGTCGGCGGCGAGATCGTCCGGGCATGCCATGCTGAGATCGGCCGGATCGACGCTGCCGCCCGGGAACACATATTTGCCTGGCGCGAACTTCAGATCCTCGCGCCGCTTGCCGAACAGGATGCGCGGCACTCCGCCCGAGGCATCGACCACGACGAGGCTGCCCGCGTCCCTCGGCTTCATCGCGGCTGGCTGCCGCCCCCCTTGCCCGGACGCCGGATCTTCCGCCATGGCCCTCTCAGCCCCCCGACCACGGCGCGGCATCGGCGGCTCCGACGGGAGGCGCGTCCCCGAATCCGTGCATCCGGTTCGCCCATTGCAGACCGACCAGCGCCCCTTTGACGACCGGCAGCAGGGCGAGCGTCAGCACGACGAGCAGCGGCAGCCAGAGCGCCAGATGCACCCAGGTTTCGGGATGGAACGCCATCTCCAGCGAGAGCGCGAGGCCGACGATCACATGCCCGACGATGAAGATCACGAAATAGGGCGGGGCGTCGTCGGCGCGATGATGATGCAGCGCTTCCCCACAGGCCGGACAGGCGTCGGCGACCTTCAGGAAGCTGCGATAGAGCGCGCCCTTGCCGCAGGCCGGGCAGCGGCAGGCCGCTCCCCGCCGCATGGCGCCGAGGACCGATCGGGTCTCGGCCTGCTGCGGGGCCTCACCGCTCTGGCCGCTTTCCAGCTTGTAGGACATGGGCGCATTTCCTCTCATTGCCGAGCCGCCGGGGTCAAGCGGGCCGAACCGCCGGACCGGCATGCGTCCGCCGCGGCCTTCGTCGCGCCGGGCGGCGCAGATCGCCGTCGACGCTCAGCGCCGCCGGCCGCGCAACGGGCGCCGGCCCCGTCCCGGGCCGCGCGGCCGCCTCTGGCCGAGCGAGCGTTCCGGCCGGCCCTCGCTCAGCATCTCGAAACGCAGTGCCCCCGCCGTCGGGATCGCCTCGACGAGACGCACCTCGACCGTGTCGCCGAGCCGGAAGGTCTGGCCCGAGCGCTCGCCCGTCAGCGCATGATGGTCCTCGTCATAGTGGAAATAGTCGGCGCCGAGCGTCGAGATGGCGATGAAGCCGTCGGCACCGGTCTCCTGCAGGCGGACGAACAGTCCCGAGCGCGTCACGCCGGAGATCCGTGCCACGAACTCCGCGCCGATCCGGTCGGCGAGATGGGCCGCGATCAGCCGGTCGGCGGTCTCGCGTTCGGCCGCCATGGCGCGCCGCTCGGCCTCCGAGATCTGCGTCGCGATGTCGTCGAGCCGCTCGATCTCGGGATCGGTGAGCCCGCCCTCGCCGAGCTTCAGCGCCCGGATCAGCGCGCGGTGCACGACGAGATCTGCATAGCGCCGGATCGGCGAGGTGAAATGCGCATAGCGGGACAGATTGAGGCCGAAATGACCGTAGTTGCCCGGGCTGTACTCGGCCTGGCTCTGGGCGCGCAGCACCACCTCGTTGACGAGCTCGGCATTGACCGAGCCCTTCGCCCGCTCGAGCACCCGGTTGAACTGGCCGGGCTTCACCTGCTGCGACTTGGCGAGCGAGACCTCGAGCGTCTCCAGGAAGTCGCGCAGCGCCGCCAGCTTCTCCTTGGAGGGCTCGGCATGCACCCGGTAGACGAGCGGCGTGCGCTTGGCCTCGAGCGTCTCGGCGGCGGCGACATTCGCCTGGATCATCATCTCCTCGATCAGCCGGTGCGCGTCGAGCCGCTCGGGGACCGTGACGCGGGCGACCCGGCCGTCGGGACCGATCTCGATCCGGCGCTCGGGCAGGTCGAGTTCGAGCGGCTCGCGCATGTCCCGGGCATGGGCGAGCGCGGCATAGGCGGCATAGAGCGGCTTGAGGACCGGCTCGAGGAGTGGCCCCGTCCGCTCGTTCGGCCGCCCGTCGATGGCGGCCTGCGCTTCCTGATAGGAGAGCTTCGCGACGGAGCGCATCAGCCCGCGCACGAAGCCGTGCGAGCGCTTGCGGCCGTTCCGGTCGAACACCATGCGCACGGCGAGGCAGGGCCTGAGCTCGCCTTCCTTCAGCGAGCACAGATCGTTGGAGATGAGCTCGGGCAGCATCGGCACCACCCGATCGGGGAAATAGACCGAGTTGCCGCGCAAGAGCGCCTCGCGGTCGAGCGCCGAGCCGGGCTGCACGTAATGGGCGACGTCGGCGATGGCGACCGTCACGACATGGCCGCCTTCGTTGCCGGGCGAGGTGTCCCCCTCGGCATGGACGGCGTCGTCATGGTCGCGCGCATCGACCGGATCGATGGTGACGAGGGGCAGACCCGTCAGGTCGGTGCGGTGGCGGCGGTCGAGGGCCGGGAGCCGCGCCAGCTCGGCCTCGACCCGGTCGGGGAAGACGTCGGGCAGCCCGTGCGCGGCGATGGCGATGAGGCTGATGCGGCGCTGGTCGGCGGGATTGCCGAGCCCTTCCACCACCCGCGCCGAGGGCAGGCCGAGCCGTCCGCGCCGCGCCACGTCGAAGCGCACCAGCTCGCCTGCGGCCGCCTCGCCCTCGTCGCCGCGCTCGACGCGCCATTCGCGCAGCTGCTTGCGATCTATCGGCAGGATCGTGCCGCCGCCGCGCTCGGAGGGGCGGAAGATGCCGAGCTGGCGGCGCTGCTCGCGGGCGAGCTTCTTGATGGCCCGCGCCTCGTAGCGATAGGGCGCGCCGGGCCGTCCGGCCGGGGCCTCGCGTGAGCCGGTTTCCCTGTCGGGGTCGGCTTCGCCGCCGAACTCCTCCTCGTCCCGCTCGTCGTCGTCATCATCTTCTTCGTCGGCATCGTCCGAGCCGGCGACGGACGGATCTTCGCCAGCAGCCGGTCGCCGATGCCCGGCACGATCTCGACGCCCTTCTCGCCGGGTATCATCGGGATCAGGATGCGCGGCGCCGGGCCCTCCGCGTCGAGGTCCCATTCGGCGGGCTCGCCATAGAGCTCGCCATCCCCGTCCCGCCCGACGACGAGGATCACCGCGACGGGTGGCAGTCGTCCGGTCTCGCGGATGCGCTTCCTCGCGCTCGTCAGCAGCCCGTCGGCCGCCATGTCCTTCAGCATGGCCTTCAGCGCGATCTTGTCGCCGCCCCGGATGTTGAAGGCGCGCGAGATCTCGCGCTTGCCGACTTTGCCGGTTGCGCTCTGGACGAAGTCGAGGATCTCCTCGCGGCTCGGCAGGCCCGCGCCCTTCTCGCGCTTCGGCGGTCGGGCCCCGCCTTTCGGCCCCCGCCTTCGCCGCGCGTGACTTGTCGGAATGCTTGCGCGCCACGGCTCTCCGTCAGCTCCCGTCGCTGCCGGCGCCGGCCTTGGCGCGGGCGACTTGCCGCGCGCCGCCGCCTTGCCGGGCGCCGCCTTGGCGGCCGCCTTCGCCTTGCCGCGGGCGGGTTTGGCCTCGCTCGCCTGCTCGCCGTTCGCTGGCTTGGCGCTCTTGCTGCCTTTGGCCGCGCCCCGTCGGCCGCCCTTCGCCGGCGGACTTTTCGCCGCGCGCTCGGCGATGAGCTGGACCGCCTCCTCCATGGTGAGGGCGGCCGGGTCCCGGCCCTTCGGGATCGTCGCATTGACGCTGCCGTGCTTCACGTAGGGACCATAGCGCCCCGACAGCACCTCGACCTTGCCGCCCTCGCCCGGATGCTCGCCGAGCGCCTTCAGCACCTGCGGCTGGGGCCGCCGCGCCCTTGCCGGCCGCCTTCTCGGCCAGCAGCGTGACGGCGCGGTTGAGGCCGACCTCGAACACCTCCTGCGCGCTCTCCAGATTGGCATAGACGCCGTCATGCTCGATGAACGGCCCATAGCGGCCGAGCCCCGCGACGATCGGTTTTCCGGTCTCGGGATGAACGCCGACCGGACGCGGCAGGTTGAGGAGCTTCAACGCCGTTTCCAGGTCGATCGTGGCCGCGTCGATGCCGCGCGGAATGGTCGCGCGCTTCGGCTTCTCGCCCTCGGCCGCCTCGCCGAGCTGGAGATAGAGCCCGAAGCGGCCCGACTTCAGCGCCACCTCGAGCCCTGTCGCCGGGTCGATCCCGAGCACCCGCGCCTCGGCCGGCGCCTGCGCTTGCGCCTCGCCCGAGGCATCCGAGAACTGGCGCGTATAGCGGCATTCGGGATAGTTCGAGCAGCCGATGAAGGCGCCGAACTTGCCGGTCTTCAGCGACAGCCGGCCCGCCCCGCAGGTCGGGCAGAGCCGGGGATCGGAGCCGTCGCCCTTGTCGGGGAAGATATGCGGCCCGAGCTGCTCGTTCAGCGCTTCCAGCACGTCGGTGACGCGCAGCTCCTTGGTCTCGGCGACGGCGGCCGTGAATTGGCGCCAGAACTCGCGCAAGACGTCCCGCCATTCGAGCTTGCCGTCGGAGATGAGGTCGAGCTTCTCCTCGAGGCTCGCCGTGAAATCATATTCGACATAGCGCTGGAAGAAGCCCTTGAGGAAGGCGGTGACGAGCCGGCCCTTGTCCTCGGGGATCAGCCGCTTCTTGTCGAGGCGCACATATTCGCGCTCCTGCAGCACCGCCAGCGTCGCCGCATAGGTCGAGGGCCGGCCGATGCCGAGCTCCTCCATCTTCTTGACGAGCGTCGCCTCGGAATAGCGCGGCGGCGGCTGGGTGAAATGCTGCTCGGCCTCGATCGCCTTGTCGCGGACCTGATCGCCGCGCGCCAGCGCCGGCAGCCTGCGGCTGTCGTCGTCGTCCGCCTCGGCGCGGTCCTCCTTGCCCTTCTCGATCGGCCGCACCCGTTCGTCGCGCCCCTCCTCGTAGACCTTGAGGAAGCCGTCGAACTGCAGGACCGAGCCGGTGGCGCGCAGCGTGTAGTTCCGCCCGTCGCGGCCCTTGACGTCGATGTCGGCGGTGGTCTGCTCGAGCTCGGCGGAGGCCATCTGGCTCGCCACGGTGCGCTTCCAGATCAGCTCGTAGAGCCGCGCCTGGTCCCTCTCCAGATAACGTGCCACCTCATCGGGCCGGCGCGTGACATCGGTCGGCCGGATCGCCTCGTGGGCCTCCTGTGCGTTCTTCGCCTTGGTCTTGTACTCGCGCACGAAGGGCGCCACGTAGCGCTGGGAATAGTCCCGCGCGATCATGCCGCGGATGGCGTTGATCGCCTCGGGCACGATGGTGACGCCGTCGGTTCGCATATAGGTGATGAGGCCGACCGTCTCCCCGCCGATGTCGACGCCCTCATAGAGCCGCTGGGCGATCTGCATTGTCTGCTTGGCCGAGAAGCCGAGCTTGCGCGAGGCATCCATCTGCAGTGTCGATGTGGCGAACGGCGCGTAGGGATTGCGCTTCACCGCCTTCTTCTCGAGGCTCTCGACGCGGAAGGCGCCCTTCTCGATCACCGCCTTGATGGCATGCGCGCTGGCGCCGTCCTTGATGTCGAGCTTCTTCAGCGCCGTGCCGGCGATGGCGTGGAGACGCGCCGGGAACTCCTCGCCCTTGCCCGTCTGCAAGAGCGCCTCGATCGTCCAGTATTCCTCGGTCTTGAAGCGCTCGATCTCGTCCTCGCGGTCGCAGACGAGCCTCAGCGCCACCGATTGCACCCGCCCCGCCGAGCGTGCACCCGGCAGCTTGCGCCACAGCACCGGCGAAAGCGTGAAGCCGACCAGATAGTCGAGTGCCCGGCGCGCCAGATAGGCATCGACCAAGGGCTCGTCGATCGCCCGGGGATGCTTCATCGCATCGGCGACGGCCTGCTTGGTGATGGCATTGAAGGTGATGCGCTCGACGTTCTTGCCCTTCAGCGCCTTCTTCTGGTTGAGGATCTCCAGGATGTGCCATGAGATCGCCTCGCCCTCGCGATCGGGGTCGGTGGCGAGGATCAGCCCATCGGCATCCTTGAGCGCCCGGGCGATCTCGGCCATGATCTTGGCCGACTTCGCCTCCACGTCCCACGACATGGCGAAATCGTCGTCCGGCAGCACCGAGCCGTCCTTGGCCGGCAGGTCGCGGACATGGCCGTACGAGGCCAGGACCTTGTAGTCCTTGCCGAGATACTTGTTGATCGTCTTGGCCTTGGCGGCCGATTCCACGATGACGACGCGCATGTGCCGGTGGTGGTCCTCGCTGGAGCAGGTTCGGGCGGCCTTCGCAATGGCTCGCCATGGGAACGTGCTCGAAACCAACAAATAGAGCGGGTTCATCGACGAGGGGGGCCTGCCCGCCTCTCGGCGCCTGATCCGGGACGATGGCTCTTCCGGCGGCACGGTCGCCCTGTCAGCCGCATCGCCCCGGCTTCGTCCGGTCGGGCACGCTGCGGCTGGCGCGAGAACATGGTGGATCGCTGCCGACCTGTCAAACGAGGCGAGGACGCGCACCCCCGGAGATGTCCTAAGGGATGAGAGGTCGCGACTGTGGGGCGGTCGTGTTATTCAACTTCAGGTAGCGAAAGAGACTTGTGCAACTTTATGGTTGCGACAGATCGCGCGGCCGGTCCGCCCTATGCGTTTCCGCAGTCGGGGCGGGCGCATTGGACTGGCAGAGAAGGTGGCTTTTCTGACGGAGAGGTGCTTCGTGGTGGGCGAGAGCGGGCAGAGGCGCGGCCGCGAGCCGCTGCCGGGCGGGGTGGACCGGGCCGATGGCGAGGAAGTCGCCGACTATATTGCCGACATGATCCTCGAGCTCGAGCAGCTCGCCCGCACCTCGGGGCACCGGGCGCTCTCGGCGCTGCTGGTCGCTATCGCGAGGCCCGCCATTCCGCGCCGCGCCGGACCGGCGGCGAGGCGAGACCGGCTGACCGGGCGGCCGGGCGACGGGGGATTTGCGGGAAGCATGGCCTGCCCGCGCCCGCCGCTCTCGGTCCCCGTTTCGCAGGCTTCTCATGAGAGCGAGACCCGCTGTCCCTGATGCCGCTCGATGCGCCCGGCGAGATCGAGCTCCATCAGCACGATACGCACGGTCGAAGCCTGAAGTCCGGTCTCCCGCGCCAGCTCGTCGATCCCGATCGGCGCCGCGCCGAGGGCGCCGAGAACACGGTCCCGCTCGCTGCCGACCGGCTCTTCCACCAACGCATCGGCGAGCCCGGGATCCTCGTCCGCGCCGGCCTCGGCAAGGCTGCGGGCGGGACGCGCCGGCCGCTCGCGCATCGGCAGCAGCACCTTCAGCACGTCCTCCGCCTCGGTGACGAGCGTCGCGCCTTCCTTCAGGAGCTGGTTGGTGCCCGACGCCCGCGGGTCGAGCGGATTGCCCGGCACCGCCATCACCTCGCGGCCTTGCTCGAGCGCGAAGCGCGCCGTGATCTGCGAGCCCGAGCGGCGCGCCGCCTCGACGACCAGCACGCCGAGCGACAGGCCCGAGATGATGCGATTGCGCCGGGGAAAGTCCTGGCCCCTCGGCAGGAAGCCTGGCGGCAGCTCCGAGATCACCAGCCCTTCCCTGCCGATCCGGGACATCAGCGCCTGATGCTCGGGCGGATAGACGACGTCGATCCCGCCGGCCACCACCGCGATGGTGCCGCCCACCCCGGTCTCCTGGCCCGTCTCGAGCGCGGCCTCGTGGGCCGCGGCGTCGATGCCCCGGGCAAGGCCCGATGCGACCGTGATCCCGGCCCGGCAGACCTCGGCCGCAATCGTGCGGGCGATGCGCCGCCCGGCCGCCGAGGCATCGCGCGAGCCGACGATGGCGACTGCCGTTTGATGCGCGAGGGCGCTGCGTCCCTTGATGGCGAGGAGTGGCGGCGGCGCCTCGATGGCGGCGAGCGCATCGGGATAGCCCTCCTCGCCGAGCGCGACCAGCCGGGCACCGATTGCCTGGAGCGCGGCGAGCTCGGCCTCGGCCGCGGCGCGGCTGGCCGGCTCTATGGCCCGCGCGCTGCCGCCCTTGCGCGAGAGCGCGGGGAGCGCCTCCAGCGCGGCCTCCGCCCCGCCGAAACGGTTGACGAGATCGCGGAAGGTGACAGGTCCGACCCGCTCGGAGCGGATCAGCCTCAGCCAGGCGATGCGCTGGGCGTCGGTGAGGCGGACACGGCCGCGCGTGGCCGCGCCCGAGGCGTCCCGTACCCGATCTCCAGCCCGCCCCGTCATCTCAGCTTCCCTCTGGGTCCGATGGGAGGACTTTCGCGGACCCCGCCCCGCCCGGCGGCCCGCCATCCGGTTTCCTTGCGCCGATCCTCGGCTCGGTGCCGCGGATCAGCCGCTCGATATTGGCCCGGTGGCGGAGGAAGATGAGCACGGCGAGCACCGTCGCGGCGATCGCGGCGGGGCCCGGCGCCGCCATCTGATGGCGCGCGTCGACGATGAGGAAACCGATCGGTGCGACGAGGCTCGCGACCAGCGCCGAAAGCGAGGAGATGCGAAAAATGCCGGCGATCAGCAGCCAGATCGCGCAGAAGAGCAGGGCCACCGGCCAGGCGAGCCCGGCGAGCACGCCGATATAGGTGGCGACGCCCTTGCCGCCCTTGAAGCCGAGCCAGACCGGGAAGATGTGGCCGAGAAAGGCCCCGACCCCGCCCGCCAGCGCGCCGTCGCTACCCCCGAGCCAAGCCCCGACCAGGACGCCGGCCGTGCCCTTCAGCAGATCGAGCGCGAGCGTCGCCGCCGCCAGTGCCTTGTTGCCGGTGCGCAGGACATTGGTCGCCCCGATATTGCCCGAGCCGATGGCGCGGATGTCGCCGAGCCCGGCCGCCCGCGTCAGCAGGAGCCCATAGGGGACCGACCCCATCAGATAGCCGAGGGCGAGCAGCAGAAGGGTTTGCAGCATTGGCGGGCCCGAGGAGACGTTGATCTGCGTCCGCCCCGACGACGCCCCGAAACATGGCGGGAGCGATGCGGCCAGGACGGCAGGTGGCCGAGCATGAAGGCTTTCGGGCGAAATGCAATCGGGTGAGCGACCGGGGGCGCCTGAGGTTCCACCGCGATCCATGCAGCGGCCGAGGGTCCGGATTGCGCCGGTCGTATTGAAACACATAATAAGCGTCCTTATTAAATGGCCATGTCCCGCTCCATGAAGCCCGGTCGCGAGGCCCTGCTCGCCCTCAGCGATGTCGCCCGTCTCATCCGGACCTATGTCGACCGGCGGGCGGCCGAGCACGGCATGACGCGCGCGCAATGGGGCGTGCTCATCCGCGTCGAGCGCCAGGGCGGACTGAGGCAGGCCGACATCGCCGAGCAGATGGACCTGAAGCCCATGTCGCTGGTGCCGATTCTCGACCGGCTGGCCGCACAGGGCCTGATCGAGCGCCGTCGGCATCCGGGCGACCGGCGCGCCAACCTGGTCTTTGCGACCGACAAGGGGCGGGCACTTCTGGAGGAGGTCACCCCGCTCGCCGACGCGATCGCCGGCGAGGTGCTGAGCGGTCTTGGTGAGAAGGACATCGCGCGCCTGCTCGGCACCCTCGAGCGGTTGCGCGAGAACGTGAAGGGCGCCGAAGAGGCGGCGCGGTCGTTGCCGCCGGCCGGGCTTCCGGCTCGCGAGCGGGCGCGGCGCCCGCAGGCGGGTGATGCAACACGGGCACGTGTGCCAGGGACGGTCCCGTCGGGCCGCCGGGCACCGCAAAGCGGACGATCGAGCGATGGCGGATGATGCGAAGGCGGCCTTGGCGCCGCAGGCCGTGGATACGACCGTGATCCCGCGGGATCGGCGCCGACGACGGCTGCGTTTGGTGCTGCTCGTCGTGGTGCCCTGCATCGCCGCGCTCACCGGCTTCTGGCTCTATCTCTCCGGCGGCCGTTATGTGACGACCGACAACGCCTATGTCGGCGCCCAGAAGGTGCTGATCACCGCCGACATCTCCGGCGAGATCGATGCCGTGAGCGTGGTCGAGGGCCAGCCGGTGAAGGCGGGCGATCCGCTCTACACGATCCGCGCCGCGACTTTCCGCTCCGCCGAGAAGGAGGCCGAGGCGCGCCTCGCCGCCGCCCGCAGCGACTATCTCGGTCTCAAGGCGACGCTCGCCGGCCTGAAGGAGCAGAAAGCGTTCGCCACCAAGGTGCTGGAGGCGCGGCGCGAGCAGCGCGACCGCAAGAAGAAGCTCGTCGCCCGCGGCGTCACGGCCGAGGACGCCATGGACGACTGGGACGTGACGGTGGCAACCGCAGCCGCCCAGCTCGCGAGCCTCGAGCAGCAGGAGAGCCAGGCGCTCGCCCGCCTGCTCGGCGCGGCCGACCTGCCTCTCGAGCAGTTCCCCGCCTACATGGAGGCCGCCGCCCAGCTCGAATCCGCCCGCCGCGATCTTTCCAACACCGATGTTCGCGCGCCGATCGGCGGCATTGCGACCCTCGTCTCCAACATCCAGGTCGGCCGCTACATCACCGCCGGCACGCCCGTGCTCGCGGTCATCTCGGACGCCGAGCCCTGGGTCGATGCCAATCTGAAGGAGACCGACCTCACCCATGTCGCGCCCGGCCAGGCGGTGACCATCGTCGTCGACACCTGGCCCGACCGCGTCTGGCACGGCCGGGTCGCCTCGATCAGCCCCGGCACCGGTGCGCAATTCTCGATCCTGCCGCCGCAGAACGCGTCGGGCAATTGGGTCAAGGTCGTGCAGCGCGTGCCGGTCCGCATCGTCTTCGACGAGGGGGGCGATCTCAGCCAGCTCCGCGCCGGCCTCAGCGCCTATGTGTCGATCGACACCAAGCGGCAGCGCACGTTCGCCGGCCTGCTCGGCTTCGGCAGTAGCCGCGCCGCCCTGCCGGCGATGAGCGCCCGGACCTCCCCGGCCGAGCAATGAGCGCGCGCCACGGTGCGACCTTCGAGACGACGCCGCTCGAGCGCGTCCTGATCACCGCCTGCGTGATGGCCGCGACCGTCATGCAGGCGATCGACACCACGATCGCCAATGTCGCCCTGCCCTACATGCAGGGCAGCCTGTCGGCCACCCTCGACCAGGTGAGCTGGGTGCTCACCTCCTACATCGTCGCCGCCGCCATCATGACGGCGCCCGCCGGCTGGCTGGCCCTGCGGTTCGGCCGCAAGCGCATGCTGGTGATCTGCGCCGCCGGCTTCACGCTCGCCTCCATGCTGTGCGGCATCGCCCAGACGATCGACGAGATGGTGCTGTTCCGCCTGCTTCAGGGGGTGTTCGGGGCCGCGCTCGTGCCGCTCTCGCAGGCGGTCATGCTCGACATCTTTCCCCCTGAGCGCCGCGGCGCCGCCATGTCGATCTGGGGTATGGGCGTCATGCTCGGCCCGATCGTCGGTCCCGCCCTCGGCGGCTATCTGACCGACGGCTTCTCCTGGCGCTGGGTATTCTTCGTCAACGTGCCCTTCGGCATCGCCACTGTCGCCGGCCTCATCCTCGTCATGCGCGAGACCGAGCCCGAGCCCGAGCGCCGCTTCGATTGGCTGGGCTTTGGCATGCTGAGCCTGGCGATCGGCTCCCTGCAGCTCATGCTCGATCGCGGCGAGCAGGTCGGCTGGTTCGAATCGGGCGAGATCGTCACCTATGCCGTGCTGACCGGCCTTGGCGCCTATGTCTATCTCTCGCACTCTTTCACCACCGACCGGCCGTTCATCCCGCCGGCCATGTTCCTCGACCGCAATTTCACGGTCAGCGTCATCTTCATGTTCCTGGCCGGTATCCTCATTCTCGCCACGCTCGCCCTCGTCACGCCCTATGTGCAGGGGGTCATGGGCTATCCGATCATCTCGGCGGGCTATGTCCTCGGCACCCGCGGTCTCGGCACCATGCTGGCGATGATGGCGGTCGGACGCCTGCTCGGCCTGATGGATGCGCGCCTCCTCGTCGGCGCCGGCCTCGCGCTCTCCACCTATTCGCTCTACGAGCTCGTCGGCATCTCGCCCGATACTTCCGCGACCAGCCTCGTCCTCGTCAATGTTGTGCAGGGCGTCGGCCTCGGCCTCATCTTCGTGCCGCTCAACACCATCGCCTTCGCGACGCTCGATGCGCGCCTGCGCACCGAGGCGGCCTCGGTCTGGACGCTGATCCGCAATCTCGGCAGCTCGATCGGCGTCTCGATCGTCATCGCGCAACTGACGAGCGGTACCGAGCTCATGCATGCGCGGCTCGGCGAGGCACTGACGCCCTTCAGTCTCGGCCTGCAGCTTGGAGCCGGCGGCCCGCTCGATCCAGCGAGCAGATCGGGCCGCGCCCTCCTCGATGCGACGCTGACGCGCCAGGCGATGCTGATCGCCTATTCGAACGACTTCCTGCTGATGACGATCGTCAGCCTCGCCGCCTTCCCGCTGCTGCTCCTGCTGAAGGCCGGCCGCCAGCGGTGATCACGGGCGCAGCCGCTCGCGGGCGCTAGTGGAACCACTAGCAAGCTTATGATTCTAGTGGAGCTTTTGAATTTGACACTTGAGAACGCACTTCGCAGCAACCGGGCCTCAAGTGTCAAATTCGCTTCCCTAGGCCGCGAACGGATAGACGCTGCGGCCGGCGACGATGGTGCGCCGGACGATGCCCTGCAGCCGCGCCTCGTCGAACGGCGTGTTGCGCGAGCGCGAGTTGAGCTTCGCCCGGTCGACCATGAAGGGCGCATCCGTGTCGACGACGGCGAGATCGGCCGGCGCTCCCTTCTCCAGCCGCCCGCCGGCGAGGCCGAGCAGCCGCGCCGGGTTGAGCGTCATCGCCCGCACCAGCCGCTCGAGCGGCACGTCGCCCGAATGATGCAGCCTCAGCGCCGCCGGCAGCAGCGTCTCGAGGCCGACCGCGCCATAGGCCGCCTCAACGAACGGACGACGCTTGCCGTCAGAGCCTTGCGGATCGTGGCTCGAGACGATGACGTCGACCGAGCCGTCGGCGACGCCCTCGACGATCGCACGGCGATCCTCTTCGGTCCTGAGCGGCGGGCTCAGCTTGAAGAAGGTGCGATAGGAGCCGATGTCGTTCTCGTTGAGCGTCAGGTGATTGACCGAGACGCCGCAGGTGACCGGCAGCCCCTGCGCCTTGGCCCGGCGGATCACCTCCAGCGAGGCCGCGCAGGTGATGAGACCGGCGTGATAGCGCCCGCCCGTCAGCTCGACGAGACGGATGTCGCGCTCGACCATGATGGTCTCGGCGGCACTCGGCACTCCCGGCAGGCCGAGCCGGCTGGAGACGAGGCCGTCGTTCATGACCCCGACATCGGCGAGATCGGGATCCTCGGTGTGATGCACGACGAGTGCGCCGAAATCCTTGGCATAGAGCAGCGCCCGGCTCATCACTTTGGAATTGGCGACGCTGCGTCGGCCGTTCGAGAAGGCGATCGCGCCGGCCGAGCGAAGGAGCCCGATCTCCGCCATCTCCGCGCCCTTGAGGCCCTTGGTCAGCGCCGCCATGGTCTCGACCCGCACGATCGCCGTGTCGCGGGCCCGCCGCTGCACGAAATCGACGAGCGCCACGTCGTCGATCACCGGATCGGTATCGGGCATGCAGACCATGGTGGTGACGCCGCCCGCCGCCGCCGCCCGGCTCGCCGAGGACAGCGTCTCGCGGTGCTCGAGGCCCGGCTCGCCGGTGAACACCTGCATGTCGATGAGGCCGGGGATGACCAGATTGTCCTGGCAGTCGATCGGCTCGGCGCCCTCGGCGGCATTGCGCCGCAGATGCGGCCCGCAATCGGCGACGAGGCCGTTCTCGACGAGCACGCCGCCCCTCTCGCTGCGCCCGGTGGCGGGATCGAGCAGGCGGGCGTTGAAGAGGGCGAGGCGGCTGTCGCCGCGCCCGCCGCTGTCGTTGCGCGTCATGGCGTCGGCCCTCAATGGTTGGGAAGATGGCGGGCGAGCACGGTCAGCACCGCCATGCGCACTGCGACGCCCATCTCGACCTGCTCGCGCACCACGCTGCGCGGATCGTCGGCGACGGCCGAGGAAATCTCGATGCCCCGGTTCATCGGTCCTGGATGCATGACGATGGCGTCGGGCCGGGCGAGCTTCAGCTTCTCGTTGTCGAGACCGAAGAAGTGGAAGTACTCGCGCGGCGAGGGAATGAACGAGCCCGACATGCGTTCCTGCTGAAGGCGCAGCATCATCACGACGTCGGCGTCGCGGATGCCTTCCTCCATGCGCGTGAAGACCTCGCAGCCGAACCGCTCGGGGAAGGGCGGCAGGAGCGTCGACGGCGCGACGATCCGCACCCGGGCGCCGAGCGTGTTGAGAAGGCCGATATTCGAGCGTGCCACCCGCGAATGGCGGATGTCGCCGCAGATCGCGACGGTCAGCCCCTGCAGGCGGCCCTTGTTGCGGCGGATGGTGAGGGCATCGAGCAGCGCCTGGGTCGGGTGCTGGTGCGCGCCGTCGCCGCCATTGATGACCGAGCAGTCGACCTTCTGGGCGAGCAGTTCGACCGCGCCTGCCTGGCTGTGCCTGACGACGAGGAGGTCCGGCCGCATGGCGTTCAGCGTCATCGCCGTGTCGATCAGCGTCTCGCCCTTGGAGACGGACGAGGTCGACACCTGTATGTTGATGACATCGGCGCCGAGCCGCTTGGCGGCGAGCTCGAACGAGGACTGGGTTCTCGTCGAGTTCTCGAAGAACAGGTTGACGAGCGTGCGCCCGGCCAGAATGTCGCGTTTCTTGGCGATCTCCCTGCTGATGAGAGACGCTTCCTCGGCGAGGTCGAGAATGAGAGTCGTCTGCTCGGCCGTCAGTTCCTCGACGGACAAGAGATGACGGTGCGGAAAGTGGAAATCCGCGCGGGCGAGTGTCCGGTTCATTAAAGCCCGGTCTATAGGACGACTCGGTTTAAGCCACAAGCGCCCCCGCGTCGCCGGCAGGGGACAGGAGGCCCGCGGTGAGCGACAGCGATCCCTTTTCGACCCATGAGGTCCTGAACCAGAGCCCGATCTTCGGCGATATCGACCTCTATGCGAGCGACCAGGTGCTGAGCGAGGCGATCCATCGCGAAGGAGGCGAGGGCGCCGCCGGCCGCCTCCGGAGCTTCGGGGCACTCGCCGGCAGCCGGGACATGCTGGAAGAGGGGCGCCTCGCCAACGAGAGTCCGCCGCGCCTGCGCCGCTTCGACGAGAAGGGCCGCCCCCTCGACATCGTCGAGTACCACCCCGCCTATCACCGGCTGATGGCGACGAGCATGGCGGCGGGCCTCCATTGCTCGGTCTGGGAGCATCTGGCGACGCCGGGGGCGAGCCCGCGCCCGGGCGCCCATGTCGAGCGGGCCGGTGCCTTCTACATGGCCGCGCAGATGGAGGCCGGTCACTGCTGCCCGATCACCATGACGAGCGCGGCCGTAGCGACGCTGATCGAGGAGCCGGCCATCGCCCGGGTGCTGCTGCCGCGGATCCTCTCGCGCGACTACGACCGCCGCATCCGTCCGATGACCGACAAGACCGCGATCACCATCGGCATGGGCATGACCGAGAAGCAGGGCGGCACCGATGTCCGCGCCAACACGACGCGCGCCACGCCCATCGCCAATGGCGGCCCGGGGGGCGAGTATCTGATCACCGGCCACAAATGGTTCATGTCGGCGCCGATGTCCGATGCCTTCCTCGTGCTCGCCCAGGCGCCCGGCGGCCTCGCCTGCTTCCTCATGCCGCGCCTCCTGCCCGACGGCAGCGCCAATCCGATCCGCATCCAGCGCCTGAAGGACAAGCTCGGCAACCGCTCCAACGCTTCCGCCGAGGTGGAGTTCGCGCGGACCAGCGCCTGGATGATCGGCGAGGAGGGCCGCGGCATCGCCACCATCCTCGCGATGGTGACGCTGACCCGGCTCGACTGCGCGGTCTCCTCCGCCGGCCTCATGCGCCTGTGCCTCGCCAATGCGCTCCTCCACACCCGCCACCGCAAGGTCTTCGGCCGCGTGCTCGCCGATGAGCCGGTGATGACGCCGGTGCTCGCCGATCTCGCCCTCGAGGTCGAGGCGGCGACCGCGCTCGCTTTCCGCCTCGCCCGCGCCTTCGATCATGCCGGGGACGAAGGCGAGGCCGCCTTCCGCCGCCTGATGACGCCGGTCGTCAAATATCTCGTCTGCAAGACCGCTCCGGGCTTTGCCGCGGAGGCGATGGAGTGCCTCGGCGGCAACGGCTATGTCGAGGAGGGACTGCTCGCGCGCGCCTATCGCGAGTTGCCCGTCAATGCCATCTGGGAAGGCTCGGGGAACGTCATGTGCCTCGATGTCCTTCGCGTGATGATGAAGGAGCCGGACGCCGTCGAGAGCGTGCTCGATGGTCTGGCTAAATCGGTCGCCGGCGACCGGCGCATCGCAACCGCGCTCGAGCGCGTCCGCGACATCCTGCACCGCCCGCGCGACATCGAGCTCAATGCCCGCGCCTTCGTCGAGGGGCTCGCCGCCGTCAGCGCCGCGGCATTGCTGCGCGCGAGCGCGCCGCAGGCGGTCGCCGACGCCTATGTCGCGACACGTCTGGAGGGCGGCTTTGCCCGCCACTACGGCGTCGGCCTCGCGCGCGCCGACATGAAGGCGATCGTCGCGCGGGCCCTGCCCGCTGGAACGTGAGCCGGTGCTGCTGGAACATGAGCAGGCGATCGGCGTTCTTCACTCGTGACGTCGCGAGTATCGGCCCAATGGTGGATGCCCTGCTTTCGTCGGGAGACTCCCGCGACCCATCTCGCATAATATTCCATATCATCAAAAATATATAACGCATTGATTTTAGTAAGAAAAACATATTATCGCCACGAATCGAGGCGAGTCATGCGTCGCCCGCCGTGAGACTTTCGGCGGGAT
>JAWKWA010000008.1:0-207592 GCA_041397765.1 Hyphomicrobiaceae bacterium | reverse complement strand
AAGGGACGCGTGCCGATGATCGTCGGCGTCGGTGCCATCCGCACCGAAGACTGCATCGACTATGCGCTCGCCGCGCGCGAGGCCAAGGCGGACGGCATCCTGGTCGGCTCGCCCTACTATGCCGTGCCGACGCAGCTCGAGCTCGCCAATCACGCCCTCGCCATCGACCGGGCGGCTGGCCTGCCGATCATGCTCTACAACTATCCGGGCCGCACCGGCACGCTGATGGCCGAGGAGTTCTTCGACCGCGTCGGCCGGAGCGCCAATTTCTGCGCGATCAAGGAATCGAGCGGCAGCCCCAATCAGCTTCACCTGCTCGCCCGGGATTATCCCGGCATCGATCTCTTCTGCGGCATGGACGATCAGGCTCTCGAATTCTTCGCCTGGGGTGCCAAGGGCTGGGTCTGCGGCGGCGGCAACTGCCTGCCCGACGAGCACATCGCTCTCTATCGCGCTTGTGCAATCGAGAAGGACTTCGACAAGGGCCGCCGCATCATGTCGGCGCTGCTTCCCTTCATGCGCGTGCTCGAGCAGGGCGGCAAGTTCGTCCAGACCATCAAGTTCGGCTGCGAGCTGGCCGGCCTGCCCTCGGGCCCTGTGCGCAAGCCCATGCGCGGCCTCGACAACGAACAGAAGCGGCAGGCCGAGATCACCATCCGCACGGTGAAGGCCGCCGTGCGTCACATCACTAGCCAAGCGACAAACGGGAAGGCGAGCAATGTCGTTGCTCTTAACGCGTGACGAGTACGAGGCGATCGCGGCGGCTCTGCCGCTGCCATCGGGGGCCGTGATCGACGGGCGGGCGCGTGCATCGCAGTCCGGCGCGACCTTCGAGACGATCAATCCGGCGAACGGCCAGGTGCTGAACCGGATCGCCGCCTGCAGCAAGGCCGATCTCGATCTCGCCGTCGCCAAGGCGCGCGAGACCTTCGAGGCCGGGAGCTGGTCGCGGCGCCATCCCAGCGAGCGCAAGAAGGCGATGATCCAGCTCGCCCGGCTCATCCGGCGCAACCAGCACGAGCTCGCCGTGCTCGAAAGCCTGGAGAGCGGCAAGCCCATCCACGACGTCGAGACCATCGACATTCCCGAGGCGCTGAACTGTCTCGAATGGCATGCCGAGACCGCCGACAAGATCTATGACGAGGTGGCACCATCGGGTGACGACGCTGTCGCCATGATCGTGCGCGAGCCGGTCGGCGTGGTCGGCTGCGTGCTGCCCTGGAACTTCCCGATCCTCATGCTCGCCTGGAAGCTTGGGCCGGCGCTCGCCGCCGGCAACTCGGTGATCGTCAAGCCGGCCGAGGAGACCAGCATGACGGCGCTGAGGATCGCCGAGCTGGCGCGCGAGGCCGGAATTCCCGGTGGCGCCTTCCAGGTGGTCACCGGGCTCGGGGAAGTGATCGGGCGCGAGATCGGGCTCCATCCCGACATCGACATGGTGTCGTTCACCGGCTCGACGGATGTCGGGCGGCTGTTCCTCGAATACTCCGCCAAGAGCAACCTGAAGCGCATCGTGCTCGAATGCGGCGGCAAGAATCCGTGCATCGTTCTCGACGACGCGGAAAACCTCGACGTCGTCGCGGCCCATGTCGTGCAGGCCGTGTTCTGGAACATGGGCGAGAACTGCTCGTCGAACTCGCGCCTCATCGTGCACCGCAACGTCAAGGACGCCCTCGTTGAGCGCATGCTGCACAAGGTTCAGGCCTGGCCGACGGGCAATCCGCTCGATCCGGTCAACCGGCTGCGCGATCGTGTCGAAGGAGCAGCACGAGCGTGTGCTCGGCTATATCCGCAAGGGCAAGGCCGAGGGAGCACGCGTCGTGCTCGGCGACACGCCGGTCGCCGCCGGCGAGGGATATCATCCCTCCGACCATCTTCGATGGCGTCACGCCCGACATGACCATCGCGCGCGAGGAGATCTTCGGCCCGGTAAGCCTTCGATCATCACGGTCGGCAGCGCCGAGGAAGCGGTCAAGGTGGCGAACGACACCAGCTATGGCCTTACCGCCTCGGTCTTCACGGCGAATGCGCGTCGGGCGCACTCGCATGGCACGCGCCATCCGCGCCGGCACGGTGACGGTCAACTGCTATGGCGAGGGCGATGCGACGACACCGTTCGGCGGCTACAAGACGTCCGGCTTCGGCGGGCGCGACAAATCCATCCATGCCCACGACCAGTACACCGAGATGAAAGTTCAGATCTGGATCGATCTTAGCGATCCGGGCCGCCGGCCAGACGGCGGATTGACGGGCGGGAGCATCCTTGTCGCAACATATCGCCCGTCGTCTGCCCGCTGATCTGCCCGGATCGGGTTGGTACGAGATCCTCGGAGCCCCAGGCGCCGCCCGCGAGCTCGAAGGCGAGATCACAGCCGACTGATCATCGTCAGGGCGGCTCACCAGCGGCGCATGATCCCAAGATCAAACCGCTCCACGAAACCGGGCCAAGTCCAGTAGATGGACCCTATGGCTGCTGCCCTGACCTCCACCGTTCGTCCGCTTTGCCCGTGTGCTGCCCTTGATGGCCGCGCACCGAGGGCGATGGCGGTGGGGCGGTTGAGCCGATTTTGCTGGTTCCGCCGGCTTCCGCTTGACCATCACAAGCCGAACTGCGCGACCCGCCTGTGCCGCGGACGGCACAGTCCACCGCCCGGATTGGCCGCGAGGTGTTCTCGCAGCGATCGCGTCGGCATAGCCTGTCGCGATGCCTCGTTGCCTGACGCCTTCTCCGTCCGCCATTCCCGGCACTGCCCGGACCGGCCGAGATTTCGCCTGAGGACCTGCACGCCGCCTTCCTCGCGCGGCTCCGCATCGCCATCAAGGCGGCCGGCGGGACACGACGGGTAGCGCGGCAGATTGGCATGTCGGAAGCTCAGATCTACCGCTACTTCGCCGGCAGCCCGGTCAGGTCGGACCGCATCATCGCACTCGCGGCCGTCTGCGACGTCTCGATTTCTTGCTGGCGACGTCAGCTGAACGTATTGACGGCCATATTACTTTCGAATATTCTGGATCAGAAAGGTATTAATCATGTATTATTTTGCATTGATCGCATTGTTCACTCTTGCGGCAGAGGTGTCGAACGCCCGCGACGTGCACGTCGACGGCTGGGCCATCGCAGCAACGGCACCTATGTGGCGCCGCATGTGCGGTCTTCGCCCGACGGCTTCGCGCCAACAACTACGGCCCCTCGCGCAGCGGCCTCGCCAGCTATGGCTACGGCACCTCACCTGGTCCCGCGACAGCGACCGCGACGGCACAACCAGTTCGACCTCGACGACAACAACGACGGCATCGGCGACGACCATGAATAGGCTCGCCCTGCTCGCCGCCCTCCTGGTGCTTCCGGCCTGCGCCTCGATCGTCGAGGGCTCGACGCAGAGTCTGTCGGTCGCAACGACCCCGAAGGGAGGGGCCGAGTGCAAGCTCGTCAACGATGCCGGCAGCTCGTGTGATGATCGGGAAGTCCGCTTCACACTTTGCAGCAAGGTCGAGCGGCGGACTTCCCGGATCTCAAATCACACGAGGAGCTTAGACCGGCTCGTGTCGTTCAGACCGCGAAACTCGTACTGGGATTGCTGCGGGCGATGACGAATTTCGCGATCACGACACGAGTACGTCGCCCACACGCCCGGCAGCGTCAGCGTCAAGCGCTCGGCAAGCGCCATCAAGGCGACCTGCCACCATGACAGCGGGCTGTCCGGCACGGCCGTCGCGGAGTCGAAGACCAAGGGGCTCGCCTTCGGCAATATCCTCGCTGGCGGCATCATCGGCGGCGCCGTCGACATGAGCACGGGCGCTGCCTATGACTATCCGCCCGAGATCCTCGTGCCATTGCACGAGGAGTGAGCAGTCGACCGGAAATAAATTCATCCGTATATTGACATTCTACTTTGTCTGTATCAGCGTATAGACAATTCGCGAGGGGTAACTACATGCGTTTTGCATTTCTGCTCGTCGCTGCGATGACCGCCGCGGCTGGATCAACCCACGCCTCGCCATTCGACGGCTTCTATGTCGGTGGCCAGGTCGGCCACAACTCGACCGACATCAAGGTCACCGAGAACTGGACCCCTGCGACCTATGACGGGTTCAGCGCCGATGGCGCCGAATACGGCGTCTTCGCCGGCTACGGCCGCACCTTCGATGGGCCGCTCTATCTGGGCGCCGAGCTCGAGGTCAACAGCAGCTCCGCCGTCAACAAGATCGCGACCGCCACCGACACGCTGAAGACCGAGAAGGAGCGCTCCTACGGCATTGCCGCCCGCGCCGGCTATGCCATGGACGGCGTCATGCCCTATGTGCGCGTCGGCTACAGCAAGGCCAAGTTCAAGCAGACCCTCACCGGCACCATCGCGGCCTCCGACGATGAGTCGAAGGGCGGCATCGCGCTCGGCGCCGGCATCGAGGTCAAGGCGACCGACAGCGTGGCGTTCCGCGGCGAGTTCGTGCGCACCAGCTACGGCAAGATCACCGAGACCTCCGGCGCCAACAGCCTCACCTACGACCCCACCGAGAACGTGGCGCGCGTCGGTGTCAGCGTCCGCTTCTAGTGGCGTCTGATTCCGACATTTACATCCCGTTTCAGAACCCGTCAGAGCAAATGTCGGAACGCGAGAACCACTAGGCTGCGGATCTCCATAATGCCTCAGCCACAGACGTGTCGAGGCGAGCTTGATCATGGCGAGGTGAAGTTGACCCGGTTTCGTGGAGCCCGCAACATTTGGGTTCCAGGAGACGAGCATGGGCAGGAAGAAGCCACCTTTCGCGCCGGAGTTCCGGCAGCGGATGATCGAGCTGGTCAGGGCCGGGCGATCGCCTGAGGAGCTGGCCAAGGAGTTCGAGCCGTCTGCGCAGTCGATCCGCAACTGGGTTGCGCAGGCTGACCGGGATGCGAGCCAGCGCGGCGACGGGCTTATCGAGCGGAGCAAAAGACACAACCGCGTCTACGGCGCGAGAACAAGCAGCTTCACCTGGAGCGCGACATTCTCTCTCGCGGGACGGCCCTGGTTCGCGCGCTGGGCGAGGCCAACACGATCTGCCCCGTGCCGGAGGCGCGTCTTCGACACGACAGGGTTCGCGTTCGTAAGCAAGAACCGGGCTCGATTTCCCGTGGCTGCGATGTGCCGTGTGCTCGGCGTCTCCGAGAGCGGCTTTCATGCGGTCGCCTGCATGCGCCTTCCAGCGCACGAAGAACGACGCTGTCTTGATGGAGCGGACTCCATGCTCCATGCGCCCGCACGGCACTTGTGGACACCGCGTCGTCCAGCAGCGCATGCTTCACACATCACAGCGCTCCACGAAACCGGGTCAAGTCCACGGCGACGCTATGGACTGGAAACCTTCCGTCTTCCCGCACTGCCACGAAGAATCGGAGCGGGCCATGAGCGACAGTGACCGCGTCAATTTTGCCGCCAGGAGGAAAGCACTCCGCTGGTAGCGGAGCGCGAGAACCGTTTGCGCAATTGACTATTTGGTCCCAGCCCGACCCACCCGACATACAGCAATTACAGCGACGAGTGACGCCGCAGCCAGTGCTGCGTAGGCGACCAAATCGAAAATGAACCTTGAGCGGCTCCGGCATGTAAGGACCGCAAGCGTTGCGGTGCCAGAGTATTCCTCGGAAGTTGGTGGATCCCAATGAATCGTGCGCGGCACGCACTCGCCGAGTGAAAATGCTGCAGTGCCTGAGCGTGTGGGCTCAATAACTGTCAAGGGGCCTGGGGGTTCTTGTTGTGGCCATCCTCTAAGATTGGGTTGATTGAATTCGACCGCAATCAGGATGGCGAAGCCGATAACAGTTGAAACGGCCCATGTTGATCGCGTTCGCGCGATGAATTCGAAACCACATATCTGCACTCAGGTCAGGCGGAATGCTTCACCAGGTTGTTAATGCGGTGACGACGGTCAACCGCGCCCATCGGGCATCACGATGATGCGAATCGCTCACGGTAGATCGTTAGTCCATAGCACCGGCACGCTGCAACCGCTCAGGTCTGTTCAGAGTCGCAACACATGATCCGTGTACTAACATGAGATCGACGCGGTAGGTTCGAAAGCGGTCGCCGAACGCTGAATTTCGCATATGGGGTGATGCGCTGCAGCGATTTCCACGACGAAGACCATCAACTTGGTGCGCGGCATACATGCTCGCTGATTGTCTGTGCCTGCGAGAGGCAGGTCTCCTTGGCAAGCAGGCGGTCCTATTCCGTCTCCCATGGGAACGTGTCCAATCGCTCGACGCCGTGCGCAGTCACGCGGACCTGGGTCTCGGCTTGATGCTCTCGCCGCCTTCCTCGGCAATGAGGCTCTCGACGCAGACGGTCATGTTCTCGCTGAAAGTAGCCGCCATGCGCACGATGGAAGTCGGTATGGAGCGGCACCACCGGCCATTCGTCGGCAAGTCCGACCCCGTGAACCGCGAGCGAATAGCGGTAGGGCCGGTACCTCTCGGGGATCCGCCAGGAGCGCTCATTGAATTCGGCAAAGCTCATGTCCGCCTTGATGATCGAGCAGTTGTGCTCGATCTGCTCGAGCGCGACGTCGTAGAGCTGCCGCTGTTTGTTGGACATGCGCGTATGGCCACAGGTCCAAGAGCGCGAGAGATCGGCGCAGTAACCGTAGGGACCGATCATGTCGGTGTCGAAGGAGACCATCTCGCCGGCCCGGCCCTCGTAGTCGGAGCATTCGCCATACCAGGGATTCGTGCGCGCACCGATCGTCAGGAGCTTCGTCTCGAGCCAATCTCCGCCCGACCGCGCGTTCTCGAAATGCAGCTCCGCCCAGATTTCCCGCTCGGAGCGGCCGGGCTCGGACGCCTCGTACATGCGCGCCATGCCCGCTTCGCAGACGCGGATCGTCCACTTCATGAGCGTGATCTCGTCGTCGCTCTTTCTTGCGCGCGCGATCTCGGTCAGCTCCTGGCCCTCGACATAGTGGAGGCCACGGTCCTCGAGCGCCTTCAGCCCGAGCGGCTCGATCTTGTCGATGGCGATGCGGCGATTGCCGCCGCCATGGCTGCGGACGAGATCGACAATCTCATCGGCCCAGGCGTCGACGCGCTCTTTCAACCGCTCGCCGGCCGACATGTAGAGCCAGCTTGTTGCCGGACGCAGCTCGTCAATCGTGGCGAGATGCTGCACGACGTGCTCGGCACCTTTGTAGTCGAACAGGATGGCGGGGCCCTGCGCGAACACAAGTGCATAGCGCGTGGCATTGTGCAGGCACCAAACCTGCATGTTCGCGGCGTCCAGTGCATAACGGATGTTGACCGGGTCATAGAGCAGTATCGCCGCGCAATCGTGGGCAATCACTGCTGCCCTGAGATTGCTCAGACGGTACAAACGTGCCCTTTCGAGTGTCTCTGCCGGCACGGGGCTCTTCAGCGGCTTGTCGGCTCCCTCGGCATTCAGATACTCGCGCTTGCGTGCGTCCTTGAAGATCAGTGTCATGGCGTGGCTCTTCCAAAATCGCTCCAACCGGACTGCAGTGCTTGTCCGCCGACCGGCACCGCGCTCACGCATCGCGGCTCCTAGGCAAAGGCGACGACCGCGCGCCCTGCCATGCTGCGGCTAGCGATCGCGTCGAGTGCCCGGGCCGTTTCACCGGGAGTGACGCGCATTGTCACGAGCGGACTCACGACGCCTTGTCCGGCCCATGCGACGATATCCTGCAAGATCGCCCGGAATTGTTCCGGCTCGCGATGGGCAAAGAAGCCACCGAACGCGACGCCGGTGATGGTGCAGAACTTGTTGATGAGGTAGTGCGCGGGAATGGCGGGGATCTCGCCACCGGCAAAGCCGACGATCAGGATGCGGCCGCGATAGGCGACGCCGGCGAGGCAGGCCACCCGAAAGCCCGGCTCACCGACAGGGTCGAAGATGACATCGGCGCCGCGGCCGTCCGTCAGTGACCGCACCCTGTCGCGGACATCGACTGCAGCATCGACAACGTGATGAGCACCGGCCGCGCGCGCGATCGCCTGCTTCTCCGGCGAGCTCGCAGTCGCAAGCACGGTCGCTCCGAGGTGGCGTCCGATCTCGACCGCTGCCCGACCGACGCCACCGGAAGCGCCGCGTACCAGCAACACTTCGCCGGCTTTCAGCGCAGCACGATCGATCAACGCCTGGTGGGCGGTGCCGTAAGTCATGCCAATTGCTGCACCTGTGACGAAGTCGATGCCCGCGGGAAGAAGGGCCGCAGCCTTCGCAGAGACGGTGACACATTCGGCGCAGCCGCCATGGTCGGTGATGGCGATCACCCGGTCGCCCAGCCGGAAGTCCGACACATCTTGGCCGAGCGCGTCGATGGTGCCGGTCACATCCGAGCCTGGAATGACCGGGAACGGCGGCTTCAGCTGGTATTTGCCCGCCACTAGAAGCAGGTCGTGAAAGCCGAGGCCGACTGCATGAACCTTCACGCGAACCTCACCCGGCCCTGGCTCCGGCATGGGCAGGGTCAGCTCGGCAAGGACCGAGGGCGGCCCGAACTCGTTGCATCCGACAGCGCGGATCATGAAGCTCCTCCTTCGCGCATTCCCGCGCCGACCGGTCGGCTGCGCCAAGTTGAGAGAACCTCCTCGACAGGAGTTGCATTGCTGGGTGGCGGAGACTGGATCTGTGCAGGTGTGCGAGAGAAGCGTGGCGCCGGCGCGGGCTGGCGTACGCCGTCATAGGTCACATAGATCTCGCGAGCTGCGACCTGGGGATCGCCGGGCGACTCGTCCATGGTGAGCACGGGCACGACACAAGCCTCAGTGCCGGCGAAGTACGCGCACCACTCGTCGCGGGTTCGGGTCTTGAAATGGTTTGCGAGCCGGGTCCGCGCCTCGGCCCAGAGCTCGGATCGTTCATAGCTGTCGGGATCGGGCAAATCGACGCCGACACGCTCACAGAACGCGACGTAGAACTGCCGCTCCATGGGTGCGATCGCGATGTGACGACCGTCTTTGCACTCATAGACCCCGTAGAAGTGCGCGCCACCGTCGAGCAGGTTACTGCCGCGCGCCATGCTCCATTGCCCCGTGTTCGCCAGATCGACGATCTCCGCCATCAGCGAGGCCGCACCGTCGAGCATAGCGCAATCGACGACTTGGCCGCAGCCCGACATTTGCCGCTCGTGGAGCGCTGCAAGCACGCCGGCAACCAGATAGAGCGCGCCGCCTCCGTAGTCCCCGATGAGGTTCAATGGCGGTACCGGCGGTCCGCCCGGCGACCCGATCGCGTGCAAGACACCCGAGAGTGCGATGTAGTTGACATCGTGACCGGGCTCGCCTGCACGGGGCCCCGATTGGCCCCATCCGGTCATGCGCCCGTAAACAAGGCGCGGGTTGAGCGCGAGTAGCACGTCGGGGCCGAGCCCCAATCGTTCCATGACGCCGGGACGGAAACCCTCGAGAAGGATGTCGGCCACTTCCGCGAGCGCCATGGCTGCGGCGGTGCCGTCATGCGTCTTCAGGTCGATCTCGACGGCCCTGCGACCGCGGCCCGTGATCTCCCACGGGCTCAATGGCCTCGTCCCGGGACGGTCGATCCGGACGACATCCGCTCCCATGTCGCTCAGCATCGTCGCAGCAAACGGCACGGGGCCGAGGCCCGCCACCTGCACAACGCGCAATCCGCTCAACGGTCCAGCCATCACTCGCGCATCCCACCGTCCCGCCAGGGAGAGAA
The DNA here is from genome assembly GCA_041397765.1 of Hyphomicrobiaceae bacterium. Taxonomy (GTDB): domain Bacteria; phylum Pseudomonadota; class Alphaproteobacteria; order Rhizobiales; family Hyphomicrobiaceae; genus JAWKWA01. The sequence goes on along the minus strand of JAWKWA010000008.1, from coordinate 197,921 downwards.
GAAGAACATCTGCTCGCTGCGCTGATGCGGTGCTCTCCACCACGACGACCACCCGACGTCGTGCCAGCCGTCTGCGATGACGATCCCATCTGACCGCAAAGGCGGCGAGACGGGTGAGACAGTACGGCTCGATTGGACAATTCAAACAGACGTTTGGTAAGATCAGGACGGTCGCTCGTTCCGAGTAGGCGAATGCGGCCGCGAAGGTCGGCAAGAGGGAGCGACCATGACCGATTGCTACATCTACGACTGTCTGGGGAAGCCGCGGCGGGTGCGAGGGAGACGTCCGGAGTTGGGTGCGCTCCACGAAAGTGCCCCTGGTCGAGCTGGCCGCAACGGTGCTGCGTGCCATCCGCGACCGCAACGAGCTGGACGCCAATCTCGTCGAGGATGTCGTCATGGGCTGCCTCGAGCCCGTTGGCGAGCAGGGCTCGAACATCGCGCGCGTCGCCGCCATCCATGCGGGCTATCCCGAGCATGTGCCGGGCATCCAGATCAATCGGTTCTGTGCATCGAGCCTTGAAGCGGTCAACACGATCGCGTACGCGTGAAGGCTGAGTTCAGCGGACTTTACCGCCAGCGGCGTCGAATCCAGCGTCGCGTGTGCCGCTTTTCGCCGGCGGTGGCGTCGGTACAGCGATCCGTCGGTCTATTCCGAGTTCCGCTATCTGCCGCAGGGCGTGGCCGCCGACCTCATCGCGACGGTATGGGACTACTCGCGCGAGGAGCTCGACGCCTATGCGCTCGAAAGTCAACGCCGTGCCGCTCATGCTTGGAAAAAGAGGGCTGGTTCAGGAAATCGGTCGTACCTGTGAAGGACATGTTCGGCGATGTGTTGTTCGAAGGACGAACATTTGCGTCCGAAACACGACGTAATCGCTCGCGGCCTTCGAGCCGGCATTCGCGCGCATGGGCGTGGAAGGAGGTTTCGACGAGGCTTCCTCGTAGAAATACCCGCAGATCGAGCGGGTGGAACACCGGCACTTACATCCGGTACGTGCGGCGTCGTCGAGTGCCCGTTTTCATCTCCCGGCGGCAGCAAGTGAGATCGGCGAGAAGATCGGCCTGAAGCCGCGCGCCCGCATCGTGAACTTCGCATCCGCCCGGAGCCCTGCATCATGTTGACAGGGACCCGAGGCCGTCTCGCGCAAGGCAGGGTTGAAGCGCGCCGGCATGGATGCCGCGACATCGACCTCTACGAGCTGAATGAGGCCTTCGCTTCGGTCGTAATTCTTCAGGAGTTGATGGGAACGACAGCAGCAAGATCAACGTGGCCGGCGGCGCCATCGCCATGGGTCATCCGCTCGGGGCAACAAGGCGGCGTCATCCTGGGCACTGTGCTCGACGAGCTCGAGAGGCGCGATCTTCTTCCACTGCCCTCGTGACTATGTGCGTCGGCACCTACGGGCACCGCGACAATCATCGAGCGCGTCTGAGGAGACTCAAGCCATGACAGGCCTTCGCTACGAGGTCGACGCCGAAGGGTTCGCCAGCATCATCTGGGACATGCCCGGCCGCAGCATGAACGTGCTCGACCAGGAAATGCTCGCCCAGTTCGAGACGGCCCTCGCAAGCCGATGACCCGGCGGCAGTGATCGTCATCACCAGCGCGAAGCCGGCCTTCATCGCCGGTCGATCTGACCTGGCTTGCACGCACGCTGGAGGTCAAGCCCGGTCAGAGGCGTAGCTCATCGAGCGCCGTTTTCGACGATGCTGGCGATGTCAATGCTATTCCGCCGCATTGAGTTCCGTGGAGCCTATCGCCGCCGGCGCATCCTGGCACGGCGCTCGGCGGCGGTTTCGAGATGTGCCTGGCCTGTCACCGGCGCATCGCATGACACACTCGAACGCTGATCGGCCTGCTCAACGATGTCGGCCTCGCCTGGCGTGGCGGCGGCACCGTCGCTATCGCGCGCGCATGCCTTGTCAAGAAGGCGCTGCCGCTGCTCTGGGACGGCGAGACCCGGGCGCGATGCCGGCGGCGGCACTGGAAACTCGGTCTCGTCGATGCGATCGTTCCAACCGACCGGCTGATCGGCGAAGCAAAAGATCATCGCGTCGACGCCGAAAGCACGAGTCGTATTGCGGCGTGGTCAACACCTGCCTGATCGATTTCCGCACCGGCAGGGGCAGCGACTGGGCGGTGCTCAATGCCCAGATGCGCAGCGCCGCACGCGCGGCCTTCACAAAGAGATGCCATTCAGCGCGCCGTGTACGACGGCTGGCTCGTGCCAATGGACACCGCTTTGAAACTCGAGGAAGTGCTTCGTCGGGTTGCTTGGCGACGTGGCCTGAACATGATCCGCACCAAGTTCATCAACTGGCAGAGGATCTGCAATCGGTGGACGACCGGACGGTCGAGCGTCCGTCGGCAAAACCGCCTTTTGGGCACTGGTGGCGATGCCGATGAGTTTTCCGCGCGGCGCGCGGGTGAAGATCGAGGTCGATCGACTCGATACTGCCGCCGACTGTGATCTCGCGATGATCGGCCGGCGGGGAACCGTCGCTCATCGGCGTCTCGATCAGATTGGTCCTGGGTTCGGGCACGTTGACACCTGGCAGCGACGACGGCATGCATCTCGTCGGCTATGAAGGACCGGCAGGTTACGCGGAGGCCGTCTACGGCAAGGATGCGCCGCTCCGGATCAGATTGCCCGGTGCTGTCGATCTTTCGCGACAGCCCGCAAGACCGTGGTCGCGCTTCCTTTCAAAGGTGGCGGCTACGTTCACCGTCTTGCACTTGCCTATGCCGCTGAAGGCCTGCGCCTGCTTTCAGAAGGCGTTACCGCAACGCGCATCGAGAATGCCGGCAAGGCCCTTTCGATGCCCATGGGACCGCTCGCGCTGACAGACAGGATGGGTGCGGCGAGCCTCGCTGCTTCATTGAAGGCGCGCGGCGGTGACGACAGATCGGGTGCCGATCTTGTGCGCGCTGTTGACGTCATCGAACGGCTCCTGTCCGTCCATCGGGGTGCCAGCGCGGGTGGTCCGCTGTTCTACGCATCGGATGTCAAAGGGCAGACTGGGCTTCTGTCAGTCTCGCTCGGCGAAGAGTTCGAACCAGCGGTCGAACAGCCAGGCCAGGAGGCAGTGAAGGAGCGGTTGCTTACCATCATGGAGGTCGAGGCACTGAGGTGCCTGGAGGAGGGAATGTTCAAGAGCCCGGAGACGGGGGATGTGATGGCAGTGTTCGGGCTCGGATTCGCACCTTGGACAGGTGGCCCGTTCAGTCACATCGATACCCAAGGGTGGACCCGGTTCCTTGCTCTGTCCGACAGTCTGGCAGAGCGTCACGGTGCCCGGTTCACATGCCCGAGCCTACTCCGCTCCGATGGTGCGGGCAGCGGCCGCTTCTACAAGACACTCGACTTTGCCGCCTGAGGAGGCGTTCCGAGATTCGCGAACCTCGCGTCGTCGAGCAATGAGAAGTGCACTGCCCGAACCCAGTGGCGCAAGATGACCCACCCAAGCGTTCACGCTTCTCACCAGCCGGACAAGCCCGCTTACATCATGGCGGCGTCCGGCGAGGCACTCAGCTACCGCCGGCTCGATGAGCTGTCGAACCAAGGCGCGCACCTCTTCCGCAATCTCGGCCTCTCTGCTGGCAGCCACATCGCCTTCATGATGGAGAACTGTCTCGATTTCATGGTGGTGACCTGGGCGGCCCAACGCAGTGGTCTCATCTTCACACCGATCAGCACCTATCTCACGGCAAGCGAGGTCGAGTTCATACTCGCAGACTGCGGTGCGCGCCTGTTGGTCGTCTCCAAGCGGCACGCATCTGTCGCTGCGAACCTTGCCGCAACCGGCAGATCTCCGCCCCATGTTTTCGTGATTGAAGAGAACGACGACGAAGGGCCGCAGAGATTGCCTTCCTGGCGCCGAGCAATCGCCTCGATGCCGACTACCCCGATTGCCGATGAGGCGACGGGCATCGGCATGAACTACTCGTCTGGAACGACGGGTCGGCCAAAGGGAGTGAAGCCCGCGCTGGTGCAGAGACATCCGATGGAGCCCGATCCCTTCATGCATCGGCTCTGCGCCGGCGTGCTCGGCATGACGGAAAACTCGGTCTATCTCTCACCAGCGCCGCTCTACCACGCCGCCCCCATCCGCTTCAACATGATGGTCGGGCATCTCGGCGGCACGTCGGTCATCATGGAGAAGTTCGACGCCATCCGCTTTCTGGAGCTTGTCGAGACCTGGCGCATCACGCACACCAAGACGGTGCCAACCATATTCGTTCGCCTCCTGAAGCTGGCCGAGGAAGTGCGGAGGAATGCCGATGTCAGCTCGTTGAAGGCCGTAGTCCATGCGGCTGCGCCCTGCCCGGCCGAGATCAAGGAGCAGATGATCGACTGGCTCGGACCGATTATCTACGAATACTACACGAGCACGACCGAACAATCGACCTCATCGATAGCCGCGAATGGTCACACACCAAGGCTCGGTCGGCCGGCTGGCAGGTCGCGGAACGCGCCGCATCTTGCCGAGGATCGCGACGGAGTTGCCGGTCGGCGAACGAGGCATCGTCTACTTCGAGGGTGGGCCGTACTCTATCACAACGACGAGGCCAAGACCCGCACGGCCTACAACTCGAAAGTGTTGTTGGTCGACGGTCGAGACATCGGCCATCTCGACATCGATGGCTATCTCTACCTGACCGACCGCCTGCACTTCGTCATCATCTCGGGTGGCGTCAACATCTATCCGCAAGAGGTCGAGGACGTGCTCATCATGCATCCCGCGGTCGCCGATGTCGCCGTCTTCGGCGCACCGGGATCAGTGGAGATGAAGGCGAGCGCGTCGTCGCCATCGTAGTGCAGCCAGTCGCGTCGCTGGTGCTGGACGATGCGACGCCGACGACTGAGCTCGACAGTTTTTGCCGAGCTCGCCTGTCGTCGATCAAATGCCCAAAGACGATCCTGGTGCGCAGCCATCTGCCGCGCAACTGAGACCGGCAAGATGATGAAGACGTCACCCGCGAGGAGAATGCGTCGCTCGCCGGCTGGCCGAGCTTCGTCAGCTCACCGAGATGAGGCTCGCCCTCCCAGCCTGACGGTCGCGCTACCATCCCCATGCGGAGTGCCCCGTCAGGCGGAGCGCATTCACCGTTGACCATCGGTTCTCGATCAGATGGAGCACCATGGCAGCATACTCGCTCGGATCACCCCACCGCTTGGGGAATGGTACCTGGCGGCCTCTGCCGTAGCTCCTCCGGCAGTCCCAAGTTCATCGGCGTGAGGAACAAGCCCGGTGCGATCGTGTTGATGCGGATGGCGGAGCGCGACAGATCGCGCGCGATCGGCAGCGTCATCGCGACGATGCCGCCCTTCGAGGCCGAGTAGGCAGCCTGTCCGATCTGGCCGTCGAATGCCGCGACGCTCGCCGCTGAGACGATGACACCGTGGCTCCGCATCTCCTAGCTTTCCGCTGCGTTGAGTTTGCCCGCGAAAAGCCGGATCACATTGAATGTGCCGATCAGATTCAGTGGATGACCCGCTCGAAGGCGTCGAGCTCGATGACCGTGTTTGCCGACCGTACGACCGGGATGGTCGATGCCCGCGCACCACACGAGGATGCGCGCAACGCCATGCCGGGCATGCGCCGCATCGACGGCATCGGCGACGGCGGTGCCGTCGGCCACGTCGCAATCGAACGCTGCGCCCCTGATCTCTCGGGCGACCTCGTTGCCGCTCTTGCCGTTGATGTCGAATATTGCCACTGCGGCGCTCGCGCGGCGAGCGCGCGTGCCGTTGCAGCTCCAAGGCCCGACGCCTCTCCGGTCACAACTGTCCCACGCCTTCGATCTGCATCGCCTTCCTCTCCACGCCTGTGCGGTCTCCGCATTGCCGGGAACCGCAGATGACCGCATCACTCTAACTTCCCCATGGATAAAATCAAACACGTTTGAATGCCTCGGGGTCCGGATCCCATCGCCGATCCGGCGGTCGGCATGGCTTCTGCCAGCGCGATTGCGGCACAGTCCGGGATTTGCAGTCTCGCCCCGGCGCAGCATGAGCACGAGCTGCGTGCCGATCTCGGCGGGCGTCAATCCAGGGAGGGCTTGTACCAGAAGGTCGTCCAGTTGAGCGCGCCGAGAAATGGATCCGAAGACATGCCGGTCGATCGAAGGTGCAAGATCGAGCCGGTCGACGATCCGACCAAGCATTGCTGCTTCGAAAGTATCGCGCCGCGCGACGATGGCGCGTCGGGACTGCTTATTGAGCTGGCTGAAGTACTGCGGCGTGAAAATCGCCGCGACCTCGCTGGATTCGAGCAATTTCGCGCAGTGGGCCCGTGCGGCGGCCTCGAGTTGCTCCCAAGGGTCGTCCGTGACGGTGATCGCCGTCGACACCGCATCCGAGAGCTGGTCGAGCGCATCCGCAACGACGGTCACATAGAGCTCTTCCTTGGAGGGAAAATGGTAATAGATTCGAGCCGGCGAGAATGCCGGTCTTGGTGGCGATCTCGCGCATCGTCGTCGCGGCGAATCCCTTCTCGGCGAAGAGGCGCGCGGCCTCCTGAAGGATCACGTCGCGCCGGACGTTTCCTCGGTCCTCGCTCTTTTCTCTGCTGGGCTGCTTGGGCATGTGTGAAGTCGAGGTCGGGAGAAATGGAGGGAGCGGGCGGGAACTTCAATCGGTTCGCGCCGCCCAGCATGGCGGGCGATGATGTTCCGCTGGATCTCCGAGGACCCTTCATAGATGCGGAAGATCCTGAGGTCGCGCAGAAAGCGCTCGAGCGGCAGGCCACGCGTGTAGCCATAGCCGCCATGGATCTGGATGGCATTGTCGGCGATTCTCGATGCGACCTCGGTCGCAAAGAGCTTGGCCATGGACGCTTCGAGTGAGAAGCCTTTGCCGCCGTCGCGGCGCCGTGCCGCCTCGAGACCGAGCGCGCGGGCGGCGGAGAGCTCTGTCGCCATGTCGGCGAGCATCCACTGCAGCCCCTGGAAGCGCGCGATCGGCTCGCCGGCGACCTTGCGGCTCTTCAGCCAGTCGACCGAAAGCTCGATCGCTCTGCCGGCGATGCCGGTCGCCTGCGCCGCGACGTCGATCCGGCCATTGTCGAGCGCCCGCATGGCGAATTTGAAGCCCGAGCGCTCGTCGCCGAGCCGGTTCGCCGACGACACCTCGCAGTCGAGGCCAACCTCGAACACATGCCCGCCGCGCAGCCCCATCGTCCGTTCGGCAGGACCGACGGTGACGCCGCTGGTCCCGGCCCGGTCGAGCACGAATGCCGAGACACCGCGCGCACCCGCCGCGGCATCGGTCTTGGCGAAGACGACGATGATGTCGGCCGCGGCGGCATTCGAGATGAAGTGCTTGACGCCTCTGATACGGTAGCTGTCCTGGTCGGCGGTCGCGATCGTTCTCATATCGGCCGGATTGGAACCGGCTTGCGGCTCGGTCAGTGCAAAGGCGCACAGGGCCTTTCCGGCTGCAATGCGCGGCAGGAAGCGCCGGCGCTGCTCGTCCGAGCCTGCCATCAAGATCGTGTCGGTGGCGAGGTAATGCGCCGTCAGCAGTGAAGTCGTCGAGGCGCAGGCGGCGGCCAGCGCCTCGATCGAGCGGTAAAGCGTCGTTGCACTGATGCCGGCCCCGCCCCATTCCTCGGGCAGATTGAGGCCGAGCAGGCCGACCTCGCGGAGCGCGGGAAGATGCTGTGCAGCGAACGCCTCGCGCTCGTCGATCTCGGCCGCGCTCGGTGCCAGGACCTCCTCGGCGAAGCGCTCGATCGTCTCGAGCACGGCGCCCTCGGTGCCGACCGGCCGATCGCTGTCGCTCACTCTTGCCATCCTATCTCCGCGAGGATCTCGGCCTCGTGCTGATTGAGTAGCGGCGCCGCTCGGCGCCTGCCCCGTTTGCTGCCAAGGAAACGGACCGGCTGCTCGGGAATGAGCACTTCGCCGATCTGGGGATGATCGACGGTCGTTGCCGCCTCTCGGCCGCGAATGATGTCGGTGCTCCAGGCTTGCGGCACCGAGAGCACCTCGGAGGCTGGCACGCCGCCCCCCTGGAGTCTCGCAACGGCCTCCCCCGCCGTCATGTCTGCCGCCCAGCTCTCGATCGCCTCGGCGAGCAATGGCTCGTTGGTGCGGCGCAGAGTATCACTGGCAAAGCGCGGATCGGCAGAGAGATCAGGCCGTCCGATCGCGCGCATCATGACCTCGAACTGCCGCAAGCTGATGACGGCGACGGCGAAATGCCCCTGTCCGGCCCGATAGATTCCGAAAGGCGCCGACACCGGGTGCTTGTTGCCGCTTCTCGGCAGCTCGACACCGCCGACGAGATGAGTGACCGAAGCCGTCGGAATCAATGTCATCAGCGATTCGAGCATCGATACGTCGACATGCGTGCCTCGTCCAGTCCGCTGCCGCTGGTAGAGCGCAGCGAGGCACCCCCATGACGCGAACACGCCGGACGCCACGTCGGCAAGCGCCTCTCCAGCTAGAAGCGGCGGCTGACTTGGCTCGCCGATCGTCGCCATGAGACCGCTCATGGCCTGGACGATCGGGTCATAGGCCGGCCGGCCAGCGGCGGCACCGGACTGGCCGAAGCCAGACAGGCTGACATAGACGAGGCGGGGATTGACGACGCGCGCCGCCTCCCAGCCGAGCCCAAGCTCGTCCATGATACCCGGACGGAAGTTCTCGATGAGCACATCGGCGCGCTCGATCAGCTTGAGGGCGACGGCGCGTCCGCGCTCGTCTGCGAGTTCGAGCGCGATCGACCGTTTGCCGCGATTGGCGGCGAGGAAGAGCACCGAATCGGCTGCCCCAGGTGGCCGCATGCCGATCGCGCGGTAGTGATCCCCGTCCGGCCTCTCCACCTTGATGACGTCGGCGCCGAGGTCGCCGAGAAGGGCAGCCGCCATTGGCCCCGAGAGATAGCGCGAGAAATCCAGGACCCGAACGTCCTCAAGAGGCCGCTCAGATTTCGGCAGGCTGTCGGACATCGACCATCCTCGCTTCGCACCGATCAAAGCGCAGGGACCAGTCCCCGGGCCAACCGAGCTCTCATGCCAAGGCTAGTCCACGGCAAGACAAAAATCAAACGGCCGTTTGTTTTGTTGGTCGCTTCCTGCCATGATACAGGCGCCGTGCGGGCGAGAGAGGGCTCGGCGAGACGTGAGCAGGGCCGTTCCCTGAACGAAGCCTTGCGCAACGAACCCAAGAGTGCGGACCCGACCATCGCCGCGGGCGTCCGCTCGACCATCTCGGCCGCATCGTCGAGACGGGGCCGACAGAAAGGATCCTGCGCGCGCCCGAGCATCCCTACACGTGGTAGAGCGATGCGCGCGGGCAAAATCAAGCCTTAGGCGGTGAGGACGTTTCGCGCAGTTGTTTCGATCGACTCAATCGCGGATGTCGCCAAGCCAGCGGGCCACTGTCGGCTGAGAGGCATTGAGGCCGCCGCGCATTGCATTCTTTCAATACGACGCCGAGCGACGATCCATCGATCGAGTTCGTCGAGACCATTCTGGATCGCGGCTTCGCGCTCCTGCTTCAAGCGCTCGCGTTGTGCTGCAGCCCGGGCGGTCGCCTTCGGGTCAGGCGGCGCATCCGCCGATGCCCCTTCGCTCTCGGCATCAGCAAGCGCACTGTCGAAAGACTTCGTGGCGCTTCGCGGGACGTTTGCCTCCCCGTCGGAACGTGGCGCGGCCGCGACTTTCGGTCGCCTTCGCGACAGCCAGTCTGCGACCCACTCGGGCGGTGACACCTCGAGGAAGCGGTCAGGCTTGTCGACCTGCATCCACATGACTGCCAGCACGTGCTTGCAGGGAAACTTGCGGCTCGGGCAGGTACATTTGTAACCGAGATCAGGCAGAGCAACGACGACGCGATAGGGCGACGCACCGGATCCCTGACACTCACCCCACAAGAGCGATACCGATGCGTCACGCGCAATTGTCGGCCAGCTTGCGGGTTTCAAGAGCTTGAGAGCCGCGGCGAGCGAGGACTGGTCCGGCGCGAGCGCCTCGATGACGTCTTTCCTGAGTGCCATGTCGTTCGTCAGCGGTGAGGAATACTGCGATGGTCCCCTATGACGGATGTGATCGCGACACGAGAGAGTATGCGCCGGTTTGAAACATGCAATAGCGCGCCACGATTGCACAATTTTGTGGGTATACTGTGGGAAGCGGCTATTCGCAATTGGCTCAGTGTGGGCAATTGATGGACGGTATTGAGGACTCGACGGCTACCACCGCGTGGAGACGAGGGGCGTGATGCCGCGGCCAGCTCGGGCGGCGGCAACCGGAAGTCCCTCCCGACGGGGCGTCCATCGGTGGCACGAGTCGCATTGCCGGACCCGAGCCACTTCCACGCGGCGGCGGCCACGGTGCCGGGTGCTTATCCTCGAGCCCAGGGTGGCCTGCGTGATGGCTTCGCAGGCCGTTTCGATGTCGGCCTCGTCGTTGGCGAGCGAGACATAGTACTTGCTTGTCCTTTGGCCCCCGACGCTGAGGCCAAGATCAGAACAGGACTGATCCGAACGCCATGGCGGTCCACGGAAGCGTGGCCGGTCCAAGGATCCAACATGCCGCATGCGACGGCTCGGCGGACCGAGCCCTCGGCCATTCCAGGACGGTGATGCGCAGGAGATCATGCGGGGGAGGCGGGGGGGCGGCGTCGCGACGTCGGCGCGCCGAACCCGAGGCGATCAGATGACGCGGCAGAGGCGATTGGCGTCGAGGATGGCGGCGTGGATGTCGCGAGGTGTCAGGGCGTCGCCGATGCGGTAGAGGCGGTAACGCCCGGAAGGATTGGTGTCGAGCGGCTGAGGCGACAGCGTGGCGAGCGCCTCGAAATCGAGTTCGCCGAGATTGCAGGCCCCCGACACGAGAGCATCGAACGGCTCGCTCGCCGAGCGCGTGCCGAGATCGGCGATGACAATGTCGAAGACCCGCGCCTCGGTTTCGCGCGTGTAGGCGTGGCGCAGATGGGCCTTCAGCCGGTTGCCGGCACGCTCCAGGCCGACAAGGGCGACGTCGCTGATCGTGACAACGCCCGCGCGCCCGAGATTGCGCAGATAAACCGGCGCGTTGTTGCCGCCTATCGCACGGCCGATGTGACGGTCGCTGGTCGCAAAGACGAGGCTCGTGCCCTCTGCGGCCAGACGGTCCGCGAGCGACAAGGCGGCATGACCGCCGACGGCGTCGAAGACGAGCGTCTCGCCGCGCGCCTTCGCCTCGCCGCCGAGCACGTCCCAGACGGTCAGCAGAAGCTCGCCGCCGCCACGCGGCAGCTCGGTATCGGGCGTGCCACCGGTCGCAGCGATCACCACATCGGGCTGGAGCGCCATGATGTCGGCGGCGTCGGCCAGCATGTCGAGGCGGACCTCGACGCCGACGCGCGCGACCTCGGCGGCCAGCCAGTCGGCGATGCCGATCATATCCCGGCGCCAGCCGCCCTTGGCCGCGAGCAGGACCTGACCGCCGAGGCGGGGGGCGGCCTCGAGCAGCGTCACGCCATGGCCGCGCAACGCCAGCACGCGCGCCGCTTCCATGCCGGCCACGCCGCCGCCGACGACGACGACGCGCAGCCGCTCGCCGGCGCGGGCGATCCGCGCGGGCAGCCAGGCCTCGCGGCCCGTCGAGACATTGTGCTGGCAGAGCGCATCGCGGCCGACATAGATGCGGTCGCCGCAATAACCGGCGCCGACGCAGGGACGGATGCGGCTTTCCTCGCCGCGCATGAGCTTCACGACGATTTCGGGATCGGCCATGTGCGGGCGAGTCAGTCCGGCCATGTCGACATGGCCTGCGCCGATCGCCCAGTCGGCGGTGGCGGGATCGGAGAGGCGGGCGGCCTGCAAGGTGACCATGCCGCTGGCCTCGCGCACGCGGCGCGCAAGCTCGACATAGGGAGCGGAGGGAAAGCCCATGGCGGGCATGTATTCGGCAAGGCCCATATGCGTGCCGCCATAGGCGCCGTTGACATTGAGGATGTCGGCGGCACCGTGCCGGCCGACGAGGCGGGCGAGCTCGACACCTTCCTCGGGCGAGAGGCCGGCCTCGTTCGATTCATCGAAATTGGTGCGCAGGCTGACGAGGAACTCCTCGCCGACAGCTTGCCTCACCGCCTCCAGCACCTCGAACAGGAAGCGGGCGCGGGCCTCGAGGCTGCCGCCATAGGCATCGGCGCGGCGGTTGGCGAGCGGGGAGAGGAACTGGCCGAGGATGTGCGCCGAGCCGAGGATCTCGACACCGTCGAGCCCGCCCTCGCGGCAGCGCCGGGCGCCATCGGCGAAGGCCGCGACGATGCGGGCGATCTCACGGGCCGAGACGGCATAGGGCATCGAGTGGTGCGCCGGATCGCGGATCGCAGAAGGGCCCTTGGTCGGCAGCCAGTCGCCCGCATCCGAGGTGGTGCGCCGACCCATATGGGTGATCTGGCACATGAGCCCGGCGCCGTGCGCGTGGACACGCTTCGCCATGGCGCGGAATGCCGGGATGACGCGGTCGTCGCCGACATAGATCTGTCCGTAGATCGAGCCCGAGTCGCGGCTGACATTCGATGAGCCGCCGAACATCGTCAGCCCGATGCCGCCGCGTGCCTTTTCCTCGTGATAGGCCTGATAGCGTTCGCCGGGCAGGCCAGCCTCGGCATAGCCGGGCGCGTGCGCGCTCGAGAAGACGCGGTTGCGGAAGGTGCGCCCCTTGATGGTGATCGGCGACAGCAGGTGCCTGTAGACGCTCATCCCCTCCCCCTCCGCAGATTGTTGCGCACGTCCTTCCAGCGAAAGCCGATATCGACGACAGGCAGGAACCAGGCGGTGCCGCGATGCCACCAGCGGGTCGAGAACGGCGTGCGTGAGAATGCCGTCTCGCCGTCGGGGTCGCCGATCATCTGCAAGGCCGCCTTGTGGCCGAGCCAGGGGGCCATGGCATTGCCGCTGCCGGAATAGCCCATGGCGTGCCAGAGGCCGTCGATGCGGCCGACATGGGGGACGAAGTCGAAGGTGAAGCCGGTGCGGCCGCGCCAGGAATGCGTGATGCCGACATCGCTGAGCTCGGGGAAAACCTGCGAGAGCAGGCCTCGCATCTGCGCGAGCGCCGCCCCCTCGGATACCTCGAACATCGCCGCGCGGCCGCCGAAGACGATGCGCCGGCCGTCGGGCGAAGGGCGATAATAGCAGTGCCGGTCGCGGGTCTCGCCGATGGTGCGAAGCTTCGGGATGAGGCTCCTGACGCGGTTCTCGCCGAGGATCTCGGTCGCGACGATGAAGCTCGGCACGGGGATGATGCGGCGCTTGAGGCCGGCGAGATGGGCCGGCGTGTAACCGTTGGTCGCAACGAGCACCTCGCCCGCCCGGATCGGGCCGCGCGGCGTCGAGGCGCGCCAGCCGGTGCCGTCGCGCTCGAGACCGAGGACGGGCGTCTCGCCGGCGACGACCGCGCCCGCGCGCCGAGCAGCGGCCAGGACGCCGAACACCCATTTGGCCGGATTGAGCGCGGCGGCATTGCGATAGACGACGCCGCCCGAGTAGAGGTCGGTGGCGATCTCCTCGCCCTGGCGCGCCCTTGGAATAAGTTCGGCTTCCATCGGGACGATGCGCGCCAATCGCTCGATTTCCCGGCCGGCCTTGTCGTATTCGGACGGCCGCCAGAAGCCCTTGAAGCGTCCCGTGCGGGCGAAGTCGCAAGCGATCCTCTCCTCGGCCATGAGGTCCTCGAGGTGGCGGATCATGTCGACATGGGCCTCGCGCAGCATGCGGTGGCCGAGGTCCGTGCCATAGCGGCTCTCGAAATGGTCGAGCGATTGGCGATGGCCGGCCAGCACCATGCCGCCATTGCGGGAGCTTGCGCCGATCGCGGGCGGTCCCGCATCGGCGACGAGAACGCTGCGCCCCCGGCGTGCGAGCGTGCGGGCGGCCGTCAGGCCGGTCAGGCCGGCGCCGACGACGAGGACGTCGACCTCGGCCGGCAGGGCATCGAGCGGCGGCGAGGCCGGCGGACCGGCATCCTCCCACCAGAACGGTTCGGATATCGGCATCGTCCGTCCCCCTTCCCACGCCTCGCTACTCCCATCGGAGTCGATATGCCCGTCCCCGCGGTTCCACCACAGGCGAGTGCCGACGCAAGGCGCAATGCTGGCATTCCGGAGGAGACATGCCACCCAGTGCGGGCCAGCTCCCGGCGTTCCGACACGGCAACCGCATTGTGTCGCCGGCAAAATGCTGAACGAAAATTCATCCCCCTGTCACCCGGGTAACAGGAGGTCGGCCTGCCGCCAACCACATCTGAAGCAACCGATGCTGGCTTCGGCGACAGCATCGTCCTGCAACCGGGAAGGTGAGCCATGGCGACGATCAGAGGCAACGGCCGAAAGAACCATATCATCGGAACCGATGGCGACGACCGCATCTTCGGCAATGGCGACAACGACCTCATCGAGGGGGGCAAGGGCGACGATCTGATCAGCGGCGGGGCAGGAAGGGACCGCCTGTTCGGAGAGAACGGCGACGACAGGCTGTTCGGCGATGCCGGAAACGACCGGCTCGACGGCGGCAAGGGCGACGATGTGCTCGAGGGCGGCGAAGGCAATGACCGGCTCGACGGCGGCAAGGGCTTCGACCTCGCCTCCTACAAGAGCGCGCAGACGGGCGTGCGCGTCGATCTGGAACTCACGGGCGCGCAGAACACGCTGGGTGCGGGCAAGGACACGCTGACCTCCATCGAAGGCGTCATCGGCTCGGCCCACGAAGACAAGCTGTTCGGCGACGGGCTCGCCAACACGATGCGGGGAGGCGACGGCAACGATCGGCTCGAGGGGCGCGGCGGCGACGACCTGCTGTTCGGCGGCAAGGGTAGCGACGTCTTCATCGGCGGCGATGGCGACGACGTCATGAAGGGCGGCGACGGCTTCGACCAGGTCGACTACGGACATTCGACGGCTGCGGTGACGGTCGACCTCGCGATCACCACGGCACAGGACACGCTGGGCGCGGGCCGCGACACGATCGACGAGGTCGAAAGCGTGATCGGCACGGTGTTCGACGACCACCTGCTCGGCGACGCGGCCGACAACACGCTGGTCGGCAGCCTCGGCAACGACGTGCTCGAGGGGCGCGGCGGCAACGACTTCCTCCTCGGCGATCCCGGCAACGACATCCTCATCGGCGGCGACGGCAACGATGTGCTGAGCGGCGATGTCGGCGACGACGTGCTCGATGGCGGCAAGGGCGACGACCTGATGGTCGGCGGCGATGGCATCGACACCGCCAGCTATGCAAGCGCCACCGGGGGCGTCGCGGTCGATCTGGCGATCGGAGGCGTGCAGAACACGCTGAGCGCCGGCCTCGACATCCTCGGCACCATCGAGAACCTGACCGGGTCCGATTTCGACGACTATCTCTACGGCAACAGCGCTCGCAATGCGATCGAGGGCGGGGCGGGCGACGACGTCATGGATGGGCGCGGTGGCGCGGATGTGCTGTCGGGCGGTGACGGCCGCGACATCATGCGTGGCGGCGCCGGAAACGATACGATGTCAGGCGGCACCGGCAACGACGTTCTCTATGGCGGCGATGGCGACGATGTGCTCGTCGGCGACGGCGGCAATGACTGGCTGCTCGGCGAGGCGGGGCACGACACCTTCGTTTTCAGCCTGCGCCCGAGCGGCGGCGGCAGCGACACGATCTTCGGCTTCGAGGATGGCATCGACAAGATCCAGATCGCGACCCATGCGGGCGGCTATCTCGGCGTCCACGACTTCGGCGACCTCCGGATCGAGAGCTCGGGGGCCAATACCGTCATCTCGGTGGCGACGCCGGTGCATGGCCTGCAAAGTGACGAGATCGTCGTGTGGGGCGTCTCGGCCGACCACTTCACGGCGGCGGACTTCCTGTTCGTGTGAACCGGCAGCGGGCGAGGTTCGCGGGGGCCCGGCCACGGTGGCCGCTCGAATGAGGCGGGGCGCGGTCGCAAGCGTCACATAACCAGCTCCCGGCCACGCGCGGGATTGCCTGTGGCACGCCGGCATGCAGGTCGCCAGCTTGACGAGAGTTTCGGTAAGTAATTGATTTCATTGGAGCGGGCGAAGGGAATCGAACCCTCGTATGCAGCTTGGGAAGCTGCCGTTCTACCATTGAACTACGCCCGCGCGCCGGTGTCGGCGAAAGGACGCGGAGCCTAGCACAGAGCCGCGGCCGGTCAAGCGAACAGCGGGGCGGGGCCATGGCAGGCGGCCGCGGCCGGGCGGTGCTCGCCCGCGGGAACCGCTACACCGCTTTCCTGGATGCGCTGCGGAAGTGCTTCGACAGCTTCAGCCCTTGCGCCTGGTAGTGGCTGCCGATGCCGGCGCCATAGAGGGTCTCGGGCACCTCGCGCATGCGCTCATAGACGAGGCGCCCGATGATCTGGCCGTCCTCGAGGATGAAGGGAACCTTGTGCGAGCGAACCTCGAGCACGACGCGGGCACCGCTGCCGCCCGTGCCGGCATGGCCGAAGCCCGGGTCCATGAAGCCCGCATAGTGCACACGGAACTCGCCGACGAGGGGATTGAAAGGCAGCATCTCGGCAGCATGGGTCGGGGGGATCGACACCGCCTCCTTGGAGGCGAGGATGTAGAACTGGTCGGGGTCGAGAATGAGGCGGCGGCGCTCCGGCTTCAGCTCGATCGCCTCCCAGTAGTCGTCGATCTCGCAGGCACCCGGCCGGTCGACATCGACGACGCCGGTATTGCGCTTGGCGCGGTAACCGACGAGGCCGCCACGGCCGGCGAGCCCCATCGACAGGTCGACCGAGAGGGCGATGCCGCCGGCGATGTCGGCGATGCCTCCCGAGACCAGCGGATCGGCGCCGTGCAGACGGGCGAGCGCGGCATCGTCCTCGCGCGGATCGCCGTGGCGGAAGCGGATCTGGGTCAGCGTCGAGCCGAGGCGGACGACGACCGGGAAGGTCTGCGGGCAGATCTCGGCGTAGAGGCGGCCCGCGAAGCCGGCCGGAATCTGGTCGAAGGCCGTCACGCCATCGGCGATGACGCGGGTGAAGACGTCGAGGCGGCCGGTCGAGCTCTTGGGATTGGCGGCGGCGGCGATGTCGGCGGGCAGGGCGAGCGCCTCGATCAGCGGCACGACATAGACGCAGCCGGTCTCGAGCACGGCGCCGGCCGTCAGGTCGATGGCGTGCAGGGACAGATCCTTCAGCCGTTCCTCGATCGGCACGTCGGGCGGCGGCAGGAAGCTCGCCCGCACGCGGTAGGCGACCGCGCCGAGGCGGAGATCGAGGCTCGCGGGCTGGATCTGGCCGGCGGCGAGGGGCTGGCCCGGCCGGATGGCGCCCGACTTTGCGAGGGCCTCGATCTGCTGGCAGGGGAGGATGCCACCGATTGCCGGCGGGCGATCCGCTGCCGCGCGTCGGCGCGCTGGCCGCGCTGCTGGCATCGGCTCTGTCTTGTCGGCCATGAACGGGCTCCTTGCCTCTTCAGGGGACGGCAGCAGGCGGCCGGGACGATATGCGCGTTCGCCTGACCCAGCGCGACAAGCGGCCCTCGCAGGGGATCGCCGGCGGGCGTTCGGTTTCGGGCGAGCAACCGGTGCCGGGCCGCGTCGGCGCCTCCGGCGGTCGGCCGGGTGGCTGAAAATCGGGCGGCTGCCGGTCGGGCGCCGGTACCCAATCTGCTCCACTAGACCAAACCGCACTTGACGCGGAAGCCCCCGATCCGCTTAATCCCCGGCGTCGAGAGACCGTGGTGATTTGGCCGGCCGGCTTGCAGCCACGTAAAACAACTCGCTAAAGTGGCCGTGCGCGAACCCGGCTTTGGCCCCGCGTCGGCCGATCCGGGTTTTTTCATGCCTGCCAGAGGCAGGCGGGAGCGCACACGATGACGCAAGCCCCTCGCAAACCGATCGCCGCCGAGGCCGCGAGCCTCAGGCCCGAAACGCTGCTCGTCCATGGCGGCACCACCCGCTCGCAATGGGGCGAGACCTCGGAGGCGCTGTTCCTCACCCAGGGCTTCGTCTACCAGTCGGCCGAGCAGGCGGCCGCACGCTTCCTCGGCGAGGATCCGGGCTTCCAGTATACGCGCCTCGCCAATCCGACAGTCCAGATGTTCGAGGACCGGATGAAGCTCGTCGAGGGCGCCGAGGATGCGCGCTCGGCGGCGACCGGCATGGCCGCGGTGACCGCGGCGCTACTCTCCTGTCTCAAGGCGGGCGACCATATCGTCGCGGCGCGGGCGATGTTCGGCTCCTGCCGCTATGTGGTCGAGACGCTGCTGCCGCGCTTCGGGGTCGCCTTCACGCTGGTCGACGGGCGCGACAACGCGGCCTGGCGCGCGGCGGTGCGGCCCAATACGCGGGTGCTGTTCTTCGAGACGCCCGCCAATCCGACGCTCGAGCTCGTCGACATCGGCGCCGTCGCCGCCCTCGCGCGCGAGGCCGGGGCGCTGACCATCGTCGACAACGTATTCGCGACGCCGATCTACCAGAAGCCGCTCGCGCTCGGGGCCGACGTCGTCGTCTATTCCGCGACGAAGCATATCGACGGACAGGGCCGCTGCCTCGGCGGCATCGTGCTGTCGAGCGCGAAATTCGTGAAGGACCACCTGCACGACTATCATCGCCAGACCGGGCCCTCGCTCAGCCCGTTCAATGCCTGGGTGATGCTGAAGGGGCTCGAGACCATGCCGCTCAGGGTGCGGGCGGCAAGCGAAAGCGCGGGCCGGATCGCCGACTGGCTGGCGGGGCATCCGGCCATCGCCCGCGTGCTCTATCCTGGACGCGCCGACCACCCGCAGGCGGCGCTCGCCCGCAGGCAGATGTCGGGCGGCGGGCAGATGGTCGCCTTCGACCTCAAGGGCGGGCGAGAGGAGACGTTCCGCTTCATGAACGCGCTCAGGATCGTGCGAATCTCCAACAATCTGGGCGACGCCAAGAGCCTCGTCACGCATCCCGCCACGACCACCCATCAGCGGCTCAGCGAGGAGGCGCGCGCCGAGCTCGGCATCGGTCCGACGCTCGTCAGGCTGTCGGTCGGGCTCGAGCATGTGGACGACCTGATCGAGGATCTCGAGCAGGCGCTGGCGAGGGTCTGACGGGGCGCGCCGCCGGCGACGGGTCAGCGCAGCGAGCGCCAAGCGTAGACGATGCGCGCGATCGCCGACACGGTGCAGAAGCCGGCGAAGACCAGCGCCATCCAGCGGAAGGCGTCGGGATAGATGCAGACGAGGGCGAAGAAGAGAATCGTCTCGGTGCCCTCGGCAAGGCCGGCGAGGTAATAGAGCGACTTGATGCCCTGCCTGCTGGTACGGAGGCCGCGCTTCTCGGCGAAGATCGCAAAGGCGAGGAAGGCCGCACCGTTGGCATAGAAGCTGGCGATCAGCACGGCGGCGGCGAGGGCATTGCGATGCGGATCGGCGAAGGCGAAGGCGAGCGGCACCGCGCCGTAGAAGATGAAATCGAGGGCGATGTCGAGAAAGCCGCCGCGGTCGGTCTGCACGGTGGCGCGGGCGATGGCGCCGTCGAGGCCGTCGGCGAGGCGGCTGGCGAGAATGAGACCGAGAGCTGCGAGCGGCTCGCCGAGCCAGATCGCGACGGCGCCCGTCAGGCCGGCGACGAAGCCCGCCAGCGTCATCTCGTCGGCACCGAGGCCGAGACGCGCCAGAGCCCGACCGGCCGTGTTCAAGAGCGGATCGATCAGTGGTCGAATCAAGGTATCGAGCATGGGGGGTCCGTGGTCGGCGGGTAGGGACTGGCCCTCGACCATAGCCGAGGCACGGCGGCATGTTGAGCGGCGTCCCGGCCGCAGCGCGCGGACCGGCCTTTCGCACGCCATGGCTTTTCGACATGCTTGCCGGTATGGGACTTCGGTCGGCACGCGGCCGATACGAGGGCTCGAGCAAGGCCGCGCCGGACCGACCGGACACGGACTGGAAGGAAGCGTCATGTACACCGCCGTCACGCGCGCGATCGAGGTCACCGTCAGGCCCGAATATCTCGCGGCGAAATCGGCACCGGCGAGCGGCCGGTTCGTCTGGTCCTACACGATCGAGATCGCCAACCAGGGCGAAAGCGCGGTGCAGTTGCGCTCGCGGACCTGGCGGATCACCGATGCCAACGGCGTGACGGAGGAGGTGAGGGGACCTGGCGTCGTCGGCGAGCAGCCGGTAATCCTGCCCGGCACGAGCTTCACCTATACGAGCTTCTGTCCGCTGAAGACGCCGTCCGGCATCATGGTCGGCTGGTATCAGATGGAGGACGCGCAGGGCGAGCTCTTCAACATCGACATCCCGGCCTTCTCGCTCGACAGCCCGTTCGGCGTGCGAAAACTGAACTGAAGAACTGCGTCGAAGACAGGTCCCGAAGGTTGACGGGCCGGCGAATATGCGCTCCGTTTGCCTGTCGCGGCCGAAGGGCCGAGAAAGATCATCGAGACATCCTGCAGGAGATCTGCTTGCTTCCCGCATCGGCGCACGCGCGCGAGCTGCTTGCCAGGCTCGTATCCTTCGACACGACGAGCGCGAAATCCAATATTCCGCTCATCGAATTCGTGAAAGATTTTCTCGCCGAGCATGGGATCGAGAGCCAGCTCGTTCCGACGCCCGACGGATTGAAGGCAAGTCTTTTCGCAACCATCGGCCCTTCGAGCACGGGGGGCATCGCGCTGTCGGGCCATACCGACGTGGTGCCGGTCACCGGACAGAGCTGGACGAGCGACCCCTTCAAGCTCGTCGAGCGCGACGGCAAGCTCTACGGGCGCGGCGCCTGCGACATGAAGGGCTTCCTCGCCTGCGTGCTCGCCATGGTGCCGGACCTGAAGGCGCGCAAGCTGAAGACGCCCGTCCACATCGCCTTTTCTTATGACGAGGAGGTCGGCTGTACGGGCGTCCGGCCGATGATCGCCGAGCTCGGCGGACGTCTCGTCAAGCCGCGCGTCGTGATCGTCGGCGAGCCGACGGTGATGACCGTAGTCGACGCGCACAAGGGTGCGAGCCGGTACAATACGATCGTGACCGGACGCGAGGCGCATTCGAGCATGTCGCATATCGGCGTCAATGCCATCCATGTGGCCGGCCAGCTCATCGCCGAGCTGGCGCGCATCGAGGCGGACCTGCGCGAGACGAGCACCGATCCACGCTTCACGCCCGGCTATACGACGCTGCAGGTCGGCCTCATCGAGGGCGGCCGGGCGCAGAACATCATGCCGAAGCATTGCGCGTTCCGATGGGAGATGCGGGGGTTCCCGGTTTCGATCCCGCTCCCGTGGTCGCACGGCTCGAGCAGTTCGGCGCCACCCATTGTCTGCCGGGCATGCGGGCGATCGCGGAGGATGCCGGCATCGAGACCATCGAGACCGGCAACGTGCCGGCCTTCTTCTCGGGAGACGGCTCGGAAGCGGTGTCGCTGACCCTGAAGCTCGCCGGACAGAACGAGACCTTCGCCGTCTCCTACGGCACCGAGGCCGGGCTGTTCCAGGACGGCGGGTGCCCCTCGGTGATCTGCGGGCCGGGCGACATCGCCCAGGCGCACACGCCCGACGAGTTCATCGTCGCTTCCGAGCTCGACCGCTGCCTCGGCTTCCTCGGCCGGCTCGGCGACTGGGCGGAGGCGAACTGAGCCGATGATCAGTTGCCCTTGCGCGGGAGCGCGGCGGCGCGGCGGGCGAGCTCGGTGACCGCCGGCCAGTCGCCGACTGCCAGCAGGCGGGCGGGCGCGACCCAGGAGCCGCCGACCGCGGCGACGTTCGGCAAGGCCAGATAGTCGGATGCCGTCTCGGCGGTGATGCCGCCGGTCGGGCAGAAGCGAAGATGCGGAAAGGGGCCGGCCAGAGCTTTCAGGAGGCCGGGGCCGCCCACTTCGGCGGCCGGAAAGAGCTTCAGGTGGTCGAAGCCCAGGCCGATCGCGTGCATGATCTCGCTCGAGGTCACCGCACCTGGAAGCAGCGGCCAGGCATGATCGCGGGCCGAAAAAGCGAGCGCGTCGGTGAGACCGGGGCTGACACCGAACCGGGCGCCGACCCGCATGGCGGCCTCGGCGTCGGACGGGGAGAGGACGGTGCCCGCACCGACGAGCGCATCGGGCACCTCGGCCGAGATGCGCTCCAAGGCGTCGAGGGCGACCCGGGTGCGCAAGGTCACCTCGAGCGCCTTCAGCCCGCCCTCGACCAGGGCCCGGGCGAGCGGAACGGCATGCTCGGTCCTGTCGATGACGAGGACGGGCACGACCGGGGCGAGGGCTAGGATCTCGGAGATCGTGCGGGGCTTTGGTGCATGGCCCTTGTCCGTCATCGGGCATCCTCCCCGATCGGCTGGCCGCTATGCTCGCTCGCGCCCGGCGGCTCGCCGAGGATCGGGGAGGCGCCGGCGACGGCCGGTCCGACGGCCGAGCGGAAGAGCTGGAAGAGCTCGCGCCCCATTCCCCACTGGTTGCCCGAAAGATCGGCGACCGCCGGCTTGCGGCCGGCCCATGTCTTGGCGGAGACCTCCGCCTCCAGCCGGCATTCGCGCGCATCGACGTGGATCATGTCGCCATCGACGATGCGGGCGATCGGGCCGCCATCTGCCGCCTCGGGCGTGACATGGATGGCGGCCGGCACCTTGCCGGAAGCACCGGACATGCGCCCGTCGGTGAGGAGGGCGACGCGATGGCCCTTGGCCTGGAGGACGGAGAGTGCCGGCGTCAGGGTGTGAAGCTCGGGCATGCCGTTGGCGCGCGGCCCTTGGAAGCGCACGACGACGACGACGTCGCGGTCGAGACGGCCGGCACGGAAGGCCGCCTCGACCTCGCCCTGAGAGGAGAAGACGGCGGCCGGCGCGGTGACGACGTAGCGGTCGGCCGGGATCGCCGAGACCTTGATGATCGCCGTGCCGAGATTGCCCGTCAGCACCTCGAGGCCGCCGGTCGGCTGGAAGGGCTCGGCGGCAGCGCGCAGCACCTTCGGGTCATGACTGCCGGCAACGGGGCGGTGGCGGAGCGTGCCCTCCTCGAGCCGGGCCTCGCCGGTGTAGCGGGACAGGCCCGGACCGGCGACCGTCATGACGTCGTCCAGGAGCAGGCCGGAGGCGAGAAAGTCGCCGATCAGGGCCTGCAGACCGCCAGCCGCGTGGAAATGGTTCACGTCGGCGGTGCCGCTCGGATAGACGCGGGCGACGAGAGGCACGACACTGGACAGATCGGCGAAATCGGCCGGCTCGAGGAGGATGCCGGCGGCGCGGGCCATGGCGATCAGGTGGATGACGAGATTGGTCGATCCGCCGGTCGCATGAAGGCCGACGATGCCGTTGACGAAGGCACGCTCGGTGAGGATGGCCGAGGCTGGCACATAGTCCTCGCCGAGCGCCGTCAATTGCAGGATGCGCTCGACGCCGGCGACTGTGAGGGCGTCGCGCAAGGGGGTGTTCGGATTGACGAAGCTGGCGCCCGGCAGATGGAGCCCCATCACCTCCATCAGCATCTGGTTGGAGTTGGCGGTGCCGTAAAAGGTGCAGGTGCCGGGGCCGTGATAGGACTGCATCTCGGCTTTCAGAAGCTCGTCGCGGCCAATCTCGCCGCGGGCGTAGCGCTCGCGCACCTTGGCCTTCTCGTCATTGGGCAGACCCGAGGTCATCGGACCTGCGGGCAGGAAGATCGCCGGCAGATGGCCGAAGGTCGCAGCCGCGATGACGAGGCCCGGCACGATCTTGTCGCAGACGCCGAGAAAGGCGACCGCGTCGAAGGCATTGTGGCTGAGCGCGACCGCCGCCGAGAGGGCGATGACGTCGCGCGAGAAGAGCGAGAGCTCCATGCCGGGCTGCCCTTGGGTGACGCCATCGCACATGGCGGGCACGCCGCCCGCGACCTGAGCGGTCGCGCCGGCGGCGCCGGCCGCCTTCCTGATGAGTGCGGGGAAACGCTCGAAGGGCTGATGCGCCGAGAGCATGTCGTTGTAGGCGGTGACGATGCCGAGATTGGGTGCCCTGGAACCAGCGAGACGACGCTTGGAGGTGGCGGGGCAGGCCGCGGCCACATGGGCGAGGTTGCCGCAGGAGAGCACGCCGCGGCTCGGCCCGGCCTCGCGGGCATGGGCCATGCGGTCGAGATAGGCGCGACGGCTCGCGCGGCTGCGCCGCTCGATGCGCGCCAGGATCTTGGCGATTTCAGGTTTCAGGGTCATGGTCGGCCTCCCAGTGGATGGGCCTCGAAACTGGAGCGTGGCGAGCGCGTGAGGCTCGGTTCATGCGTCGGCCGCAACGACGGTCAGGCTGCCGGATGCGCGCAGGATCGCACGTATCGGCATCTCCTCGGCCGGTCCGTCCTCGAGCGCGCGCTGCAGCGTGCGGCGCTTCTCGGCACCCGAGATCAGGAGAAAGCGCGCCGCGGCACCCTTAAGGGCGGCCGCCGACAAGGTGAGACGCGGCTCAGCGACGCCCGGTGCCCGCATCGGCAGCACGATCGCCCGGCAGTCCAGCGACAGAGCCTCGGCGAGACGGTCGCCGCCTGGGAAGAGCGAAGCGGTGTGGCCGTCCGTACCCAGCCCGAGCACGACGACGTCGAGCGGCGGCACGCGGGCGGCCGCAAGCGCCCCTTCGGCCTCGGCCGCCGCCTCCTCAGGCGTCGCGGCCCGGCCGCGCAGGCCGACGAGACGGGCGGCGGCCGGCGTGCCGCCGAGTGCCGAGCGTACCATGGTCTCGTTCGAAAGCGGGTCGGCGACCGGCACGAAACGCTCGTCGGTCAGCGTGATCACCACCGGCGCCCAATCGAGCGGCTGCTGGCCGAGGGCCGTGATGAAAGAGGTTGGTGTTCGGCCTCCGGGCAGCGCCAGCGTGGCAAGCCCGCGCGCCCTCAGCGCACGGCGAAGTTGCGATGCGACAGCGGCGGCGAGCCACCTTCCACCGGTGTCGAGATCGACCGCCTCGACGATGTCGACCGTCATGCCTCGATCTCCCGCCAGCGGCGGTTGTCGCGATGGAGGAGGCGCAGCGCCTCGGCGGGACCGGAGCTGCCGGCGTCGTAGGCATGCGGACGGTCGCCGGCCTCGCCCCAGGCCGTGATGATCGGGTCGACCCAGGCCCAGGCTGCCTCCACCTCGTCGCGGCGCATGAAGAGCGTCTGGTCGCCGCGTATGACGT
This sequence comes from Hyphomicrobiaceae bacterium, assembly GCA_041397765.1. Classification (GTDB taxonomy): domain Bacteria; phylum Pseudomonadota; class Alphaproteobacteria; order Rhizobiales; family Hyphomicrobiaceae; genus JAWKWA01. The sequence continues at coordinate 172,864 of JAWKWA010000008.1, read as the reverse complement.
CGAGAACGAGGCGCTCGTAGGCGTCGGGCATGCGCAACCGGTCGATGCCGAGAGACGAGGAGAAGGTCATGTCGAGGGGGGCCTGGCGCAGCCGCATGCCACCCGGCCCCGGATCCTTGATGGTCAGCGTCAGTGTCACGCCCTCGTCGGGCTGCAGGCGCATCGCCAGCACGTTCTGGCGCACGGCATCGTTCGGACCGGCGAAGATCGAATGAGGCACATCCTTGAACACGACGACGATCTCGGACATTCGCGCACGCAGGCGCTTGCCAGTGCGCAGGTAGAAGGGCGCGCCGGACCACCGCCAGTTGCCGATCCCGACCTTCAGGGCGACGAAGCTCTCGGTCGTCGAGGACGCGCGGCCGACATCCTCGGCATATCCAGCAAGGCCATGGTGACCGGCATACTGGCCGCGCACGGCATCGGCATCGACATTGCGCGCGTCGATCGGCTCGAGCGCGCGCAACACCTTCAGCTTCTCGTCGCGCACCGCATCCGGCTCGAAGCGGCTCGGCGGCTCCATGGCGGTCAGACAGAGGAGCTGAAGCAGATGGTTCTGCACCATGTCGCGCATGGCGCCGGCGCGGTCGTAATAGTCGCCACGTCCCTCGACGCCGACCGTCTCGGCCACTGTGATCTGAACGTGATCGACGTGGCGGGAGTTCCAGACCGGCTCGAAGAGCGCATTGGCGAAGCGCAGCGCCATCAGGTTCTGGACGGTCTCCTTGCCCAGATAATGATCGATCCGGTAGATATTGGCCTCGGGAAAGACCTTGGCGAGTGCCTTGTTGAGCGCCTTGGCGGAGGCGCGGTCGTGGCCGACCGGCTTCTCGACGATGAGGCGTGCCTCGTCGCCGGCAAGGCCCGCCTCCTTCAGGCGTCGGGCGATCGGGGCGAACATGTCGGGGCCGACCGCGAGATAGTAGGCGCGGATGCGATCCTCGCGGCCACTCAGCTTCTGGACGAGGCGCGGCCAGCCCTTTTCGCTCGTGGCGTCGACTTGAACATAGTCGAGGCGGGCAAGAAACCGGCGGAGGAGAGCCGGCGCGCGGTCGGCCTCGGCGACATGCTCGGCGATGGCGGCGGCGGCGAGATCGCGGAAGGCCTGGACGGTCAGCCCCCCTCGCGCCGAGCCGATGATGCGGGCATCGTCGGGGAGCTGTCCGGCGGCGTCGCGATGATAGAGCGCCGGCAGGAGCTTGCGCCGGCCGAGATCGCCCGTCGCGCCGAAGACGACGAGATCGAAAGGCTCAACCTTGACGACACGCGCAGTCATGGTGCTGGAGCCCTTCCACGGGTCCGGGGCCGCCGTTCGAGGCCGACATCAACCCACAGAAATCAGCCATTGACGCGGCGATCGTACTCCAGAACCGCATTGAGGAGCACCTGGGCTCCCGCCGCGCATTCCTCCGGCTTGGTCGATTCCGCCTCGTTATGGCTGAGGCCGCCGAGGCAGGGAACGAAGATCATGGTGGTCGGCACCACCCGCGAGACGTAGGCCGCGTCGTGGCCCGCGCCCGAGACGATCTCACGGGCCGAGAGCCCGGCCCGCTCGGCGCCGGCGCGCACGCAGTCGATGCAGGCGGGATCGAACTCGACGACCGGCTGGTGCCAGATCCGCGTCAGCTCGTAGGTGAGGCCGAGCGGGTCGATGATCTCGGGCACGAAGCGCATCATCTCCGCCTCCAGCCGCCCGATCTCGCTCTCGACGGGATGGCGCAGGTCGATCGAGAAGAACACCTCGCCGGGACCGACGTTGCGGCTGTTGGGGCGGACCTCCAGGAGGCCGACCGTCGCCGCGCCCGGCAGGTTGTCGAGGCCGAGGCGGTCGATGCGATCGACGAGGCGGGCGGCGCCGACGAGCGCGTTCTTGCGCATCGGCATGGGTGTCGCGCCGGTGTGCGCCTCCTGGCCGTGGACGGTCAGCTCGTACCAGCGCATGCCCTGGACGCCGGTGACGATGCCGATCATGCGGTCCTCGGCTTCCAGGATCGGGCCCTGCTCGATGTGGAGCTCGAACATGGCGCCGAAGCGGATCGAGCCGACGGGCTCCGCTCCCCGGTAGCCGATGGCCGCCAGCTCGTCGCCGAAGCGCTTGCCCTCGCGGTCGGTGCGGGAATAGGCGAAATCCTGGTCGAAGGCGCCGGCATAGACGCCCGAGGAGACCATGGCCGGGGCGAAGCGCGAGCCCTCCTCGTTGGTCCAGTTGACGAGCATGACCGGCGCGTTGGTCTCGTAGCCGGACTGTTGCAGGGTGCGCAGCGCCTCGAGACCGCCGAGAACGCCGAGCACGCCGTCGAACTTGCCGCCGGTCGGCTGGGTGTCGAGATGCGAGCCCATGGCGATGGCCGGCAGCGTGTTGTCGCGGCCGGGCCGGACCGCGAACATGTTGCCCATGGAATCGACGCGCACCTCGCAGCCCAGCGCCTCGCAGGCCGCCTTGAACCAGTCGCGGACCCGGCGATCCTCGTCGGTCAGCGTCAGGCGGCGGATGCCGCCCTTCGGCGTGCCGCCGATGCGGGCCGTCTCCATCAGGCTGTCCCAGAGGCGTCTGGCGTCGATGGTGAGGTTCTGGAGGGCCATGTCTTCTCTCGCGTCAGCGGCGGATGGGCGGTCGGCAGTGGAGCGGCTCGGGGCGGGTCAGGTGAGGACCCGATAATGCGTCTCGACGGTCTTGCCCTTGTTGATGACGAGAATGTCCTGCGGGCAGTTCGACATGACGACGATGACGTCCATCTCGGCGCGCAGGATGACATAGTCGCCGGCCTTGGAGACGGGCTCGGCGAACTCCGTCGATCCGTCGGCGGCGACGGGGATGTTCATCCACAGATTGAGCGGCGACGGCGTCTCGGGCGCGCGCATGCCGATGGCGCGCATGGCGGCGTGCAGGTTGTCGGTGCAGTTGTCGTGGTACTCCTTGCAGCCGAGCAGGCCGTAGCGATAGTCGTCGCAGGCTGCGAGCAGCGTGTCGTGGACGCCCGGCGAAGTGTCCTCCTCGAAGAAGAGGATCGGCCGGCGGCGGTTCGAGGTGAGGTAGTGGCCTTTCCTCGGAAAAATGGTGCCGAGCGTCGGGCGCAGATGCTCCATCGACATGAACTCGGTCGGGTCCTCGGCGCTGAAGGCCCAGGTGTCGACGACCTGGTGGCCGTGGGTGTTGATGATCTTGATCGCCTGCCCCTTCAGGACCCGCTGGGCGCGGCCCTTGCGGGCGGGAACCGTGACGAGCTCGCCTTCCTTCCAGCTTCCCTTGACGGCAGGCTTCTTGTCCTTGGCCATATCGCTTCCATTCCTCCCCGGGCGTCGGCGGGCACGATCCAGGGCGTGCCGCTCGCTTCCTCTATCACCCCTTGGTCGGGAGGCTGGCAACCGGCATTCGCGCATATCGGGTCGACCGTGCCTTGACGGGAGGGGCGATGCCGGGGCCTATCTCGCGGGGGCCGGAGGCCGGGCCCAAGCCCCGAGCGGCGATGAAAGAGCCGACGACAGATGCGACGAGGACAGCGCCGACCATGACGACCGCAGACCGTGACGAAGCCATGCCCGCACCGATTGTCTCCTCGCCGATGGCGATCGAGGAGGGCTGGATCGACTACAACGGCCATCTGAACATGGCCTACTATCTCGTCGCCTTCGATGTGGGCTCGGAGGAGGCCTACAATCTGCTCCGGATCGGGCGCTACTACATCGGCACGCACAACCACACCTTCATGAACGTGGCGGTGCACATGACCTATCAGCGCGAATTGATGCAGACCGATCCCTACCGGGTGCTGACGCGCGTGCTCGATGTCGATGACAAGCGCTGCCTGATGTTCAACGAGATGGTGCATGGCGAGGAAGGCTGGCTCGCCGCGACGATGGAGACGATGATCCTCAACGTGTCGATGGAGACGCGGCGCGTGGCGGCCTGGCCGGCCGACATCCGCGCGCATCTGGAGGCGGCGAAAGCCGCGCAGGCACACCTCGAATGGCCGAAGCAGGCCGGTCACGCCATCCAGATGCCGCCACCGAAGAAGGCCTGATCGCCACGCGCCGAGGGGGCGGGCGAGCGCGCAGAGGGCGAGCTCGCTCGGCTCAGCGCTCGGTCAGCTTCATCTCGATGCGGCGGTTGCGCGCGAAGGCCTCCTCGGTCCTCGCATTGTCGATCGGCTGGAACTCGCCGAAGCCGGCGGCGACCAGATGGCTCGGCGAGACACCCCGACTGATCAGGAACTTCACGACGGCGATGGCGCGGGCCGATGAAAGCTCCCAGTTCGACTGGAAGATCGGCGTGCGGATCGGCCGGGCGTCGGTATGGCCGTCGACGCGCAGCACCCAGTTGATGTCGGCGGGAATCTGGCCCTCGAGCTCGCGCAGCGCAATGGCGAGCTGATCGAGCGAGGCGAGGCCCTCGGGCGTCAACTGGTCGGAGCCGGAAGGAAAGAGCACCTCGGCCTGGAAGACGAAGCGGTCACCCTCGATGCGGATGTCCTGGCGGTCCTTCAGCAGCGAGCGCAGGCGGCCGAAGAACTCGGAGCGGTACTGGGTCAGCCCTGCACCTTGCGGGCGAGCGCCACGTTGAGCCGCTGGCCGAGATCGGCGATGCGGGTCTGGCTCTCCTCGTCCTTCTTCTCGGCGGCGTCGAGCGCGCGGTTCAGGGCGTCGATCTGGCGGCGGAGCGCGAGAAGCTGCTGGTTCAGCAGTTCGACCTTGGCGAGCGCCTGCTGGAGACGTCCTTCTGCGCGGTCAGTTCATTCTCGAGGGTGATGGCGCGGCTCTCGGCGGCACCCGCCTTCTCGTCGCCGACACCGACCAGACCCTCGAGCCGCTTGCGCTCGCTCTCGGAGCCCGACAGCGAGGCCTGGAGGGCGGCGAACTCCTCCTCGAGCGATTTCTTGCCGCCGCGCTCGAGGGCGAGCAGCTCAGTCAGCTCGGCGATCTGGCGGGTCAGGCGCTTCAGCGCATTGTCCTTGCCGCTCGCCTCCTGGCTGACGAAGAACTGCGTCACCATGAAGAGCGACATGAGGAAGGTGACGACGAGCAGGAGCGTCGAGAGGATATCGACGTAGCCCGGCCAGAAATCACCTTCCGAGCGGCTGCGCCTCGCTGAGCCTCGCGCCATGGCCTACCTCCGCTGCGCCGGCAGCTTGACGGCGAGGTCGCGCATCATGGTGGAGAGGTCGCGCAGGACGACCGAGAGCTCGCGCTGCGACTGCGTGCCGACGGCGACGTCGCGCAGCACGGCATTCAACTCGTTCTGCAGCGAGGCCTGCTCGTCCACCCATTCGCGGACCACCTTCTGCTCGTCGCGCATCTGCTTCACGAGCTTGTCGATGCCGGCGGCGAGCTGGCGTACCGCCTCGCCCTGCTCGCCGCTCGAGGAGCCTGCCTGTTGCAGGCGATCGCCGAGGTCGACGACGGTGCGGTGCAGATCGACCATGGCCTGGCGCAGGAATGGCGAGACGTCGCCACCGGAAGCCGGCGTCAGCTCGGTGATGCCCGACAGCCATTCCTCCAGATCGTTGTAGAAGCGGTTCTGGGCCTGGCTGGTCTGCAGATCGAGGAAGCCGAGAACGAGCGAGCCGGACAGGCCGAAGAGCGAGGACGAGAAGGCGGTGCCCATGCCCTTCAGCGGTGCCTCGAGGCCACTCTTCAGCTCCTGGAAGACGTTGAGGCTGTCGGCATTGGAGACGTCGAGCGAGTTGATGGTCTTGCCGACCGACTGGATGGTCTCGAGCAGGCCGAAAAAGGTGCCGAGCAGGCCGAGAAAGACCAGAAGGCCGACGAGATAGCGCGATGTGTCACGGCGCTCGTCGAGGCGCGATCCGACCGAATCGACGATCGAGCGCATGGTGGCCGTCGAGAGCGAGAGCACGCCCCGCCGGTCGCGCAGCATGTTGGCCATGGGGGCGAGCAGCGTCGGCTGGCGCTCGACGGCAAGGCCCGGATCGGCGATGCGGATGTTGTTGACCCAGCGGATCTCGGGATAGAGGCCGACGATCTGGCGGAAGGCGTTGATGATGCCGATCGCCAGCACCGACACGATCAGGAAATTGAGGAAGGGATTGGCGAGGAACGCCGTCTGGATGAGGCCGAACAGGATCGCCGCGACGAAGCCGATCAGCGTCAGGAAGATCACCATCGTCCACAGATGGAATTGTGGCTTGGAGAATTTGGTCTGGTAGGTCGGGCCCTCGAGCTGGGGGAGTTCTCGTTTCGCCATCAGACCCTCTCGTCGCGCATGGGGCGCCGTCCGTCCAGGTCACGCGACACTGGTACGGGCGGCAGAATAGCCCGGTCGTCGATCGTGCCATACCATGGCAAACCGGCAACAGCTTGACAAAATTGTTGGCAGACGCCCGGCAAATGTGGCCGGCCGAGCGGGGCATGGGTGCCATCGAGGCCGCGGAATACGGCTCAGTCGCCGCGAAGCTGGCGGGTGGCGACCGGATAGATGCCCTCGTGGCCGAGCATCCAGACCGCGAGGCCGTCATTGCCGAAGAGGGGCGCGAAGGCCTCGTCGAGCACGTTGAGGCCGCCGGTGAAGGTGCCGAAAGCGGGCATGACGAGGCGCTTGCCGTCGGAGACGAAGCAGGGCCGCCGCAGCGACACGCCATAACGGACGATGCGGGCGGCGGGGTGGAGATGGCCGGCGATCTCGCCCATGCGGCGGCCGGGCGTCGGCTCATGGGTGAGCAGGAGACCGCCGAGGCCGAGCTCGCCGAGGAAACGGCCGCCGAGCCTTTCGGGCACGACCGGATCGTGGTTGCCGGCGATCCAGAGCCAGTCGCGCCCTTCCTGAAGGTCGCGGAGGAGATCGAGGTCCTCGGCCATGAGGCGGTCGTGGGCGCGCCTGTCGTGCAGGCTGTCACCGAGGCAGATCACCCGGTCGGGATCGAAACGGTCGATCGCGGCAGCAAGGCGCCCGAGCGTGGTGCGGGTGTCGTAGGGCGGCAGGTAGCTGCCGCGCTCGGCAAGCGCCGAGCCCTTCTCGAGATGGAGGTCGGCGACGAGCAGTGCCGACTGGCCCGGCCAGAAGAGCGCGCCGGTGCGGTCGGCGACCATCGGCCGGCCGGAAACGACGACATGGGCCGAGGAGAAATCGGTGTCGGGCCGCTCGAAGGGCGGGGCGAGATCGGGGCGCTGCTCACCGCGGGGGGAGCGGGGGCTGGAAAGCGGCAAGGGCTTCGACATCCTCGATCGCCTCCCGGACGAGTTCCTCGGCGGCCTCGCGCAGCATCGCCTCGCCGGCGCCACCGCCGACGCTCTCGCGGCCGATCTCGAGCAGGACCGGCACGGCGAGCGGGGAGACCTGCAAGAGGGACTTATGCCTGATTCTCCCCCGCACCCGGGCGAGAAACGCGCCGAGACGGGCGATGTCCAGCAGCCCCGTTGCCGCATCCTGGAAGGCCGCCTCGATCAGGATGTGGTCGGGCTCGTGCTGTCGCAGCACGTCGAAGACGAGATCGGAGGAGACCGTCACCTGCCGGCCGGTCTTCTCCCGACCGGGGAAGCGGCGCTCGATCAGGCCGGAAATGACGGCGGCGAGGCGGAAAGTCCGCTTCATCAGGCTGGAGGCGGCGAGCCAGGCGTCGAGATCGTCGCCGAGCATGTCTTCGTCGAACAGGCCGTCGAGATCGACGAGGCCGGCGGCGGTCATGGCAGAGAGGTCGCGCAGGCACCACAGGGCCAGCGAGTATTCGGTGGCGACGAAGCCGAGGGGATGGGCGCCGAGGCGCTCGAGACGGCGGGTCAGCAGCATGCCGAGGGTCTGGTGGGCGAGGCGGCCCTCGAAGGGATAGCAGACGAGATAGTGGCGGGTGCCGCGCGGGAAGGTCTCGACCAGCATCTCGTCGGGGCGCGGGATCAGCGATTTCATGCGCTGGATCGCCAGCCACTCGCCGACCTGGCCGGGCAGGCGGCGCCAGCTCCCGGGATCTGCCAGCATCTCGCGCACGCGCTCGGCGAGGTAGGTCGAGAGCGGGAACTTGCCGCCGGCATATTGCGGGATCTTGGGGTCCTCGGTCAGCGCGCGGGTGACGAAGGCCTCGGTCTCGCGCAGGCCCTCGAAGCGCAGCACCTCGCCGGCGAAGACGAAGGTATCGCCGGGGGCGATGGCGCCGATGAAATCCTCCTCGATCTCGCCGAGCACGCGTCCGCCCATGACGGCCCCTGGCCGGCCGGATTTCAGCCGCCCGCGCCGGCCGACAAGTCGCACCTTCAGCATCGGCGATTCGACGATGGTGCCGACATTCATGCGGTATTGCTGGGCGAGGCGGGGGTGCGAGAGGCGCATGCGCCCGTCGGGCATCGGCCTGAGGCGCGAGAAGCGGTCATAGCTGCGCAGCGCGTAGCCGCCGGTCGCGACGAAATCGAGCACGCGGTCGAACTGGCGGCGGGTCAGCGCCGCATAGGGCGAAGCGCTTTGCACCTCGGCGAACAGGTCGTCCGGCCGGAACGGTCCGGCACAGGCCATGCCCCAGACATGCTGGGCGAGCACGTCGAGGCCGCCGGGCTTGACGGGCGGAGTGTCCTGGGCCCCGGCACGGGCGGCGTCGAGCGCGGCCTGGCACTCCATCACCTCGAATCGGTTGGCGGGCACCAGGATGGCGCGCGAGGGCTCGTCGAGCCGGTGATTGGCGCGGCCGATACGCTGAGCGAGGCGGCTCGCCCCCTTGGGCGCACCGACATGGATGACGAGATCGACGTCGCCCCAGTCGATGCCGAGGTCGAGCGTCGAGGTGGCGACGACGGCGCGCAGGCGACCCTCCGCCATCGCCGCCTCGACCTTGCGGCGCTGGCCGACATCGAGCGAGCCGTGATGGAGGGCGATCGGCAAGGTGTCGTCGTTGAGCTGCCAGAGGCCCTGGAACACCGCCTCGGCCTGCGAGCGGGTGTTGACGAAGACGAGGGCGAGGCGGCTCGACTTGATGGCGGCATAGACGTCGGCGAGGGCATAGCGGGCGGAATGGCCCGACCAGGGCACGCGCTCGGTCGATTTGAGGATGGTGATCTCGGGCTCGGCTCCGCCCGGAGCCATGACGATGCGGGCGAGGCGCGAAAGAGCCGGCTCGACCGACTGCGGCTCCAGATAGGCGGCGAGCTCGGATGGACGGGCGACGGTCGCCGAGAGGCCGACGGCGATGGCCGAGGGAGCGAGACGCCGCAAGCGGGCGAGGCCCAGGGCGAGCAGGTCGCCGCGCTTGGAGGTGACGAGCGCGTGCAGCTCGTCGAGCACGATGGCGCGAAGCCCGGCGAACATCTGAGCGGCATCGGCGTGCGAGAGCAGGAGGGCGAGCTGCTCGGGGGTCGTCAACAGGATGTCGGGCGGGGCGAGGCGCTGGCGCTGTCGCTTGGAGGCCGGCGTGTCGCCGGTGCGGGTCTCGATGGCGATGTCGAGGCCCATTTCGCGGACCGGCGTGCCGAGATTGCGCTCGACATCGACGGCGAGCGCCTTCAGGGGCGAGATGTAGAGCGTGTGGAGGGAGCGGGTGGCGGGGGCGGGCGAGGGATGGTCTGCGGCGCGCCCGGCCAGCTCGACGAGGCTCGGCAGGACGCCCGCCAGTGTCTTGCCGGCACCGGTCGGGGCGATGAGGAGGGTCGACTGCCGCGCTGCGAAGGCCTCGATGAGGGCGAGCTGGTGGGGCCGGGGCTGCCAGCCGCGTGCGGAGAACCAGCCGGCGAACGGCTCGGGCAGCGGGGCGGCGCGCGGTGACGCGGCCTTTCCGGCGCGACGCCGACGCGGTCTGCCGCCTCGATCGGCATCCGTCGCGCTCGCCTCCGAGGGTCGCCGCGCCGACGGCTTCTCTTTCGGCGCCGACCTGGGCTTTCCTGCGGGTCGCGGCATCGGTAGCAAGCAGCCTCGTCTCGACAGCGGGCCATAGGCGGACACCGGCCGCCGGCCGGCCAGACCGGCGGGGACGGCTTTCGCACGGCACCCGCCATAGAAGGTGGCGGCCGAGGTCACCGTCAAGGGACCACCCCGGCGGGTCGCATCGCGCCGTCAGCCATGCTATCAGACCCGGCAACGCACCGGGCCGACGGCCCGCATCTTGCTCGGAGCCCTGTCCCATGGATCGCTTCTTCGGCGGCAATCCGCTCGTCGTCATCCTGAAGCTCGCGATCATCTCGCTGATCGTCGGCGTGGTGCTGGCCGCGCTCAATCTCGACGCGCTGCGCATCCTCGACGGCGTCCGCCTGTTCGCGGTGCGCATCTACGAGATGGGCTATGACGCAATCGGCTGGGCTTGGAACTACTTCCTGCTCGGCGCCGTGATCGTGTTTCCGATCTGGTTCATCTCGCGGCTCATGCGGTCGATGGGCGGGCGGACGGGCGATCCAAGGAGCTGAGCGCATCCGCGGCCGCCGTCGCACAAGGTGGCCTCGACCGTCCCTCTCGACCGTGCGGCGCGGAACCCGGCTCGCGCCCGACCGACGCCGGCGCGCCCATCCGCCACCATGACCCGTCAAGCCTCCGACACCGCCGGGCCGCCATCGAGCCGGCTGACGCATCGCGACGTGCTCGCGATCGCGCTGCCGATCATCCTGTCGAATGTGACGACGCCGCTCGTCGGGGCGATCGATACGGCTGTGGTCGGCCAGCTCGGCGACGCGGCGATCATGGGTGGCGTGGCGATCGGGGCGACGATCTTCTCGCTCGCCTTCTGGTCGTTCGGCTTCCTCAGGATGGGGACGTCCGGGCTGACGGCCCAGGCCGATGGCGCGGGGGCGAGCGAGGAAGCCGTCGCCACGCTCGAGCGGGCGGTGCTGATCGGGCTTGGCGCGGGAGCGGGGCTCATCCTGCTCCAGGTGCCGATCCTGTGGCTCGCGACCGTCCTCATCGAGGGCTCGGCCGAGGTCGAGGCGGCGGCGGCGAGCTATTTCCACGTCAGGATCTGGAGCGCGCCGGCCGTGCTCGTGAACTATGCGATCTCGGGCTGGCTGATCGGCCTTGGCCGGGCGCGCTCGGCCTTCCTGCTGCAACTCGCCATCAACCTCGTCAACATCGCACTTTCGATCTTCCTCGTCCTCGGGCTCGGCCGGGGCATAGCCGGCGTCGCCGAAGGGAGCGTCGCGGCCGAGATCGCGGGGCTGGCGCTCGGTCTTGCGATCGTGGCGCGCGAGGCCGGACGGCGGGGCGGCCGGGTGGCGCTCGCCCGCGTCGCCGAGCGCACGGCGATCCGGCGGATGATGGCGGTCAACGCCGACATCATGATCCGCAATGTCTGCCTGATCGGCGCCTTCACCTATTTCACCGCGCTCAGCGCCCGCAATGGCGACGTGCTGCTGGCGGCCAACGCGCTGCTGATGGACCTGTTCGGTATCGCCGCCTATTTCCTCGACGGCTTCGCCAATGCCGCGGAGGTGCATGTCGGGCGTGCGTTCGGGGCGCGGCGGACCGACCGGCTGCGGGAGGCGCTGGTGTTGCCGGCGTTCTGGGCAGGCGGGCTCAGCGTCGCCGCCGCGCTCGTCCTGTGGCTCGCCGGACCGGCCGTCATCGACCTCATGACGACGAGTGCCGAGGTCAGAGCGGCGGCGCGCGACTATCTGCTCTGGACCGCGGCGACGCCGCTCGCGGGCTTCGCCTGCTTCCAGCTCGACGGCATCTTCATCGGCGCGACACGCTCGGCCGACATGCGCAACATGATGATCCTCAGCCTCGGCGCCTATCTCGGCGCCATCGCCCTGCTGGCGCCGGCCTTCGGCAATCACGGGCTGTGGGCGGCGCTCATCGTCTTCTTCCTGGCGCGCGGACTGACGCTCGGCTCGCGCATCCCGGCCCTCGTCGATCAGCTCGCGCGGGAGAGCGAGCCGGCACGGCCGCAATCGCGGGGAGCCTGATGCCCCTCAGGCGAGGCCGATCGCGCGACCGAGGGCGCCGAGATGGCCGAGCCCCTCGCGCAGCATCTGCAGCGAGATGACGAGCAGCAGGAGCACCCCGCCGTAGGAGATCCAGCGATAGCGCAGCAGCAGCTTCACCAAGAGGGTGGCGCCAAGGCCCATCAGCGCGATCGAGAGCAGGAGGCCGAAGACGAGCAGCTCGACATCGCCGGCCGCCACCGAGGCGACCGCCAGCACATTGTCGACCGACATGGAGATGTCGGCGACGGTGATTGCGGTCAGCGCGCGGAAAAGCGAGTTGCTCTCGCCCTGGCGCGAAGCCGTCGTCGAGACCGTGCCGTCCTCGCCGGCCGAGGCCTCGCCATGGCCGCGCAGCTCCCTGTAGAGACCCCAGGTGACGTAGAGCAGCGCAAGGCCGCCGGCGATCTTCAGCCCCGGCAGCTCGAGCAGATAGGTCGCGGCCCCCGCCAGGAGGATGCGAATGACGGTGGCGAGGCCGAGCCCGAAGAGGATCGCCTTGCGGCGCAGCTCGGGACGAAGCGTCGAGGCGGCGATGCCGATCACCAGCGCATTGTCGCCGGACAGCACCACGTCGAGCCAGACGATCGATGCGACGCCGGCGAAAAGTCCCAGATCCATGCGCTGCTCCGCCCCTGTCGAAAGCCCCGCATAGGCCGCCGGGTCGCCCGGGTCAATTCAAGGGTCGCGGTCGATGGCCGGCGTCCGGCGGCGGCATGATCGCGAGGAGCGCCGTCCGGAATCGACCGGATGATGATCGATTACCGAGTTTTCCAGTGGAACGACTTTGGCCTCCATTGGACTTTGACCATCGCATCCGGGACTCATAGATTTCGTCCGTGGTCAGTCGGGAAGCATTGCCCCGATTCTACGGACGCAAACTGAGCGGAGTCCCACGAATGGTCGCTTCCATCCAGATCCCGCTGACGACCAACGGTCTGATGAACGGCCTGTTGTGGGACGGCTGGCGCTGGTCGACGGGGCTGGCCTCGACCGACATCCCGGTCTTTTTCTCCGACGCCGGAGGCAATGGCTGGCTCGCCGACGAGGCCAACTCCTATGTGCGGGCGGCCAATGCCTGGTCGAGCGTGGCGAACGTGACATTCTCGCTCGCGCCGAGCGAGGGCGCGGCCACGTTCCGCGAGAGCATCCTGACCGATGGGCAGATGCAGAGCGTCACCGGCAGCCCAGGGGTGTTCGGCCTTCACTTTACGCCGGACAATGGCGATCCGGTGGTCGGCTACTACAATTACCAGTCGATGGGCCAGAGCACCTGGACCGCGGCGCAACTGTTCAGCGGCGGCTTCTTCCAGCGCATGTTCATCCACGAGCTCGGCCACGGTCTGGGCCTCAAGCATCCCCACGACGTCATCGGCTCGGCGCCGAAGTTCCCCGGTGTCTCGGACAACGTCGACCTCGGCTCGAACAAGCTCAACCACATGTTCGCGACGATCATGTCGTACAACCGCGACTACGATTTCGATTCCAGGGGGCATGTCGTCATCCAGAGCGGCAACAACTTCACCAAGAACGGTGGAGACGTGTTGTCCTACGGCTACCCCTCAACTCCGATGGCACTCGACGTCGCGGCGATTCAATATCTCTATGGGGCCAATACCAGTTATCGGACAGGCAACAACACCTATGTGCTGCCGGGAGCGGACGGCGTCGGCACGAGCTGGAAATGCATCTGGGATGCCGGCGGCATCGATGCCATCCGCTACAACGGCAACAAGGACGCCGTGATCAGCCTCACCGCGGCGACGCTCGACAATTCGCCGAACGGGGGCGGGGCACTCAGCTATGTCGAGAAGGTCCACGGCGGCTATACGATCGCCAACGGCGTCAGGATCGAGCGGGCCTATGGCGGCAATGGCGACGACGAGATCACCGGCAATGCCGTCGCCAACATCATCTTCGGCCGCGGCGGCGACGACCGCATCAACGGCGGCGCAGGACGGGACACGATGTATGGCGGCTCGGGGAACGACGACTTCGTGTTCTCCAGCGAGGGTCATTCGGGCCGCACCGCCGGCACGCGCGACATCATCAAGGACTTCACCCATCTCAGGGACGACATCAATCTGCGCCCGATCGACGCCAATCCGTTCGCCGCCGGCAATCAGGCCTTCCACTGGCGCGGCACGGGCGGTTTCACCGGCGCAAAGGGCGACCTGCACTACAAGGTGTTCAACAGGCCCGGCAGCGCCAATGACATGACCATCGTGGAGGGCGATCTGAATGGCGACCGCAAGGCGGACTTCCAGATCGAGCTCACCGGGATCAAGGTGCTGTCGCCGGCCGATTTCATGCTCTGAGCGACATCACGCCTGGGGCGAATGCACGACGGTGCCCGGACCTGGGGTGCCGGAAACAGGGCTGCCCGGCATGGAGCGGCGGAGCAGGGGGCAGTGGATCGGCCACCTTGGAACGCTCCGCACCCGTCCGACATAAAAAAACCTGTCTGAAATCCGATCTTTGGCCACCGAAGCTGTGAAATCTCGCGGTCGGTGCGTGACATCGCTGGTCCGGGCCGCGACACTTCAGTCATCGATTCGGGTATTGCCGCCAGGGTGCGCCCGCTCGCCGAAACGCCGCCGCAGGGACGCGGGCGGCAAGGGCGAGGCCTCGACAGGATCGCTCGAGGGTCTTGTCCAGGATCGGCCGGGCGCCGGGCGGGGAAGGATTTGCCTCGTGAGACCACTCGCTCGCCTGCTCGGCTATGCCGCTCTCGGTCTCGCCTGCCTCGTGCTGGCGGCGGCATCCTTCGTCTACATGGCGATTCCCACCGATTTCGTGCGCGAGCAGCTCGTCCGTCAGGTGCGCGAGGCGACCGGGCGCGATCTGGTGGTCGCGGGCGGCGCCTCGCTGACCTTCTATCCCCGGCTCGGCATCGCGCTGAAGGACGTCACGCTCTCGCCGCCCAAGGGCATGCGCAGCGATGCGTTCATCGAAATGGGCTCGCTCGACGTCAATGTGCCGTTGCTGCCGCTCCTGCGGCGGGAGATCAGCGTCGACCGCTTCGTGCTGGTGAAGCCGGTGTTCCGCCTCGCGGTCGACAAGAAGGGCCGGCGGACCTGGGATTTCGCCATGCCCGCCGACGCCGGTGGCGAGGCGGAGGCGGTCGCGACGGAGCCGACGCCCGAGCTGCGCACGAGCGTCGGCAGCGGGGGCGGGACCGGCGAAGGCGCCAAGGACGAGGTGGCGGCGGATGCGGACAGGCCGGTCGATCTGTCGGCGCTCGCGGGCCTGAGACTCGGCGACATCGCCATCGTCGACGGCCGGCTCGTCTACGAGGACGAACGCAACGGGGCACGGGAGGAGATCTCCGGCATCGAGATGAGACTGTCGTTGCCGAGCCTCGACGAGGCGTTGACCGCGAAGGGTCTCGTCGAGTGGCGGGGCGAGTCGCTGCCGTTCGAAATCAATATCGAGGCGCCGCGTGAGCTCGCCGAGGGCGGTCGCAGCAAGGTCGACTTCCGGCTCGACGGCGAGCCGCTGCAGAGCCGGTTCTCGGGCGAGGTCACCGTGACGCCGGAGCCGGCCGTCGCCGGTATGCTCGAGCTCGACACGCCGTCGGTGCGCCGGCTCGCGCGGCTCGGCGGGGCCGCATTGCCGAAGGCCGAGGGCTTCGGCGCGCTCTCGCTCCGATCGGCACTCTCCTTCGTCAAGGACACCATCGCCGTCAAGAAGGCCCGCATCACGCTCGATGGCGCAACCATGACCGGCGAAGTCGCCGTCGGGCTCGGCGGGAAGGCGCCGCGGATCACGGCCGACCTCGCGCTCGACGTGCTCGACGCCAACAAATATCTCGGCGGCGGAGGTGGCTCGGCGGCGGGCGATGATGCTCCGGCCGAGCTGATGGAGGCGGCCGAGGTGAGCGGCGGGACGCCGACAGCGGACGACGCCGATGCCGGGGACACCGCCAGGAAATCCAAGAAACGTCGACGGGCCAAGGCTGGCCGAGCCGCCGACGGCTGGTCGACCGATCCGATCGATCTCACTGGTCTCGGGCTCGTCGATGCCGAGGCTTCGCTGACCGTCGGCCGGCTGCTCTACCAGGAGCTCGTGCTCGATCGCTCGGTCCTCAAGGTGTCGCTGAAGGGCGGCATGCTGAAGGCGCGGTTCCCGGAGATCGCCCTTTACGGCGGCAAGGGCGTCGGCACCGTCATCGTCGACTCGCGGCGGCCGACGCTGCGTCTCGACAGCAATTTCACGGTTGCGGGAGTGAAGGCGCTGCCGCTGCTCAGCGACGCGGCAGATTTCGAGCGGATCGACGGGCGTGCCGATCTCTCCTTCGGCTTCACCGGCCAGGGCCGCAACCAGCGCGACATCGTGCGCACGCTGACCGGCCAGGGGCGGTTCGCCTTCAATGACGGCGCGGTGGTCGGCATCAATGTCGCAAAGATCGTGCGAGGGATCGGGCGGGGACAGCTCAGCGGCTGGCAGAGCGGAGCCGACGAGCGCACCGATTTCAGCGAGCTGTCGGGGACATTCACCATCACGGCCGGCACCGTCACCAACACCGACCTGAAGCTCGTCAGCCCGTTGCTGAGGGTGGCGGGATCGGGCACTGCCGACATGCCGGCACGCACGCTCGACTACACGATCGAGCCGAAGCTGGTCGCGAGCCTCGAAGGCCAGGGCACCACGGGCGGCGAGAAGGGCATCGTCATTCCGGTCAGGATCACCGGAAGCTGGGACGAACCGCGCTTTGCACCCGACCTTGCCGGCGTCATCAAGGATCCGAAGGCGGCGCTCGGCGTACTGCAGGAGATCGGCAAGGGCGCATCGAAGAAGAAGGGCGCGGTGGCCGAGGCGCTCGGCGCGCTGACCGGCAAGGACCCCGCCAAGAAGAAGGCCGTCGGCGACATGCTGCAGCAGATGCTCGGCGGCAGCGGCAATTAGGCCGGCAAGACCGGCTGGAAACGCCGGCAGACCTTCGGCTCACGTTCATGGCGGCTGCGACAGAATTTTTTGCGACGGCCCGTGAATTTTCTTGATGCCGTCACCAAATGCCATCATAAGCGCGCGTCGTTGATCGCGAGGCGCGATCATCTGTCTCTAGGTTGGGGAGAGCACCATGGTACACCATGACGCCCTCTTCCAATCGGGGATGGACTTGGAAGCAAGCACCACCCGAACGGAAGAATCTGTCTGGACCCCCGGCATCGCGGCCAACGATGACCGGCTGGATCACTTCATCGAGCGGGATGGCGTCCGCTTTGCCGGAACGCATCTCATCATCGATCTGTTCGGAGCGCGCAGGCTCGACGAGATCGGCCATATCGAGGAGGCGCTGAAGCGCTGTGTCGATGTGGCAGGCGCCACGCTTCTGCATATCCATCTGCACCACTTCACGCCCAACGGCGGCGTCTCCGGCGTCGCCGTGCTCGCAGAGAGCCACATCTCGATCCATAGCTGGCCGGAAGCCGGCTATGCGGCTCTCGATGTCTTCATGTGCGGCAAGGCAAATCCGCACCTGGCGATCGGCGTGCTCCAGGATGCCTTCGGTCCCGAGCGGATCGAGGTGAAGGAGCACCTGCGCGGCGACAAGCTGGAGGATGGCGAATGGAGCGTTGGATCGACGAAACCCTCTATCCGAGCTGGCGTCAGCGGCTGAGGGTCGATCGCGTCCTCTTCGAGGACAGGACCGATCATCAGCACCTCGTCATCTTCGAGAACGAGACGCTCGGGCGGGTGATGACGCTCGACGGTGTCGTGCAGGTCACGCTCGCCGACGAGTTCATCTATCACGAGATGATGACGCATGTGCCGCTCGTCGCACTCGGCGAGGCGCGGCGCGTGCTCGTCATCGGCGGCGGCGACGGCGGCATCCTGCGCGAGGTGCTGAAGCACGGCTCGATCGAGAGAGCGACGCTGTGCGAGATCGATCGCACGGTCGTCGACATGGCGCTTCGGCATTTTCCCGAGGTGTCGGCCGGCGCCTTCGAGGATCGGCGCACCGAGGTGGTGATCGCCGACGGGCTGAAGTTCGTCGCCGAGACGAGCGAGCGGTTCGACGCGATCATCGTCGATTCGACCGATCCGATCGGGCCGGGTGCGGTGCTCTTCACCAAGGGCTTCTACGCCGATTGCCATCGGGCGCTGAGGCCCGGCGGCGTGCTCGTCACGCAGAACGGCGTGCCGTTCATGCAGGGCGCGGAGCTGACGCAGTCGGTCACATACTTCCGCGAGATCTTCGCCGACGGCAGCGCTTATCTCGCCACCATCCCGACCTATGTGGGCGGGCCGATGGCGATGGGCTTTGCCAGCGACGACACCGGTCTCAGGAAGCTCGACGTCGCGACATTGTCGGCGCGCTTCTCGGGTACGGGCATCGGCACACGCTATTACTCGCCCGAGGTCCACGCTGCCGCCTTCGCACTGCCGGGCTATGTGCAGAAGCTGATCGCCTGAGCGCCGTCGTCTCCTTGCATGAGCTCTTCGGAGCTCATGCATCAGGCGGTCGTGCCAGGGCGCGAGACCGCGGCGCAAGGACGGGCGAGCGCGGCTCGCCCGTCCGGATGACGCGGTGTCGTATTGCGATTGCCGCGTGCGGGCGCATGAGCGGTTGGCGAACATGACAAAGGGGACGGTGGTGGCCGTCCCCTTTGTCGTTGTCGATGAATCGCTGCGGCAGGATCGGCCGTGAGGTCAGGCGGCGCGAGTGACGCGCTGCACTTGCGCGATCTGCTGACGAATGATCGGCAGCACGGTGTCGATGAGCTTCATCTGCTCCTTCAGGAGCGCGAGGATCGGCGAGGACTGAAGCGCGCGCATATCGGCGCCGAGCACCTGGCCGAGCACCTGCATGACGATCGCCTCGATATTGGGATCCTCGGCAGCCGGCGCAGGCGCGGCAGTCGCCGCCGGCGCGGCGGCGGCAGTCGCAGAGATCTGAATGATCGGCTCCTCGATCGCAGCGGCCTCGGCGGCCGGCGTCTCGACGGTCGTTACCGGAGCCTTCGACTTGCGGCGCGACTTGGCCGGCGCGGCGACCGCCTGCTCGGTGGCGGTGGCGACGGCGGCCCGCGAGGCCTCGACCTCGGCAATCAGCGTGTCGCCTTCGGCGGCGAACTTGTCGCGCAGGCGGCGGATGGTCGAGGGATTGGTGATGCCGGCCTGCTTGATGGCCGTGGTGCGCTTCAGCGTCGGATTGTCGACGATGAGGCCGGCGATGCTGAGCAGGATGGCGCGGTCGTTGATGCCGGAGCCTTTCGGGCGGCCACGGGTGGGCTTGGTTGCTGTCATTGGGCTTCTCCAAGAGGGGAAATGATTCGACGAGACAAATATTGCTGATTTGGAATCTCCCTATCCACCGAAAATATCTCGACAATTCTTCCCTTTTCGGCGAATTGGCCGGTTTTTCGAGCAAAACGGGGCGGAAATATCGGATTGGGAGATTTGTGTTGCAAAAATGTGCGCATTATCCGTGCGTTGGCGCGCCCGGTGACGACTCTGGTTCCCGACAGGCTCCTAGCCTCCTGACTCTCCACATGGAGAAGCCCAAAATGGAAACCGGGCGGCGTCGCCAGTGCACGCCGCCCGGCTGCATTCCCGCTCCGCTCACCTCAACCGTGCAGCGGCACGACGCCGGTCCCCGGCAGGGCGAGCGCCCCTCGGATCGTGGCGGCGAGCGCGGCGAAGCCCTCATCGTGCGGGCTCGTGCTGCGCCAGGCGATGCCGACCGTCCGCTCGAGCGGCGCGCCTTCGAGGTTCACCACTTTGAGCGTGTCATCGGCGGCGAGCGTCTTGCGCAGATAGAGCTCCGGCAAGAAGGTCACGCCAAGGCCCGCCCGCGCCATGAGACTGAGGGCGTCGAGGCTCGCCGCCTCGCAACAGGTCATCGGCCGCGCCCCGCACGTGCGGCAGTAGACCTCGACGATCTGGCGGAGATGGAAGCGGGCATCGAGCACGAGCACCTGCTGACCGGCGAGCTTAGACGGTGCGACGGTGGAACCCCGTGCAAGCGGATGATCCCGCCGCGAGACGAAGCGGATCGGCTCGCGGTAGAGCGAGGCGACGCGGATGCCGTCACGCTCGACCGGCGACGGCAGGATGATGAGGTCGAACTCGCCCGCGCTCAGCCGGTCAGGCAGCGCATAGGGAACCTCCTCGCGCAGGACGATATCGAGATCCGGATGCGCCTGCCGGAGCTCGTCGGTCAGATGGGCGAGCAGGCAGGGGCCGACGGTGCTCGGCGTGCCGAGGCGGATGCGACCACCGAACCCGCGGCCGCACGCCCTGGCGATGGCGACGAACCTGTCGGCAGCGTCGATCGCGGCGACGGCGCTCGGCAGGATCCGTTCGGCGGCGGGGGTCGGCAGTGTCTCCACACCACGCTCGAAAAGCCGTATGCCGAGCTCATTCTCGAGTCTGGCGATCTGATTGCTGACGTTCGGCTGCTTGACGCCGAATTGCTCGGCGGCACGACTGAAATTGCGGGCGTGATAGAGGGCGACGAAGTACTTGAACTGCTTGAGGCTGGGCATGTGATGGCAGCATTCCCTTGGCTTGCGCCGATCGCCGCGACAACTGAACCCAATCCGGCGACGAGCGAGCTGACGCGGCCCTCCCCCTCGAGGAAAGGTCCAAGCTCGGCGGGTCCCGACTTTCCCGCCCCAGAGCCGCAGCCCCCTCCTGGTGCAGCACGGCCCCGATCACGGATATGTGGGAACTGCGGCGGTCCGTCGCAATGGCCGGAAGGGCGGCGGCTCTTCTTTCTTTTCCAGTATTAGCCGGCAACCTGACGACCGATAGGACGTGACGGCTCGAATTTATTCCTCGTAGTTACTTTCATTGACAATATTGAATCATTCCAAAATGACGCTTCTGGAATAACTCCAAGATACGTCGCTTGACCGGTCGTCACGTCTCGCGGATCAATCGTCTCAGCCGGTGCGCCGGCGACATGAACCGATATCGGGGCTTTGAACCCCGGCTAGCGGAGACAAGGACAATGACCTCGACCGGAGCGCGCCCGCCGGGCGTTGCGAAGTCGTCGCCGGATGACGGGCGACGTAGCCATCCTCCCCAGACAACCAGTCGGAACATGCGGCGACGGCTCCCGACTTCCGCGGGACCGGCGGCGGGCAAAGCCGAGGCCGGCCCGAAGGCGGCACGCTGCCCGGCAAGCTGCGGACGGCCGGACTGCTGCCGCATGGCCGCCTTCCACGAGATCGACGGCAAAGGCCGGCTGGTCGGCGAGGGGTTCCGCTGCTGGCTCGCAGGATACCATACCGGAGATATCGCCTCCTGGGAGATCGCCTTCGAGAGCTACAGCGCCGAGCTCGGCGCTACTGGCGCGCGCCAGGCGATCGGCGATCTCGGCTTCTGGTGCCGTACGCTCTGGCACTGCCGGGCGCGGCAGATCGAGGTGTTCCCGCCCAATTGCCGGCTCTACTGCCGCGACGAATGCCTCGCCATCGCGATGATCGGGTCGCTGCAATATCAGCGCGGCGACATCGCCCGTCGCTGCGCGGCGGTTCTCCTCGGCGTCGAGACGGCGCCCGACACCGTGATCGACATGGCGAGCATGTTCGCGGCCGGCCTCGACCGGCTCGGCGTGGTGCTGCCGAAGAAGGTCGCCGTGCATGCACCGATCGCCGCCTGAACTGATCGACGCCTGCCGGCGCGGTCGGGCCGTGTGCTGGCGCTCCCGACACCAAGACACTCGACAGATGATGAAGAAAGGGAATTGCCTCATGCCGACGACATTGCGGCACCTGCCGACACTTCTCCTCTCTGCCAGCCTCCTCGCCGGTCCGGCCGACCTCGCGCGCGCCGCGGAACCGGAGGTCGGCGCCGTGCTCGCGACCTATGCCGACATCGCGGCCGCAGCCTATGGCGACAGCCTCGCCACCGCAAAGACGCTTCAGGCAGCCGTCGACCGGCTGATCGCCGAGCCGAGCGAAACCAATCTCGCGGCGGCCCGCGAGGCGTGGAAGGCGGCGCGGGTGCCCTATATGCAGACCGAGGCTTTCCGCTTCGGCAATCGCGTCGTTGACGACTGGGAGGGACGCGTCAATTCCTGGCCGCTCGATGAGGGCCTCATCGACTATGTCGCCGGCGAGTATGGCAGCGAGTCGGCCGAGAACCCGCTCTATGTCGCCAATGTCGTCGCCAACCGCTCGATCCGCATCGGCGCGGAAACGATCGACGCCTCGACCATCACCCGGGAGCTGCTCGCCGACAAGCTGCAGGAGGGCGGCGGCATCGAGGCCAATGTCGCGACCGGCTATCATGCCGTCGAGTTCCTGCTGTGGGGGCAGGACCTGAACGGCACGGGGCCGGGGGCTGGCGCGCGACCGGCGACCGACTTCGACACGGCGAACTGCACCAACGGTCACTGCGACCGGCGGGCGGCCTACCTGAAGGTCGCGACCGACCTCCTCGTCGAGGATCTCGGCACCATGGCGGCGGACTGGGCGGACGGCGGAGCGGCGCGCAGGGCGGTCGGCGAGGGCAATGCCGGACTTGCGACCATCTTCACCGGGCTCGGCAGCCTCTCCTATGGCGAGCTCGCCGGCGAACGCATGAAACTCGGGCTGCTGGTGCACGACCCCGAGGAGGAGCACGACTGCTTCTCCGACAACACGCACAATTCGCACTATTACGACGCGCTCGGCATCCTCAACATCTATCGCGGCAGCTATACGCGCATCGATGGCAGCGTGGTGAAGGGACCGAGCCCGTCGGACATCGTGAAGGCGAAGGCTCCCGAGATCGACGGCCGCGTCAACGCCGCGCTCGATGCGACGATGGAGCGAATGACGGCGCTCGTCGATCGTGCGAAATCGCTCGAGGCCTATGACCAGATGATCGGCGAGGGCAATGCCGAGGGCAATGCGGCGGTCGATCAGGCGGTGACGGCGCTGTTGCGGCAGACGAAGGAGATCGAGCGGGCCGTGACTGCGCTCGAGCTCAGCTCGATCGACTTCGAGGGCTCCGACAGCCTCGACAATCCGGCGGCCGTGCTGCAATAGCCGGCGAGGCCATGGCGGGCAGGGAGGATCGGAGGATGGCTGCAATGTCGCGTCGCAGGCGGACGGGCGTGACCGTCGTCGCCACGGTCCTCTCTCTCGCGGCGGTGGCCGGCGCGCTCCATTCGGGTTTCGGCGTTCCGGTTGTGGCATCAGCCGCGGCGATGTCGGCCGATGCCATCCCCCCGCTCGATCCCGCGGAGGCCCTGCCGGGCGGGGCCGCGACGTCGCGGGCGAGCACGGATACGGCCAATGCCTTCTCCGATTCCTCCGGCAATCTGCCTTTCGAGCGCGAGCTCGATTTCAAGGTCGGGAATGCCATCTTCCGCAAATTCTGGGTGTCGTCGCCGTCCTCGACGAAGGCATCGGACGGGCTCGGACCCCTCTACAATGCGCGCTCGTGCCAGGGCTGCCATCTGAAGGACGGACGCGGTCACCCGCCGAGCGGTCCGGAGGAAGCGGTCTCGATGTTCCTGCGCCTGTCGATCGCGCCCGAGACCGACAAACAGAGGGCACTCCTCGCCGAGCATCGCATCAATGTGGTGCCCGACCCCGTCTATGGCGGGCAGCTCCAGAGCTTTGCCGTGCAGGGGCACGCGGTCGAGGGCCGGATGCTGATCGCCTACGAGGAAGTGCCGGCGGCACTGGCGGATGGAACCATCGTCAGCCTCAGGCGACCGACCTATTCGGTCGGCGATCCGGGCTATGGTCCGCTGCATGAAGGCGTGATGCTGTCTCCACGCGTCGCGCCGCAGATGATCGGCCTTGGTCTTCTCGAGGCGATCCCGGACGCCGATCTCCTCGCCAATGCCGATCCCGACGATGCCGATGGCGACGGCATTTCGGGCCGCGTCAATCTCGTCTGGTCGATCGCCGATCTCACGGCGAAGCCCGGACGCTTCGGCTGGAAGGCCGGCAATCCGACGGTCGCGCAGCAGGCCGCCGACGCCTTCGCCGGCGATATCGGCATCGGCAGCAGCATGGTGCCGCACGCGGCCGGCGACTGCACGGACAACCAGCCGCTCTGCCTCTCGGCGCCGAACGGCTCGATCAAGGGCAAGCCGGAGATCGAGATCGGCGACGACCTTCTTGCGCTCGTCGCCTTCTACTCGCGCAATCTGGCGGTGCCACCGCGGCGCGACGCCGAGGATCCCGCCGTGCTCGCCGGGCGCACGCTCTTTCACGAGATCGGCTGCGCCGCCTGCCACCATCCCTCTTTCGTGACGGGCGAGGCGGAGGGCGAGCCGCATCTGTCGCATCAGAAGATCTGGCCCTACACGGACCTGCTCCTGCACGACATGGGTGACGGGCTCGCCGACAACCGGCCCGAGGGCTTGGCGGACGGGCGGGAATGGCGGACGCCGCCGCTGTGGGGCATCGGGCTCACTCAGACGGTGAGCGGCCACACGCTGTTCCTGCACGACGGCCGGGCGCGCAACCTCACCGAGGCCATCCTGTGGCACGGCGGAGAAGCGGAGGCGGCACGCAACGGCTTTGCCGCACTTTCGGCGGCGGAGCGCGAGGCCCTCATCAAATTCGTGAGCTCGCTATGAACATTCGTGAGCTCGCTATGAACAGAAGACGGCTCCTCCGGTTGCTCGGCGCCGGCGCGCTCATCTTGCCGGGCGGAAGCGCGACGACATTGCGCGCCTTCGCCGAAGCGGCGCCACCATTCGATCACGCCGGCCTTGTCGAGGATTTCCTCGAGGGTTTCCTGCGGCCGGCGACGGCGCGCTTCGCCGCCGCCGCCATGGGGCTCGACGAGGCCGCGAGGGCGCAATGCGCGCGGCCGGATGATGCCGGTTTGGGCGCGACAACCCGCGCAGCTTTCTCCTCGGCAGCGCTCGCCTATGCCCCGCTCGACATCGTGCGCTTCGGGCCGAGCCACGAGGCGGCGCGGCCCGAGCGTCTGCTGCTCTATCCCGACCCCAAGGGCCTCGTGCGCCGGCAGGTCGAGAAGGAACTCGCCGCCAGAGCCCCGAGCGTGCTCGATGCCGCCAGCCTCCATGGAAAGAGTGTGGCGTTGCAGGGCCTTCCCGCGCTCGAGATCCTGCTCTTTGCCGCACCGGCCGGCCTGCCGGCGGAGGAGACGCAATTCCGCTGCGGGTTCGCCGCCGCCATCGCCGCCAACATCCGCCGGATCGCCGGGGATCTCGATCGCGACTGGCGCGACGAGAGCGGCTTTGCGAGGCTGATGCGGACGCCCTCGGCCGACAACCCGGCCTATCTCGACGCGAACGAGGTGACACTCGGTATCGCCCAGACCTTCGTCAACGGCATCGAGCAGATCCGCGATTCGCGCCTTGCCGGTCCCATCGGCCTCAGGGCAGTGGACAAGGCGCCGACACCCGGCATCCTGGAGACGGCGGGTCTGACGCTGCCTTACATAGTCGCAGGCCTCGAAGGGCTTGGCGCGCTCTATGGCGACGGCGGCATCGAAAAGCGCGTTACGACGGCCGATCATGGCATCGCGAGGCTGATCGGCGAGGAGATCGAGACGGCAGCCGCAGCCGTCCGGCGAGCCGGCACCGATCTCGACGCCGCGCGAAAGGGCGAAGGCCGGCGCGCCATCATCGCGGCGGGCTTTCCTCTTCGCAATGCCCAGCAACTCGCCGCCGAGCTGATCACGCAGGCGGCGGGCGTCACGGTGGGGTTCAATGCCGGCGATGGCGATTGATCGTCGCGAGCTGCTGATCGGCGCGGCGGCAGCCCTGATGACGGTCCGCACGGCGCCGTCGCTCGCCGCGGCGAGCGAGCCGGCACGGTTCGCCTCGGCCTTCGCGGGCGAGGCCAGTGGCTATGGGGTCGGGCTGATCGGCGGCGATCTCGGCATCGCCCGCACCATTGCGATGCCGGCGCGCTGCCACGACATCGCCGTGCGCCCTGGCAGCCGGGAAGCGGTGGTGTTCGCGCGCCGGCCGGGCCGCTTCGCGGTCCGCTTCGATCTCGACGGGCGCGCGGGCCCGCTCGAGCTCGGCGCCGAGGAGAACCGCCACTTCTTCGGTCATGGCGTCTATACGGCGGACGGACGGCTCATGCTGTCGAGCGAGAACGACATCGCCGGTGGCGCCGGCGTCATCGGCATCCGCGATGCGACCGGCGGCTACCGGCCGATCGGGAGCATGCCGACCGGTGGCACCGGGCCGCACGACATCGCGCTCCTGTCGGACGGGCGAACCCTCATCGTCGCCAATGGCGGCATCGAGACGGATCCCAATGGTCGCACCGACATCGCCGTGTCGCAGATGCGCTCGAGCCTGACGGCGATCGACCTTGCGAGCGGCGCGCTGATCGACAGGCAGGAGCTGAAGCCCGACTGGCGGCTGCTGTCGATACGGCATCTGGCGGTCGCGGCGGAGGACAGCGTGGTGTTCGGCTGCCAGTGGCACGGCGCGATGACGGAGCATCCGCCGCTGGTCGGCATCACCCGCGTCGGCGCGGCGCCGCGCATGCTCGATTGCCCGGCCATGGTCACCCGTCGCATGCGCGGCTATGTCGGCAGCGTCGCCGTCGACAGCTCGGGCACGCTCGCCAGTGCCTCCTCGCCCAAGGGCGGTCTCGTCGCGCATTGGGACATCGCCAGCGGCCGGTTCCTCGGCACGAGCGAGCTCGCCGATGTCTGCGGGCTGACGGGAACGGGGCGGGCGCGCGAGATCCTGCTGACGAGCGGGGCAGGTGTGACGCGGCGGACCATGCCCGACGGCGACGCCGCAACCATATCGCCGCCCGAGGCGCACGCCGACCTCCACTTCGACAATCACATCGTCTGGCTCGGCGGCGCGACGTGACGGCAGCGGTCGTCAGGCGGAGGCAACGAAGTCATACCGGCGCGCATGGGTTTCGACTCGTGATCCAGTTGGATGCGCGCCGGTATCTCCTTTGTTTGCGCGCGGCCGTCCCGCCAACCCCGCGCGCGGACGCGCACATCTCGACCGGTCAGGCTGTCTTTTCTGTAGAGTCTGATTCACGCTCTCGATGCGCGCGCGGACGCGCGCATCTCGACCGATCAGGCTCTAGGCCCCGCCGATCAGAATGCCGGCCGCGAGCACCAGGGCACCGCCGAGCACGACCTGGAACGTGGCGCGCAGGAACGGCGTCTCCATATAGCGGTTCTGGATCCACACGATCGCCCACAGCTCGAAGAACACGATCACCAGCGCGACGATCGTCGCCGTCCAGAAGTGCGGGATCATGTAGGGCAGGGCGTGGCCGAGACCGCCGATCGCCGTCATCACCCCCGAGGCGATGCCGCGCTTCCAGGGAGCGCCGCGACCAGAGATCTTGCCGTCGTCGTGGACCGCCTCGGTGAAGCCCATGGAGATGCCGGCGCCGACCGCGGCCGACAGGCCGACGAGCAGGGTCGTCCAGGTGTTCTGGGTAGCGAAGGCGGTGGCGAAGATCGGGGCGAGCGTCGAGACGGAGCCATCCATCAGGCCGGCGAGACCGGGCTGCACCCAGGTCAGAATGAACTGACGGCGGGCCCGCTCGTCCTCCTCGGCGCGCTCCTCCTTGCCCAGATGCTCCTCGGCGAGGCCCTCGGCGGACAATTCGTGGCCGGCCTCGGCGATGGCGAGGTCGCCGAGCAGCTTGCGCGTGTCGGCGTCGGTGGCGCGGGCGGCGGCGGCGGAATAGAATTTCTGCGCCTGCCGCTCCATGTCGGCGGCTTCCTCGCGGATGCGCTCGACGCCGAGATTCTCGACCAGCCAGACCGGGCGGCGGGTGAAGTAATCGGCGACATGCTCGCGGCGCAGCGGAATGACGAAGTCGCCGAAGCGCTTCTTGTAGAGGTCGATCAGCCAGCGGCGGTGCTCGTTCTCCTCGGCGGCCATGCCGTCGAACACCGCGGCACTGGCGGGAAAGTCAGCGCGCAGCTTTGCGGCATAGGCCTGATAGATCTGGCTGTCCTCTTCCTCGGAGGTGATGGCGAGGGCCAGGATCTCCTTCTCGGACAGGTCGGCGAAGCGCTTCTTGCCGGAAAAGGCGCTGAAGGTCAGGCTGGAAAGCATGCGGAGCGTCCCTCTCTCGTGCCGAAACCGGGACCGGCACGGCACATCGCTTTGCGACGCAACAAACACCAATTGCCGAGCCAAGTGTAGCCCCTTCGCAAGCCGGACTGGTTGGCGCAGCGATGGTGAGGCAGGTCAAAGAGGGGTGCCGCCGGGATCGACCGCTTGAGGTTGGCGGGGCGGCTCACGATATCGGGTAGGGGAAAGCCCGGTCGTCGATCGGGAAGCGAGGTCGCATGACAGCACGGACCGCCATGCCCGCAGAAACGACCGGCCGGCCGTTGCCGGACATTCCCGTGATCGAGACCGGCGCCGATCTCGCTTCGGCATCGCTTCGTGTCGGAATGGGGGCTGCCGAGGCGCTGCTGGCGGACGCCTCGGGGCCGACACCTCCTGCCGCCATCCGCCTCGCCGACCGGATCTCGCGGGCCTGGCTGCGGCGCACGCGCAATCCCTATCTCGCCGAAATCGACGAGGTGGCGCGGCTGCTTGGCCGGCCCGGCGCCTATTTCTTCAACGTACACTACGAATGGGGCTGCACGAGCGGGGTGAAACCCTGTCCGCGGGCGCGGAGCGCGCGGCTCGTCCGCGTGCTCGACTGGCATACGGCAGGGCTCGGACGCCATATCCATGCCGTCCGCGTCTCAGGCAATCGGGCGGGCGACTATGTGACGATGAGCTGGCCGGGCTTCGCCGGCGTGCTGCAGGCGATGGCGCCCGGCCGGTTCGCGGCGGCGCTCAACCAGGCGCCGATGGCGATGCCGGTCGGGGCGATGCCGCTCGACTGGGCGATCGCGCGTTGGCAGGTGTGGCGATCGGAGCATCTGCCGCCGGCGCATCTTTTGCGGCGGGTGATGGAGACGGCCGCAGACTATGCGAGCGCGCGGCGTATGCTCGAAGAGACGCCGGTCGCGGCGCCGGCGATCTTCACGCTCTCGGGGCTGAAGGCAGGCGAGGGCGCGATCATCGAGCGCCGCGAGGAGATGGCGCGCCTCTACGACGGCGCGGCGTTCGCCGCCAATAGCTGGAGCGCGCCGGATTGGCAGGGGCGCGTGCGCGGCCTCGGCAATGACGAGCGCGTCGCCATGATGCGAGGGCTCAAAGGCGGCATCGGTCTCGATCTCGACTGGCTCGCGCCGCCGGTGCTCAATCCGACGACAAGTCTCGCCATGGTCGCGGAGGCGGCGAGCGGCCGGATGATCGCGCGGGGCTACGAGGCGGACGGGCCGGCAACGGCGGACCTCACGCTCGAGGGTTGAAGGAAGGACCCAACCCTTCCGGCCGCGGACCCGGCGCGAGACCGCGGCCGTCCCGACTGGCCGTCAGCCGCGCCGCAGCCCGATCGACACGCGGGTCACGTCGATGCCCTTAGGGGAGATCACCACCGACTGGCCCGAGCCTGACATCTCGACCGACATGGAGGCCGAGAAGTTGGGCGCCGAGACGCTCAAGCGGATGTTGCGGCCCTTCAGCGAGCCGGAGAGGTCGCCGACGACGCTGCGGGTCGTCTCCTCCCAGGTGCCGCTCAGCGAGCCACCGGCCGCCTGCACGTTGCTCTTGACCTCGAAGGCGTAGCTGTCGCTGGCGCAGCGGATGTTCTGCTGGAGCGTGGCGCCGCCATTGCTGATGAAATAGGTGACGCGGCACTTGATAGGCTCGCTCGCCCCGCTCGCCATCTTGATCGAGCCGTTGCCGACCCAGCGCCCGGCATAGCCGGAGAAGGGACCGTCGTCGGCAGAGGCCGTCGCCGAAAGAAGCGCCAGTCCGGCCAGCACGGCCGCACCGAGCCCGGCCAGAGGCCCACGTCGCATGCTCATCGCCAAAGCGCGCATCGCCATTCCCATAGATCTCTCAGGGTCAACCGGCCAGTATCGCATGGTCGATTTCGCGGATTTTGGAACCGCAGGAGGTGGATTTCCCGCGCAGAATGCGCATGTGCGTGGTCGGCATGCATCGCATCAGCCGGCCGGGACGAACGAAAACGGCCCGGAGCGTCGCCCCGGGCCGTCATTTCTCTGGCTCTGGTGCAGGTGGAGGGAGCGGCCGCGATCAGCCGACCTTCTTCATCTGCTCGAGGTTCTTGCGCGCGACAGCGCTCATGGTCTCGAAGGTCTCGCGGGCGATCTTGGAGGAGAGCTCGTAGAACTCCCGGGTCTGCTCGCCGGCCTTGGCCATCTGGGTCTGCATGAACTCGGCCTGGACCTTGGCGGCCTCGGGCAGCGACTTGGAGCGGGCCATCTGCTGGGCGGCGGCGAAGGCGGCCTCGGTGTTGCGGCTGAAGGTGTCGAGAGCCTTCTCGCCGAGCGCCTTGGCGCCCTTCTGGGCGACGGTCGCGACTTCCTCCATGCCACGGCCGGCATCCTTGGCGGCCGAGGTCATCATCTCGTAGGCGGCCTTCGACTTGGCGAGGCCATCCTCGGCGAACGCCTGCATGGACTCGGGCATCTTGACGTCCTGGGCGGCCTGGAAGAACTGCTCGGCCTGCTTGGTGAACTTGTCGTTCATGATCGCTCTCCTTGGTACCGGTGAGGGAGGCCCGACGGGCCGGCTGCGCAACCTTGCGGGGGTGATCGGCTTCTGCCCGGTGCATCGCCGGGCCGCCGTGTTCGTTTCGTGAAGAGACATATAGTACAGCTCGTTGTGCAATGCAACATGAATTGTTGCGTTGCCGAAGCAATTTGTGCGATGCGACATCCCTGGCGGTCGCCGGCGATGGCCCGCAGGAACCCGGGCAGGATCCCTTCGGGGAGCTTGAAGCCTCTGATCCCACTTGGATTCTGCATCGGCCCCCGGCGCCGATGACAAGGCAGAGCTGGAGCATTGGCGGTCGCGATTGAGACGATCCCGACATGCGGGCCATGCTTTAAGAGCCGGCGCCGGGCGTCGCGATTCGTGCCCGGGCCAGCCCGACCGACAATCGCCCCCTACGCGCGATGCCCAGGCCTCGTGATGACGGGGCCCGGCCATGTGAAGCCTTCGCCAAGGAGACCATGATGACCGCCGAGGAACTCGTCGCCCACCGGCACAAGCTATTGGACGGCCGCACCATCGCCCGGTCCATGGCACCGGCCATCGCCGCCGAGGCGAAGGCACTCGCCGAGAGCGGCTGGGCGCCAAAGCTCGTCTCGATCTCGGTCGGGGACGGCGCGGCCACCCATCTCTATGTCCGCAACCAGAAGCGGACGGCGGAGAGCCTCGGCATCGCGTTCGAGGAGCGGACCTATCCGAGCACGATCGGCACGGAGGAGCTGACCGGCGTCATCCACGGCCTCAATGCCGATCCGCGCACTTCGGGCATCATCATCCAGCGGCCGGTACCGGCCGAGATCCCGATCAAGCGGCTGCAGCGGGCAGTGGCGCCCTTGAAGGACGTCGAGGGCATGCATCCCGCCTCGATCGGAAACATCGTCTACAACGACCTCGTCATGGGTCCATGCACGGCCGTCGCGGCGGTGCGCATCCTGAAAGAGACGCGGCTGAAGCTGCAGGGCCTCGAGGTGGTCGTCATCGGGCATTCGGAGATCGTCGGCAAGCCGATCGCCTTCCTGCTGATGAGCGAGGGGGCAACCGTCACGGTTTGCCATCATATGACGCGCAGTCTCGCCATCCATTCGCGCCAGGCGGACGCCGTGTTCGTCGCGGTCGGCAAGCCCGGCCTCGTCACCGGCGACATGCTGAAGCCGGGTGCCGCCGTCATCGACATCGGCATCAACCAGGTGACGGCACCGGACGGCTCGACGCGGGTGGTCGGCGACGCGGACTTCGAGAGTTGCGCGGAGGTGGCGGGCTGGATCACGCCGGTGCCGGGCGGCGTCGGCCCGGTGACGGTGTCGATCCTGATGCAGAACGCGGTGACGGCGGCGCGGCTGCAGCGAGCGGCCTACGAGGCGGCGGTCGGGGGCGAGATCGGCTGAGACGGCCGGGCAGCGTGGCCGGCGTTTCCTGACGTTACCAGAGGGCCATTGTCGGAGGCGGGATTCGATCCTAGATTCATATCGTGCAGAGGGTCCGTGCACCCCTTGCCGATCAGCCGTCATGCTCCTTGCCGAAAGCCAGCCGAGGCCCGCCGTACGTTACGAGCGGCCGTTTCCCGGAGCACCAAATTCCATGGGTCGAGCCGCATCGAAGAATGGGGCTGCGGCCCTTGTCGCCTGCCTCTGGCTCGCTTGCGCGAACCTGGCAGCCTCGGTCCCGGCCCGAGCGGCGGGGACGGCCGGGCAGGGTCAGCAGCCGACCGCCGACCGGATCGAGCTCGTGCTCGACGCCTCGGGCAGCATGAACTCCGAGCTGCCCGACGGCACCACGCGGTTCGATGCGGCGCGCGATGCGCTGATCGGCATGGTCGGCCGGCTTCCCCCCACCATTTCGCTCGCGCTCAGGGTCTATGGCCATCAGTCGGACCCGGAGGAGAAGAATTGCGGCGACACCGAGCTGGTGCTGCCGTTCGGACCGGCGGCGGAGCGGGCGGACGAGATCGACGCCACCGTGTCGGGGCTCGCGGCGCGGGGCTATACGCCGATCAGCCTGTCGCTGCAGAAGGCGGCAGAGGATCTGGCGGCCCATCCCGAGAGTGCCAATACGATCATCCTCGTCAGCGACGGCAAGGAGACATGCCGGGCCGATCCGTGCGCGGTCGCCAAGGCGCTCGCGGCGGCCCATGCCGGACTCGTCGTCCATACCGTCGGCTTCGGTGTCGACAGCGGCACGCGGCTGCAATTGCAGTGCATCGCCAATGTCGCGCGCGGCAACTATTACGACGCACGATCGATGCGCGATCTCGCCGACAAGCTGGTCGCAGCGGCGGCGGCGCCGATCCAGGAAGCCGCCCCCGAGCCGGCGCATGGTCCCGGCATCCTGACCATTCCGGGGATCGCCGAGGCCGGCGTCGAGGTCGTCGACAGCGAGAGCGGCCAACAT
Source organism: Hyphomicrobiaceae bacterium (assembly GCA_041397765.1). GTDB lineage: Bacteria > Pseudomonadota > Alphaproteobacteria > Rhizobiales > Hyphomicrobiaceae > JAWKWA01. The sequence goes on along the minus strand of JAWKWA010000008.1, from coordinate 140,118 downwards.
GCCGGTATCGTCGGCACGGTCGGCGGCAACCGGCTGGAGCTGCCGGCGGGCATCTATACCGTGATGCTGACCAACGGCGCGTGGACCGGGGTCGAGATCAGGGCCGGCGAGACGACGAAACTGGTGCCGGCCTTCCTCGAGTTCCGCAATCCGGCGGCGGCCAACATGGACCTCATCGATCCGGAAACCGGCGAGGACGTCGCGGCGATCTTCCAGCAGGCCGGCCAGAAGGTGGCGCTGGTGCCCGGCACCTACGAGCTGAAGAGCTCGAGCGGCTTCTCGTTCGGCACCGCGACGTTCGAGGCCGGCCGGAAGACCGTGGTGACCGGCGCCATCGTCCGGGTGCGGATGGCGAGCCCGCCGGTGCGGTTCTTCGCGATCCGCTCGCTGACGACGGGGGAGCGCGGGCTCGATCCGGTCGACGGGGAGGACCTCAGCCTGCCCGAAGGCAGCTACGAGATCTTCGATCCGAACGATGAGGGTTTCGCGCCGGTCGGCGTCGAGGTGGCACCGGGCGAGATCAAGGAGCTCGATCTCAGATAGCGCCGGAGAGGGACCGGGCAGCCTGTGGAGAAGCGCACCTCCCGCCGGTGCGGCTCCACAACCGCCTCGGGGGACCGGCCCCTCCCCCCGCGCGAGGCATGGTGCGGCGCCTCGCCGGCCTACCTATATTAGCGGGATGGAGACCCAATTCGCCCGGGTGCGGCCGGCCGCCGATGTCGATGCCGAGCGCATCGCCGAGATCTTCGCGCGATCGTGGACGCTCGCCTATACGGGAATCATTCCGCGGCTTCAGCTCGAGGGCTATATCCGCCGGCGCGGTGCAGACTGGTGGGCGAGGGCGGCACGGAGCGGGGACCCGCCGCTCCTGCTGGAGGCCGGCGGCGTGATCGCCGGCTATGCGACCTGCGGCCGGTCGCGCGCGCGCCAGACGTTCAAGGGCGAGATCTACGAGCTCTATCTCGATCCCGTCTATCAGGGGCTCGGGCTCGGCGTGCATCTGTTCGAGAGCTGCCGGCAGGTGCTCGACGAGCGCGGCCTCGAGGGGCTGCTGGTCTGGGCGCTCTGCGACAATCGCGGTGCCTGCGAGTTCTACCGGCGGCGCGGCGGCCGGCCGGTCGGCGAAGCGCTCGAGCAGTTCGGCGACACAACGGTCGCCAAGATGGCGTTCGGTTGGAGCTAGGCGGATGGAGAGATGTGAGTCGTGAGTCGTGAGTCGTGAGTTGTGAGTTGTGAGTTGTGAGTCCTGAGGGGGGCGCCGACGCGGACGGCGCATCCAGGGCGCTACATCGGGCTCCGGCCGGACTTGCCGTAGATCACCGGCTCCTTCAGGCAGTCGAATGTCCTGGCGAGTTCGTCGGCAGCCTTGCGGGCGAGGGCATTCGCATCCTTGTTGGCGCGCGAGTCGACATAGGCGACGTGGCAGGAATCGGCGCCCGTAGCGACGCCGACCTTGGAGACGACCAGCACCTGGCCGTGGACCATCTGTCCGCTGGCGTCGCTCGAGGTGTAGTAGCGCAGGATGGTCGCGTAGGGGATCCAGACCGCGCCCCGCCGCTCGGCGCGCCATTCGAGAGCGGCGCGGTCGGAATTGCCCTTGAATATCGTGTTGAAGGATTTGAGGGTCTGGGCGTGCGGGACCTTGCCATCGACCGGCTTGCCGTAGCTCACCATGAAGCGCAGGTCGCCCTCCGAGAGCAGCACGTCGTAGCCGTCGATGGTGCCGGGGCAGTACCAGCTGGCGCCGTCCTCGAATTTCTGCAGCGTCTTGCAGCTCTTCAGGTCGATGGTGGTGTAGATGCTCTTCACCTCGCCGGTCGCCGCGAGTGCCGCCGCGCCGCCAGCGGCGATCAGCCCCGCCAAGCCGATCAGAATGCCGATCCCAGCCCGGCCCCGGGCTCGCGTCCTCTCGATCATCACCCACCTCCAGCCAATCGGCACGCCCGTCCGGCGAGCGGCGGGCCGTTTTCATATGTCCGTCCGGCTGTTATAGAGCGCAAGATGGTCGAAACGAGGGGCGTCGAGCCATGGCCGATATGAGACTTGCCGTCATGGGCGCGGGCGGCCGCATGGGGCAGGCGCTCATCCGGGCGATCACGGAGGTGCCGGGCGCGGTGCTCGCGGGGGCGACCGAGCGGGAAGGCTCGGCGTTGCTCGGCCGCGATGCCGGCCTCGTCGCGGGCGTGGCCGAGGCCGGCGTTCCCGTCACGGACGATCCGCTGTCCGTCATCAAGGATGTCGAGGGCATTCTCGATTTCACGGCACCGGCGGCAACCATCGGCTTTGCGGCGCTCGCCGCGCAGGCGCGCATCGTCCATGTCATCGGCACGACCGGGCTCTCGCCGAGCGACATCGGGGCGATCGACGCCGCCTCGCGCCATGCGCGGGTGGTGCGCGCCGGCAATATGAGCCTCGGCGTCAACCTGCTCGTCGCGCTCGCGCGGAAGGTCGCGGCGGCGCTCGATGAGGATTTCGACATCGAGGTCGTCGAGATGCATCACCGCATGAAGGTCGACGCGCCGTCCGGCACGGCGCTGATGCTCGGGCGCGCCGCCGCCGAGGGCCGCGGCATCGATCTCGAGACACGATCGGTGCGGGCGCGCGACGGCATCACCGGGGCGCGGCAGCGCGGCGACATCGGATTTGCGACGCTGCGCGGCGGCAGCGTGATCGGCGAGCATTCGGTCATCTTCGCCGGCGATGGCGAGCGCATCGAGCTCACCCACAAGGCCGGCGACCGCTCGCTGTTCGCCAAGGGGGCGGTCAAGGCCGCGCTGTGGGCGCGGGATCGCGCGCCCGGCCATTACAGCATGGCCGACGTGCTCGGTCTGTGAGTGGGGGAGCGGGCCATGCAGACGAGCCCGACCGACGCAGATCCAAACCAGCGCGCCCCGGCGACGACCGCGACGGGACGGCATATCGGGTGGTCGGCCCGGATCCGGCGCGGCTTTCGCCGGCTCGGCATCCTGGTCGCGGGCTTCCTGCTTCTGGGCTCGACGGTCGCCTTCGTAATCGGGCTCGGCCAGGGCGCGCTCGACAGCGAGCCCGGCGCCGTCGCGCTTTTCCTTCTCATTGCCGCCGTGCTCGCTTTTGCCGCTCTCGAGGGGGTCGGCTGGGTGGTGGCCGGCTTTCTCGACGACTGAAACTCTCGAACGGAGTGAACATGGATCGCCTTCTCGTGCTCGTCCGCCACGGCCAAAGCGAGTGGAACCTCAAGAACCTCTTCACCGGCTGGCGCGATCCGGACCTGACCGAAAAGGGCATCGCCGAGGCGCGCGCCGCCGGCCGGGCGCTGAAGGGCATGGGGCTCGGCTTCGACATCGCCTTCACCTCGGGGCTGACACGGGCGCAGCACACGCTCCGCCTGATCCTCGAGGAGATCGGCCAGCAGGGCCTCGAGACCCGCCGCGACCAGGCGCTCAACGAGCGGGACTACGGGGAGTTGTCGGGGCTCAACAAGGACGACGCGCGTACGCGCTGGGGCGAGGAGCAGGTGCATGTCTGGCGCCGCTCGTTCGACGTGCCGCCGCCAGGCGGGGAGAGCCTCAAGGACACCGCTGCCCGCGTCCTGCCCTATTACGAGGCCGAGATCCGGCCGTTGGTGCTCGAAGGCCGGCGCGTGCTGGTCGCCGCACACGGCAACTCGCTGCGCGCGCTCATCATGTCGCTCGAGGGGCTGACGGGCGAGGAGATCATCGCGCGGGAGCTGGCGACGGGCGTGCCGATCGTCTACCGGCTCGCCGCCGACGGCTCGGTCGCGGACAAGCGGGAGGTCGCCATTTGAGCGGGGACGGCGTCGTCATCGACCGGCTCGACGGAGCGAGCTATGCAGCGGCGATCCCCGAACTCGCCGAGGTGCTGATCGATTGCGTCGACAGCGGCGGCGGGGTCAGCTTCATGGCGCCGCTCGCCCCGCTCGATGCCATCCGCTTCTGGCTGTCGCTCGAAGGCGAGGTCGCCACCCATCGCAAGATCGTGCTCGCGGCGCGCGATGCCGGGGGGATCGTCGGAACGGTGCAACTCCATCCCTGCTGGCAGCCGAACCAGCCGCACCGGGCCGAGGTGGCAAAGCTGCTGGTCCACCGCCGCGCCCGGCGCCGGGGCATCGCCGCGGCGCTGATGGCCCGAATCGAGCAGGAGGCGCGTGGGCTCGGCCGCACGCTCGTCACGCTCGACACCGAGACCGACGGGCCGGCCGAGACGCTCTATCGCGGCCTCGGCTATCAGGTAGCGGGCCGGATCCCCGATTTCGCGCTGATGAGCCATGGCGGGCTCACGGCGACGACGATCCTGTTCAAACGGCTTTCTCCGCCAGCCGCCTGAGGCAGCCCTTCTCCCAGCCGATGATCGCCTGCTTGCGGGTGATGCCCCAATGATAGCCGGTGAGCCGGCCGGTGCTACCGACGACACGGTGGCAGGGGACGACGAAAGAGAGCGGATTGCGCCCGACGGCCGCACCGACCGCGCGCGCCGCCTGCGGCCGGCCGATGGCCTCGGCGACGGCGCCATAGCTGGCGGTCGCGCCCATCGGAATGCGCAGCAACTCCTCCCAGACCCGCACCTCGAAGTCGGAGCCGATCATCACCACGCGGATCGGGTCCTCCTCCTGCCAGTCGAGCGGACGGAACAGCCTGGCGGCTTCGGACGCGGTGACGGCGGGGGCCTCGACATAGCGGGCGGCCGGCCAGCGCGCCTGCATGTCGGCGAGCGCGGCCGGCTCGTCGCCGGGGCCGTCGGCGAAGGCGATGCCGCAGATGCCGCGCGCGGTCGCCATCACCAGTGCGCGGCCGAAGGGCGAATCGTGAAAGCCCCAGGAGATGGTCAGCCCCTCGCCGCGGCGCTTATACTCGCCCGGCGACATGGCCTCGTGATCGACGAAGAGGTCGTGGAGGCGCGAGGGGCCGGAGAGCCCGACCTCGAGCGCGGCGTCGAGCAGGCTCGCATCGCCGTCGAGCAGGTCGCGGGCGTGGTCGATGGTGATGGCCTGCACGAATTCCTTGGGCGAGAGGCCGCACCAGCGCGTGAAAAGCTTCTGGGTCTGGGTGGCGCCGAGGCCGAGATGGGCGGCGAGCGCGGCAAGATCGGGCTGGGACTGCCAATGCGCGGTCAGCCAGCCGATCGCCTCGCGGATCTGCAGATAGTCGTCGACCGCGGGCGGCGGTCCCATGCCGGCGGCAAGGTCCGGATTTTCCTGCGCTCTCGTCGTCGAGGTCATCAGCATCGCTCTCTTCCCATTGAGGCCATCAATCCATGGCCGGGACCATGCGCCTGGAACGAGGCTCGCGGCGACCCGAAACCTGCCGGCCCGGTCAGGCCGGCCGATGGCGGCTCTGGTGGAGCGCCGCCTTCAGGGCCGAGGCGAAATCGCGCTTCTCCTCCTCGCCGAGCACGCGGGCGATCTCGATCGAGCGGCCGCCCGAGACGAGCTTCAGGTCGGCCCCGCTCGGATATTCGACGAGCTCGACGCGGGCCCAATAGGGGTTGCACTGCCAGACCAGCCGATTGCCGGCCGGATCGACCCGCGTCACCTCGAGAAGGTCGTGCGAGATCTCGACCGTCTCGTAGCGCCGCGCGGCCCGGTAGTTGGCCTTGAAAGCCCAATAGAAGAGGGCGACATCGAGGCCGCAAAATCCGAAGATCGGCCAGGCGCCCATGGACCAGGCCGTCAGACCGACGAACAGGTTGATGGCGATCACGATCCCCATCAGGATGCGGAAGCCTTCGCGGCCGAGCGAGCTGTTGGGCGTGAGGACGGCCCGGAAGAGGGCGTCCCGGCCCGGTATCTGGCCTTCATCGGCGGGGCGGTCTGAGGTCATCGCCCGAGGCTAGTTCATCGAGGGGCTGGCTGAAAGGTCCGATATTCGGCGAGGGCGGACGGATGGGAGGCGCGGGGCATGGCACGGGGCGTAAAGACGGTCGGGCGGGGTGGTGGCGCTTCCCCACGGGGCCGGGCCGGTGCAGCCGTGGAAGCGAAGGGGTCCGGCGCGGCCGTCAAGGCAAAGGCGTCCGGTGCGGCCGCGAAGGCGAAGACGGCGGGGACGGCAAAGCCCAAAGCGAAGCGGGCCGGCGCCCCTGGCCGCACGGGCACCCGGCTCGATGCGGCGGCGATAGAGGAGCTCTTCACGCGGCTGAGGGCGCAGCGCCCCGATCCGCGCAGCGAGCTGGAGCATTCCAACCCCTTCACGCTGCTCGTCGCCGTGGTGCTGTCGGCGCAGGCGACGGATGCGGGCGTCAACAAGGCGACGCGGGGCCTGTTCGCCGCGGCCGACACGCCGGCGAAGATGGTCGCGCTCGGCGAGGATCAGATCCGAGAGCACATCAAGACCATCGGCCTCTTCCGCGGCAAGGCAAAGAACGTGCTCGCTCTGTCGAGGATCCTCGTCGAGGAGCACGGCGGCGCGGTGCCGGCGGACCGGGCGGCGCTCGAGCGGCTGCCCGGCGTCGGCCGGAAGACCGCAAATGTGGTGCTGAACGTCGCTTTCGGCGAACCGACCATCGCCGTCGACACCCATATCTTCCGGGTCGGGAACCGTACCGGGCTCGCCCCGGGGCGCACGCCCGACGAGGTCGAGCAGGTGCTGCTTCAATGCGTGCCGGCGGAGTTCCGGCGAAATGCCCATCACTGGCTGATCCTGCACGGGCGCTATACCTGCCTCGCCCGCAAGCCGCGCTGCGGCACCTGTGTCGTTGCCGATCTGTGCCAATTCGAGGACAAGTGCCTCGACTGACCGCGCCGCCGGAGCCAACCCCTCGGCGGGCGCGCCGCTTCACCCCCAAGACACACACCGCGAACGGGAGCCTTGACCGATGACAGAAGCATCCCTTGACGTCGTCGGCATCGGCAATGCGATCGTCGACATCATCGCGCGCTGCGAGGACGGCCTCGTTGCCCGGCTCGGCCTGTCGAAGGGCCATATGCGGCTCATCGAGGTCGACGAGGTGAAGAGCCTCTATGCGGAGATGGGCCCGGCGGTCGAGACCTCGGGCGGTTCGGCGGCCAACACCATCGCCGGCGTCGCCTCCTTCGGCGGACGGGCCGCCTTCATCGGCAAGACGGCGGACGACGAATTCGGCCGCATCTTCCGCCACGACATCCGCTCGATCGGGGTCGCCTACGACACGGTGGCCTCCTCGTCCGGCACGCCGACGGCGCGCTGCCTCGTATTCGTGACCCCGGACGGGGAGCGGACCATGAACACCTATCTCGGGGTCAGCCCGGAGCTGGCGGAGGCGGAGGTCGATACGGGCGTGATCGGCGGGGCGACGATCACCTATCTGGAGGGCTATCTGTTCGACCGGCCGGCGGCGAAACGCGCTTTCAGCCTCGCGGCGGCGACGGCGCGAAAGGCCGGCCGCAAGGTCGCGCTGTCGCTGTCGGACGGGTTCTGCGTCGAGCGGCATCGCGCGGAATTCCTCGACCTCATCCGCAACCATGTGGACATCCTGTTCGCCAACTCCGACGAGATCACCGCGCTATACGAGACCTCGTTCGACGAGGCCTGCGCGCGGGTCAGGAAGGACGCGGCGCTTGCCGCGGTGACGCGCAGCGCCCGGGGCTCGATCATCATCTCGGGCGGCACGACCGTCGAGATCGCGGCCGATCCGGTGGCGCGGGTCGTGGACACGACCGGGGCGGGTGATCTCTATGCCGCCGGCTTCCTCTACGGCCATGCCACCGGGCGCTCGCTGGAGACCGCTGGACGGCTGGCGAGCATCGCGGCGGCGGAGGCGATCTCCCATATCGGGCCGCGACCGCTCGTGCCGCTCGACCGGCTCGCCCGCGAGAAGGGGCTCGACATCTGAAGGCTCCGGCGGCGGTCGGCAGCGGGGTGAGGGCCGTTCGGCTGCGGCGCGGGAGCCGGCGTCGCCGTTCACGACGTTCGCACTGCCGGCATGCGCTCGCGCCGATATTACTGGCCTCGCCGCCTGCGAGTGGGCATCATCCGCCAGCGCGGGACATGCGTACCCTGGCGGGGCGCATCAGACGGGGCATTCAGCCCGGACGGCCGGCGATCGCGCAGTACGCCCTGCGCAGCGGCCAGACCGGCTTCCCCGACAGATCGCCTATCGAAGAGCCGGCGCCTCGCCCGATCGGCGTTCCGCCCTCGCGATCCCGGCGCGGCCGGCCCGTCGCTCGACTGCCTTGCTGAGACATCCGTCCGCTCGGAGCCAGAGAGCACCGGCCGACGCCACACCGGATAGGGGAGTTGCCCAATTGAGGTCGTTCTTCCTTGCGCTCCTCGCCATCCTCGTCGGGGCCGGCGGCTATGCCGTATGGCACTACGAGTTGTGGAAGCAGGTCTATCCGATGCAGACGGCGGCCAGCCCCTCGTCTGGCACGCCAGCGGCGGCAAAGGCACCGCTGCTGCCGGTCGAGGCGAGCACGGCCGAAACGGGGCCGGTGGTCTCCAGCATCGAGGCGCTCGGCACGCTGCAGGCCGACCAGCAGGTGGTCATCGCCTCGGAGATCGCCGGCAAGGTGGTGGAGGCGCGCTTCACCGAGGGCCGGCCGATCAAGACCGGCGCCGTGGTGGTCCAGCTCGATGCCTCGACGCTCGAGGCGACGCTCGCCCAGGCCAAGGCGGATCTCGACCTCGCCGAGGTCAATTTCGCGCGCGCCAAGTCGCTCGCCGACAAGCGCCTCGGCAGCCAGGCGAACCGCGACGAGGCGGAAGGCGGACTTGCCACCGCGACAGCCCGGCTGGCGCTCGCCCGTGCCCAGCTCGCCAAGGCGACCATCCGCGCGCCGATCGACGGCGTGCTCGGGCTCAGCACTGTCGGCATCGGCGACTATCTGACTCCCGGACAGGCGATCGTGACGATCACCAGCATCGACCCCGTCAAGGTCGAGTTCCGGGTCCCCGAGGTATTCCTCTCGGTGCTGAAGCCGGGCCTCGCCATCGACGTCACGGTCGACGCCTTCCCGGGCCGCGCCTTCAAGGGCGAGGTGACGGCCATCGACCCGGTCGTCGACGTCAACGGACGGGCGGTGAGGATGAAGGCGTCGCTGCCAAATCCCGACGGCACGCTGAAGCCGGGCCTGTTCGCCCGCGTGAAGCTGGTGCTCTCGGTCGTCGAGGCGGCCGTGCTGATTCCGGAGGCGGCCATCATCCCGGAGGGCGACAAGAGCTACGTCTTCGTGCTCGAGGGACGGACGGTGCGCAAGACAGAGGTGGTCGCCGGCCAGCGTCAGGACGGCCGGGTAGAGATCAAAGAGGGCCTCACCGCCGGCCAGCGCGTCATCACCGCCGGCCAGATGCGGCTGAAGGACGGCGACGAGGTCACCGAGATGCCCGGAAAGGCGGCGTGAGCCCATGGTCTTCGACGTCTTCATCCGCCGGCCGGTCTTTGCGACGGTGCTCAGCCTGATCGTGCTGCTCATCGGGCTCGTCAGCTACACGCGCCTGACGGTGCGCGAGTACCCCAATATCGACGAGCCGCAGGTCTCGGTCAGGACCGACTATCCGGGCGCCTCGGCCGAGATCATCGAGACGCAGGTGACGCAGGTGCTCGAGAACTCGATCGCGGGCATCGAGGGCATCGAGGTCATCACCTCTTCGAGCCGGCAGGAGCGCAGCCAGATCTCCGTCACCTTCCGTGCGGATGCCGATCCGGACGTCGCCGCCTCGGACGTGCGCGACCGGGTCGGGCGGGTACGCGGCCGGCTGCCGGAAGCGGTCGACGAGCCGGTCATCTCCAAGGTCGAGGCGGACGCCCAGCCGGTGCTCTATCTGGCGCTGACCAGCGACCGTCACAGCGCGCTCGAGATCAGTGATTTCGCCGACCGGTTCGTGTCGGAGCGGCTGCGCAACTCGCCGGGCGTCGCGGAAGTGCGCATCCTCGGCGAGCGGCGCTATGCGATGCGCATCTGGATCGACCGGGCGCGGCTCGCGGCCTACAATCTGACGACGCAGGACGTGGAGACGGCGCTGCGCGAGCAGAATGTCGAAATCCCGGCCGGCCGCATCGAGGGGCAGGACCGCGAGTTCACGGTGCTCTCCGATACCGGGCTGTCGACGCCCGAGCAGTTCCGCTCGATCATCGTCAAGAACGCCGACGGTTTCCTCGTGCGGATCGGCGACATCGCCACCGTCGAGCTCGGCGCCGCCGACAGCCGGCGCGTCGCATGGCTGAGCGGCCAGCAGTCGGTCACGCTCGGGCTCGTCAAGCAGGCGACCGCCAATCCGCTCGACGTGTCGGCGGGCGTGCGCGAGCGGCTGCCCGACATCGTGGCGAAACTGCCCGCCGGCATGAACCTGATCGTCGCCTACGATTCCTCGATCTTCATCGAGCGCTCGATCCGCGCGGTGTTCACGGCGATCGGCGAGGCGGTGGCGCTGGTCGTCGTGGTGATCCTGTTCTTCCTGCGATCGTTCCGCGCGACCATCATCCCGATCGTCACCATACCGGCCTCGCTGATCGGCGCCTTCACGCTCATGTATCTGTTCGGCTTCTCGATCAACACGCTGACGCTCTTGGCGCTGGTGCTCGCGGTCGGCCTCGTGGTCGACGACGCTATCGTCGTGCTGGAGAACATCCACCACCATATCGAGCAGGGCATGAAGCCCAAGGCCGCCGCCATCCGGGGCATCAACGAGATCGCCTTCGCGGTGGTGGCGATGACGCTGACGCTGGTCGCGGTCTATGCGCCGATGGTGTTCAGCTCGGGCCGGACTGGCAAGCTGTTCGTCGAGTTCGCCCTGACACTGGCGGGTGCCGTCGTCATCTCGGGCTTCATCGCCCTCACGCTGACGCCGATGATGTGCTCGCAGATCCTCAAGGAGCACGAGCGGCACGGCGGCATCTATCTGGCGCTCGAGCGGGGCTTCGATTGGGTGGCGGGCGGCTATCGCCGGCTGCTCGGCCTTGCATTCCGGGCGCGGCCACTCGTCATCGTGCTCGCGCTCGCGGCGGCGAGCGGCATCGTCTACTCGCTCAGCCACCTCAAATCGGAGCTGTCGCCGGTCGAGGATCGCGGCTCGATCATGGTGTTCGGCTCGGCGCCCGAGGGCTCGACCGTGGCCTTCACGGCGGGCTATGCGCGCGAGTTCGCCGCCGTATATGCGCAAGTGCCCGAGGTCGAGACAAATCTGATCATTGTCGGCTTTCCCGATGCGACGAGCGCGCTCTCATTCGTCAGGCTGAAGGCCTGGGAGGAGCGGACGCGCTCGCAGCAGGCGATCGCCGGGCAGCTTCAGGGCGGGCTGATGAAGATACCCGGCATCCGCGCCTTCGCCTCCAATCCGCCCTCGCTCGGGCAGAGCTCGCGATCCAAGCCGGTGCAGTTCGTAATCCAGACCTCGGAGAGCTACGAAACGCTCGATGGCTATGTGAACGCACTCATCGCCGAGTTGCGCAAGGTGCCCTCGGTGACGAATGTGGATTCCGACCTCCGACTCAACAAGCCGCAGATCTATGTCGCACTCGACCGCGAGAAGCTGGCCGACAACGGGCTCAAGGTCTCCGATGTCGGGCGCACACTCGAGACCATGCTCGGCGGCCGGCAGGTGACGCGATTCGAGATGAACGGCGACCAGTACGACGTGATCGTGCAGCTCGCCGATGCCGATCGGGCGCGACCGCGCGATCTCGCCTCGATCTTCGTGCGCAACGCCTCGGGCGAGATGATCCAGCTCTCCAATCTCGTGACGATCGCCGAGCGCGTGGCGCCCAAGGAGCTCAATCGCTTCAACCAGCAGCGGGCTGCGATCATCTCGGCGATCCCGGCGCCCGGCTTCTCGCTCGGCGAATCGCTCGCCGACATCCGCGCGGCGGCCGAGCGTGTGCTGCCGGGAACGGTGCAGACCGACCTCGCCGGCGAGAGCCGCGAGTTCCAGGGCGCCGGGCGCAGCCTCTATCTGGTCGGCGCGCTGTCGCTCGTCTTCATCTTCCTCGTGCTCGCCGCGCAGTTCGAGAGCTGGATCAATCCGACGATCATCATGCTCTCGGTGCCGCTGTCGATCACCGGCGCGCTGTTCACGCTGTATCTGGCGGGGGGCACGCTCAACGTCTACAGCCAGATCGGGCTCGTGACACTGATCGGTCTCATCACCAAGCACGGCATCCTGATCGTCGAGTTCGCCAACCAGATGCGCGAGACGGGCGCCGATGCGTACAAGGCGGTGATCGAGGCGTCGGTGCGGCGGCTGCGTCCGATCGTCATGACGACGGGCGCCATGGTGTTCGGCGCGCTGCCGCTCGCCTTCGCGCATGGCGCGGGCGCCGAAAGCCGCCAGCAGATCGGCTGGGTGATCGTCGGCGGCATGTCGTTCGGCACGCTGTTCACGCTGTTCGTAGTGCCGACCGCCTATACCTATCTCGCGCGCAACCGCCGCAGCGAGGAGGACGAGGCGACGGTCTCGCCCGGCGAGTTGCCGGCCGAGCCGACGCACGCCAAAGCGGCGGAGTAGAGCGCTCGGCGGCGGGCCCGGGCCGGGCCGCCGCCGTCAGTTCCGGCAGTCTGCCGCGGATCGGGTCACGCCGTCCGAAGCTCGCTATTGCGGGTTGAAGACCTTGGGCCGCTCGCCGCCCTGCAAGGCGCTGCCGAGGATGGCGGCAGCACCGGCGAAGCTCGCATCGCCGCCACCGCCGTTGACAACGATATTGGGCACGAGGCGCTGCACGAGACCGACGAGCTCGGGCTTGCGCTCGAGGGCTGCGAGGGTCTTCTCGAGAGCCTGCAGCAGCGCCACACGATCCTGGCCGAGGACGGCGGCCTGGGCGCTCTGGCCGCGGGCGAGCTCCTCGAGGAACTGGCGCTCGGCGCGGCCGAGGGCGGCGCGCTCCGCCTCACGCTGGCGGGCGACCTGAACGGCGATCTGGCTCTCGACGAGGCGCGGCTGCTCGTTGGCGGTGGCGCGGGCCTGCTCGGTCTCGATGCGCTTGGCCTGGGAGGCGGTCTCCTGCTCATAGGCCTTGGCGAGGAGGGCGGCGAGCTGCTCGCGCTGGCGCGAGATGAGGATCTCGGGAGGAATGGCCGGCTCGCCGAGACGGATCTGCTGGATGTCGACACCGGCCTTGAGGCCCTCGCGCTTCACCTGCACCTCGATGGTCTGCTCGAGAGCATCGCGATTCTCGATGAGATCGAGGGCGTGGGTGGCGCGGCGGATGCGCTTGCCGGGCGTCGTCGGATCCGGCACCTCGATCTCCGAGCCGGCGACATTCCTTACGATCGATCGGATCACGGGCACGAGGATGCGGCTCCTCACCTCGTCGAGGCCGCCGACCGCACCGACGACGATCGGGGCGTTGGCCGGGCTCACCTGCACGAGCACGCGCAGCTCCTGGGGAATGTCCCAGCCTTCCACCTTCAGGAACACCGCCCGGTCGGCCGCGTCGGCAACCTCGGGATGGGCCTCGGAGCGCTCGGTCTGCTTCAGGGTGCCCTGCTGGTCGACGGACACATCGATGTAGCGCTTGATGAAGCCGCCCTTGAACTCCCAGGTCTGGACGCGGGTGTCGACGAGCGTCACCTCATAGGCGCGGCGATTGAGATACTGGGCGCCCGGCAGGATCGGCTCGCGCCAGATACCGATGCAGCCACGCGGCACGAGCGGCACCGATAGCGCGCCGGCGAGCGCCTCGGCATCGGCGGCCTTGACCTCCTGCTCGACGCAATGGGCGCCCGGCTGGGCGACGTTCGACTTCACCACGCCGACGTGACCGGCGGGAATGATGGTGGCTCTGGTCTCGTCGCTGATGTTGATGCGGAAGAGGTACTGGTTGAGCCGGTAGCTGCCGGGCTTCAGCACGGTCTCCTGGGGGCCGCGAAAATACTTGCCGCTGGTCAGGAAGCGCTCGGCATCGAGCATCTCACCGACATCGGTGTCGGCGACGGCGGGGGCCATGAACATGCCCTCGGGCATCGGCTTGCCGTCGAGCGCGGTGACCTCGGCATAGTAGCCCTCCGGCACGACGACGACCGGGAACTGCTCGACGTCGTAGAGCACGCGCACGAGCGGGATGAAGTGGAAGCCGGGACCGAGAATCCGGGCTTGCGGTCCCTTCTCGCCGGGCAGCGCGATGATGCGGCCCTCGGGCAGCTCGGAGAAGGCATAGATGCGCTTCAGATGGCCGACACGGTTGGCGTCGATGAAAACATAGGAAGTCTGGGCGATCATGAATAGGCCGACGAGGGCCAGAATGGCGCCACCGAAGCGCCCGCCGAGCATGCCGACGACAGGTCCGAGCCTCCCGGCATTGCCGGCACCGGTCGGAATAGACTTTGGCCCGCGAAGCGCGGTGAGTGCACCAACGACGAGCAGAATGATGCCGAGAACTGCGCCGAGCATGACCGGCCTCCGGGGTCGAATCGCGATTGTCCGGAGAAGCTTCGGCGGGCGTCGTTAACGGGAAATTAAGGTCCGTGTGGCGGGGGACAAATGCTCGGCGGGCGACCGCCGCGCCTTGCCCGACAAACTCACTCCTCGGCGGTCTCCTTCATCATGCGCCTGATCATGCCGGTGAGACTCAAGGGGCGCTTGGCCTCGACGGGCACCGGCACGCCGGCGCGGAGCGCGATCGAGGTGACCGGCACGGGTACCGGCACCATGGCTGCGGGGATGGTCAGGCTCGTCGCGGCGGACGCGACCCGCGTCGTGCCCGGCAGGCGGATGAGTTCGGCGAGCGGGGCCGAGGCGGCGGCGATGCGGGCGTCGCTGGCGGCGACGAAAGGCAGCGCGACACGGGCGGCGCCCGGATGGGCGGCCAGCCAGGCGAGCCGCGCCTCGTAGGCCTTCAGCATCGGCAGGCCCTCGACATTGCGGTGGTTGACGACGCGCAGCTGCGGCTCGGCGGCCTTGACGATGGTCGCCACGACGATGCCGGCCCGCGCCTGCAGCGGCGCGAGCTTCTCGCCGGTGTTCTTGGCGACCTCGATGCCGGGGCCGGCGCTGCCCCAGTTCGAGGCGTGGCGGCTGACGACATCGTGGGGGGCGATCTGGGTGACGACGACGAAGCTGCGCCCGGCGGCGTCGACGGCCGGCTTGCTCATATAGAAGGAGACGAAGACGGTGCCCGAATGGGAGGAGATGGTGTCGTAGGGGTCGGTGTTGGTCGTGCTGTTCTGGAACTCGTGATAGACGAAAATCCGCATGCCGCTTTTCGGCCGTCGGCGATAGTCGTCGAGGCCCTTGCCGCGCGGGCTGACGACGAACAGCACATATTCGTCGGGCGACAGCCAGAGACGCCCGGCCGGCAGCCAGCCGAGCGAGGAAAGCTCGGGCAGCACCAGATTGCAGTTCAGCTCGGCGCAGCCGGCGAAATCGCCGGCCGATGGCGTCGGGCCGTCGGTGGCGTCGAGCGTCGCCATCATGCGGTTGTAGATCTGCTGGCCGGTGTCGGTGCGGTAGAGCGGCCAGCCATCGGAGATCGCCTGGTCCGCCTCTTTCAGCGGCGATTCGGTGGCGCGCGCCCGCGACACCTCCATGTTGCGCGAGACGATCGGCACGGCGTCGAGGCCGCCGGCACGGGCGGGCCCGGCCGGTGCGAGCCAGAAGAGGGCCGCAAGCAGGGCGATGACGGCGAGCATGAAGGCAGCATCGGTCGATGCGCGGCGGCAGGCGGCCGGACGAGCGACCGACTGGGAAGCGAGAGAACGGCAGGTCACGATACGCGATACCAGGGTTCGAGCCGGGTCCGGCCGCCGATGAGGTCGGCCGATCAACGGACGGCACGTTACGGTCAAAGCGTTCACGTTTGGCAAATCATGATCCTCGGGCTGCCCGCTTCGGCAATCCCCCGTGAACCACCCAATCAAGGACACGGCGTGGCAGGCCGCCCGGCCCGGCATAATTACTTTTCTCGAATTGCCGTCCGCGAATGGCCGGTCTCGCACTGCCGGTCTCGAATGGCGTTGCGCTCTACCCGACGACGCGGAGCGTCAGGTTGATGCGGCCGCCGCCGGGCCAGAGGTCCGAGGTGCCTGGCAGCACCTTCTCGATGCCGTGGAAGGCGAGGCGGCTGGCCCCGCCGAGAATCACGACATCGCCCGAGCGCAGCGTGATGCGCTCCTTCGGATCGCTACGCTTCAGACCCCCGACCGCGAAGACGGCATCGTCGCCGAGCGAGACGGACAGGACGGGTGCGGCGAAATCCCTCTCGTCGCGGTCCTGGTGGAGGCCGAGCCGGGCGCCGCCGGCATAGAAATTGACAAGGCAGGCCTCCGGCGGGCCGCCATGGCCGGACAGCTCCCGCCAGAGGGCGAGAAGCTGCTCGGGGATCGGCGGCCAGGGCCGGCCCGTGAGGGGGTGATGCGGCTGATAGCGATAACCGCCGGCCTTGTCGGTGACCCAGCCGAGCGGTCCGCAATTGGTCATCTCGACCGACAGCGGCTTGCCGGTGCGCGGCATGGCAGGCCGGTAGAGCGGGGCCTTGGCAATCACCTCACGGATGGCGGTGGCGAGGGCATTCTGAGCCGGACGGTCCAGATGGCCGGGGAGATGGCGGAACCCGTCAAGCACACGCGCGGCTCCTCGCTACCCGCAACCCCATGGAACCCGGGCGCGGCATCGCCGCAGGGCCGGCCGGGGCCGTCACGGTGTCCCGCAGCCACCTTTGACGAGCCCGGTGCGGCCGGCGTCGACGATCACGCGGCCGGCCAGAAAGCTGCGCCCGATCAGAACCTTGTGCTTCAGACCGGTGCGGTCGGCAAGGGTGAACTCGGCCTCGGCGCGAACGCCGCCGATACAGACCGGCAAGGCGACCACCGGCCGCTCCTCGGGCGCGGCGCCAGCCTTCAGGATGGTGGCGCGGCGCAGCACCGGGCGCTCGACATTCAGAAGCCGCCAATCGTCGGTCAGCAGGCGGAAGCGGGCATATTCGACGCCGTCATGGGCGATGATGGCATAGACGGGGGCATGGATCGCGCTCGTCTCGGCGCCGGTATCGAGCTTGGCGGAAAGCCAGACCGGGGGCTCGCCGATGGCGACCTCCTCGACGAAACCGGCCTTCAGCGGCGTCGCGTCGAGCGCCTCGGCCGGAGTTGCGAGCGCCATCAGGAGCAGCCCGCCGACCAAGCCGCGGAGCGCGCGCCCCGGCCCCGCATCCTGCCGTTGCGGCCGGGCGGGAGAGGGCGCGCCGCGGCCGGCAAACCGCCGCAGGGCCTTCCGCCAGGGCGCGCCGTTCCCATATGAGCCGTCGGGCGCCGATCCGTTCATCTCGAGCTTTCCCATCTCTCGTGGATGCCCCGTTCGACCGCCCGTCCAGCACCCCATGCCCATTGCAGTGCCCAGGGGGCACTCTTATATAGGCCTAGGAATACCTGATTCATGGCTCTTGATGGGGACTGTTCCGGCGTCGGCAGGTGGGCGCCAGATGACCGGGTGCCGATTGGGCCCGGGCAGTTCGCCGCAATGAAAGGAATTTCGACATCATGACGAAGGTCATCGGCATCGACCTGGGAACCACGAACTCGTGCGTCGCCGTCATGGAAGGTGCGACGCCGAAGGTTCTCGAGAATTTCGAGGGCGCCAATACGACGCCGTCGATCGTCGCCTTCACCGACGACGCGGAGCGTCTGGTCGGCGTGCCGGCCAAGCGCCAGGCCGTCACCAACCCACTCAACACGTTCTTCGCCATCAAGCGCCTGATCGGCCGGCGCTATGACGATCCGATGGTGGAGAAGGACAAGGGCCTCGTGCCCTATCAGATCGTCAAGGGCGACAATGGCGACGCCTGGGTCGAATCGCACGGCAAGCGCTATTCGCCCTCGCAGATCTCCGCCTTCATCCTGCAACGCATGAAAGAGGCGGCCGAGGCCAAGCTCGGCGAGAAGGTGACCCAGGCGGTCATCACCGTGCCGGCCTATTTCAACGACGCCCAGCGCCAGGCGACCAAGGACGCCGGCAAGATCGCCGGTCTCGAGGTGCTGCGCATCATCAACGAGCCGACGGCGGCCGCGCTCGCCTATGGCCTCGACAAGAAGACCGGCACCAAGACCATCGCGGTCTACGACCTCGGCGGCGGCACGTTCGACATCTCGATCCTGGAGATCGGCGATGGCGTGTTCGAGGTGAAATCGACGAATGGCGATACGTTCCTCGGCGGCGAGGACTTCGACATGCGCCTCGTCGAGTATCTCGTCGCGGAGTTCAAGAAGGACAACGGTATCGATCTCAAGGCCGACAAGCTGGCGCTGCAGCGCCTGAAGGAAGCCGCCGAAAAGGCGAAGATCGAGCTCTCCTCGGCCCAGCAGACCGAGATCAACCTGCCCTTCATCACCGCCGACAAGACCGGCCCCAAGCATCTGACGATGAAGCTCACGCGCGCCAAGCTCGAGAGCCTGGTCGACGATCTCATCGAGAAGACCAAGGGTCCGTGCCGTCAGGCGCTGAAGGATGCGAGGCTGCAAGCCGCCCAGATCGACGAGGTGGTGCTGGTCGGCGGCATGACGCGCATGCCGAAGGTGCAGGCGATCGTCAAGGAGCTGTTCGGCAAGGAGCCGCACAAGGGCGTCAACCCCGACGAGGTGGTGGCGATCGGTGCGGCGATCCAGGCCGGCGTGCTGCAGGGCGACGTCAAGGACGTGCTGCTGCTCGACGTGACACCCCTGTCGCTCGGCATCGAGACGCTCGGCGGCGTGTTCACGCGCCTCATCGACCGCAACACCACGATCCCGACCAAGAAGAGCCAGGTGTTCTCGACCGCCGAGGACAGCCAGAGCGCCGTGACGATCCGGGTGTTCCAGGGCGAGCGCGAGATGGCGGCCGACAACAAGATGCTCGGCCAGTTCGATCTCGTCGGCATTCCGCCGGCGCCGCGCGGGGTTCCGCAGATCGAGGTGACGTTCGACATCGACGCCAATGGCATCGTGAACGTGGCGGCCCAGGACAAGGCCACCGGCAAGCAGCAGACCATCCGCATCCAGGCGTCCGGCGGCCTCAGCGACGCCGACATCGAGAAGATGGTCCACGATGCGAGATCGCACGAGGCGGAGGACAAGAAGCGGCGTGAGCTGGTCGAGGCCCGCAACCATGCCGACGCGATGATCCATGCCACCGAGAAATCGCTGCGCGATCTCGGCGACAAGGTCTCGGGCAGCGACCGCAGCGTCATCGAGACAGCGGTCAGCGACCTCAAATCGGCGATGGAGAGCGGGGACAAGGACGCGATCACCGCCAAGACCAATGTGCTCGCCCAGTCGGCCATGAAGCTCGGCGAGGCCATGTACCAGCAGAGCGGTGCGGGCCAGGCTTCGGGCGGCTCGGAGGACGGCGAAGGCGTGGTCGACGCGGATTTCGAGGAGGTGAAGGACGACGACAGCAAGAAGAAGTCGGCCTGATCCAACTGATTTCTGGACGTGAACGGGATGCCTCCCTAAAAACCCCGACGATCTTACCGATTGAAGGGCCGCGGGGAGGCATCTCGCATTTCGAGGCGTAGAATCCGTACGCTTTCGGGCCCCGACCGGTTTCCCGCCTGCCTCCTGTCCGCCTCGCGACCCTGTGGCGGGAGCTCGAGCGCAGTTGAGTAACCGGCGAGGGTGCAGGCGAACCCAAGGCGTGAGGCGCTGCCCGGGAACCGGGCGGAGCCGGGCGACGGTCGGAGCCTGGAATGCCGATACGGGAGTGAGGCACGGCCCATGGCCAAGCGTGACTATTACGAGGTGCTGGGGCTTTCGCGCGGGGCGAGCGACCAGGACATCAAGAACGCCTTCCGCAAGCTCGCCAAGCAGTACCATCCGGACCGCAATCCCGGCGACAGCGAAGCCGATTCGCGCTTCAAGGAGCTGAACGAGGCCTATCAGACGCTGTCCGACGCCCAGAAGCGCGCGGCCTACGACCAGTTCGGTCACGCCGCCTTCGAGGGCGGAATGGGCGGTGGCGGCGGCGGCTTCGGTCCCGATTTCGGGATGTCGATGTCCGACATCTTCGACGACCTGTTCGGCGCCATGGGCGGGCGGCGCGGCGGGGGTGGGGGCGGCCGGCGGAGCGCGCGCGAGCGCGGCGACGATCTGCGCTACAATATGGAGATCACCCTCGGCGAGGCCTTTGAGGGCAAGACGGCGCAAATCCGCGTGCCGACCAGCGTGCAATGCGAGGCCTGCAGCGGCACGGGAGCCAAGGCCGGCACCCAGCCGAGCACCTGCTCGACCTGCCACGGCCAGGGCAAGGTCCGGGCGAGCCAGGGCTTCTTCACCATCGAGCGGACCTGTCCGACGTGCCAGGGCCGCGGCGAGGTGATCACCAATCCCTGCGGGGTCTGTTCGGGAACCGGCCGCGTCACCAAGGAGCGGACGCTGTCGGTGAACATCCCGGCCGGCGTCGAGGACGGCACGCGCATTCGTCTCGCCGGCGAAGGCGAGGCGGGCCTGCGGGGCGGACACCCGGGCGATCTCTACATCTTCCTGTCGATCAGGCCGCACGAGTTCTTCCAGCGCGACGGCGCCGATATCTTCTGCCGCGTACCGATCTCGATGGTGTCGGCGGCACTCGGCGGATCGGTCGAGGTGCCGACGCTCGACGGCGGGCGGACGCGGGTGAAGATCCCCGAGGGCACCGAGACCGGCAAGCAATTCCGGCTGAAGAACAAGGGCATGCCGGTTCTGCGCTCGAAGTCGACGGGCGACATGTATATCCAGGTCGAGGTCGAGACGCCGAAGAACCTCACCCGGCGCCAGCGCGAGCTGCTCGAGGAGTTCGAGAAGGCCTCGGGCAAGGACACGAGCCCGGAATCGACCGGGTTCTTCGCCAAGGTGGCGAGCTTCTTCGAGGGGCGGGGCGAATAGGGATCGCACGCCCGTCGCGGGGCGGGCGGAGCACAGCAGCCGGGGGAAGGCGATGAAGGGCTATTGGGTGATCGTCGCAGATGCGATCGGCGACGAGGCGGCACGCAACGAATATGTCCGGCTGTGGAAGCCGATCGCGGAGAAGTATCAGGCAAAGGTCAATCCGGCCAATATCTCGCCGGTGCTGAAGGAGACGCGCACCGGCGTCCGGGTCACCATCGTGGAGTTCCCCTCGCTCGAGGCGGCCAAGGCCTGCTACGACGATCCGGCCTATGCGGAGGCGAAGGTGTTCGCGATCAAATCGGCGGGCCGCGACCTGATCATCGTCGCGGGCGATCTGGGCTGAGCCAGCAGGCTGTCCGACCTGGCTGGAATCGGTTCCGCAGCATCGCCGGGCGCCGCGCGGAGCCGGACGGTGCGGCTCATACCGGCGCGCATGAGTTTCGACTCGTGATCGCGTTGGATGCGCGCCGGTTTGTCCTTTGTTTGCGCGCGGCCGCCCCACCAACCCCGCGCGCGCATACCGCCTCGCGAAGGTCAGAGGTTTCGCGAGGCGGTATCACATGCGAGAGCGTGGCCGCGCGTCGTCGCGGTGCCGGAAGTCTTCCCTCGGCCGGCGCACATCCGGCCGCGTTGCACGGAAGCTGTTCTCGACCGGTGTCCGGCGTGGCGTGGCGACCCGGCGGCTGGCGAAGGGATCGGCGACGTGAAGCGCCGCGATGGCTTCGAAGGGCACGGCGCTCAGATCCCGAGGGGAGACCGCGAGGGCCTCGGCGAGCGCCAGCAGGGTATGGATCACCCAGATGCGACGATCGTCCTCGGTGAGCCGGTTGCCGGTGACGGCTTCTTCCAGGTGGAAGGTCCAAGTGCGGCCGTCGGCCTTGGGCTCGATCCAGCATTCGAGGCTCGCCTTTCCGCCGAGATAGACGCGGCGCTGGCCATCGGCGTTCTCAGTATGGGTCACGATCATGGGCCATGGTGGGGAGAGGGCGCCCCAGAGCGCAACAGGACCTGGCGCCGGCTTGGGCAGTCGATCGGGCCGGCGCGCAATCGGGGCGAGGGGGTGTGGCGATCAGGCCAGGGGACATGGGTGGCGCTGACTCCCGGAGCCGAGGCCTCGCGCATGGCCCACTCCCCCCGGGCGCGCCAGCGGGGCCATGCGCGAGGACCGGCGGAGCCGGCGCCTTCTCCGGGACTGACTCCTGGTGGGAGGCTGAGCGTGTGGTCCGATATAGGCCTCGCCGGTCAGATAGGCGGCGGGCTTGCGGGTGGCGATGCGGGCGGCGATGACCTCGGCGAGGGCGCGGCGCTCGGCTTCGAGGAGACGGGCGTCGAGGAACGGATCGAGACGGTCGATCGGCAGCTTCAGGGTCGCGAGGATCAGATAGGCCGCCTCGTCGACCGCGTTGGTGGTGCCGTGGCCGAAGGCGACGCCGGCCTCGCCCAGGCGCGTGACGGCGTAGCGGAACCAGTCGCGCACGGTGTGCAAGGTCTCGATGGCCTCGCCAGGCATGGCCGATGCCTTGCGCTCAGCCATGGGCGGCCTCCGTTCGGCGCGGACGTGGTCCCGTGTCGAAGCGGAGCTGGTAGTCCTCGGCAAGGTGGATCATGGCGCGCTCGGTGAGGGCGGTGATGGTGAAGAGCGGATTGACGCCGAGCGAACGCGGCAGCACCGATCCGTCACTGACATAGAGGCCGGGATGAACCACCGCGCCGGTCTCGCCGGCGAAGACGCGGCCCTTGTGATCGACGACGCCGGCCTGGGCAGCGGTGGCCATGCGGGCGCCGCCCAATGGATGGGCAGTCGCCGGGCGGCGGCCCATCAGGGTTTCCGACAAGGGGCTCTTCACATAGGCCGCCCCGGTCGCCCGGCAGAGCCGCTCGAGCGCGGCGTCGACCCGGGCGAAGACCGGCTCGTCATTGACGTCCGGCCATTCGACGGCGGCCCTGTCGCCCTTCAGCACGATGCGGCCGCGCGCGCGGTCGTGGCTGACGACGAAGAAGGTATGCGTGCGGGCGAGCGGGCCGTCATAGACGCCCTTGATGAGGGCATGGGCGGCGCCGAGCAGACGGCCGCCCGGCACGAAGAAACCGGCAGAAGCGGCCCGAGCGCGGAGGGCAGCACGCCTTCCTGGACGCACATGCCGAGATCGAGATCGGCCGGATCGGCGACCTCGATCTGGCCGGTGACGCTGGCGCCGACCGGATCGAGACCGTCCCTCGGGGGATGGCCGATGCCGACGGCATTGACCCGCTCGCGGCCGTTGTAGCCGAAGGCGATGATGTCACCGTTCGCCGAGAAGCCTTCGCCGAGGCGGGCCGACAGGGGAAGGCCAGCGGCGCGCGACCGGAGCAGGATCTCGGTGGAGCCGAGCGTGCCCGCTGCGAGCACGACGATGTCGGCGGCGACGGCCATGGGGCCCGAGGAACTGCCGGCGGCCTTCGGATCGGCGGGGAATGGCTCGACATGCACGTGCCAGCGGCTGCCGATGCGCTCGAGGCGGGTGACACGGGCCTCCGTCGCGATGACGGCGCCGTGGGCGACCGCGTCGGGCAGGTAGCTGAGAGCGACGGTGTTCTTGGCGCCGACATTGCAGCCGCCGCAGCAGTCGCCGCAGCGGGTGCAGGCCGGCTGGCCGATGCCGGCCGGATTGACGGTATCGGCGAAGCTGACGGCAACGGGAGCGGGATCGGGCCGGCCGATGGTCGCCTCGCCGGCCTTGGCGAAGGCGGCGAGCTTGGTCGTGGTGCCGGCCTCGGGATCGCGGGCCGGGCGGATCCAGGCGGCGGCGCGGGCAAACCCCTCCTCGATGAGGCCGTCGCCGGCGATCTCGGCGGGAAAGGCAGAAGGATCGGCGAAGACGCGGGCGTCCGGGCGGAGCGCGACGCCGGCATTGACGAGCGAGCCGCCGCCGAGGCCGCAGCCCGTCAGCACGTGGATGTGCTCGCCGAAGCGGAAGTCGTAGAGGCCCGGCCGCGAGCCCGCCCCGAAGCGGCCGCCGGTCACCATCAGCTCGGCGCGCAGCTCGGTCAGCCTCGAGGGAAAGCTGCCGGTCGGGTATTCCCGCCCGCGCTCGAGAACGAGGACGCGCTTGCCGGCACGGGCGAGGCGCGAAGCCGTGACGCCGCCGCCATAGCCCGAGCCGACGACGACGACGTCGTAGTCGGAGGCGATCCGGTCGAGCGGGGTTGCGAGAGGGGTCATTGGCCACCGGGGCTGGCGCGGCAGAGCTCGCGCGGAAATCTCCCGGAGGTTCTTAGAGCATGTCCGACCGCGTTGGAATCGGTTCGACCGTGCCGGGCATGCTCCGATTCCTTGCCCAGGAGACGCCCGCCACTCAAAAGAGAAAGCGCACGGGTGTGCGAGGCACCCGTGCGCTTCACGTTCGGCGGTGTCCTCGGCGGCGGGGCCGTGTCTGCGGTCCACGTCCCCGTCGTCGCAAGTCACCGCCGATCCAGGGCCCGGTGGCGCCGAGCGGGCGTCACCGGGCAATTCCATCGCGGCCGCAAGGGGCCGCCTTCGACGACCTCACAGGTCCCATTCGACGAGCTGGGAGATCCAATCCTCGTACTCGGCCCTGAGGCAGCCCTTGCTGGCGCCGCAGGAATTGCGCGTGGCGAGCCAGCCGCGCTGCGCGGCCTTGAGGCTCGAGCGGCCCTCTGAGGTTCGGAACGAGCCCATGCGGTGGGCGTATTCGCGCGCCATCTGCCGATCGAGGCTGGACAGCACCGGGCTGTCGCAGATCGCCCGCTCGGTGGCGGTGAGGCGGCCCTTGCAGGAGAAGCTCGGGCTGGCGGCGGCAGCCTCGGGGGTGCCGGCGAGACCGGCGGCGAGCAGGGCAAGGGCGGCGAAGGCTGTGGTCGTCATGGTGCGGGTCATTCACGTGTCTCCCTCTGGCGAGATCGTCTCGGCTCGTCCTCGCCGGCCGGCGCTGTACGTCTCGCTCATCGCCTGCCGACATCCATCATCTGGGAATTGCAGGGGTTTTGGCCATGGTCAGGAGCCGGCCAAGTTCGGCCAGAATCCGTGGGGGATTGACGGGTCTGGCGGAAACTGGAGAAAATCGACGGGTCCCGACGGTCCCGGGGGCGAGAGCGGGCGGGCGGGCCGATCCCAACGAACAGCCGATCCGAACCAGAAGAAGCGGAGCCATGGACGCGCAACCGGTCGACGTCGTGCGACGTATCGAGCGCGAGCTGAACCGGCGCGGATGGACCCAGCGCATGCTGGCCGACAAGGCCCTGCTCGGCGAGATCGACCGTGTTCCGCCTCCTGAAGGGCAGCTTCACGGCAAAGACCCTCGCGCGCGTCGAGGAGGTGCTGGGGCTCGGCGGCGAGCCCGTCAGCCAACCGGCCGCCCCGAGCGTCGAGGTCGCCGACATCCGCTACGGCGGCTATCACCGGCAGATCTACGCCTATTACGAGGGGGCCTATACCTGCCTCCGGCCGTCCTTCACGGATGCCGCCACGCTCTCGGCCTATCCGCTTACGATCCGCTGGTCGGGGAGGCGCGGGCTCTCGTCTTCGAGGACGGCAATCCGGGCTATGAGCAGAGAGGCGTGATCTGCGTGCCGACCGGCACGCATTTCCTGCATTTCATCACTCTCGACAACGGTTCGGCGCGGATGATCACCGCCTATCACGCGCCGCCCGGCGAGACGATGATCCGTGGCGCCGTGCTCACCTTCGCCAATCCGCGCGGGCGCGAGCTCTATCCGGCCGTGGCGCCGGTGATGATGGTCAGGCAGGACGCCCATCCAGCGCTCGGCGGGCTGACCGGCCGCGTACCGCGCAGCGATCCGAGAGTCGCGCCCCATCTCAAGGCCCTCGACGAGATCACGCTGCCGGTCGCGCTCGTACGCATCTGAACGACCGGCCCGGCCGACGCCGTCCTCGCCCTGTCGCATCCGTCCTCAGCACCGCGCAGCCTGCCTGTGGCGTCAGCTCGCCGCCGCCTTCAACCATCTTCGTCCTCCTGCCACCGGCCGCGCAGCCGCCTGGCGCTCGCCGGCCTCAACCATCCCGGATCAGCGCCTCACGCAAGACGGAAAGATGTCCTGGATTCCCGCCTTCGCGGGAATGACGGTGTGGATGGGTTCGAGCGTCAGAACGGCACGGGCGGCTGTCGCGGCTCAGCGCGCTTGCGCCGAGACGGCGACGACCCACCGCCTCCTGACTTCGTCGCCGCAACCGACGCCGTCCTCGCCCCGTCAGCCACCGGCCGCGCAGCCGCCTGGCGCTCGCCGGCCTCAACCATTCCCCGTCCTGCCCGCGAAGGCGGGCACCCAGACACCGCGCCTCACGCAAGACGGAAAGATGCCCTGGATTCCCGCCTTCGCGGGAATGACGGTGTGGAAGGGTTCGAGCGTCAGAACGGCACGGGCGGCTGTCGCGGCTCAGCGCGATTGCGCCGAGACGGCGACGACCCACCGCCTCCCGACTTCGTCGCCGCAGCCGACGCCGTCCTCGCCCCGTCAGCCACCGGCCGCGCAGCCGCCTGGCGCTCGCCGGCCTCAACCATTCCCCGTCCTGCCCGCGAAGGCGGGCACCCAGACACCGCGCCTCACGCAAGACGGAAAGATGCCCTGGATTCCCGCCTTCGCGGGAATGACGGTGTGGATGGGTTCGAGCGTCAGAACGGCACGGGCGGCTGTCGCGGCTCAGCGCGCTTGCGCCGAGACGGCGACGACCCACCGCCTCCTGACTTCGTCGCCCCAGCCCGACCGCCCGCGGGCGCACGCCTGCCGATTGGCGCGTCCTTGTCTCCGACGCCTCTTTCTCGGCGCATGGGGCAATGCTAGAAGTCCGCGCCATGACCGACGCGACAACGCCCATCGAGCGCATCCGCAATTTCTCCATCATCGCTCACATCGACCACGGGAAATCGACGCTCGCCGACAGGCTGATCCAGCTCTGCGGCAACGTCAGCGACCGGGAGATGAAGGAGCAGATCCTCGATTCCATGGAGATCGAGCGCGAGCGCGGCATCACCATCAAGGCGCAGACCGTGCGCCTCGACTACAAGGCCCGGGACGGCCTCGTCTATCAGCTCAACCTGATGGACACGCCCGGCCATGTCGATTTCGCCTACGAGGTCTCGCGGTCGCTGGCGGCTTGCGAGGGGGCGATCCTGGTGGTCGACGCCAGCCAGGGCGTCGAGGCGCAGACGCTCGCCAATGTCTATACCGCGCTCGAGCACAATCTCGAGATCGTGCCGGTCTTGAACAAGATCGACCTGCCGGCGGCCGAGCCGGAGCGGGTCAAGCGGCAGAT
Organism: Hyphomicrobiaceae bacterium; assembly: GCA_041397765.1. GTDB lineage: Bacteria > Pseudomonadota > Alphaproteobacteria > Rhizobiales > Hyphomicrobiaceae > JAWKWA01. Next base: position 113,119 of record JAWKWA010000008.1, on the reverse strand, counting down.
CGAGGACGTGATCGGGCTCGATGCCTCCGACGCGGTCGAGATCTCGGCAAAGACCGGGCTCAATGTCGCCGACGTGCTCGAGGCCATCGTGACGCGCCTGCCGCCGCCCAAGGGCGATCCGGCAAAGCCCTTGAAGGCGCTGCTGATCGACAGCTGGTACGATGCCTATCTCGGCGTCATCGTGCTCGTCCGGATCGTCGACGGCATCCTGAAGAAGGGCCAGAAGATCAAGTTCTGGTCGACGGGAGCTGCCCATCCGGTCGAGCGGGTCGGCGTTTTCCGGCCCAAGCAGCAGATGCTCGGCGAGCTGAGGCCCGGCGAGGTCGGGTTCCTCACCGCCGGCATCAAGCAGGTCGCCGATGCGCGGGTCGGCGACACGGTGACGGAGGACCGGGCACCCTGCGATGCGCCGCTCGCGGGCTTCAAGCCGGTGCAGCCGGTGGTGTTCTGCGGGCTCTTCCCGGTCGATGCCGCCGATTTCGAGGATCTGCGCGAGGCGGTCGGCAAGCTGCGCCTCAACGATGCGAGCTTCTCCTACGAGATGGAGACCTCGGCGGCGCTCGGCTTCGGCTTCCGCTGCGGCTTTCTCGGGCTGCTGCACCTGGAGATCATCACCGAGCGACTGGAGCGCGAGTTCGACCTCGATCTCATCACCACGGCGCCGTCGGTCATCTATCACCTGCACATGAACGACGGCTCCATGGTCGAGATGCACAATCCGGCCGACATGCCCGACGTCGTCAGGATCGACCATATCGAGGAGCCGTGGATCAAGGCGACGATCCTCGTTCCGGACGAGTATCTCGGCTCGGTCCTCAAGCTCTGCCAGGACCGGCGCGGCCGGCAGAAGGACCTCACCTATGCCGGCAGCCGGGCGATGGTGGTCTACGAGCTGCCGCTCAACGAGGTGGTGTTCGACTTCTACGATCGCCTCAAGTCGGTGAGCCGGGGCTATGCCTCGTTCGACTATCAGGTGATCGGCTACGAGGAGGGCGACCTCGTCAAGATGTCGATCCTCGTCAATGCCGAGCCGGTCGATGCGCTGTCGATCATCGTGCACCGCTCCCGCGCCGAGGCGCGCGGCCGCTCGATGTGCGAGAAGTTGAAGGAGTTGATCCCGCCGCACCTCTTCCAGATCCCGGTGCAGGCAGCGATCGGCGCCAAGGTGATCGCGCGCGAGACCATCCGGGCGCTCCGCAAGGACGTGCTCGCCAAGTGCTATGGCGGCGACATCACCCGCAAGCGCAAGCTGCTCGACAAGCAGAAGGCCGGCAAGAAGAAGATGCGCGAGTTCGGCAAGGTCGAGATCCCGCAGGAGGCGTTCATCGCGGCGCTGAAGATGGACGAGAACTGAGGGGTGGCCGGGAAATGCTGCGGCTGTCGTCCGGTCCGATGCCGGGTTGGGACGATCGCGAGGGGACGCCGAGCGGTTGACCCCGGGACGATGCCGGGTGATGGCGAGTGAAGCTTCTGCCGCTCACCTCCGCCACTCCGTCGTTCCCGCGGAGGCGGGAATCCAGAAGGCCCTTGTCGCCGCGCATGATCGGCTGGGTCCGGGTGCCCGCCTTCGCGGGCATGACGGCAATCCCGGCGCGCATGGTCCCGAGCAGTTCTATCTGCGCCACGGCTTCATGAAGACGGGACGCCTGAGGGCCAACGGCACAGAGGTCGAGATCTGGCTCGCCCCTTGAACGATGGGCGGCGCCGGCCGCCTCATCCCTCCCCGCCGTCGCCGCCGTCGAAGAGGCCGGCCTGATCGGGGCGGCGGGCGGGACTGGCGAGGCCGAGATGGCGGTAGGCCTTCATGGTGACGACGCGGCCGCGCGGGGTGCGGCCGATGAAGCCCTGCTGCAGCAGATAGGGCTCGACGATCTCCTCCAGCGCGTCGCGCGGCTCCGAAAGGGCCGCGGCGATGGTCTCGATGCCGACCGGGCCGCCCTCGTAGTTGACGGCGATGCAGCGCAGATAGCGGTGGTCGAGGGAGTCGAGCCCCTCGCCGTCGACCTCGAGCTGGCGCAGCGCCTCGTCGGCGACGCGGGCGTCGATCACGGCGGCACCGCCGACGGCGGCGAAGTCGCGGACCCGGCGCAGCAGACGGCCGGCGATGCGCGGCGTGCCACGCGAGCGGCGGGCGATCTCGCGGGCACCGTCGGGGCTCATGGCGCAGCCGAGCACGCGGGCGCCGCGCGCGACGATCAGCTCGAGCTCCTCGACGGTGTAGAAATTGAGCCGGATCGGGATGCCGAAGCGGTCGCGCAACGGCGTCGTCAAAAGACCTGCGCGGGTGGTGGCGCCGACGAGGGTGAACTTCGCCAGATCGATGCGGACCGAGCGGGCGGCCGGCCCCTCGCCGATGATGAGGTCGAGCTGGAAGTCCTCCATGGCGGGATAGAGGATCTCCTCGACCGCCGGGTTGAGGCGGTGGATCTCGTCGATGAAGAGGACGTCGCGCTCCTCGAGATTGGTGAGAAGGGCCGCGAGATCACCGGCCTTGGCGATGACGGGCCCCGACGTCATGCGGAAGCCGACGCCCAGCTCGCGTGCCATGATCTGGGCGAGCGTCGTCTTGCCGAGGCCCGGGGGGCCGGCGAACAGCACATGGTCGAGCGCGTCGCCGCGGCCCTTGGCGGCCTCGATAAAGACGCGGAGATTGGCGCGGGCCTGCTGCTGGCCGGTGAAGTCCGACAGCGACTGGGGCCGGATCGACGCCTCGACGGCGTCGTCCTCCTTGCGCTTGGCGGACAAGAGGCGGTCGGTCATGCGCGGCCCCGGCAGCGTTTCGGATTTGTTCCCGCCCTGTCTAGCTGATTTGGCCGGTCGCTGCCACCCGCCCGGCTGCCGTCACTCCCGCCGGGGCTGGCGCCGCAGGATGCCGAGCCAGAGCAGGAAAGCGCGGCAGCCGATGGCCGATACCAGAGCGGGCGCGACGAAGAGCAACCCGGCCGGGACGATGGTCTCGCCGGCGAACAAGACGGCGCCGCCACGCAACATGCCGACGAAGCCGGCGACGCCGGCGGTCAAGCCAAGCCCGACATGGCCCGTGCGGGCGACCGGGATGGCGAGAATGAGGCCGCAGACCAACGCTTGAAGGCCGCCGGCGATGTAGGAGAAGATGGCGACGACAGGGATCGCGGCGAGAAAGCCGAGGGCGCTCTCGCCGGAATTGGCATCGCCGGAGACGAGGGACGCCAGGGCGAGCCCGAGCATCACAGAGATGCCGCCAATGGGCGGGCCGATCAGGATGGATGCGAGAAAGGCATAGACGGCACGGCGCCGGTTGGAGATCCCTGCAAATCTCGAAGGTCGCTGCGGCTGCTCGGTCATGGTCGGTCCCTGTCACCGCGGGCGGGGGGCGTGGCGGCGTCGGCACTGGCGCCGTCAGCACCTCGATATCGCGTCCTCGGGCCTTCGCGCCCGTCCGAAAGCGACGGGTGGTCGCGTCCATCACCGGCGCGACATCGGACGACGAGGTCTTGCGCGAGAGGAGTCCTCCCTTCAGCCTTCAGGCCATCTCCTCGCCGGGCAGGGCCATGAGGCGTGCACGGCCCGGCCGGCCAGCGATCTCGACATCGACGGCGATGTCCTCGGCGCCGGGACGCGGCCGGTCGGCGGCCGATGCGACGAAGGCGAAGCCGACGGGCCGGCCGATCCCATGGCCGAAGGCGCCGGAGACCACCGAGCCAATGACCTCGCCGTCGCGGCGGATCGGCTCGCGACCGATCAGGCGCTCGTCGGCGCGCTCGAGCACGATGCGGCAGAGCGCGGGCACCGCATCGGCGGCGCGGTTGAGGCCGGCGGCCTCGGAGAGCCCGGCGTCGGCCGGCATGGTCGTCTGGTCGATCTCCGAGCCCCAGGCGGGACGGCCTGCCTCGAGACGGAGCGCATGGAAGGCATGGCTGCCGATCGGGCGGACCGCGGCCGCCGTCACGGCCTCGTAGATGTGCGCGGCCATGTCGGAGGCGACGATCAGGCGCGTGACGTCGAGGCCATGCTCGCCGCCCTCGACGGCGCGCGTCAGGCCGAGGCCAAGGTCGAGCTGCGGTGCCATGTCCGCATCACCCGCACGGGGCCGGCGACCGGCGCGCCGCAAGGCATCGGAGCGGTCGGGACCGAAGATGTCGAGGAGGCAATAACCGGCGGTGGCGTCGAGAACGACGGCGTGCAGCCCCTCCGGCAGACGGCGCGACAGAAGCGCGAGGAGCCGGCGCTCGTCACCGGGGGCGCCGATGACGAAGGGTATTCGGCCAGGAATGCGGACGACCTGGACGATCGCCTCGACAACCGGCGCCATCGAGGATCAGGCTGCGAACGGACGGCGCGCCGTGCTCCGGCATGCGGGTCACGATTTCAGCCAGGGCAGCGGCGGCATCGCGGCCGGCCAGCGTCAGCTTCGCGAGGGCCGACTGGTCGAAGACGGCGGCGGCCTCTCGCGTGCGGCGGGCTGTTCAGCCGCCACCCAGTCGTGCGAGGCCGGGCGGAAATAGGTCGGCACGTGGAGGGCGGCGGCCCCGGCCGGGGCGAACAGGGCCGGCCGCTCGAAACCGGCGACATGCTCCATCACCGCACCGGCGGCAATGTGATCGGCGTGCAGCGGGCTGCGCCGGACGCCGCGCGCGGAGGTATAGGTCTGGTCGGGACATTGCAGGCCGTAGAGCTTGCCGAGGCCCTCGGTGATCCGCTCGGTGAGGTAGGAGACGTTCGTCTCGAAGCGCGCGGCGCGCCGAACATCGGTGCCGGTCATATCGACGCTGGCGCGGCCGTCGACGATCAGCTCGGCGGCCATGCGGCCGATGCCGCCCGAGGCCATGACGCCGATGGTATTGAAACCGCACGAGACGAAGAGATTGCGCACCTCGGCGGTCTCGCCGATGTGGAAGTTGCCGTCCGGCGTGAAGCTCTCGGGACCGTTGAAGAACAGCTTGATGCCAACCTCCTTCAGGAGCGGCATGCGTTCCATGGCAGTCTCGAGGATCGGTGCGAAATGATCGAGGTCGGGCGGCAGGCTATCGAAGCAGAAGCTCTCGGGAATGCCGGCCATGCCCCAGGGCTTGGCGACCTCCTCGAGGCAACCGAACAGCAGCTTGCCGGCATCCTCCTTGTAGTAGGTGCGCTCGTCGGGAACACGTACCATGGGCGTGTCGCGCGCGAGCCCCTCGATCGGCTCGGTGACGGCGTAGAAATGCTCGGCGGCGAGCAGCGGAATGGTGACGCCGATGCGCTCGGCGATGTCGCGGCTCCACATGCCGGCACAGAGCAGCACCTTTTCGGCCAGGATGTCGCCCCGCGAGGTGCGAACACCCCGAACGAGCCCATCCTCCACCACGATGTCGTCGACGCGCGTCTCCTCGAAGATGCGCGCGCCGCGCTGGCGGCAGGCCCTGGCGAGCGCCTGGACCGTATCGATCGGATTGGTGCGGCCGTCGCCTGGAAGAAAGAGACCGCCCTTGACGTCGTCGACTTCGACGGCGGGATAGCGCTCCTTGATCTCGCCGGGCGAGAGGATCGCCGCCTCGTGCCCCCATGCCGAGGCCGACGAAACGGTGCGGCGGAACTCCTCCAGCCGCTCCTCGGTCAATGCGAGGCCGATCGAGCCGTAGCGCTTGTAGCCGGTCGACATGCCGGTCTCGCGCTCGATCTCGGGCAAGAGCGCGGCTGTCGCACCGGACAGCACGGTCAAGAGGCGCGAGCCGCGCACCTGGCCGACGCTGCCGACGGAATGCCATGTCGTGCCGCAGGCGAGCTGGCGTCGCTCGACCAGTACCGTGTCGGTGACACCGAGCCGCGCCAGATTGTAGAGCGCCATCAACCCGGCAATGCCACCACCGATCACGACCACATCGGCGTTGCGCGGAAGCTCGTCGGCCATGCTCAGTCTCCCCGTTTCAGGCGTATCGCGCGCCAGACCCGCTCGGTCGTCGCCGGCATGTCGAACTCGTCGGTGCCGATCGCGTCGGCTATGGCGTTGAGAAGCGCGCCGGGCGCGCCGATCGTGCCGCACTCGCCGGCGCCCTTCATGCCGAGCTCGTTCTGCGAGGAGGGGCAATCGGCTGCGACCAGCTCGAAGCTCGGCAAGTCGCTGGCGAGCGGCAGCGCGTAGTCCATGAGGCTGCCGGAGAGGAGCTGTCCGCTCTCCTCGTCGTAGACGACGCGCTCGAGCATGGCCTGGCCGATACCCTGGGCGATGCCGCCATGGAGCTGGCCATCGACGATCATCGGGTTGAGCCGCCGGCCGACATCGTCGGCGCCGGAGAAGCGCAGGATCTCGACCTCGCCGGTCGCCGGATCGACCTCGACCTCGGCGATGTAGGCACCGTTCGGGCAGGTGGCGGCATCGCCCTCGAAATGCGCATCGCCCGCGCAGTCCTCGCGCGCGTCGTCGTCCATGCGGCCGGCGATGGCTGCGAAGCCGACGGCGCGATCGGTGCCCTTGATGCGGAAACCGCCGGTCGCATGCTCGAGATCGGCGGGCGAGGCCTCGAGCATCTCGGCGGCCTCGGGTCGCAGCCGATCGATGAGAAGGCGTGCCGCCTTCAGAAGTGTGAGGCCCGTAACCTGGATCGAGCCCGAGCCACCGGTCGCGGCGCCGACGGGGGGAAGCACGGCGCTGTCGCCCTGGACGATGCGGATGGCGTCCGGCTCGACCTTCAGCGTGTCGCCGAGTAGCTGGGAAAATGTGGTCTCGTGCCCCTGGCCGATCCCTTGCGCACCCATCGTCGCCTCGAATGTGCCATCGCCGAGGAGGCGGACGCGACATTCCTCGACGACGGGGTGGCTGGTGACGTGCATGTAGAGACCGACGCCGATGCCGCGCAGCCGGCCGCGTGACAGCGTCTCGGCGCGCCTCGCCTCGAAGCCGCGCCAATCTGCCCTCACCAGCGCATGATCGAGCGTCCGCGGGAAGTCGCCGCCGTCGATCATGTGGCCCGACAGCGTGCGGCGCGGCATGTCGGCGGGCGTCACGAGATTGCGGCGTCTGAGATCGAGGCGATCGAAGCCGTGCCTGCACGCGGCACGGTCGATGAGACGCTCGACCAGCACCGTCGATTCCGGCTTTCCGGCGCCACGGAAGACATCCGTCGGCGTCATATTGGTGTAGACCGAGGTGACATGAACGTGATGGACGGGGATGCGGTAGACATGACCGACGGTGCGGGCGAAGTGGATCGCCATCACGCCCGGGGCCGATGAGGAGGCATAGGCTCCCATGTTGCCGGTGCTGGAGATCCTGAGTGCAAGGAAGGTGCCGTCGCGATCCATCGCCAGCTCGGCGGTCGCGGTCTGGTCGCGCGCGTAGTTGTCCGAAAGGAAGGCCTCCGAGCGCGTCGAGACCCAGGCCAGGGTGCGGCCGACGAGCCTTGCAGCCGTCAGCAGCGCGATCGGCTCTGGATGCGGGATCAGCTTCATGCCGAAGCTGCCGCCGACATCGAATGTCTGCAGATGCAGTGCCTCGGGAGCGATGCCGAGCGAGGACGCGTAGGCGGCGCGCAACAGGTGCACACCCTGGCTCTGCGTCACCAGGCGATAGCGTGCCGCCACCGGATCGTATTCGGCGATGGCCGAGCGCGGCTCGATCGGCACGGCGGCCATGCGCGAGCTGGTGCCGGAAAAGCTGGTGACGAGCGGCGCCGTGCGGAAGACGGCGTCGGTGGCGTCACGGTCGCCTTGCGCCCATGTGAAGGCGATCTCGGTCGATTTCAGCGGATCGACCACGAGCGGCAGCGGGTCGTAGTCCACCTCGATCATGTCGAGGGCATCGAGTGCCGCCGCGCGACTTTCGGCGATGACAAGGGCCACCGCCTCGCCGACGAAGCGCACAGTCTCGAGGGCGAGCGCATGGCGGACCGGCTCGTGGAACGGGGTGCCGTCGATGCTCGGGATGGTGCGGCGGCATTTCAGCGGCCCGGCACCGGCGTCGACGAGATCGCGGCCCGTCAGCACCCCGACCACGCCGGGCATGGCGCGCGCGGCGGTGCAGTCGATCCGTGCGATGCGGGCATGAGCGAAGGGCGAGCGGAGAAACATCGCCTCGAGCGCGCCGCCGGGGATCAGCGACTCGACGAACCGGCCCTCGCCGCGCAGCAGTCGCTCGTCCTCGAAGCGCTTGATCGATCTGCCGATACTGGTCACGTTCCCGTTCTCCCTCAAGAATCGCGGCCAGCTCAATGCAGAAAGGACGCGCCGACGAGATCGATGGTGCAGCCGGTCGCGTATTTCATGCGTCCGCCGGCGCACAGCACCACCGTATCGGCGACCTCGGCGGGCGTGCCGAAGCGGCCGGCCGGGATCTCGCGCAGCATCTCGTCCCGGCCGTAGATGTCGACCATGTCGCGCGCCTGCTCGGTCTCGACCACGCCGACGCAAACGAGATAGGTGTCGATGTTCTCCTTGGCATGGAAACGCGCGATGCCGCGGAGCAGCGAGTTCATGCCGCCCTTCATGGCACCATCGTGGAAGAAGTTGGTGCGATCGCCGCGCACCGCGATGCGTGCCGTGATGCCGATGATCGAGCCGCCACCCGTCTGGCGATAATGGCCGATGGCGAGGCGACACAGATGCGCGGTCGCCAGCAGATTGATGCGGAAGGCGGTCATCCAATGCTCGTCCCAGGCCTCGGCCGGCGCGTCGATGGCAATCGGCTTCCTGACGGCGGCGTTGTTGACGAGAACGTCGATGCGGCCGCGCCAGGCGACGGCGTCCTTCCACAAGCGCTCGACATCCTCGAGCTTCGCCAGATCGGCATGGACGGGAAGACAACGATCGCGGCCGAGCTCGTCGGCGATCGCCTCGGCGCTCTTGCCGCTCGTCGAATAGTTGAGCACGACATGGGCGCCCTGCCTGACGAGGCCGCGGACGATGCCCTCGCCGATACCACGCGAGCCGCCCGTGACGAGGATGGTCTTGCCGGTCAGGTCGGAAAAGTTCTCCATGGAAGTCCTCCTCATCGTGTCGCGGCTGGCCGCTCAGCCCGCCTGGCGGGTTGCATGGAAGTCGGCCGCCTCGCGCGTCATGGCGTCCTTCAGGAGCGCGCCCATGCGCCGCGCGACGGGTCCTGGACGGCCTTCGCCGATGGTACGGCCATCGAGAGAGACGACGGGCACGGCAAGCTCGAGCGTCGATGAAATGAACGCCTCGTCGGCGGAGGCCATGGTATAGGCGTCGAAATCACGCTCGGCGACGGGTATGCCGTTCGCCTCGGCGAGCTCGACGATGACGTCGCGGGTGATGCCGGGCAGGATGTCGCGCGTCGTCGGTGGCGTCAGGATGCGGCCGTTGACGACGATGAACACGTTGTAGGCGATGCCCTCGGCGACGAAGCCGTCGGCATCGACGGAAATGCCGATGTCGGCGCCGCGTCCGGTCACGTCGATCGCACCGAGCACGCTGCCCAGGTAGTTGCAGTGCTTCATGCCGGTCGGCACGGCGTGCGAGGCGATGCGCGGACGCGGAACGGTGATCGCCTTCAGGCCGCGCTCGTTCTTCTCGTCGAGCAGGCCGGCGTAGTAGCGCGCAAAGCCGGCGACCGGGATGATCGTCACATTGGGCGACGCCTTGCGCAGCAGCCGCTTCTCCCACTTGATCGAGCTCATGCCCTCGCCGCGGCTGAGCTGGAGGCGGAGATAGCCGTCCTGCATGTCGTTCAGGCGGATCAGCTCGCGGATCACCTCGCGCCAGCCGTCATGGTCGAGCGGCTCGTCGATCATCAGATAGCGCAGGCCGCGCGACAGACGGTCGAGATGCGACCCGAGGCGGAACGGCGCGCGCTCCCAGACGGCGATGCCCTCGAACACCCCGTCGCCGTAGAGGAAGCAGCGGTCATAGACGCTGACCTTGGCGGCACTCTCGGGGACGAACTCGCCGTTCAGATAGACGAGCGGCTCGCTCAAGCTCATGTGACGCCTCCCTCGGGGCTGGCGATGTCGATCAGGATGTTTCCGTAGCGGGTCACCGACGCGCGCGATCCGGGCGGGACGACGATGGTGGTCAGGCGATCCTCGACGAGCGCCGGCCCGGCGATCGTGACGCCGACCGGCAGGTCCGCGATCTCGTAGACCGGCGTGTCGATCGGCTCGGGCGATGACGGAAAGCGGGCCATGCGCCGGCGCGACGGCGTGACGGCGCCGCGCTCCATGTTCCGCTCGGCGAGCGACACGTCGGGCAGGCGGCCGACGGCCTTCAGGCTCCATTCGGTGAACTCGACGGCGTCGAGCGCGCTCCTTACCGCGTATTGCAGCTCGTGCTGACGGTGGAATGCCTCGACGAGTGCGGCAAGCGCGGTGGCGTCGGGGATGCGAGGCGAGGGCAGAGGCACGGTGAGCTGCCAGACCTGGCCCGCATAGCGCGCTTCCGCCGAGAAGACGAGACTGCGCAAGGCCGGATCGGCAAAGCCCATGCGGTCGAGATAGTCGTTACCCTCGGCCTCGAGGGCCTCGAGCACGCCATTGACGGCCGCATGGTCGAAAGTCGCCGAGGAGGCGAACAACGCGCGTCCGAAGGTGAAGGCGACATCGCCCGTCAGGATGCCGAAGGCGCTCATGACGCCGGCGAAGCGCGGCACGAGGATGCGGCGGATCCCGAGCTCGCGGGCGATGGCGACGGCGTGGAGCGCGGCGGCGGCGCCACCAGCGACCATCAGATAGTCGCGCGGGTCGATGCCACGCTTGACCGTCAGATCGGCGATGGCGCCGACCATGTTCTGCTCGCAACTCACCGCGACGAGGCTGGCGGCCTCGCCAAGCACCAGACCGAGCGGACGGGCGACATCCCGCTCGACCGCGTCACGCGCCGCGGCCGCGTCGAGCGTCATGCGGCCGGCGGCGAAGCGCTCGGGATCGAGCATGCCGAGCACCAGATTGGCGTCCGTCACCGTCGCGCGCGTGCCGCCACGGCCATAGCAGGCGGGACCGGGGAGGGAGCCTGCACTCTCGGGGCCGGTGTGGATGAAGCCGCCGCGGTCGACACGCGCGAGCGAGCCACCGCCGGCGCCGATGGTGTGGATCTCGACCGAGGGCACGCCGAAGATGTGACCGGCGATGCTGCCCTCGCGGTGGAGCGGAATCTGCCAGTCGGTGACGATGCTGACATCGAAGCTGGTGCCGCCCATGTCGACGGTGATGATGTTGCCACCGTCGATGTTCTCGAGCGCGGCAAACCTGCGGCTCGCCTCTGGTGCGGCGGCGGGACCCGAAAAGCAGAGATGAACGGGGCGCGCCATGATGTCTTCGGCAGAGGTCTGGCCGCCGGACGAGGTGACATAGGTCAACGTGCCACAAAAGCCGCTCGCTGCCAGCCGCTCCTCGAGATCGGCGACGCTGCGCGCGACGATCGGCTTCAGCGAGGCATCGAGCGCGACGGCCGAGGTGCGGCGATACTCGCGCACGCAAGGATTGACGCGATGGCCGAGGCTGACGGGAATCTCCGGCCAGTGCCGGGCAAAGATCGCGCCGACGCGCTCCTCGTGGAGCGGATTGGCGATCGACCACAGGAGCGAGACGGCGACGGCCTCGACGCCGGCGGCGCGCAGGGCGTCGATGGCGGCGACGACGCTCTGCTCTTCGAGCGGCCGCTCGATGCCGCCCTCGGCGTTGACGCGCTCGTCGACCTCGAGGGTCAGCGCGCGGGGAATGTAGGGCGCGGGATAGTCGAGATACATGTTGTAGGTGTCGGCCTTGCCGCCCTCGCGCACCAGGAGGGTCTCGCGGAATCCCCTGGTGACGATGAGGCCGGTCGCCGCCGCCTTGCCCTCGAGAATGGCATTGGTCGCGGCGGTGGTGCCGAAGGCGAAACGGCCAAGCCCTGCGATCAGCCGGTCGCGCGGGATGCCAAGGTCCTCGGCGATCTGGGCGAGGCCGTCGAAGACCCCGTCGATGATGCGGCCGGTGGTCGTCGGCGACTTGTAGGCGCGGATCTCGCCGGAGGCGAGACGCAGCACCAGATCGGTGAAGGTGCCGCCGACGTCGATGGCAATGTCCGCTCGCTCGTGCATCAGCGACCGCTCCCCTCACGGGCCTGCCGGGGATAGACCTTGGCGGCATGTGCGGGCGTCAGGACGCCATCGGCGATGTCGGCGGCGATGCGATCGGCGGGGCGCTCCGCCGGTGTGCCATAGCCGCCGCCGCCGCAGGCTTCCGACAGCAGCCGCTCGCCCGGACCGAGCGTGACGTCGATGGTGATGCCGAGATCGGTGCGGGTGCCGTCGGCGGCGATGCGGCTGATGCGCGTCGGCGCTCCCGGCAGACCGCCGCGCATGCCTTCGGGCGGATTGTCGTGCGCGGCGGCGTTGATCGCGAAACGCACGGGGCCGAAGCGCGGGCGGAAGACGACACGCGAGCCCGGGCCGCCCTGGCTGGCGCCGGCGCCACCCGAATCCTCCCGGATCGACAGCTCCTCGATCAGGATCGGCTGCTGCTGCTCGACGATCTCGACGCTCGACTGCCAGAGAATGCCCTGCGAGGCGGCGCTGCCGTAGGTCAGCCAGCCGTCGTGACCGGCGACGGCCGGGCCGCCCCAGTAGCCCATGATGATCTGGTTGACGAAGGGGCGATTGCCGCGTCGCGGGTCGCGGCCGCTGACGACGGGGCAGGAGCCCGGCAGGCCGACGGAGCCGTAGGCGGAGCCGAGACCATCGACGAGATCGGCATAGAGGGCCTGGATGTGCGAGGCGAGCAGATGGCAGAGATTGGTGGTGGCGGCCGAGGTTGCGGCGGGAAAGACCGGCCGGCCGATCGCCGAGCCGTCGCGCATCCTCACCTCGATGCGGCGGAATGCACCGGCCGAGCGCGGCACGTCGGGACCAAGCACGTTGAGCGTGCCCATGCGGCAGCAGGCGAGCACGGTGCTCTCGGTCATGTTGATGCCAAGCGGCAGATTGTCGATGTTCTCCGTCAGGTCGATGACGACGCGGCCGGCGTCAGGATCGACATCGAGCGTCGCCGTCACGGGAATGCCGTCGGGATATTGCGCAAGCTCCGAATCGTAGCGCACCGATCGCGTCACGCGGCCCTTGGGGAGACGCGAAATGGCATCCTTGGCCATCAGCTCGGCGTAGTCCTGATACTCGTCGATGAAGCGCTCGACGAGATCGGTGCCGAAGCGGGCGCACAACTCCTTCAGGCGCTTCTCGCCGGTGCGCACCGCGGCGAGACAGGCGAGATAGTCGCCATAGAACTGCTCGGGCGCACGGATGTTCGCCTTCAGGATGTCGATCACGTCCTCGATGTCGCGGCCATCCCGCTGGACGCGGATGCAGGGCAGCATCAGGCCTTCCTCATAGACGTCGCGGGCGGCCGGGTTGTAGGTGGAGGGTATCGGAAAGCCCATGTCGCCCAGATGCGCGCGGGCGATGGTATAGAAAACGACGCGACCCTCGTAGAACACCGGCACGCATAGCGTGAAATCGGCGCAATGCGTGTTGCCGTGGTAGCCGCTGTTGTTGGCGAAGCAATCGCCGGGGGCGAGGGTCGAACCATGCTTCTCGGCGACCTTGCGCGGAATGAGGTCGATGGCGCCGACATGCACCGGCAGCCCGAGTGCAACGCTCACCGACTGGAAACGCGCATCGGTCAGGGAGCAGGAAAAGTCCATCGCCGTGTTGAGCACGCCGGAGCGGCCGGACTTCAGGAGCGCATTGACCATCTCGCGGATGATCGCCTCCATGCGGCGACGCAGCACCACCATGGTGAAGGGATCGACGGTTCCCGGCCGCTTCGCCCCGGCGTCATCCGGCCCGGCGCTCTTGGTGCTCATTGCCCGATGCTCCCTGCTCAGAATGCGGTCGAAGGCTGGAACTCGCCGTAGCGGCGGCGCCAGACATCGACGATCTCGCCGATGCTCGCATAGGCGCGCACCGCCTCGAGTGTCGGCTCCATGACGTTGCGGCCTTCGGCACAGGCCCGATCGATCTCGGCAAGCGCGGCGGCGACGCGCGCGCCGTCGCGGCGCGCCTTGACGGCAGCGAGGCGTGCGATCTGCCGGTCGCCGGTCGCGGGGTCGATGCGGAAGGCGGTGTTCGGCACGTTCGGCTCCTGACGATGAAGATTGACCGTCACCCAGGGACGCGCGCCCGTATCGATGCGCTTCTGGCGACGCCCCGCCCCTTCCGACATGAGCTTGCGGCCATAGCCGTTGTCGATGATGGCAAGAGCGCCTCCCATCGCTTCGATGGCCGAGAGGCCGTCCCGCAACTGCCGCTCGATGTCGATCGTCAGGCTCTCGACGAGCCAGGAGCCGCCGAGCGGGTCGATCGTATCGGTGAAGCCATGCTCGTGGGCGATGATCTGTTGCGTGCGCACGGCGGCGCGCACCGTCTCCTCGGACGGGATGCCGACGGCCTCGTCATAGGAGGCGATGTAAACATATGAGGCGCCGCCCATGACATAGGCGAGCGTGCCGAAGGCGATGCGCACCAGATTGTTTATAGGCTCGGCGAGCGCTTCCTGGCCATGACCGTAGACGGTGGTGGCGAGGGCCATGGCGCGGTCGGTGGTGGCACCATAGGCATCGCGCATCAGATGCGCCCAGACCTTGCGAAGCGCCCGCATATTGGCGACCGACACGAAGAAATCGTGCCGCTCGTCGGCGAACATGTGCAGGAGCGGGGCCACCTCGTCGATCGAATGACCGCGGGCGAGCAGATCGTCGAGATAGGCGCGGGCATTGGCGAGGGCGATCGCCGCGCCCATGCTGGAGCCGGCACCGCCGGCATTCAGATGATTGTAGCAGACGGTGAGCGGCGACCAATGCGGGGCATGGGTGACGCACCAGGAGACCGGATCGGCGGCGAGCTTGAGGGAGGGAGCGACCGGCAGGATCTGCGTGCCGCGCGCCAGATATTCCTTCAAGGGATCGTTCTGCAGATTGAGCACGAAGTCGGCGGGCGCCAGTCCCTGCTTCTCGGCGAGGGCGACGAACATGGCGGTGACGATCGGGCCGATGGCATTGCCGAGGCAGCCGACGCGCTTCACCGTGTCGAGCGGCAGATCCTCGAAAAGATCCTCCATGTCGGCGAGTGTGTCGATGGCGACGCCGACGCGCCCGACCTCGCCGGCCGCCATCACGTCGTCGCTGTCATAGCCGCACTGGGTCGGCAGGTCGAAGGCGAGGAGAAGCTGCTCGACGCCGAGCTCGACGAGACGTTTCAGTCGGCGATTGCAGGCGGGCGCCTCGCCGAAGCCGGTATAGGCCGAGACGATGAAGGGGGCGCGGCGATACATCGCCGGATCGTCGCCGCGCGTGAAGGGAAAGGCGCCGGGAAAGCCGACATCCTTCAGATAGTCGAACCGGCGGTCGGCGAGGCTGTGCGGGGTGTAGAGCGGCTCGACCGCGATGCCAATGTCGGTGACGAAGTCACGGCGCTCTCCGACCTCGCCGAGAGCGGCGCGGTAGGCACCGTCGCGCCAAGCGCGATGCGCCTCGGTGATCGGATCGCCATCGGCGGGACGGGCGCCGGCGGGCCCATCCTGGCGGGCATCGCGCCCATCGCCTGGCGGCGTCGTCTTCCCTGCTGCCATCATGCCACCTCGACGATCATGGCGTCGCCCTGGCCGAAGCCGCCGCAAATGGCCGCCACGCCCGCGCCGCCGCCGAGGCGCTCCAGCGATGCCGCGAGGGTCATGACGAGGCGCGCACCGCTGGCGCCGAGCGGATGGCCGATGGCGACGGCGCCGCCGTGGAGGTTGGTGCGCGCGCGCAGCGAGCGGGCCTCGCCCGGATCGCCGTCGGCGAGCCGCAGGGTGCTGACGAGGGGCGTCGCGGCGAAGGCCTCGTTGATCTCGACAAGGCGCATGTCGGCGATGCCGAGACCAGCGCGCGCGATGACGGCACGGATGGCCTCTGCCGGCGTCGATGTGCCCGAGGTCGGGCCGCCCGCCACCTCGGCATGAGCGCGGAGAGTGGCGCGAATGGCAAGCCCGTGAGCGGTGGCGAATGCCCGCGATGCGAGCACGAGAAAGGCGGCACCGTCGCTGAGGCCCGGTGCATTGCCGGCGGTGACGGTCGGTCCGCCATAGATGGTCGCAAGTGCGGCGAGCTTTTCGAGCGAGGTGTCGCGGCGGGGCTGCTCGTCGGTGGCGAGCCGAGCCTGCGGCATGTCGACGGCAAAGCGCTCGGCGGCGAAATGGCCGGCGGCCTCGCCTTCGAAGTAGCGACCATGGCTTTCGAGCGCCCACTCGTCCTGCATCCGGCGGGTGACGCCATTGCGTAGCGCCTCCTCGCCCGTATAGGCGGCGATGGCCTTGTCGAGGAACGGTGCGCGGAGGGTCAGCGGATCGTCGGCCGCGACCGGGCCGGGGCGCATCCGCATCTCGCGCGGCAGGAGGCGCGGCGTCGCGCTCAAGGCCTCCACACCGCCGGCGATGACGAGATCGGCCTCGCCGGCGAGGATCTGCCGACGGGCGAGGGCGAGTGCCGTCAACCCCGAGCAGCAGGCGCGATCGACGGCGAGGGAGGGCGTCCGTTCGGGCAGCGAGGAGGCGAGAACCATGCGGCGAGCCGGCGTCAGCATGGCGCCGCCGATCATCGCGACGCCGGCATAGAGCGCCTCGACGGCCTCGGCGTCGATGCGGGCGCGCGCCACGGCCTCGTCGATGGCGAGGCGGCCGAGCGCCGCGACATCGAGCGCCGAGAGCGCACCGCCGAAGCGCCCGAACGGCGTGCGCGCAAAGGCGACGACCACGCAGTCGCGCGGATCGGCCGATCGTGCCCTCGTCTGCGACGTGCCGCTCATCGCCAGTCGATCTCCGCGCTCATGCGGCGGATCGCCGGCTTGTCGAGCTTGCCGTTGGAGTTCTTCGGCAGATCGGCGACGAAACGCCAGTGCCGCGGCGTCTTGATGCCGAGGCGCGGCTTCGCCCAGGCGACCAGGACCTCCGGATCGGGGGCATCGGCGCCGTCGGCGACAAGGAAGGCGACGCACAGCTCGCCGAAGGCCTCGTCGGGGATGCCGACGACGGCCGCCTCGCGCACACCCGGACAGCCGGTCAGGCAGGCTTCGACCTCCTGGGGGTAGATGTTGAATCCGCCGGAGATGATCATGTCCTTGGAGCGGCCGGCGAGCGTGATGAAGCCCTCGGCATCCATGCGCGCCAGATCGCCCGACCACAGCCAGCCTTCGCGCAGCACCTTTGCCGTTTCCTCGGGCATGCGCCAGTAGCCGGCCATGACATGCTCGGCGCGGATGGTGATTTCGCCGATCTCGCCGACGGGAACCGGCCGTCCCTCGCCGTCGCGCAGCACGATGTCGACGAAGGAGTAGGCGCGGCCGATCGAGCCGGTGCGCAACTCGCCATCGCCGGTGAAATGATCGGCGGGCGGCAGGAAGGCGCAGGTCATCATCGCCTCGGTCAGCCCGTAGTTCTGCGTCAGCACCGGGCCGAAGCGGGCCAGCGATCGCTCCAGCGTGTTGCGCGGAATGGGCTCGGCGCCGTAGCCGATCCAGGCGAGGCTCGAGAGATCGTGGCTGTCGATGGCGGGATGATTGACGACGCGGGTGAGCAGCGAGGGCACGCAGGTGAAGCCGGTGATGCCGAAGCGGTCGATGGCGCCGAGGAGTGCCTCGACCGTGCCCTCGGTCACGACGACGGAAGCGGCGCCGCGCAGGAAGAAGGGCTGGAAATAGGTGCCGGAGGCATGCGTCAGCGGTCCGATATGGCCGAGCCGGTCGTCGCCCGAGATGCGCCGGTCGAGCATCATGTTGCGGGTGACGGCACGCCAGTTGGCGCGGGTCAGCATGACGCCCTTGGGCCGGCCGGAGGTGCCGGAGGTGTAGTTGATGGAGGAGAGGGCGGAGAGATCGGCAGATGAGCGGTCGACGTCGATGGGCGCGGCGGCGGCGAGCTCGCCATAGGTGGGACCGCCGCACGCGTCCTCGCTGTCGACGCTGAAATGCCAGGGGGCGGAGGCAATCCCGGCCAGCGCCTCGCCAAGGGCCGGCAGGGTGCGCAAATCATGGCAGACGGCGGCGGCGCCGCAGTCGGCGATCAGGTTGCGGACCTCGAGCGCGGTGTAGCGGACATTGAGGGGCACACGGACGAGGCCGGCCCGCTCGATGGCGGTCGAGAGAAGCAGGTATTCCGGCGAGTTGCGCATGTAGAGGGCCACCCGCTCGCCCTCGGCCAGGCGGGCGGCGAGGCCACCGGCCAGCCGGTCGACGAGAATGTCGAAGGCGGCGAAGGTCCAGGTCCGGCCGGCATCGGCGAGCGCCAGACGGTCGGCGAAGCGGCGGGCGGCCGCCCGCATCGGCGAATCGGCGTAGCCGCGCGCGAGGGTCCTCGTCGCATCCTGGCTCATGGCTCGATGCCCCGGACATAGGCGACGATGTCGGAGACGGGCGTTCCCGACAGGAACACGCGATCGACGCCGGCGCGCGCCAGCTCGGCGATGTCCTCCTGGGGAATGACGCCGCCGGCGATGAGGCGGATGTCCTCGCCGCCCGCTTCATCCATGAGCTGGCGCAACCGCGGCAACAGCGTCATATGCGCGCCGGAGAGGATGCTGACACCGACCAGCATGGCGCCTTCCTCGACGGCCGCCACGGCGACATCCTCGGGTCGGCGGCGGATGCCGGTGTAGATCACCTCGTAGCCGGCATCGACGAGCCCGCGGGCGATGACCCGGGCGCCGACATCGTGGCCGTCGAGACCGATCTTGGCGATGACGATGCGGTGAGGCGGCATCAGCCCGACGTCTCCCTGGCGAAGCGATCCATGGTCGTCGGCCCGCCCCTCCGCGGCGCCGACAATGCGGACTTGCGCGACCGACTATTCCATGGCCACGACGGGCGGAGCTATTCATATCTGCTGATACCGGGCATCACCGGGCGATATGGCGGGGCTTGGACGGGGAGCCCGGAGCTCATCCGCGAACGATGCGGCCGGCGGCAGATGGACCTCAGACAGATCCGCTATTTTCTGGCGCTCTTCGAGGCGGGCAGCATCACGCGGGCCGCGCAGCGGCTCAACGTGGTCCAGCCGGCCGTCTCCATGCAGATCCGCCGGCTCGAGGACGAGCACGGCGTCACCCTGTTCACGCGGACGCCGCAGGGCCTGCAGCCGACGCCTTTCGCGAGCGAGCTCTACGAGCTGTGCTGCCGGGTGGCGAACGATGTCGACAGGGTGGAGCAGTTCCTCGGCGGGGCGAGGGGGCATCTGACGGGCGAGTTGAAGATCGGGGTGCCGCCGTCACTGGCGCTCAGCCGGCTCGGCGAGATCCTCGTCGCCTTCCACGCCCGGCACCCTCATGTCCGGCTGAAGGTGCACGAGGGCTATAGCGGTCACTTGGTCGAGTGGCTGGGCAGCGGCGAGATCGACATCGCGGTGATGACAGCGCCCGAACCCGACGAGCGGCTCAGCTTTCGCACGATCCTGGAAGAGGAGCTGGTGCTCGTGCTCGGAGCGGGTGCCGACAGCGTCGCGGGCGAGAGCATCGAGGCGGCGGCGCTCACCGACCTGCCGCTCGTGCTGCCGACCGAGCGGAACATGCTACGCGGCTTCATCGAGGACGAGCTGGCACGCGCGGGGCTGCGGGTGGCGCCTCAGCTCGAGGTGGATTCGCTGGCGACGGTGCTGTCGATACTCGAGGCGGGGGGATGGGCCTCGATCCTGCCAGCGATCGCGCTGGCGCGGGCGCCGAGCGGCCGGCGGCTCAGAACCGTGCGGATCGTCGCGCCCAGCCTCAGACGGGCGCTCGTCGTCGCCAACAAGCGGTCCCGGCCGCTGTCGGAGGCGGGCGAGGCCTTCAGCGCGCAGCTCGCCGGATCGCTCGGCACCGGCGACGAGGCCATTCGTCCGCGTGCTGTATGATGGGATACTGACTGCCGTTGCGTACAATGATCTTCTACGGAACATAGAAGATTTACCAAATTTTAAGCGTCGGAAGCTAGTTTTGTCCTTGCCGCTGGACGACACGGACGCCTCCTCTCGACCTCGCCCCGAATCGCCCAAACGGTCATGGCTGTCCGCCGGGATGCGGCCCGGCGGACAGCCCCTCAATGCCCTTCCGAAACTCCACTACCACTCGGTGCTACGGTCGCTCCCATCGGGCGGCCGTATCATTTTTCGACGATGCGGCACGGCCCGCCCGCGGTGCTCTGTCATGGCCTATCCAGCCAATCGGCCGGGCCGGGCAGCTCAGGCCGGAAATAGGCGATCATGCGGCCGTCAGGGCCGGCGGTCGCGTCTTCCTGCCATGGCGAGACGCCATGCATCGCCAGCCGATGCAGCACATAGGCCTCGCCGGGAATGGCCGGGACGAGGACGCGGCGGCATTCGGCTCGCACGCGCCGGCGCAACGCTGCATAGGTGTCGGTGATGTCGATGTCGCGCCATGCGGCCAGCTCGATGCCGGCGAGGCGGTCGCGAAGCTCCGCGCGCACGATCTCGTGCGAGCCCTCCCAGACGACGAGCGGGGAGGCGCCGGCCGACACCGTGCTCAGCGGCAACCCGAGAATGAAGCCGTGATGCTCACGCACGAAGCGACGGCGCTCGGGCCCGTCGCGGGCGATGCCGTCGATGTGGGCGGCGTCGTTCTCGAGACGGTAACGGAATGCTGCCGGCGTCTCCTCGGCCGAGGGTCGAGGATAGCCCGGATAGCAGACCGAGACCTGGCCGCTGTCCCAGGAGATGCCGGAAAGGCCAAGCTCGCCGGCGATGAAGTCGACGGCTGCGCCCTGCAAAGGGGGACCGCCAGCGACGGCACCGGTCGCGTCGTTGCCGAGCACGTTGACGCCGGCGAACCAGGTGCCGCCGCAGCGCAACCAGCGGGCATTAAGCGGGTCGAGAACGGCCGCGCGCGCCGCGGGCAGCGCCGCCGCCACCCAGCGCGCGAGGGTCTCGTCCGCCTCAAAGCGGACCCAACTCCTCTCGAAGAAGACGTGCACCATCGTCGTGCCGGCGGCGGCCTCAACCGGGGCTGCCGTCCTCCTTGCCAGCGGCGGTCCAGCGCGCCAGGGCGAGATCGTCGGCCGCCTTGGCCTCCACCCATTCGCTGGTGCCATCCGCACGCTCGATCCGCTTCCAGAATGGCGCGGACGTCTTCAGAAAATCCATCAGGAAGCGGGCGGCATCGAAGGCCGCGTCGCGATGCCGCGATGCGGTGATCACCAGCACGATGTCGTCGCCGGGGAGCAGGCGGCCGTGGCGATGGACGACGAGGCTCGCCGAAAGCGGCCAGCGGGCACAGGCCGCCGCCTCGACACGGGCCAGCTCGGCCTCGGTCATGCCCGGATAGTGCTCGAGCGTCATGGCGACAATCGGTGCGCGGCCATCCGAGGTGCCGTCATCGCCGCGAACCGTGCCGGTGAAGGTGACGAAGGCGCCGATCTCGCCAAGCCCGCGCGCGGCAGCGGCCGCCTTCAGGCGCGACAGCTCGTGACCGATCTCGAAGGCGGCCTCCTCGACCCGGACGGTCATGGCCTCACCCTCCGGTGACCGGCGGGAAGAAGGCGATCTCGCGGGCGCCTGAAATCGGCGGATCGCCCTTGACGTGGCTCCTGTCGATGGCAACCCGCACGACCCGGCCGGCGGCGAAGGCGGCCTCGTATCCCGGACCGCGGGCGCGGAGCCAGCCGACGAGATCGCTGACCGTCCTCACCTCGGCAGGCAGGTCGACCGTCTCCTCGGCGCGGCCTGTGCGCTCGCGCACCCAGGCGAAATAGCGGATCGTCACCGTCACTCTACGGCCTCCTCGCCACGCGGCGCGATTTTGGCCTCGCCGCGGCCGGCGGCCGCCGGCATGGCGTGATGCAGGCTCGCCTTCAGGTAGGCATAGCCGGTGTAGGCGGTCAGCGCCGCCGAGATCCAGAGCAGCACGATGCCGATCATCCAGGGGCCCGACACCACGCTCTCGCCGATCGGGGCCGCCAGCAGGGCGCCAAGGGCAATGAGCTGCATCGCCGTCTTCCATTTGGCGAGGCGCGTGACGTGCACGGTGACGGACAACTCGGCGAGGAACTCGCGCAGACCCGAGACCAGGATCTCCCGCGAAAGAATGATGACGGCCGCCCAGAGCGACCAGCCGGCGATGATGCCCTCGTCGACCAAGACCAGCAGCACGGCGCCGACGAGCAGCTTGTCGGCGATCGGATCGAGCATGCGGCCGAGCGCCGATTGCTGATTCCAATAGCGTGCGAGGAAGCCGTCGAAATAATCGCTGACGGCAGCGAGAATGAAAATGACGAGCGCCGACCACCAGGCGAGATCGCCCTCGAGGAAGAAAAGGCAGGCGACGACAGCCGGCACCGCCGCGATCCGACCATAGGTGATCAGATTGGGCAGATTGACCGCTGTGGGCGCTAGGGCGACCTGTTCCATCTGGGGGTTTTGGCCTTTCGGCAGGGGTGCCGTCAATGCGATTGAGGTCGAAGGGACGAAGGCGCGGCAGGTCCAGGCCATGAAGCTCGCCTCCAGACGCGGTGATGTGGCCCGGTGGCGGCGCGAGTGCGATGACGCGATGGCGCGATGGCGCCGCAAGCCCGGTGAGCCTCGCATGCGTCCCGCCCGCCCTCGAATCGTGCGATGGGCGTCGTCCGTCGGCCTGCCCGCCCGGCTTTGCGTTCTCGGCATGGCCGAACCGACCCCTAGGAGACCGGCTCGATGTCAGACAACGACGCCCAGATGCGCTCGAGGAGCTACTCTCTCGCCGTCGAGGATACCGAGTTCCTGAAGCGCGACGAGTTGCGCGCCCTGCGCTTTGCCATGGAATATGCCAAGGCAGAGCTGCTGCTGCGCGACTGGGGCATCCGCTCGACGGTCGTCGTGTTCGGCAGCGCCCGCATCCTAGACCCCGAGCTGGCGCGGCAACGGCTCAAGCAGGCGAGCACCGGCGAGGAGAAACGCCTCGCCCAGTGCCAGGCGAAGCAGGCCCGATGGTACGAGGAGGCGCGACGCTTCGCGCGGATCGTCTCGGAGCGCGGCGGGGCGCTCAATGCCGAGCACCGGCTACGCGACAATGTCATCGCCACGGGCGGTGGCCCGGGCATCATGGAGGCAGCCAACCGGGGTGCGCGCGATGCCGGGGCGCCGACCATCGGCTTCAACATCACCCTGCCGCACGAGCAGGAGCCGAATGCCTATTCGACCCCGGACCTGACCTTCCGGTTCCATTACTTCGCGATGCGCAAGATGCATCTCGCGATGCGGGCGAATGCGCTGGCGGTGTTTCCGGGCGGGTTCGGCACGTTCGACGAGCTGTTCGAGATCCTGACGCTCCTGCAGACGCGCAAGGCCCCGCCGATGCCGGTCCTGCTGTTCGGACGCGCCTTCTGGACGAAGGCGGTCAATTTCCGCGCGCTCATCGCCGAGGGCACGATCGCCGCCGACGATCTGGCGCTGTTCGACATCGTCGAGGAAGCGGAGGAGGGCTGGGCCATGCTGATGAAGCACGGCCTGAAGGCGCATTCGCCGCCGAGCCTGCCGGGTGCCTGAAGCAATTCAGGCGAGAGCGGGACGTGCGGGTTCCCTCGGCGCGGCCCCGAGCGGGCTCAGAGCACGAAATCGTGAGTCTCGATGTCGTCCAGGCAATGGGCGAGCAGGACACGGGTGGCGAGGCGCTGGCCGATCAGGTCGAGGGCGCTTGCAACCAGGATGACGGCTCCCGTCGCCAGTCGCGCCTGCCAATGCGTGGCGAAATCCGAGCCCAGCCAGCGCTGGCCGGCCTCGGCGTGACGCGGGCCGGGCGGGGCCGGAAACAGGGACTGGACGAGCGGGCCGCGCGTCCCATAGAGCGCTTCGGAGGCGCCGCCGAGACCGGCGACGACGAGATCACCGAGGAGGGCGAAGAAATCCGGATCGGCCTCGCCTTGGGGACCTGCCGGAAGCAGGGCGCGCCGCTCGGCCTCGAAACGGTCGAGCGCGGGCCGCTGCCCGACCACGGCGATGCGCTCGCGCCCGAAGCCCGTGGCGGTGAGGCCGCCGATCGCGCCGCTGAGGCGCCCGGCCTCGTGGAAGGTCCCCGAGGACAGCCAGAAGCGCTGGCGCGTGGCTTCCTCGCGTCCGCTGCCGGGTGTGGTCCCGCCGCCCGCACGGGTCATGGTCGAATTCGCCGGTCCGATCGGCATGGGAACGTCACTCCCATCACCCCCGCGAGCCCGGCGGAAGGCATCCGCTCCGCCGACCTCACCGGCGGTCCCGGGGCCCCCCATCGAGCGCGCGATCTCCAGAACGGTGGCCATGCGCCTCTCCAGCTTGCGATGCGGATGCCTTCGTCGTCTCGGCTCCAGGCCGCCGGCAGAACCCGCGCTGCCGGCCTGGCCGACCCCGCGCGGAGCATCCCTTTCACACGGTCTCCTCGCCGACCGCGACGGCCTCGAGCCGCCCCAGATCGAGCACACGCAGCGAGCCGCGCTGATCGCGGCTGATGATCTTGGCCATGCTCAGCTTGGTGAGCGTGCGGCTCACGGTCTCGGTGGTGAGGCCGAGCAGGTCGGCGATGTCGGCCCGGGTCATCGGCAGTGTGATCACGGTGCCGTCCTTGCCGGCGCGGCGGCTGCGGCGCGACAGCGTCAGCAGGAAGGTCGCGACCCGCTCGGCGGCGGCGAGGCGGCCGACCGTGACGAGCAGATCGCGCGTGGTCTGAAGCTCGTGCGAGAGGGCCTCGTAGAGCCGCAGGGCGAACTCGCCATCCTCGCTCGCGGCCTGGTCGATGACATTGGCCGAGAGGCAGCGCACCATGCTGTCGCGGCTGGCCTCGGCGGCGAAGGGATGCTCGCCGGTCGAGCCGAGACCGACCAGATCGCCCGGAAAGGCGAAGTCGATCACCTGCCGGCGGCCGTTGGCGAGAACGCGATAGAGCACGAGGGCGCCGGTCTCGACCTTGTAGACATGGGTCCGCGCATCGCCCTCGCAGAACAGATGCTCATGCGTCTCGAGATGACGGACGGGCGCGCGATTGAGCCGGTCCTCGAGGCTGGAGGGCGCACGCCCGGCCGGCTCGCGCCGCCGCTCGTCCTCGCCGCCTTCGATCCTGACCGACCTGCCCAGCGTTTCGACGGCTGTCGCCAGCATGATCCACCCCCTGGTCGGCGCTGTGCTCGGCGCCCGCATATCGACTTGAGGGGGATAAGACCATCGAACCGTCACGGCGCTTTGCCGGGTCGCCGACATCGCGTGACGCCGTGTGACGGAATGTGTCATATCGTTGCGCGGGCCACGGCCGCGATCGGCCAGAAGCCGGCCGGCAGCAGCCCACCGCATCCCGTCCAGCAAGCAGGAGCCATGACAGAGGAACGGGCCAGGATCCTCGTCGTCGACGACGACCCGAAAATCCGCAAGCTCCTGAGGCGGCTGCTCGAGCAGGAAGGCTTCGAGGTGGCGGAAGCGGCGAACGGGACCGAGATGCGACAGGCGCTGGCCGGAG
This sequence comes from Hyphomicrobiaceae bacterium, assembly GCA_041397765.1. Taxonomy (GTDB): domain Bacteria; phylum Pseudomonadota; class Alphaproteobacteria; order Rhizobiales; family Hyphomicrobiaceae; genus JAWKWA01. The sequence goes on along the minus strand of JAWKWA010000008.1, from coordinate 87,775 downwards.
GTGCAATCCGGCTGATCACGCTCGATCTCACGCTCGAGCGCGAGGACGGGCTCAGCTCGCCTGCGATGGTGCGGCTGCATTCGGGAACGCCGATCATCATCGTCACCGGCAGCACGATCCCATCGACCGGCAGCCGGCAGCCTCGGCCTGCGTCGATGCCGACCGGCGGTCACCAGCGCCCTTCCGACCGCGCGAGGCCGCGCAACCAGCCGTCTTGCGCCGCACCGCACCGAACCCGGCCGCCGATCGGACGAGCGCCCCGGCAGCGCCGCCGCCGCCCGTCGCCATCGATGCTCCGGGCCCCACCGAGCGGTTCCTGTTCTCCGGCTTCACGCTCGACCTCGGCCGGAGGGAGCTGACGGCGCCGGACGGCCAGAACTGCGAGCTGACGACCGCCGAGTCTAACCTGCTCGAGATGCTGCGCGCAATCCGCGCCGTGGGTGATGTCGCGCGACGAAAGATCATGGACCGCCTGAAGGGCCGCGACTGGTCGCCGCTCGATCGCTCGATCGACACGCAGGTGGCACGCCTCAGGCGCAAGATCGAAGGTGGGGAAAACCAACCGGGCCTGATCAAGACCGTCCGCAACATCGGCTATGTGCTGGCCTCGGACGTGGTCCGTGCCTGATCGCGGGCGGCCGCTGGCGATGAGCCGGTCGCCAGAGGCATCCGGCCCGGGCGGAGCACCCCGAGCACGAACCGGAGCGAAGCCGCATGAAAACGCCCCCTATCACCACGCGATCGGCCGATCGCCGCCATCGACCTGCCCGATCCGGTCGCCGCCCGCGCGCTCGTCGACAGGGTGGCGGGCCATGTCGGGGTCATCAAGATCGGCCTCGAAGCCAGGGCACTCGGCGGCGGCCTGGAGCTGGCGCGCGACCTTCGCCGCAGCCGGCCAGCCGGTCTTTCTCGACATGAAGCTGCTCGACATTCCCAACACGGTCGAGAAGGCGGTCGCCAATGCGGCGCGTACCGGCGTCGGCTTCCTGACGGTGCACGGCCTCGACAGGAAGACCTCGCCGCGGCGGTGCGGGGACGGGAGAGCGGGCTGAAGCTGCTGGCCGTGACTTCAGGATGACCTCGATCGAGCTGGCGACCTCGCCGAGCAGGGCATCGCCCGCTCGCCGCGAAGAGCTCGCCGTCCACAGGGCGCGGCTCGCCGAGGAGGCGGGACCAGGATGGCGATCGCCTCGGCCGAGGAGGCGAGTGCGATCCGCACCGGGGCCCGGCCGGATTTCCTCATCGTCACCCCCGGTATCCGGCCGGCCGGCAGTGCCCGCCAGGACCAGTCCCGCGTCATGACGCCGGCAGAGGCCATCCGGGCGGGCGCCGACTATCTGGTGGTCGGCCGGCCGATCAGCGAAGCCGGGGACCCGGCGGCGGCGGCCGATGCGATCGCAGCGGACATCGCAGCGGGACTTAAGGCGCGGCAACGTCGATAGGTGCTACAGCTTCGACAGAGCTCGGCGAGGAAGATGGGAACATCCCAGGCCATATCCGCGTTGAGGAGCCGTCTCCCCATCGCCGACACCTCACAAGTACCTCACAAGCGATCAACTCTTCAAAGCGGGGATGAAAAAGTGTCCATTTCCCGACGCTCTTTCACGCTTTGTTGACCCTTCGGGGGCTGTCTTACTCGGGAAGCTTTGCCCAATTAGAGGTCGACCGACCGGCGATGGTGGCACCGACGGCGGTACCAGCCCGGCGGGGGGACGCCCCGCCTGCGATGTCCGCTCGCAGCGTCATGGAGGGAGCTCCTTGCGAGGGGGCACTTCGGCAAGTCATTGTCTGGTCCGAAGGGCTGATAAAGGGCAATGTCGCGTGAGGGCCTCGCGGCCCGCCTACGGGGAGGTGCATCGTGTACGAGCGATTCGAGCGCAATGCGCGCGTGCTGATCTACAGCCACGATTCCTTCGGCCTCGGGCATCTGTCCCGATGCCGGGCGATCGCGCATTCGCTCGTCGATCACCGCCCGGACATCTCGGTGCTGATCCTGTCGGGCCTGCCGATCATCGGCAGCTATCCGTTCCGGCCGCGGGTCGACTTCGTGCGCTTCCCCGGTGTCGTCAAGCTGAAGAACGGCAGCTACACGGCGCGCGGCCTCGACGTCTCGATCGAGGATGCGATCGAGCTTCGGCAGAGCATCATCCGCTGCGCGGCCGAGACATTCCGGCCGGACGTATTCCTCGTCGACAAGGAGCCGCTCGGGCTCAGGGGCGAGGTGGGAATCGACGCTCAGGATGCTGAAATCCCGGGGCACCCGGCTGGTGCTCGGTCTCAGGGACATCATGGACGGTCCCGACATCCTGAAGAGCGAATGGGACCGCAAGGACGCGGTGCCGGCACTCGTCGACCTCTATGACGACATCCTCGTCTATGGCTGCGAGGCGATATACGGATCCGCTGCTGGGCATCGAGATGCCGCGCAGCGTCACCAACAAGATGACCTATACCGGCGCCATTCGCGACGCAGCGGCGCCGACGACGTCGAGGCCGGCCTGAGCGGCCAAGGCCGAGCTGTCGCCCTATGTGCTCGTCACGACGGGGGGAGGCGGGGACGGCGCCGAGCTCATCGAATGGGTGATGAGGGCCTATGAGGCCGACGCCGGCATCCCCTACCGCGCCGAGATCGTGCTCGGGCCGTTCATGGCGAACGACGACCAGCAACGCTTCCGCAGCCGCGCGGCGGCGCTCGGCGAGGGCCGCGTCACCATCACCACCTTCGTCAACGATCTGGCGCAACTGATGCGCGGCTCGGTCGGGGTGGTGGGCATGGGCGGCTACAATACCTTCTGCGAGATCCTGACCCACGACAAGCCGTCGCTGATCGTGCCGAGGACCGTGCCGCGGCTCGAGCAGTTCATCCGCGCCTCGCGAATGGAGGAGCTCGGTCTCGTCAGAATGCTGGTGGACGATGGCCGCTCGGATCCGCAGGTGATGGCCGGGGCCATTCGCGGTCTCGCGGGGGCGCCGCCGCCCTCCAAGGCCCGGATCGCCGGACTGCTCGACGGCTTCGACGTCATCAACGGTCTGGTCGACGGCTGGCTCGACCGGGCGCTCGGTGGCCGCACGTTGCGCATCGTCGGCGGCAATGACTGAGCCGGCGGACGCACGCCGCGTGGCGATCCTGCTGAAGGGCTATCCGCGGCTGTCGGAGACATTCATCGCCCAGGAGATCCTCGGTCTGGAGCGGCTCGGCCTGCCGGTCCTCCTCTATTCGATGCGCCGCCCGCACGACGGCAAAGTGCACCCTGTGCACCGCGAGATCCGCGCGCCGGTGAGCTATCTGCCGGAATATCTCCACGAGGAACCGCTCCGCGTCCTTGCCGGGCTCGGGCGGGCGCTGGCGATGCCCGGCTTCTGGCGGGCGCTCTGGCTCTTTCTCGCCGACCTGCGGCGCGATCCGACGCGCAACCGCATCCGCCGGCTCGGTCAGGCGGCGGTGCTGGCCGCGGAGATGCCGGGCGACATCGGACGCATCCACGTCCACTTCCTGCATACGCCGGCGTCCGTCGGGCGCTACGCGGCGGTGATGCGGCGGCCGCCGTGGAGTTGCTCGGCGCATGCCAAGGACATCTACACGACGCCGGACTGGGAGAAGGCGGAGAAGCTCGCCGATCTCGACTGGCTGGTGACCTGCACGGCCGCCAATGCAGAGGTGCTGCGGCGGGTCGGAGGCGCGCAGGGTGGCAAGGTCTCGCTGGTCTATCACGGTCTCGATCTGGCGCGATTTCCCCCGCCCCCGAAAGGTCCGGCGGCTAGCGAGCGGAGGGACGGCGCGGTGCGCATCCTCTCGGTCGGCCGGGCGGTGGCGAAGAAGGGCTATCCGGTGCTGATCGAGGCGCTGGCCCGGCTGCCGGCCGAGCCGCCATGGACCTTCACCCATGTCGGAGCGGGCGCGGAAGCGGAAGCCCTGAAGGCGCTCGCGACCTCGCGCGGGATCGCCGACAGGGTGCGCTTTCTCGGGGCCATGGCGCAGGACGAGGTGCTCGCTCAGTATCGCCAGGCGGACATCTTCGCGCTCGCCAGCCGCATCGCCGCCGACGGCGACCGGGACGGGCTGCCGAACGTGCTGATGGAGGCGCAGAGCCAGGGGCTCGCCGCGGTCTCGACACGCGTTTCGGCGATCCCCGAGCTGATCGAGGACGATGTGACGGGCCTCATCGTGCCGCCGGACGATCCAGACGCGCTCGCTTCCGCGCTCGCCCGGCTGATCGGCGATCGCGCGCTGAGGGCGAGGCTCGGCGCGGCGGGCGCCGCCCGTGTCAGGGAGCGGTTCACCTTCGAGGCCGGCCTCGCGCTGCTGGCGAAGCGGTTCGGGCTTGCAGCACCGGGCGAGGATGGCGGCGCGAGCGCTGGCGAGGGCGTAGAGACTTCGAGGAGCGGTGCGGCGGCAGCGACGGGTGAAACGAATGCGGATTGCGTTTCATGCGCCGCTGAACGCGCCTGAGCGCGGCAAGCCCTCGGGCGACCGGCTGATCGGACGCATGCTGATGCGGGCGCTCATCGCCGGTGGCCACGAGGTGGCGCTCGCAACGCCGTTCCGCAGCTACGACAAGGCGGGCGACGACGGGCGCCAACAGCGCATCGCCACGCTCGGCCAGCGCCTCGCCGATCGTCTGACCCGACGCCTCGCTGCAAGGCCGAAGGCCGAGCGACCGCATCTCTGGCTCACCTACCATCTCTATCACAAGGCGCCTGACCACATCGGCCCGCGGGGTGGCGGCAGCGCTCGGCATTCCCTATGTGGTCGCCGGTGCCTCGGTCTCGAACGGCAGGCGACGGGGCCGTGGCGGCTGGCCATCTGGCGAGCATCAGGCACTCGGGGCGGCCGACATGGTGCTCGGGCTCAACGGCAAGGACCGGCGGTGCTGCCCCATCTGCGCGGCGCCGATCGCTACCGGCAGATCCGCCTGTTCATCGACACCGGCTTCTACCGGGCGGCAGCCAAGGGGCGAAGGGAGGCGCGGCGCAGGCTCGGCGCGCGCACCGGCCTCGGCGAGAACCCGATCCTCGTCGCGGTCGGCATGATGCGGGCAGGCGCCAAGCTCGCCTCCTACCGGCTGCTGGCGGACGCGCTATCGCGGCTCACCCGCGGCGACTGGGGGCTCGTCATCGTCGGCGGCGGGCCGGAGGAGGGCGCGGTCCGGGCGGCCTTCGCCGGCCTCGGCGATCGGATCGCCTTTCTCGGCGAGATGACGGGCGAGGCGCTCGCGCAGATCTACGCGGGCGCCGACCCTGGTGTGGCCGGCCATCGACGAGGCGATCGGCATGGTGTTCATCGAGGCGGCGGCGGCGGGGCTCGCCGTGGTCGGCGCGCGGGGCCAGGGTGTGCCGGACGTCGTCGAACACGGGGCGGGCGGGCTGCTCGCCGACTATGGCGATGCGGCCGACTTCGCGAGGTCGATCGAGGCATTGCTGGAGGATCCGGATCGGCGCCAAACCATGGGAGCGACCGGCGCACGGCTCGCGCTGGAGCGCCATGACCTCGGGAGCGAGGGGGCCCGCTTCTGCCGGCTCATCGAGGCTGTGGTGGCGGAGCACGGCATTGCGCCGACACGGCGGCCGCCGAGGCCACCGGCGACCATCTTCATCGACAGGTGAAAGCACCTGCTCGGCGTCGGTCACTTGAGCCGGGCGGCCGCCATCGCGCGCGGGCTCGCTCGCAGCGGCTTTGCGGTGACGGTCGCTCCGGGGGTACGCCGGTCGCGGGCATCCGGCTCGGCGGGGCGGAGCTCGTGCAGCTCGAGCCGATCCGGGCGGCCGACTCCTCGTTCAAGCTGCTTCTCGACGCCGAGGGCCAGCCGGTCAACGAACTCCTCTTCGCCCGGCGGCGGCAGGCGCTCATCACGCTCCACGATCGCATCGCGCCCGACCTCGTGATCATCGAGCACTCATCCGCTGGGCGGCGGAAGCCGAGGGCGAGATCGACGCGCTCATCGAGCGGGCGAGGCCGCGGGCCGCGATCGCGGCGTCGGTGCGCGACGTGCTGGTGGAGAAGGGCGATCCCTCGCGAACGGAATGGACGATCGCCACGCTGAGGCAGGGCTTCGATCAAGTGCTGGTGCACGGCGATGCCGCGGTCGTCCCATTTGCGGCGACCTTTCCGGCGGCCGGGCGCATCGCCGATCTCATCGTGCATACGGGCTACATCGCGGAGGAGCCGGCGCACATACGCCGACAAGCCGGACGCGCAGGCCAGCACTGCCGACGGCTCTGACGAGGTCATCGTCTCGGTCGGCGGCGGCGCGGTCGGCGGGGGCCTGCTCAAGACTGCACTCGAGGCGCACCGATCCGGCTGCCTGTCGGGGCATCGCTGGCGGCTGCTCGTCGGTGCGGGGCTGCCGGAGGCGGCGTTCCGGGCCTTGCGCGACGAGGCGTCGGCCGGGGTCGTCGTCGAGCGCGCGCGGCGGGATTTCCGCCTGCTGCTGTCGCGGGCGGCGCTGTCGATCTCGCAGGCGGGCTACAATACGCTCATGGACCTGATGGCGGCCGGCTGTCCGGCGCTCGTCGTGCCGTTCGCGGAGGGGTCGGAGAGCGAGCAGACATTCCGGGCAAGGCTGTTCGCCGCGCGAGGGCTCGTCGACATGCTGGAGGACCGGATGCTCGATGCGGCCAATCTCGCGGCGGTGGCGGAGCGGACGGCGGCGCGGGGCCGGCGCCAATCGGTTGGGCCGCGGATCGACATGGATGGCGTGGCGCGGACGGTGGAGGTTGCCGAGCGCCTGGTGCTCGAGGCGAGAAGGCGGAGGGGCTGACGATGGCAAGCTTCGAGGATCTCCTCGCCGAGCTCGATCTCTACGGCGCCGAGGGCGAGCCGGCGACACTATGGTGGCGGGACGACGATGCCATCGAGCCGACCGACCCGCTCGCGCGGATGATCGACCTTGCCGAGCGCCACGCGGTGCCGCTGACGATCGCGGTCATCCCGGCGGGCCTCAAGCCCTCGCTTGCGCCCTTCATCGCGCCCGCCGCCATGGTGACGCCCGTGCAGCACGGCTTCCGCCACAGGAATCTCCGGGCGGCCGGCATGAAGGCTGCCGAGTTCGGCGATGAGCGTGATGGCGCCGAGATCGCCTCGGAGGTCGCCGAGGGACTTGCCCTCGTCCGATCGCTGCCGCGCTTCCGCCCGGTCTTCGTGCCGCCCTGGAACCGCATCGGCGACAATCACCTGCCGATCCTCGCCCGTGCCGGGCTCCGCGGCGTCTCGGGTTTCGGAGCGCGCGACCACGCGTTACCGATCGAAGGCTTCACACGGGCGAACACTCATGCTGATATCACCGCGTGGCGGAGGGACAGGGGGTTTCTCGGGGAAGCGAAGGTGCTCGGCGATCTCGTGACGCACCTCAAGGCGCGTCGCGCGGGTTCGGCCGAGCGCAACGAGCCGACCGGCCTGCTGACACACCATCTGGTCCACGACCAGGCGTCCTGGGAGTTCATCGAGACGCTGCTCGGGCTCACACGGGAGCATCCGGGTGTCCGTTGGATCGATGCCGGCCAGGTCTTCGACCTCGCAGCGTAGATGAAGGGAGCGTCACGTCTTGGCCAATCTGCTCGAGGTGAAGGAACTCTCGGTCGCCTTCGACACGCCGGCCGGGCCGATCCAGGCCCTCGATCGCTTCTCCTTCCGCATCAAGCCGCAATCCTCGGTCGCACTCGTCGGCGAGTCAGGCTCGGGCAAGTCGGTCTGCGCCCAGGCGATCATGGGCCTGTTGCCGTCGATCGCGCGCATCACGGGCGGTGAGATCCTGTTCCGCGACCAGCACCGCGGCGCCGGCATCGTCGATCTGGCCAAGCTCTCCGCCCGCTCGCGCGCCTATCGCGCCCTACGCGGCGGGCGGATTTCGATCATCTTCCAGGAGCCGATGACCTCGCTGTCGCCCCTTCATACGGTCGGCAACCAGGTGACCGAGGCGCTGATGCTGCACGAGAGCCTCGAGCGGGCGGCGGCGGAGGCGCGCTGTCTCGACATGCTGCGCCTCGTGCGCTTCCCTGATCCGGCGCGAACCTTCCGCAGCTACCCGTTCGAGCTGTCCGGCGGGCTCAGGCAGCGGGCGATGATCGCGATGGCGCTGATCTGCCGGCCGGCGCTGCTCATCGCCGACGAGCCGACGACGGCGCTCGACGTGACGGTGCAGGCGCAGATCCTCGGCCTCATACGCGACATGCAGGCCGAGCTCGGCATGGCCGTGCTGATGATCACCCACGACATGGGCGTGGTGGCGAATGTCGCCGAGGAGGTGGTGGTCGCCTATCGCGGGCAGGTGATGGAGAGCGGTCCGGCCGAGGCGCTGTTCCGCGATCCGCGCCATCCGTATCTGAGGGCGCTGCTGCGCGCCGTTCCGCGCATCGATGCCGATCCCGACGAGCGCCTCGTGCCGCTCGTCGAGGAGGTCGCGGCGGCGGAGGCTGCAGGCGCCTCGGTCGCCGGTGGGCCGGCCGGGGCGCCCCGGACCGGCGCGGAGGCGGCCGGCAAACCGATCCTCCAGCTGCAGAAGGTGACCAAGACCTACCGCATCCGCCGGGACGGCAAGCTGGCCGGAGGCGCCGGAGACACGGAGCTGACCGCCGTCGATGCGCTCGACCTGACGGTGCTGCGCGGCGAATGCCTCGCCCTCGTCGGCGAGTCGGGCTGCGGCAAGACCACCGCCGCCAAGATGATCATGGGAGCGGTCTCGGCCGATAGCGGCCAGATCCTGTTCGACGACCGGGGCCGAGAGATCGATCTCGCCCGGCTCAGCGACCGCCAGCTCGTGCCACTCCGGCCGCGCATCCAATACGTGTTCCAGGATCCGGTCGGATCGCTCAATCCGCGCATGACGGTGCTCGAGCTGCTGACCGAGCCGCTCGCCATCCACGGCGTCGGCGATCGGCCGTCGCGCCGCCGGCGGGCCGCCGAGCTGATGCAGCGGGTCGGCATCGATCCCCGCCACCTCAACCGCTATCCGCACTCGTTCTCGGGCGGCCAGCGGCAGCGCATCGGTATCGGCCGGGCGCTGATGCTCGGGCCGGAGCTGCTGATTTGCGACGAGCCGGTCTCGGCGCTCGACGTGTCGACGCGGGCACAGGTGCTGAACCTCTTGAAGGACCTCAAGCGCGAGCTGGCCCTCACCATGCTGTTCATCTCGCACGACCTCGCCGTCGTGAACTATATCGCCGACCGGGTCGCGGTGATGTGCCGGGGACGGCTCGTCGAGGTGGCGCCGCGGGCGGAATTGTTCGGCAATCCGCAGCATCCCTATACGCGGGCGCTGCTCGCCTCGGTGCCCGAGCCCGATCCCGACCGCAAGCTCGACTTCGCCGGCATCGCTTCGGGCCGGATGACGGAGCCCGCGGACTGGCCGCCGCCGTTCGGTCCGGCGGACGGCCGGCCGATGCCGCTCGTCGACATCGGCGGCGGGCATCTCGTCAGGGCCGCGGGCCGGCCTGAGGCAAAGGCGGCGGCGCACGCCGAGGCGGTGGCTTGAGATGACGATGACGACCTTTGCCACACCGGCCGGTGCCATGCCGACGCGATGCCACCTCGCCCAGCTCGCTACCATGCTCGCACTCGTCGCGCTCGTCGCAGGATGGCTGCAGGCGGGGGTCGCGGGCGCGGCCACGCTCGTCGAGACGCCGACGCTCGCCGGTGCGGTCGCGGCGGGCGAGCTGCCGCCGGTGACCGAGCGCGTCCCGGCCGAGCCGCTGGTGGTCGATCTGTCGGGCGCCGGGCTCTCACCGGGACGGCATGGCGGGGAGATCGACACGCTGTTCGGGCGGGCGAAAGACATCCGCATCATGACCGTCTACGGTTATGCGCGGCTCGTCGGCTACGATCGCAATCTCGACATCGTGCCGGACATCCTCAAGGCCTATGAGGTGGAGGAGGGGCGCATCTTCACCTTCCATCTGCGGCAGGGCCACAAGTGGTCGGACGGCGCGCCGTTCACCGCGGAGGACTTCCGCTACTATTTCGAGGACATGGTTCTCAACGAGGAGTTCTCGGAGGAGGGGCCGCCCGGCGAATTGCTGGTCAATGGCCGGCTGCCGAAGTTCGAGGTGATCGACGAGACCACGGTGCGCTACACGTGGGACGATCCCAATCCCAATTTCCTCGCCCAGCTCGCCGGCGCCTCACCGCTCTACATCTACCGGCCGAGCCACTATCTGAAGCAGTTCCATCCCAAATACGCCTTTCACGAGCAGCTCGAGGCCGCCATCAAGGCTGCCAAGGCCCGGAGCTGGCGGGCGCTGCACTACAAGAAGGACCGGCAGTACGAGAACGACAATCCCGATCTGCCGACGCTCGAGCCCTGGGTGAATACCACCGCCTCGCCGTCCGAGCGCTTCGTGTTCAGGCGCAACCCCTATTTCCACCGTATCGACATCAATGGCCGCCAACTGCCCTATGTCGACGAGATCGATGCCGTCATCACCAATGGCCGGCTGATCCCGGTGAAGACCGGCGCAGGCGATTCGACGCTGCAGGCCCGCGGCCTCGAGTTCAAGAACTATACGGTCCTGAAGAGCGGGGCGACGCGGAACGGCTACGACGTCCGGCTGTGGCGGTCGGGGCGCGGCTCGCAGCTCGCGCTGTTCCCCAATCTCAATGTCGAGGATCCGGTCTGGCGCGCCGTGATGCGTGACGCCCGGTTCCGCCGCGCCCTGTCGCTCGGCATCAACCGGCGCGAGATCAACCAGGTGGTGTTCTACGGGCTCGGCGTCGAGAGCAACAACACCGTGCTCGAGGAAAGCCCGCTGTTCCGGCCCGAGCTGCGCACGCGCTTTGCGACGTTCGATCCGGCCGAGGCCAACCGGCTGCTCGACGAGGTCGGGCTGATGGCGCGCGACTCGCGCGGCACCCGGCTGCTTCCCGATGGCCGGCCGCTCGAGATCGTGGTGGAGACGGCGGGCGAGGACCTCAACGAATCTGACATCCTCGAGCTCATCACCGACAGTTGGCGCGAGATCGGCGTCAGGCTGCTCACCAAGGCGCTCGGGCGACAATCTGCGCCGGCGGGCGATGGCCGGCGAGACGCTGATGTCGACCTGGTTCGGCCTCGAGAACGGCATCGCGACGCCGATGCAGAGCCCCAAGGAGCTGGCGCCGACCAGCGACGACCAGCTCCAGTGGCCGCGATGGGGCATCCACGCGCTGACACAGGGCCGCAGCGGCGAGGCGCCGGACGATCCGGCCGCCGTGGAGCTCAACCGGCTGCTCGGGGCCTGGGAGGCGACCACCGACCGCGAGGCGCGCACCAGGATCTGGGAGCGCATGCTCGAGATCAACGCCGAGCAGCAGTTCACCATCGGCACCGTCACGGCGGTGCCGCAACCGATCGTGGTCAGCCGGGCGCTGCGCAACGTGCCCGAGGCGGGCTTGTGGACCTGGGAACCCGGTGCGTTCTTCGGCATCTACCATCCCGACAGCTTCTGGCTCGACGGCGCGGCGGAGGACGACTGATGCTGAAGTTCGTTGCCAAGCGGCTCGTGACCATGGCGATGACACTGCTCGTCATCAGCGCGCTGGTGTTCGTCATCATCCAGCTGCCGGAGGGCGACTATCTCTCCAACTATGTCGCCAACCTGCAGGCGCAGGGAGAGACCGTCGATTCGGCGAAGATCGAATTCCTGAAGAAGCAGTACGGGCTCGACCGGCCGCTCATTGCGCAATACGCCACCTGGGTGATCGGGCTCGCGCAGGGTGATCTCGGCTACTCGTTCGAGTACGACCAGCCGGTGGCGGCCGTGGTCGGCGACCGGCTGTGGCTGTCGATGATCCTCAACGTGCTGACGGTGATCTTCATCTATGCGGTGGCGTTCCCGATCGGGGTCTATTCGGCGACGCACAAATACAGCTTCGGCGACTACGGCATCACACTGCTCGGTTTCCTCGGCATCGCGGTACCGAACTTCCTGCTGGCGCTGATCCTGCTCTATCTCGCCAATGTATGGTTCGGCACCTCGATCGGCGGGCTCATGGACCCCGATTACATCGACCAGCCATGGTCGATCGGCAAGGCGATGTCGGTGCTCGAGCATATCTGGGTGCCGGTGGTGGTGATCGGCACGGCGGGAACGGCCGGCATGATCCGGCGGCTCCGCGCCAATCTGCTCGACGAACTGCAAAAGCAGTATGTCGTGACCGGACGCGCCAAGGGCCTGCCGGAAGGACGGCTGCTGCGGAAATATCCGCTGCGGATGGCGCTCAATCCTTTCGTTGCCGATATCGGCAATCTGCTGCCGCAGATCGTCTCGGGATCGGTGATCGTCTCGGCGGTGATGTCGCTGCCGACCACGGGGCCGATGCTGCTCGATGCGCTGCAGAGCCAGGACATGTATCTCGCCGGATCGTTCCTCATGTTCCTCGCGGCGCTGACCGTCGTCGGCATGTTCATCTCCGACGTGCTGCTGGCGGTGCTCGATCCGCGCATCCGCCTCGAGGGAGGGGTCAGGCGATGAGCGAACTCGTCCATCATGTCTCGGACCGGCCGTTCAATCCCGCGGCCGTCGAGGCGATGACGCCCGAGCAGGAGCGCTACTTCCTCGCCTCGCAATGGCGGCTGATGTGGTGGAAGTTCCGGCGCCACCGGCTCGCCGTGCTCGCTGGCCTCATCCTCCTGCTCTCCTATGCGACGATCCCGGTGACAGAGGTGCTCGCACCCTACGCGCTCTCGACACGCCACACGGAGTTCATCTTCGCACCGCCGCAGAGCGTGCACCTGTTCCACGAGGGGCGGCTGGTCGGGCCCTATGTGCATCCGCTCACCTACCGCCTCGACATGGAGACGCTGAAGCGCGAATACACCGAGGACAAATCGGTGGCGCAGCCCTTGCGCTTCCTGTGCCTCGGCGATTCCTATGAGCTGTGGGGGCTCATTCCCGGGCGTCTGCATCTCATCTGTCCGCCCGAGAATGGCACCTTCTTCCTCCTCGGCACCGACCGGCTCGGACGCGACATGGCCTCGCGCATGCTCTATGGCGGCCGCATCTCGCTGACCGTCGGCCTCGTCGGCATCACCATCAGCTTCCTGCTCGACATCACCATCGGCGGCTTCGCCGGCTATCTGGGCGGATTCGTCGACCATGTGGTGCAGCGAATGACCGAGGTCATCCGCTCATTGCCGGAGCTGCCGCTTTGGATGGCGCTGTCGGCGGCCCTGCCGGTGACCTGGAGCCCGCTGCTGGTCTATTTCGGCATCACCATCATTCTCGGTCTGCTCGACTGGCCGGGCCTCGCGCGGGCCGTGCGCTCCAAGCTCCTGGCGCTACGCGAGGAGGATTACGCGGCCTCGCGGCCCGGCTGATGGGCGCCACGCCGGGGCATACTGTTCGCCGGCATCTCCTGCCCAATTTCGCCAGCCATCTGATCGCCTCGGCGACACTGTCGGTACCGGGCATGATCCTCGGCGAGACGGTGCTCAGCTTCCTCGGCCTCGGGCTCAGGCCGCCGATCACGAGCTGGGGCGTGATGATGGCCGAGGCGCAGAATATCGAGGCGGTGGCGCTCTATCCCTGGCTGCTGCTGCCGATGGTGCCGGTGATCCTGACCGTGCTCGCGTTCAATTTCTTCGGCGACGGCCTCAGAGACGCAGCCGATCCCTATCTTTGAGGGCGGGCGAGCGGCCGGGCCGACGGCGCGCGTGCCCCTCCTTGCCCATGCGTCGCTCGGCCACCGATCGGCCGGGCCTCATGCGACGCCAATTCCTTTCGACCGGAGGACGCCATGTCACGCCTCGATTCGATGATCCGCCGGCTCACCGCGCAGCGGCTTTGCCTCAACATGGCCTGCGAGCTGATCGCCCCCGTCGAGGGCGTGATCCTCGAGGTCGGTCTCGGCAATGGCCGCACCTACGATCATCTGCGCGAGAAGCTGCCGGGGCGCGAGATCTTCGTGTTCGACCGGGCGATCCACTCCCATCCCGATTGCCGGCCCGATGCCGAGCACGCCCTTCTCGGCGATGTGGTTGAGACGCTGCCGGAGGCGGCGAAACGCTTCGCCGGCCGCGTCGCGCTCGTCCACAGCGACATCGGCAACGGCATCGCCGAATACGGGGCGACGATGGCGCGCGCGATCAGTGCGGCCTTACCGGGCGCGCTCGCCAAGGGGGCGATCGTCCTCAGCGACGAGCCGCTCGACATCGCCGGCACGGAGCCGCTCGAACCGCCACCGCTCGTCGACCTCAGGCGCTACTTCCTCTACCGGCGGGTATGATACCGGCGCGCATATGTTCCGACTCGTGATCCAGTTGGATGCGCGCCGCGCGGCCGCCCCACCAGCCCCGCGCGCTCTCCTTTGTTTGCGCGCGGCCGCCCCACCAACCCCGCGCGCCTAGCACCTCGCGAACGTCAGAACCTTCGCTCGCTGGTATGAGGCCGTGGCGCTGCCGTGGTGCGGCGGCGCGAGATGCCGTGCTCGGTCTTCTCCCAGAGGAAGGGGTCGCGGACGAGCTGCCAGAGCGCGCGATAGGCGGCGAGCGAGACGAGCAGCCAATAGAGAGGCATGAAGACGGCGCTCGGCAGCAGCCGCCAGCACCGCGCGCGCAGGATCGCCAGCAGGGCGAGGACGACCGCCGTCGCGTAGCCGAGCACGAGATTGACCGCCGCCAGCCACCAGAATGCCGAGGCGACGATGCCTTCGGGCGGCGCGAGCAATTCGCCGCTCGCGGCCTGAAGGACGAGCCAGGCAAAGAACACCGGATGGGCGAGCGCGGACAGCACCTGTCCGCCGATCACCAAGTGGAAGCCGAGAAAGCGCCAGAGGCCGAGATCGGCGAGCAGACGCCCCGGCCTGCGCATGTGCACCGCGTAGGTCTGCATCCAGCCCTTCAGCCAGCGCGTGCGCTGGCGCAGCCAGCCGAGCGGGCGAAACGGCGCCTCCTCGCTGGTCGTGCTGTCGAGCATCGCCGTCGTCCAGCCGAGCCGGGCGAGACGCACGCCAAGATCGGCATCCTCGGTGACGTTGAAGGGATCCCAGGCGCCGGCTCGGAGGAGCGCGGCCTTGCGGAAATGGTTGGACGTGCCGCCGAGGGGCACCGGCAGGCCGAGCGCGGAGAGCGCCGGCAGCAGCCCGTCGAACAGCGCGAGATATTCGATGGCGAACTGGCGCGCGAGCCAGCCGTCGGCGGCATTGTCGATGGCGAGGCGCGCCTGTAGGCAGGCGAGGTCGGCCGGACCAGCCGCGAAGGCGGCGGCGGCGAGACGGAGCTGGCCGGGCGCCGGCACGTCCTCCGCGTCGAAGACGGTGACGAGATCGCCACGCGAAAAGGCGAGAGCGTAGTCGAGCGCCTTGGGCTTGGTGCGGGGATGCAGGTCGGGAACGATCAGGATCTCGAAGGGCGGACCGAGCTCGAGGGCCGCGACCGCGGCGCGCGTCTCGGCATCGGAAGCCTCGAGCAGCAGTTTCACGTCGAGCTTCTCGGGCGGGTAGTCGATGAGGCGCAGTGCGCGCGCGAGATCTGCGACCACGCGCGCCTCGCGATAGAGCGGCACGAGCAGCGTGTAGTGCGGCAGGTCGTGATCGGCGAGCGGCGGCGGGAGAGGCGGGCGGCGGCGGGCGATCGAGGCGACGAGTGCGGCGAGGCGCAACGCGACGACGGGAAAGAAGCCGAGCGTGAAAGCGCCGGCGGCGAGGGTCGCAACCAATCCGGCGGCGAAGGGCAAAGCACCGAGTGCGAGACCGGCGAGCGTCGCGATCACGACGACCTGCCAGATCGCCGGTCCGTCGCGTGCGCAGCTTTCCGCCCGGCGAAGCCGGGCGCCCGATGCGGCCGCCTTCAAGAGACGCCCGCCGTGGCTCGCGAGGACGGCTTGCCGCAGGGTCGCCGAGTCGACGAGTGAGACGCGGATACGCCCGGGCCCGGCGCGAAGCCGGGCGACAATGCCTTCGATGTCGCGAGGGGGAATGCGTTCGGCATCGAGAATGTGGAGGAAGGCATTGCCCCGGTCGACGGCCGTTGCGAAGCGGGGCAGGGCGCCAGCCTCGCCCGGATGGAAGACGAGGCGGCCAAGCTCGGCGCGGTCGAGGTGGCCGAGGCCGTGATGACGTGCGAGCGCCGCGACGAGGTCGGCCGCGGCGATGCGACCCGATGTCACCAGCACGCGGGACGGCTCGACGCCGAGCGCGCCGGCGCGCGCGCAAACCGCACGCCAGGCATCCTCGTCGCCACGCAGATCGCCGGATTCGACGAATGCGAGGAAGTCATAGGCCGGGTCGTCGGTGCGAGGTGGGATCATCGAGACGCGCTGCGGCGACCGGTCCGCTGACGGGCGGGAGACGCCGGGTGAGGCCGGCCTTGCCCGATGGGCGCCGAGGGGAACGGAGCCGGGAGGGATGGCGCCGGGAGGGATGGCGCCGGCGTCGGGCCGACGGGGCAAGCCCGACCGCGCCGAGGCCACATCCGGTCCGGCATCGCCTGCGCGAGGATCGCGTCTCGACCAGTCCGCCACGTCCTCCCGCCCCCATCGCGCCCGGCCGGTGAATGCGGGACGGGACGCGCCACGCCCTTGCCATTCCACACGGGAAGGCTATCGAAGGAGCGAGGGCCGCGGGAGCCGGGTAGTCACCCGGCCGGCATGGCGGCCGATGATGCGAGGCGAGGAAGAGAGCAGCGATGGAGACCGGATCCATGTCGATGTCGCGGTCGGTCGAGTGGGCGATGAGGGGGGCGATCAGGGGCACCTTCGTGGCGGCTCTCGGTGTCGTGCTGATCATGCTCGCGGCGCCGGCTGCTCCCGTTTGCGCACAGACGGCCGGCACGCAGGGAACCGGCAGCGAGACGGAGACGGCGGCGCCGCGCCGAACGCTGATCCGCTTCCTCACCGACAACGACTATCCGCCGTTCAACTATGTCGAGGAGGACGGCACCCTGACAGGCTTCAACATCGACGTGGCGCGGGCCGTCTGCCTGCAACTCGCCGTCACCTGCGACATCCAGACCCGGGCGTGGGACGATCTGTTGCCTGCGCTCGGCCGCGGCGATGCCGATGCGGTGATCGCCTCGATCGCGATCTCGCCCGCCTCGCTGAAGGATGCCGATTTCACCGACCGCTACTATTCGACGCCGGCCCGCTTCGCGGCGCTGAAGAGCGCGCCCGAGCGCGAGGTGACGCCCGAGGGGCTCGAGAGCCGCAAGATCGGCGTCGTCACCGACAGCGCGCACGAGGCCTATCTGCAGGCCTTCTTCCGCGACAGCGTGGTGGTCGGCTATGGGGACGAGGAGGCACTGCGGCAGGCGCTGGTCAGCGGCGAGGTGGAGCTCGTGTTCGGCGACGGCATCGGGCTGATGTTCTGGCTGAACGGCACAGGCGCGGCGGGCTGCTGCGAGTTCCGCGGCGGGCCGTTCCAGGATCCGCGCTATTTCGGCGACGGTGTCGGCATCGCCGTGCACAAGGGCGACATGGAGCTGAAGGCACAGATCAATCAGGCGCTCGCCGATCTGCGCCAGAGCGGCCGGCTTGAAGAGCTCTATCTGCGCCACTTCCCGCTCAGGATCTACTGAGGCTCCTCCTTCGGCAGGACCCGGCGATTGCTGCTGAGCGGCAGCGCGAGGCTCCATCCAAGGCGCGTCGGACCATCGTCCCGATAGTCGTCGAGGCCGATGCGCATGGCTTCGTGCCCCGCCTCGGGCTCGGCACGATAGGTGCCGAACAGGCGATCCCAGAGGGAGAGATTGAAGCCGTAATTGCTGTCGTGCTCGCGCCGCAGCACCGAGTGATGGACGCGGTGCATGTCGGGCGTCACGACCAGCAGACGGATGGCGCGATCGAGCGCGGACGGCAGCGCCAGATTGGCGTGATTGAACATTGCGCAGGCATTCAGCAGCACCTCGAACAGCAGCACTGCCGCGGCCGGCGCACCGAGCGCGAGAACCACTGCCACCTTCCAGAGCATCGACAGTCCAATCTCGACCGGGTGGAAGCGGGTCGCCGTCGAAACGTCGATATCGGGATCGGCGTGATGGACACGATGGAGACGCCAGAGCACGGGCACCTTGTGCGTGACGAGATGCTGCAGCCAGATCGCGAAATCGAGAACGAGCAATGTCGCGGCGAAGGCGATCACCGCCGGCACGGCGACGTTGTGGAAAAGCCCCCATTCACGGTGCTCGGCGAAGATCGCCGCAGCAACGGCCGTCAGCGGCAGCGACACCAGCGCGAGCAGGCGGACAAGCAGACTGCCGAGCGCGGCGATCGCGAGATTGGTCGCCCAGCGACGCGTCCGAGGCCAGGAGCGTGCGCGCCGCGGCCACCACATCTCGAGCGCTGCGAAAAGGACGAGCACAGCGGCGAAGATCAGAAAACGCAGAAGCGCCTCATTCATCTGGAATGGCAGCACGAGATCGCAAGCTCCTCTCGGATTTCTGATTTCCAAGCTCGGCGACGGGACATCTGCGGCGCCGGGCGAGGCCCCCGCGTCCACCCGTCACAGCATAAAGGGCTCGGGAAACACTGGAAAGCCGGGCCTATCGCAACGTCGCGATTGCAATTCGTTGGGGAATGTGTAGACCCGCTGCAACGGAGACGCCTGTTTCAACGCGTTTTCCGTGGCATCGCGTATCCTGCCGGTCGAAACCGTTGCCGAGCGCGATTACTCTGACAACGCTTGATTGATTCGGCATCGATGGAGAGACGAACATGGCCAAGACAGCCAAGGTAGCGCGCACCGCTTCCAAGACCACCAAGCCCGCGAAGGAAGCGGCCGCCAAGAAACCGGCGGCGACGAAGACGACCGCGAGGAAGCCGGCCGCCGCGAAGGCGACGACGGCGGCCAAGGCGCCGACCGCCCGCAAGGCAGCGGCCGCGACGAAGACGACGACGACCGCGAAGCGGACGACGACGAAGGCGGCCACCAAGCCGGCCGCGAAGGCTCCGGCCCGCAAGACCGCGGCGGCGAAGGCTGCGACGGCTGCGAAGAAGGCTGCGGCTCCGGCGAAGAAGCCCGCTGCGAAGAAGGCCGCGGCTCCGGCGAAGAAGCCGGCTGCGAAGAAGGCGACTGCCGCAAGGGCGCCGGCCGCGAAGAAGAAGTAGTCACGGCTCACTGGAAGCGCCGCGCCGGGAGTTCGTCTCTCGCGCGCTCGCTTCGAGGCCAATGCCGCTTGACCTGTCAGGGCATGCGATCGCCGGGAGCCGGCTCGTGTGCCCAATTTTTTTGTGACGTGCCTAAAGCACGCTTCTCCGGGACAGCCGCTGCGGATCAGAGCCGTTACGAAGAACGCCGCTCGGATGGCGCGCGGCCGGCGGCGCCGTCTGCCAGCCGCTCGCGGTCAGGCCCAATTCCGACGAGACGCCGCGGGCCGGCGTCAACGGTCGATCCCGCAAGGCGCAATCCCACCACGCATCACCTCGGACAAAGCAAATGGGGCGCCCATCGGGACGCCCCTTCGGCATGTCTCGCGGCTGCCTCGCCTGAACCAGCCTCAGCCCTTGCGGGCCACTGTCAGCTTCTTCAGCTCGGCGATCGCCTTGGCCGGATTGAGGCCCTTCGGACAGGCGTTCGTGCAGTTCATGATGGTGTGGCAGCGATAGAGCTTGAAGGGATCCTCGATGGCATCGAGCCGCTCGGCGGTCGCCTCATCGCGGCTGTCGGAGACCCAGCGATAGGCCTGCAGGAGTGCGGCAGGCCCGAGGTAGCGATCGGGATTCCACCAGTAGCTCGGACATGACGTCGAGCAGCAGGCGCACAGGATGCACTCGTAGAGACCGTCCAGCTTGTCGCGCTCGGCCTTCGACTGCCGCCATTCGCCGGCCGGCGCCTCGGAGCGCGTCTGCAGCCAGGGCTCGACCGAGCTGTGCTGGCGATAGAACTGGGTGAGGTCGGAGACGAGATCCTTCACGACCGACATGTGCGGCAGCGGATAGATCCGCACATCGCCCGATACGTCCTCGATCGCGCGCGTGCAGGCGAGCGTATTCGTGCCGTCGATATTCATCGCACAGGAGCCGCAGATACCCTCGCGGCAGGAGCGGCGGAAGGTCAGCGTCGGATCGATCTCGTTCTTGATCTTGATGAGCGCGTCGAGGACCATCGGGCCGCAATCGTCGAGATCGACGTGATAGGTGTCGACACGCGGATTGGCGCCCGTGTCCGGGTCGTAGCGATAGATCCGGAATGCCCTCGAACGGCCGGTCGGCGCGTTCCAGGAGCGGCCGTCCCGGATCGTGGAATTGCGCGGAAGTGTGAGCTGCGCCATATGCCGGTTCCCGTCTTCATTCCTGAGGCCGGAGCTGTCCGCGGTCCGATGGAATCGGCCCCGCGCTCCGGAGTTGCTGCCCTTATCGCATGTTCCTGCGGCGCGCCGAAACCCTTCCCGTCCCCCGTGTGCCTCGCCGCCGGCCTGCCATGCCCTACGCCCTGCCGCCGCGGCCGGACCAATCGACACGCAAGGTCAGGAACATGGTCGCCGTCAGGAGGGCGAAGCCAGCGACCGCGCCAGCGAGGAGGGCATAGTCCTCCAGACGCAGGATCATGTAGAGGAGCCCATATAGCACGAGGAAAACGCCCAGCATGACAAGACCTTTGGCGAGGCTCGCGAGCGTGCGTGCGACATAGAGCGACAGCATCCCGCCGGTGGCCGCGGCAGAGACCAGATAGGCCGGGCCGAAGCCGATATGCTCGGCGAGCGAGAGCAGCAGCACGTAGAAGAACACCATGGCGAGGCCGACCATCACATACTGGACCGGGTGGACGCTCCGGCCGGACAGCACCTCGAGGAGGAAGACCGCCAGGTAGGCGGCGGCGAGAAAGAGGAGGCCGTATTTGGTGGCGCGGGAGGCGAGATCGTAGAGATCGACCGGCACGTAGAAGCGCGCGCCGAAGACATAGGGACCGAAGCGCTCGGTCATGCCGTAGTCGTCGAGAACGAAGGCCGAGGGCACGCTGCGGGCAAGGCTCGGCACGCTCCAGCGGGCCTTGAAGCCGATAGGCGAGATCGAGCGGTCGTCGGGCAGGAAGGCTCCTGAGAAGCTGGGATGGGGCCAGGTCGATTCGAGCGAAACGGTGGTCGCCCGCGCGACGGGGGCGAAGGAGAGCTCGGATGAGCCGCGCAAGGCGAGCTCGATGACGAAGGGCACGGGCCCGAGGGCGCGCGCGTCGGCCCCGAGGGACGAGGAGGCGTCGGCGGCATAGAGCGCGCCGGCAGTCGCGAGGGGGGCGTGGATGCCGCTCTGATAGGTGGCTCGCGAAAGGCCGAGGCTCGGCTCGAAGGCGATCGAGGTGCCGGCGATCTCAGCGGTGGCGCTCTTCAGGCCCGAGACCTGGGCGAGCCCGAGCGAGAGCACGGCGTCGCGCCAGCGGATCTCGACGACGTCGGCGCTGGCCGATGCCAGCTCGGGCGCGGCGAAGCGGCCGTCGAGGCGGATGATCGCATCGTAGACCGTCACGTCATAGATGGCCCGCGACAGGGTGCGGGTATCGGTCGAAGCCTTCACGTCGAGGGTTTCTGGCAGGAAGACCGCCTCGCGCTCGACGATCTCCTCGACATCCGCCTTGTCGCGGCGGACGGAGACGCGCTGGCGGTAGGGGACGACGAGATAGGGACCGGAGACGATCTGGGACCCGGCCCAGCTCCGCGCGAGATCGGCACTGACCTCGCCCTGGCGCCCGACCCGCTCATCGATCAGCGCATAGACGAGCAGGAGAGGGATCGCGAGCAGCAAAAGCAGCCCGCCGATCAGGAAGAACTTGAATGCCGGGCTTCTGACGAGGCGGCCCAGCGCGCCGGCCATGGTGTCGACCATCGACCGTTTCCCTGCCCAATGGCGGCCCCCCGCAGATGGGGCGGCCGGTTGTCCACATCGAGCACAGACATGGCCTCGCACCCGAGCCGCAGTCGCGCGGGGGTCCGTGCGCCAGCGATTGGCGGGCAAGGCTGTGGCAGGAGTTTGTCGCGCGGGCGCCGTGCCGACCGGCCAGCGGCCCCCTTGTTGCCCTCAGGCGACGGCGTAGCGCTTCAGGTCCTTGACGAGGGCGGTCAGGCGGGCCGAGACCTCAAGACCGGTCTCGATCGAGGATTTCAGCGAGGCCCGCTCGGTCAGCAGCTTGTTCAACCGCTCCTGACACTCGCCGAAGCCGTAGAATACCGCCTCGGGCGCGTCGATGGCGCCATCCTCGACCGCGCACATGACGTCGAAGGCGTTCTCTGCCGAGCTCGGCAGCACGCGGGCGAGGTCGACCATGATCGACTGGAAGATCTGGTGGGATTCGGCGTCGGTCTTCAGACCGTTCAGACCGAACTTGGCCGGGGCGGTGACGACCGGACGGTCGCCGCCATAGATCTTCAGGATGCGCGGGAAGCGGCGGAAGACCTCCTGGAGGATCAGGCAGTCGGATTCAAGGTCACGGATGGCGACGGCGACCTTGCGGCGCGGCTTCTGGCGCTCACCCTCCGGCGCCTCGGCGACCCACATGATGGCCGCGATCGAGGCGATGGCGCCGAGCGCGGACAGGGCCGGAAGCACCGCCGAGAGCGGATCCGGCCCGATGCGAACACCGGACTGGCGATCGGCCTGCAGCCGCCTTGCTTCGATGCCCACGACAGCCTCCCATTGCCGGAGGCCAGCTAGTCGCGGCCCCCTCGGCAAGTCCAATGCGGCAGACGGCCGACGACGGCCGCGCGCCCAATCCCCTCGGACGATCTCATGGGATGGCTCTTACGCTGATTCGCCCTGGCAGCCGCGACGGCCGGGCGATGGTCGCAACAAAGCGCCGCGCCATGTCGTCGGCGCGCCACAGGGCGGAAAAAGCCGCGGCCGATGGTCGCCCGGAGCCAAAATCCACTGTCGAGAAATGCAGTTGACGGTTGCATGGGCGAACACGAGCGCGGAAACTCAGCAGGTGATTCTCCGGCCGCCCGGTCTCGTGGTGTCCGGATGCCAGGATCCTGCAGTGGGGTTGGTCCAGGTCCCGGCCAGTGCATCAACGATCGGCTCGTCAAGAGCAGCTTCAGGGGGCGTTCATGGACAGGACAGAAGCACTCAATACGCTTCGCCGCGAATATCAGTCGGATTACCAGAAGGAGATCCGGGCGGCGCGGGATATGCTCTCGGCAGGCGTTCGCGTCCTGCAGGCGAGCGAGGTCGCCATCAATCTCAACGACAAGGTCACGTTCGTCAGCCTCGGCGCGGCGCGCAAGCGGTTCGTCGATGCGCTCGGCCCGGCCATCAAGCCGGTGCTGGAGGCCTATGCGCGCGAGCTCGAGCGCGAGGCGGCGAGCCTCGGCCTCGACGATCACATCACGGGCGACGCCCCGCTGATGGAGAGCCTGCACGATGTGCTGAAGCACCTGCAGCGTGCCGAAGCCTCGGGCGGCGCGGCGCCGGCACGTCCCGGTCCGGGCGGCTATCGCGAGAGCGCCTGATCAATCTCGGCCGACGAGTATCTTGCCCGAAGGGCGGGGCGCCCGTCAGACAGCGTAGAGTACCATGAAATCCCCGTGAGACCGGAGCCCGACGAGATTGGGCTCCGGTTTCGGCGGGGTTTGGTGTTGGTATCTGCCGGCATCGTCCTCTTGCCGCCCGCATCCGGCAGCCGTTGCGGCGGCGTGATATTCGTGGTTTCGTCGTGCCGGTCCGGGCAGCGGTCCGCCGCCGATCTTCAGGGCGCCGGCACGAGACCAGGGCTCATTCCCGTCAATCCCGGCTGCCTGTCCGGCGGGTGCATCGGCTGCGCCTGCCCCGCATCTGGCGGCTCGCCTCCGGAGCCCCGCGTTCCTTGACCCTGCTCGACATCCTGGCTCTGCTGCTGACCCTCTCGGCCGTCTTCGGCACGATCAATCATCATGTGCTGAAGTTGCCGCAGTCGATCGGCCTGCTCGCCATCGCGCTGATCGCCTCGATCGGCATTCTCGCCATCGACC
This sequence comes from Hyphomicrobiaceae bacterium, assembly GCA_041397765.1. GTDB lineage: Bacteria > Pseudomonadota > Alphaproteobacteria > Rhizobiales > Hyphomicrobiaceae > JAWKWA01. Next base: position 63,941 of record JAWKWA010000008.1, on the reverse strand, counting down.
AGATCTGGCCCCACCTCAATATCGCCGAGGCGGCGCGGGCTCCGCTCGAAGGGATCGATTTCCACGAGGCGCTGCTCAACGGCTTTCTGTCGGCGCTGCTCTTTGCGGGCGCGATCCATCTCGATCTTTCGGCGCTGAGGGAGCAGCGCTGGCCGATCCTCGCCATGGCAACGATCGGCGTCCTGATCTCGACGGCGGTGGTCGGCGGCGCCTTCTATGCGGTGACGCTCGCGGTCGGCGCCTCCATACCCTTCATCTGGTGCCTCGTCTTCGGGGCGCTGATCTCGCCGACCGATCCGGTGGCGGTGCTCGGCCTCTTCAAGACGGTGAAGGTGCCGCAATCGATCAAGACCAAGATCGCCGGCGAATCGCTGTTCAACGACGGCGTGGCAGTGGTGGTCTTCCTTGCCGTCGTGGCGGTCGCCACGGGTGGGGGCGGGGGGCATGGCGAGGGCGAGGTCACGGCGCTCGACATCGCCCGGCTGTTCCTCGTCGAGGCGGTCGGTGGGGCGCTGCTCGGCATCGTCGTCGGCTATGTCTGCTACCTCATGATGAAGTCGCTCGAGGAACCGATCCTCGAGGTGATGATGACGCTCGCGCTCGTCACCGCCGTCTATGCGATCGCGCTCCGCCTTCATGTCTCGGGTCCGATCGCGGTGGTGATCGCCGGGCTCCTGATCGGCAATCGCGGGGCGCGACTGGCCATGGGGCCCGAGACGCGGCGGCATGTCTTCGATTTCTGGGAGATCGTCGACGAGATCCTCAATGCGGTGCTGTTCCTGCTGATCGGCCTCGAAGTGCTGGTGCTCGGGGCGGAGTTCCAGAACTGGGGCCTCGCGCTCGCCGCCATACCGATCGTGCTTGCGGCGCGCTGGATCAGCGTCGCAGTGCCGATCACCGTGCTGAGGCTGCGCACGCAATTCTCGGCGGGAGCGATCCGCATCCTCACCTGGGGCGGCCTCAGGGGCGGCATCTCGGTCGCGCTCGCACTGTCGCTGGCGAACGGCCCGTACAAGCCGGCGATCCTGACGGCGACCTATCTCGTCACGGTCTTCTCGATCATCGTCCAGGGGCTGACGATGAGCCGGCTCGTCAGGCATGTGCTGGAGCCGGGCGCGGTGCCCGCGAAGGCCGGCCCGGCGCGTCCGGAGGCCGCCAGGGATGCCGGGACATCGCCCGTCGCCCCCCGCCAGCGCCAGAAGGGCGCCGCGGGCGGACGCAAGAAGAAGCGCGGCCGTCGGCGGAGATAGAGAGCCCGACGACTTGCCGCCCGTTCTCCAGCTATCGCTGTCCCCGGCGATATGCCAGGTTCGTGGCGCATGACGCTCCGGCAGATGCTGCGAACGTGCCGTTCCGGCACGGAAATCGAACGGCCGTTTGCCCTCATCCGACAAGTTCCCGCGCCAAGGCGGCGTGATCCATCACACCTTGACCCCACGATGCCTAGATCTTGGCCGTTGTAGACGGTCGGACTGATGTCGTGCCGGTGGCTCGGTGCGGAAGTCGTCGTCCTGCCGTTCGTTGGAGGCGCAGCAGGAAGGCCGGGGCATCCGCCGCGAGGTGGGGGGCACGCGCGATCTGCCGCCTGTCGGGGAGGCGGACGAGATGGCGAAACCGGTTTACACGCTCAACCAGATCATCGCGCGGATGGACACCGGCCGATGGTGGGACGCCTCGAGCGTCACCTATGCGATGCCGGGCTCGAGCCCCTATGGCGGCGGGGAAGGCGTCGGCTTCGAGCCGATGACGAGCCACATGAAGGCAATGGCGGCGGAAGCCTTCGAGCTGTGGGACGATCTCGTCCCCATCGATCTCGACCGGCGGTCGTCGGGTGGCGACATCTCGTTCGGCTATTCGAGCACCACCAACGGCGACGGCACCTATTGCAGCACGCAATGGTCGGGCATGACCGACGGCCGCTCCAACTTCACCCACGCCTATGTGTGGCTCAGCACCAACTGGTCGTCGCACAACACCGATGCCGCGGTCGACTGGGGCAGCTACGGCTTCATGACCTATCTGCACGAGATCGGCCACGGGCTCGGCCTCCATCATCCGGGCGATTACAACGGCTCGGCGAGCTATGCGGCCGATGCGGTCTACCGGCAGGACACCCATCGCTACACGGTCATGTCCTATTTCGCGGCCGACGAGGACGGCAGCGGCGCCGAGCACTGGAACGCGGACGGCGAATGGATGTACGCCTCGACGCCCATGGTCGACGATGTGGCGACGCTGCAGTCGATCTATGGCGCCGACAACGCGACGCGCTCGGGCGCGACCGTCTACGGGTTCCACTCCAATGCCGGACGGGATGCGTTCGACTTCGAGGAGAATCCCGCACCGGTCATCACCATCTGGGACGGTGGCGGACGGGACCGGCTCGATGCGAGCGGCTACCATGTCGACCAGACCATCGACCTCAACGAGGGCGAATACTCCTCGATCGGCGGCCTGAAGCTCAATGTGGCGATCGCCTTCGACACGGTGATCGAGCAGGCACGCGGCGGCACCGAGCGCGACACCATTCTCGGCAACAAGGCCGACAACGATCTGCGGGGTGGTCGCGGCAATGACAAGATCAGCGGCGGGCGCGGCGACGACAAGCTCTATGGCCAGGCCGGCAACGACCTGCTGAAGGGCGGCGGTCACGACGACCGGCTGAACGGCGGGGCAGGCGACGACAAGCTCTATGGCCAGGGTGGCCGGGACCGGCTGATCGGCGGGGCGGGCGGCGACAAGCTCTATGGCCAGGGCGGCAACGACACGCTGACCGGCGGACGGGGTGACGACCAGATCCGCGGCGGCTCGGGCCGCGACACCGCCGTCTTCAGCGGCGATCGCTCGGACTACGACATCAGCGGCAGCGGCTCACGCGTCGTCGTCAGCGACCTCAGCGGCCATGACGGCAACGACGTGCTGTGGCAGGTCGAGGTGCTGCAGTTCGCCGACGGCACGCTGGTGCTGTAGGCCGCGTCCTGCAGCAGGCCCGGCTGAGATGATCTCGATCGCAGAAGCCGGTCATGCCCGGGCTCCTCATCCTGAAGAGCCCGGGCGACGCCAGCGATGGTTCCGCCCGTGAGCGCGCGGCGTGCGCGTCAGAGCTTGCCGTCGAGCGCGGCCATGAAGATCTTGCGGGCGGCAGCATCGTCGAGCTTCACCGGATTGGTGCCGGTCGAGGGATCGATCACCGCCTGGCGGGCGATCTCGTCGAGCTTCGTCGCATCCGGCACGCCGAGCTCCTTCAGGGTGTGCGGCACGCCGATCTCGTTTCTCAGCGACAGCACCCAGCGCTGGAAGCCGTCGAAGCCGCCGTCGATCCCGAGGGCGCGGGCGAGCCGGACGATCTTCTCCTCGATGGCCGGGCGATTGAAGGCCAGCACATAGGGCATGAAGGTGCCGTTGGTCAGGCCGTGATGGGTGTTGTAGAGCCCGCCGACCGGATGGGACAGCGAGTGGATGGCGCCGAGGCCCTTCTGGAAGGCGACGGCGCCCATGGCGGCGGCCGACATCATGTTGCCGCGGGCGTCGAGATTGGACGGGTTCTTCACCGCCTCGATCAGGTTGTCGTGGACGAGGCAGATGCCCTCGATGGCGATGCCGGCCGACATCGGGTGATAGGTCGGCGCACAATAGGCCTCGAGGCAATGGGCAAGCGCGTCCATGCCGGTGCCGGCGGTCAGGCGCGCGGGCAGCGGCACCGTCAGCTCGGGATCGCAGATCGTCACCACGGGCAGCATCTTCGGATGGAAGATGATCTTCTTCTCGTGAGTGTCCTCCTTGGTGACGACCGCGGCGCGGCCGACCTCGGAGCCGGTGCCGGCGGTGGTCGGCACGGCGATGACGGGGGCGATGGCATCGGCATTGGCTCTCGTCCACCAGTCGCCGATGTCCTCGAAGTCGAAGACCGGCCGGGTCTGGCCGGGCATGAAGGCAACGAGCTTGCCCTGGTCGAGCGCGGAGCCGCCGCCGATGGCGATGACGCCGTCATGACCACCCTTCAGGTAGACCTCGACGCCGACCTTCATGTTCGACTCGGTGGGGTTCGGCACGACGTCCGACCAGACGGCGGCGGCGACGCCGGCCTTCTCGCAGAGCTCTTTCGCGCGGGCGATCACCGGCAGCTTGGCAAGGCCCGGATCGGTGACGATCAGCGGCTTCTTCATGCCGGCCGATTTCACGGCGTCGCCGAGCTCGGCGATGCGGCCGGGCCCGAACAGGATGCGGGTCGGATAGCTCCAGTTGGTCTTCGTCGGCTTCATGCTCATCTGTCCCTCTTTTGGATCGTAGGGCGGTTGATCGGGTGTCGTCGCATGCAGGGGGCGATCAGATCCGCGTGCGCAGGTGATAGCTCTTGACGCGGGTGAGCTGCTCATAGCCGAGGCGCGACAGCGTGATGCCGCGGCCGGTCTCCTTGACGCCGGTCCAGGCGAGCGCGGGATCGAGGTAGTCGCAGCGGTTCATGAACACGGTGCCGGTCTCGATGTCGCGGCCGAGGCGCTCGGCGGCGTCGGCATCGGAGGTCCAGACGGCGGCCGTCAGGCCATACTGGCTGTCGTTCATCAGCTTGACGGCCTCATCGTCGCCCGCGACGGGCATGATGCCGATGACCGGGCCGAAGCTCTCCTCGCGCATCACCGACATCTGGTGGTTGACCTCGGTCAGCACCTGCGGGGCCATGTAGGCAGAGCCCTTGGCGTCGCGCGCAAAGGTCTTCGGATCGATATGCGCCGTGGCGCCGCCTCGCACGGCCGCCTCGACCTGGCCGCGCACGAAATCCGCCGCCCGGGCGTTGACCATCGGGCCGAGCGTCGTCTTCTCGTCGAGCGGCGTGTCGAGCACATAGGTCCGCGTCAGGGCGATGAAGCCCTCGACGAATTTCGGATAGACCTTGCGGTCGACATAGATGCGCTCGATGCCGCAGCAGCTCTGGCCTGAGTTGAAGAACGAGCCGTCGACGAGATTCTCGACGGCGTGATCGAGATTGGCGTCGGCGCGGACATAGGCCGGGTCCTTGCCGCCGAGCTCGAGGCCGACGCCGATGAAGTGGCCGGCTGCGGCACGCTCGATGGCGCGCCCGCCTTCGACCGAGCCGGTGAAGCTCACCTGCGCGATCCTGCCGGACTGGATGACGCGGGTCGCCTGGGCATGGCTCATGACGAGGTTGCGGAAGAGGCCCTTGGGCAGGCCCGCCTTGTCGAGCGCGGTCTGGAACCGCTCGCCGACGAGTAGCGTCTGGCTGGCATGCTTCAAGATGACGGCGTTCCCGGCCATCAGTGCCGGCCAGATGGTGTTGACCGCGGTCAGGAACGGGTAGTTCCAAGGGGCGATCACGAAGACGGTGCCGAGCGGCTCGCGGCGCAGGAAGCGGGTGAAGCCGTCTTTCGCGGCGACGGGAATGTCGGCCAGGGCCTCCGGCGCGATCGCCGTCATGTGGCGGGCGCGCTCGGTGAAGCCGCCGGCGATCTCGAAGCCGCCGAATTTCACCGGCCGGCCCATCTGCCAGGCGAGCTCTGGCACGATGTCGGCCTTCATGGCGTTCATCGCCTCGACGGCAGCCTCGAGGATGCGGGCGCGCTCGGCGAGCGGGGTCGCGCGCCAGCCGGCCGCAGCGGCCCTCGCGGCATCGAGCGCCTTGTCGATCTCGGCATCGCTCGCGAGCGGACGCTCGGCATAGACGGAGCCGTCCACGGGGGAGGTGATCTTGACGGTTTGTGACATCGGATGAGGTCCGAAAGGGGTGGGGTGGCCGGGGGTGCGACCAGCAGGGAGCGACGAGGCGGGCCCCGCCTCGCCCGAGCAAACTAGCGCGGGGCAGGTCGCTCGACCATAGTCAGAGCAGCGCAGCCGAAGCAGGTGGGAGCCGCCGGCTCGTAAGGGCGAGAGGCAGGACATGGATCAGCCGAGGATAAGTCTCAGAGCCGACTATGTGATAGGCTATCGGGGCGACGGGCATGTCCTGTTCTCGCCAGGCGAGGTCGTCTTCAAGGGCGGCGTGATCGAGTTCGCAGGCCGCCGGTTCCCGGGCCGAGTGGACCGGTCGATCGACTACGGGCGCGCCATGATCGGCCCGGGCTTCGTCGATCTCGACGCGCTCGGCGATATCGATTCGACCGTGCTCACCTTCGACGGCGGCTCCGAGGCGGAGGTCGGGCAGATCGTCACCGAGGACTATCTGCGATCCGGCCTCAGCGACGCCTACACGCTCGAAGAGAATATCGCCAAGTACCGGCACGCCTTCGCCGGCCTCATCGCCAACGGCATCACCTCGGCGATGCCGATCACCGGGATGAGCTACCGGGAATGGGCGGAGAGTTACGAGGAGATGGCGGGCGTCGCAGAGATCGCCGGGCGCTACGGCCTCAGATGCTGGCTGGGGCCGTGCTATCGCACCGGCCTCACCTATCAGCGCCGCGACGCCTCGCTCGCACGGCACTACGACGAGCCGAGGGGGCTCGAGGGGCTGGAGCAGGCGATCCGGTTCGCCCGCGACTTCCACGGCGCCCATGGCGGGCTCGTCTCGGCCGCACTGCTGCCCGACCGGATCGAGACCTGCACGGAACGTTTGCTCGAACGGACCGCCGCCGCCGCACGCGAGCTCGGCGCGCCGGTGCGTCTGCATTGCTGCCAGTCGGTCTACGATTTCGAGACGGTGCTCGCCGCGAGCGGGACCACACCCTATGGCCTCCTCGAGCGGGTCGGTCTTATGGGTCCGCGATCGATCCTCCCGCACGGCATCTATGTGAGCGGCCACCCCAAGGTCAGCCTCGGCGGCCAAGAGGATGTCGAGCGGCTGCGGTCCTCGGGAGCGACGGTGCTGCATTGCCCGGTCGTGTTCGCACGCGACGGCGAGGGGCTCGACTCGTTCGCCCGCTATCTGCGGCTCGGCATCAATGTCGCGCTCGGCACCGACACGCATCCACCCGACCTGATCGACAATATGCGGCTCGGCCTCACGGCCGCGCGCCTTCTCGAAGGCCGGCGAGAGGCAGGGAGCGTCGCCGACCTCTATTCGGCCGCGACGCTCGGCGGTGCAAAGGCGCTCGGCCGGTCGGACATCGGACGGCTCGCGGCCGGCGCCCGCGCCGACATCACCGTCTTCGACCTCTCGGCACGGCACATCGGTCCGATCGTCGATCCGGTACGGACGATGGTGCTCGCAGGCTCGGAACAGGACTTCATCGCAAGCTTCATCGACGGACGGCCGGTCATGGAGGCAGGCAAGCTGATCGGCATCGACGAGGCCGAGCTCATCGCCCTCGCCGACCGCCTGAACGCCAAGCTGACTGCCGCCTATCCGGCGCGGGCCCCCGGCCGGCCACCGGTCGAGCAGCTGTTCAGGCCGACCTTCCCGATGGCGCGGGAATGACGGGCTGCAATCAGCTCCGGCCTTCCGTTTCCCCTGGCAAGTCGAGCCGGAGCCAGGGTGGGGCGCTATCTGGAAAGCTCGTCCGGACCGGCGTCGCGACGGCGGGATCATCGAGGGTCGCGAGCGTCACCGAGATCGAGGCCGAGCCGTCGTCACGAGCGGCAAGGCTCGTTCCGCAGGCCGGGCAGAAGCCGCGCTCGGTGCGGGCGGAGGAGCGGTGCCAGGACGGTGACCCACCCGGGCCGTCGAAGACGAAGGATGCGGCGGGAAAATCGACCCAGGCGACGACCGGGGCGCCGCTTGCAAGCTGGCATTGGCGACAGGTGCAAAAGTGCGGATTGTCCGGCCGGGCCTCGACCCGGTAGCGGACCCGGCCGCAAAGGCAACCTCCAGTCAGGGCAGACATCGCAGAACCTTCCTCCTCGCTCACGGCTTCCTCAAATCGGGGCGGCGCTCGGCGGTCAGACGCTCGGCCTCGGCGCGACGCCAGCGGGCGATGCGCTGGTGATCACCCGACATCAGCACGTCGGGGATCGGTACGCCCTCGAACTCGCGGGGGCGGGTAAATTGGGGATATTCGAGCAGGCCGCCCTCGAAGCTCTCCTCGGCGAGCGAGGCGGCTGCACCGAGCACGCCGGGCAGCAGGCGCACCACGGCGTCGAGCAGGACCATGGCGGCGATCTCACCGCCCGAGAGCACGTAGTCACCGATCGATACCTCCTCGAGGCCGCGCGCGGCGATGACGCGCTCGTCGACCCCCTCGAAGCGGCCGCAGACGATGAGGACGCCGGGGCCGGCGGCGAGATCACGGACGCGCCCTTGCGTCAGCGGCCGGCCGCGCGGGCTCATGAGGAGGCGCGGCGTCGCTGCGAACAACCCGGCCGAGGCGGCATCGATGGCAGCGGCGAGCACGTCGGCACGCATGACCATGCCGGCGCCGCCACCGGCCGGCGTATCGTCGACGACGCGGTGACGGCCGAGGCCGAAGTCGCGGATGCCGGTCGCCGCGAGCGACCAGATGCCGGCGGCGCGCGCGGTGCCGACCAGCGACACGTCGAGCGGGCCGGGAAACATCTCCGGGAACAGGGTGACGACGGCGGCCTGCCAGGTGGCCATGGGAGGCGGCTCCTTCGGTGAGCGAGAGGGTGTCGGACCGGGCGGGGCTGTCGACGCCGAGGGGCGGCCGGTCAGGGCTCGTCCGCGCCGCCTCCCCCCTCGACATCCTTCTCGACGTCCCCGTCGCCGGGCGCCGGCCGGTCGTCCAAATCCATGTCGACGACGAGGCGGCCGGCCTCGATGTCGACGGCGGGCACGAAGGCATCGCGGAACGGCACGAGGGCGGTCTCGCGCCGGCCCGGCCGCTCGATCTCGATCAGATCGCCGGCGCCGAAATTCTGCACGGCGACGACCCGGCCGATCGCCGATCCGTCGGGCGCGACGGCGGCAAGTCCGATGAGGTCGGCATGATACCATTCGTCCGCCTCGGGCTCGGGCAGGGCCGAGCGGGCGACGTAGAGCTCGGTGCCCTTCAGGGCCTCGGCGGCATTGCGGTCGGCGATGCCTTCGATCCGCACGACGACGCCGGCCTTGACGGCTCGAGGCGAGCGGATCACGAAGGCCCGCGCGCCGGCCCGATCGCTCAAGGGGCCGTAGTCGGCGATCGCCTCCGGCTCGGCGGTGAACGGCCGGATCACCACCTCGCCGCGGATGCCGTGCGCGCCGGTGATGAGCCCGAGCACGATCCTGTCGCTGTCGCTGCTGCCATCGTCTTTGGTCATGGCGAAGGCAATGCCGGGCGCGGGGCCGCGCGTCAACGGGCTCAATCCCCGAGCGGCTGGAAGACCTCGCGATAGCCGGTGACGGCCTTGTCGAAGATGATGTCGGTCGGGCGCAGCGGCCGGGCGAGGGCGAGGCCCTGCAAGGTGCGGCAGCGCGACAGCGCCACATAGGTCTGGCCGTGGGCGAAGGCGCCACGGCGCAAGTCGACATAGACGCGGTCGAGCGTCATGCCTTGCGCCTTGTGGATGGTGAGAGCCCAGGCGAGCCGCAAGGGTAGCTGGCGGAAGCTGCCGGCCACGTGCTCGACGATCTCGTCGGACTTGGCGTCGTACTCGTAGCGAATGCTCTCCCAGGTCTGGGGCTCGACCTCGTGCTCCTCGCCATCGATCTCGACATGGACGGTGTCGTCGTCGATGCGCGAGACGACGGCGAGCGTGCCGTTGACCCAGCGCCGGTCGGGATCGTTGCGGATCAGGATGACCTTGGCGCCGACTTTCAGGACGAGGGTCTGATCGGTCGGCTGGGCGCTCTCGGCATAGGTGCCGGCGACGGTCGCCTCGAGTGCGCGGGGGGTGCCGGGCAGGAGATCGAGAAAGGCCATGTTGATCTGCTGGGCGGCGAGATTGGTCGGCGTCAGGATGACGTAGTCGGCGGCGTCGCGGAGCCGTTCGAGCTTCAGCACGCGGTCGTTCAGCAATGCGAGATCCTCGGCCGTCGGACCGCCCTCGCGAATGCGGTTGAGGGCGCCGACGAAGGCCTCGTCCCTCTGGCGGAAGACGCGGTCGAGCTCGACGAGATGCGCCTCGCTTTCGGCAAAGCCCGGGGCATTGAAGAAGAACGGTCCGCCGAAGCGCTCGTCGAGCAGCGTGCCGACCTCGCTCTCCTGCACCACGGGGGGAAGCTGGTGGAGGTCGCCGAACATCAGCATCTGCACGCCGCCGAAGGGCTCGTTCGGCTTCTTGCGGTTGAGGCGCAGCGAGCGGTCGATGGCGTCCATGAGGTCGGAGCGGACCATGGAGACCTCGTCGATGACGAGGGTGCGCATCTTGCGCATGATGCCGAGCTTGCGGCTCGGGCGGATGTCGTCGGGCTTGAGGAGCCGCGGGGGAAAGCCGAAGAACGAGTGGATGGTCTGGCCGCCAACCTGGACAGCGGCGAGGCCGGTCGGGGCGAGCACGACGAGGCCGGGATGGGGGTCGTCCGAAGGACCCGCCTCGCCGCCCTTCAGGGCGCGCAGCAGCGTCGATTTGCCGGTGCCGGCCTTGCCGGTGACGAAGAGATGGCCGCTGCCCGAGGCGGCGACACCGAGTGCCTTCGCAAAGCCCGGCGTCGGCTCGATGCCGAGCGGGAAGACCGGCGAGATCTCCCGCCGCTGCCGCCGCGTCGCCGCTTTCGCCATGCCTCCAGCCTGCCTCTTTGCTGTCGCGTGCACCCGCCCGGCGGGATTGCCTCGTTCGTGGCCGATTCGCCCCTTGGCGAGCATAGACGAGTATCGCAGCCACCGAAGCCCGAACGAGCAGGTTGTCCCGGCTCGGGGCTTGACCCCCGCCGATGCCTGTCGGAAGACTTGGGCCCCCTGCCGAGGGGCCAGCCGCCGGAACACCTCGTCAACCCGACGCCGATGGCTCCGCCCCATCGCTTCCCGCCGCAACTCTAGACACCGGGCGACCCCATGAAAGGCATGCTTTCTCTCGACGAGCTGAAGGCGCTCACCGCGTCCGGCGAGATCGACACCGTGCTCGTCTGCTTCACCGACCTGCAGGGCCGGCTGATCGGCAAGCGCTTCCACGCCCAGCACTTCTGCGAGAGCGCCCACGAGGAGACGCATGCCTGCAACTATCTGCTGGCGCTCGACATCGATATGGAGCCGGTGCCCGGCTACAAGGCCGCCTCCTGGGACAAGGGCTATGGCGACTTCACGCTGAAGCCGGTGATGTCGACGCTACGGCGCATCCCCTGGCTGGAGGCGACGGCGCTGGTGCTGTGCGACGTCGAGGACCATGCCACCCATGCCGACGTGCCGCATTCGCCGCGCGCCATCCTGAAGCGGCAGGCCGAGCGCATCGCCAAGTCGGGTCTCAAGGCGCTCGCCGCCTCCGAGCTCGAGTTCTTCCTGTTCGACGAGAGCTACGAGGCGATCGCCGACAAGCACTACAAGAATGCCAAGACGGCAGGCCGCTACATCGAGGACTACCACATCCTGCAGACGACCAAGGAGGAGCCGTTCATGCGGGCGATCCGCAACGGCCTCATGGGCGCGGGCATTCCGGTCGAGAACTCCAAGGGCGAATGGGGTCCCGGCCAGGAGGAGATCAACGTCAGATATTCCGACGTGCTCGACATGGCGGACCGCCATGTCATCATGAAGAACGGCATCAAGGAGATCGCCCACCTCCAGGGCAAGGCGGTGACCTTCATGGCCAAATGGGACTATGGTCTCGCCGGCAACTCCTCGCACATCCACATGTCGCTCTGGCACCAGGACGGCCATTCGCTGTTCTTCGATCCGACCGCCGAGCACACCATGTCGGAAACGATGCGCCAGTTCCTCGCCGGACAGCTCAAATATTCGCGCGACATCACCTGGTTCCTCGCGCCCTATGTCAATTCCTACAAGCGCTTCATGGTCGGCACCTTCGCACCGACGCGCTCGATCTGGTCGTTCGACAACAGGACGGCGGGCTTCCGGGTGTGCGGGGTCGGCACCAAGGCGATCCGCGTCGAGTGCCGGATCGGCGGGGCGGATCTCAATCCCTATCTCGCCTATGCGGCGCTGCTGGCGGCCGGCCTCAGGGGCATCGAGGAGAAGCTGACGCTCGAGCCGGTGTTCACGGGCGATGCCTATTCGGCGGCGGCGCGGGCGGACTTGCGCGAGATCCCCAAGACGCTGCGCGAGGCGATCGCGACGCTGAAAGGCTCGGAGATGCTGCGCGAGGCCTTCGGCGAGGATGTGATGGATCACTACATCCACACCGCCGAATGGGAGCAGTTCGAATATGACCGCCGCATCACCGACTGGGAGCTGAGGCGCGGCTTCGAGCGGAGCTGAGCGCAGGGCGGGAGCGACTCGGGCAGATCCGATGCCGCCCGCTCGCCCTTGCGCATGACCGCCAAACCGGCGCCATCTTGGCGAAACCTGATGCCGCCGGCCGCCGCGGCGGCGGATCGGGAGCGCAACCGATGTGGTCGATCAACTGGCGGAGCTGGCGCTTGCTCGGCATCGGCCTCGCCGGTGTCGTGCTCGCCGCCGGGAGCGTGGCACTCGCCATAGCCCCCTACCTGCCGCGGCTCCTTTGGGAAGGCTATCCGAGCGCGACCTGGCCGGCCCCCGGCAGCTATGCGACAGTCGAGGGCTCCGAGGCAGTGGCGTTCGCAGGTGCCTCTCCGAAGGTGGCGCCGGGAGCCGGGCTCGAGGCGCTGTTCGAGGCGAGCGAGGGCCGGGCGCTGCTGGTCGTCAGGCATGGCCGGCTGACGCTCGAGCACTATGCGCCGGGCATCGGCCGCGAGACACGTCTCAACTCCTATTCCATGGTGAAGAGCCTCGTCGCCGCCTTGCTGCTGAAGGCGGTCGCCGAGGGACGGATCGCCAGCCTCGACGATCCGCTCGGGCGCTATCTGGACGAGGTTGGGCCGAGCCTCGCCCTGCTGCCGATCCGCGACCTCGCCGACATGCGCTCGGGGATCGCCTTCGAGGCGACCGGCGAGCTCGGCTCGCTCAGTCCCGGCGACAAGGACATCGAGGCGACGCGGCTCAATCCGTTCGGCGCCATGGGCCGGCTGCATATGCAGGGGCCGTCGTCGCTGATCGGTGGCCTCGTCGTCGATCCGGCACGGCGCGGGCAGTTCAGCTACCAGAACGTCAATACGGCGCTCATCGGAGCGCTGCTCGAGAAGGTCTATGGGCGGGGCCTCGAGGACCTGTTGTCGGAGAAGATCTGGCGGCCGGCCGGCGCCCGGACAGCCGCCTGGCGCCGCTATCACGGGTCATCGGGCGTCACCGCCTATTGCTGCCTGTTCGCAAGGCCGGTCGACTGGGCGATGGTCGGCCACTTCCTCATGCACAACGGCGCCGCGGACGCGCCGTTCCTGCCCGAGGCGCTCTGGCGGGAATTGCTCGGGGCCGGTCTGACAGATGGCGAGCGCCATGCCGGTGCCTACCGGTTGCATGTGCGCCACGACATTCTCGACCGCGAAGGGGCGGGCCTCGCGGGACCGTTCAGCTTCTTCTTCGGCAGCCGCGGCCAGATCACCTATCTGATGCCGCAACAGGATCTGGTGGTCGTGCGCTTCGGCGCCCGCATCCAGAAACTGCACTCGACCCTCTACGAGATCGGCGGCGACGGGCTGCGATAGGGAGGCCGCCGGGCCTCCGACGGGTGGAGCGGCTCAGACCGCCTCGAGCGCGAGGAGCTCGATGGTGTGGCCATGCGCCTTGAAATCGTCGACCGGGACGCCGTGCACGCTCGCCACCCGATCGACCGGATGGTCGAGCCATTTGGCGTGCGCCCGGTGCCGCAGCGCGAAACCGCCGGCGGCGATGGCGGTCTCGAAGGTCGGATCCTCGAGGAAGCTCGCGATCGTCGCAAGGCCCGGAGCGTCGTAGACCTTCTCGGTGTCGAAGACGACGATCGCCAGACCGCCCTTCTCGAGCAGGCGCCGCAGTGTCACCAGATGGAAGGCGAGGAAGCGGTCGTTGTAGTGCTGCCAGATGCGGGCAGCAGCCATGAGCGGGCGACTGTAGTCGGCACGCCCCGCCGCCGCCGACTGGCGCCGGAAGATCTCGCTGCGGAAGGCGAGAAAGGCCGGCGTGCCGGTGAAGGCCGCCATCATCTCGCTGACGCAGACGTCACGGCTGCCGCGACCCAATCCCTCTTCGACCGCGGCGGCGATGCGCTCGACCACCGCCTCGGCGTCCTCGAAGATCGCCGCGGCGCGGGTCAGGGGATCGCCGAGCCGGGCGGCGATGGCGTCAGGCGAATCGCCGGCCTCGAGTGCCTCGGCGTAGATGTCGCAGAGCCGCTGGCCATAGCGGCCGCTGAGGTCGGTGGCGAGGGACCGGATCTCGGCCAGGGGGTTCAGCACACCCGCAAATCCAGCCGCCTCCGCGAGGGCCGCGGCGTCGATGTCGACCAGCTCGATGCGGGACAGGCGGCTGGCGAGGCTGATATCGCCGGCCGACTTCAGGAGTGGCGCATGCGCGCCCGGTGCGCAGTATTGCAGCGATAACTCGGCCCTGTCTGCCGGCAGGCATCGGGCGACGAATTCACGGATCGGCGCGTAGAGCGAGCTCTCCCAATACTCGGAAAACAGGCGGGCGTCCGGCGCATGCACGTTGGCGTTGTATTGCTCCTGGAGCGATGCGTAACAGGACAGCATTCGCCCCATGCTCTCCAGCGCCTGTCCATAAGCATTGGCTTCCAGAACGCTGCCATCACCGAACATATCCGCTCATACTCCCGCAATACAAGATCGATCGCAATAATGCGCGACAGCTCCATGTGGATGAGCGATTCGAGCTTGTCAACAGAAGATTTTCCATGAAATGTTGAAAATCGCGCGGCCGGTCGGGGCGTGCCAATGTTTCGGACTGCCGGACATGGGCGCGGCACGGGTCGCGGCGTCCATGCGGCGGCGCCACGATGCCGCCCTTCGCCTCATTGGCCGAGCCGGTCCTACACCCTCGACAAGCACCAGCGCCTCATGTAGAAAGCCGGCTGCTTTCCCGAAAAGCCGAATTCATGCCCGCATCGGACGGGCCGCAAGAGCCTCGCGGGGGCCGACCCCAGCGCCGCTCCTCTGCATGTTCGAGAGGACGAGACACAATGAACACCAACATCATCGAACAGCTCGAGAAGGAGCAGCTCGCCGACCTCGTCAGCAAGCGGCCGGTGCCGAACTTCGAGCCCGGCGACACGCTGAAGGTCGCCGTCAGGATCAAGGAAGGCGACAACGAGCGCATCCAGGTCTATGAGGGCCTGTGCATCGCGCGGTCGGGCTCGGGCCTCAACGAGAGCTTCACCGTCCGCAAGATCTCCTATGGCGAGGGGGTGGAAAGGATCTTCCCCGTCTACTCGCCGATGATCAGCTCGATCGAGGTGACGCGGCGCGGCCAGGTCAGGCGCGCGAAGCTCTATTACCTGCGCGGCCTGCGCGGCAAGGCGGCGCGCATTTTCGAGCGCACCGACGCGCGCGGCAAGAAGCTGGCGCAGCTCGACAATTGGAAGGGCTTCAAGAAGCCGAAGGGCGAGCCCGACGACCTGACCAAGATCAACGGCATCGGGCCCGAGCTGGCCGCACGTCTCACCAAGCTCGGCGTGACCAAGTTCGAGCAGCTCACCACGCTGTCCAGCGATGATCTCGACAAGCTCGACGCGGTGCTCAATCTCGAGGGTCGCATCGACACCGAGAACTGGGTCGACCAGGCCCGTGCGCATGTCGCCGAGGCGACGGCTGGCGAAGTGCAGGTGGACGAGGCCGCGGCCGAGGACAAGCCGGCGAGCTGAGGCCGGGCCGGCGGCAACGCCGATCCATCGAAGATCGCTGCAAGGGCGGCTCTCGGGCCGCCTTTGTCGTATCCGCGAGGCTGCCATGACCGCGCACATCCGCATCGCCCGCGCCGAGGACCTCGCCGCCATCCGCGATCTGCTGGTGGAGACATGGCACGATACCTACGATGCGCTGCTCGGGCCTTTGAGGGTCGAGGAGATCACCAGCCGCTGGCATTCGATCGAGGCGCTCGGCAAGGGCATCGGGCGGGATGGACGGGCGTTTCTCGTCGCCGAGGTGAAGGGCGAGATCGCGGCGACCTCGCTCGCGGTCGGCGAGGATGGCGGCCGGCTGACGATCGCACGGCTCTATGTGCATCCGCGCCATCAGGGTCGCGGCCTCGGGCGGCGACTGCTCAAGGCCTCACTCGATGCCTTTCCGGCTGTTCGGACGGTGAGGCTCGAGGTCGAGCCGGGCAATATGCGCGCGATCGCCTTCTACGAGCGCGCCGGGTTCCGCACGATCGGCGAAGGCAGCGATTGCGGCGGCAGCGGAGACGGCATCCGCCATCTCGTCATGGAGAAAGTCATGGACGACAAAGCGACGTCGATTCCGTTGGGTCACGAGGCGCATTTCGCCACCAATCTGGCGAACTGGAACGAGCGGGCGCGGGTGCACTCGCGCGACGAGGGCGGCACCTACCGGATCGGCATGTTCAAGGCCGGGGCGAGCGTGCTCAACCCGATCGAGGCGCGCGAGATCGGCGATGTCGCGGGCAAGCGCCTCGCCCATCTGCAATGCCATTTCGGCCTCGACACGCTCTCTCTCGCAAGGCTCGGCGCCGATGTGACAGGCCTCGACTTCTCGCCGGTGGCGCTTCAGGCCGCCCGCGAGCTTGCGGCCGAGACGGGGCTCGCTGCCCATTTCGTCGAGGGCAATGTCTATGAGGCGCGCAGCCTGCTCACCGGGCTCTTCGACGTCTGCTACGTGACCTGGGGTGCGATCAACTGGCTGCCGGACATCGGCCGATGGGCGCAGGTGGTGGCTGGTCTCCTGGCGCCGGGCGGCTTCCTCTATCTGCTGGAAGGCCATCCGACTGCCCTCGTGCTCGACGAGATCGAGGGCCGGCTCTGCCCGCGCTACCCCTGGCGGACACCGGCCGATACGCCGAACGAGTTCGTCGAGGCGGTCAGCTATACGGGGCAGGCACTTCAGGCCGAGGCGCAGCGCTGCGTCGAGTGGATGCACCCGCTCGGCGAGATCGTGACCGGGCTGGCCCGCGCCGGGCTCACGATCGAGACGCTCAACGAGCACGAGGAACTCGCCTGGCAGCTCTATCCGATGCTCGTACCGACCGGGGAGGGCATGTTCCGCCTGCCGGACGGCGTCCCGGCCTTTCCGCTCTCGTTCTCCCTCAAAGCCGTCAAACCCTGAGCCGGGGCGGCTGGCCGGCGCGACAAGGCTTCACGCAGGCTTCCGCGCTGGTGTAAGAGGGGCTGACACCATACCCATTGGGCCGCCAATTGCGGCCGACAGAGAAGGCGCCCGAGCACCATGGCCACGTCCTCCGCCAACGGCAAGAAGACCCTCTACGACAAGATCTTCGACGATCACAAGGTCGCCGAGGATGCGGACGGCACCTGCCTGATCTATATCGACCGCCACCTCGTCCACGAGGTGACGAGCCCGCAGGCCTTCGAGGGCCTCCGGATGACCGGGCGCAAGGTCCGCGAGCCCGAGAAGACGCTCGCCGTCGTCGACCACAACGTCCCGACCACCGACCGCTCGAAGGGCATCGCCGACGAGGAGAGCCGCATCCAGGTCGAGACGCTGGCGAAAAACGCCGCGGAGTTCGGCATCGAGTATTACAGCGAGCGCGACAAGCGGCAGGGCATCGTGCATGTGATCGGGCCGGAGCAGGGCTTCACGCTGCCCGGCACGACGATCGTCTGCGGCGACAGCCACACTTCGACGCATGGCGCCTTCGGGGCGCTCGCGCACGGCATCGGCACGTCGGAGGTCGAGCATGTGCTCGCGACGCAGACGCTGATCCAGAAGCGCGCGAAGAACATGCGCATCACCGTCGACGGCCGGCTGCCGGCGCATGTGACGGCCAAGGACATCATCCTGTCGATCATCGGCGAGATCGGCACGGCCGGCGGCACCGGCTATGTCATGGAGTATGCCGGCGAGGCGATCCGTGGGCTGTCGATGGAAGGCCGGATGACGGTCTGCAACATGTCGATCGAGGGTGGCGCCAGGGCGGGCCTCATCCAGCCCGACCAGAAGACCTTCGACTATCTGAAGGGGCGGCCGCGGGCGCCCAAGGCCGGCGCCTTCGAGAGCGCGATGCGCTATTGGGAGTCGCTCTACTCCGACGAGGGGGCGCATTTCGACAGCGAGATCCGTCTCGACGCCGCCAAGCTGCCGCCGACCGTGACCTGGGGCACGAGCCCCGAGCAGGTCGCCGCGATCACCGGGCAGGTGCCGGTGCCGGCCGAGATCGCCGACGAGGCCAAGCGCCGGGCGGCCGAGCGGGCGCTCGCCTATATGGGCCTCAAAGGCGGCGAGCGGATCACCGACATTCCGCTCGACGTGGTCTG
This sequence comes from Hyphomicrobiaceae bacterium, assembly GCA_041397765.1. Classification (GTDB taxonomy): domain Bacteria; phylum Pseudomonadota; class Alphaproteobacteria; order Rhizobiales; family Hyphomicrobiaceae; genus JAWKWA01. The sequence continues at coordinate 45,704 of JAWKWA010000008.1, read as the reverse complement.
GATCGGCTCGTGCACCAATGGGCGGATCGAGGATCTGCGGGCGGTCGCCCGGATCGTCGAGGGAAAGCGGATCGCCGGGAATCTCGCCTATGCGATGATCGTGCCGGGCTCCGGCCTGGTGAAGGAGCAGGCCGAGGCGGAAGGGCTCGACGCCATCTTCAAGGCGGCCGGCTTCGAGTGGCGCGAGCCGGGCTGCTCGATGTGCCTCGGCATGAATCCCGACCAGCTCAAGCCCGGGCAGCGCTGCGCCTCGACGTCCAACCGCAATTTCGAGGGCCGCCAGGGCTACAAGGGCCGCACCCACCTCGTCAGCCCCGAGATGGCCGCTGCCGCCGCCCTTGCCGGCCGCTTCGTCGACGTCAGGACGATGGGATAGGCAAAGATCGGCCGGCGCGTCTCGCCGGCCGATGTTCGCTTGTCGCGCCACTCAATCCACGCATCCGCAGTCTCAATGATCGTGGCCGCAGCCACAGCCGTCGCCATGGTGGTGGTGGTGCTCGTGGCCGTCGCCTTCACCGTCGCCGTGGCGATGGCCGGGCTGTACGAGGGCGCGGCCGAGCCGGGCCTCGGTCACGCGCGGGTTCTCCTCGACGATCATGGCGGCGATCTCGGCGCCGAGCACCATGTCGTCGGGCTGGCCGAAATAGTGTCGGCGCAGGCGACCGGCGCGGTCGAAGATCAGCATGGTCGGGGTGCCACGCATCTCATAGGCGGCCATGGTGTGCGGGATGTCCTCGCCGTCCGGCCGGTCGATGCCGACGGGAAAGCCGAGGCGGTTCTCGTGCAGGAAGGCGGCGAGCGCGGCCGGTGTCATGACGGCATGATGCTCGAAGACGGTGTGGAGCCCGATCACCGTCAGGTCCTCGGGAGCGAAGCGCTCGCGCAGTCGCTGGGCTTGCGGCAGGGCGCGGGCGACGCAGCCGGGGCAAAGCATCTGGAAGGCGAGGAGCGCGACGACCTTGCCCTTTTCGCCGGCAAGCGTCAGCGGCTCGTCGGTGCCGAGCCAGCCGATGGTCTGAAGCTCGGGCGGCGCGCCGTAGTCGATGGACATCCGTCGTAACCTCTTGCTGGCGGGCCCCTTCGGGGAGCTGCGCGAAGAGCGCCGGGGCCGGTTGGCGGGGACAATAGTCCCGCGCCCGCCCGTTCACCAAGTGCGGCCTTGCGGCCGGGCCGACCGGGGTCCAAGAAGGCGGCGGCGGGGCGCTCCCAGTCGATCGCCCGGCTCGCCAAGGTGCCAATCGATCCACCATACGGGATGCCGAACATGACCGACGACACCTCGCCTGCCACCGTACGGACCGCCGATCGGCGGGCGCGCGAGAGGGCGGCGCTCGTGGCGATCGTGCGCGAGCGCTCGTTCCAGTCTGGCCGCGAGTTCAAGCTCGCCTCGGGCCGGATCTCGACGCTCTATTTCAACCTGAAGCCGACGATGATGCATCCCGAAGGCGCGCACCGGATCGCGAGCCTCGTCCTCGATCTCATCGAGGACGACCGGGCCGACCTCGTCGGCGGGCTGGAGATGGGGGCGGTGCCGATCGCGGCAGCGCTTGCGGCAATCGGTCACGCCGAGGGACGGCCGGTCGGGACCTTCTTCGTGCGCAAGCAGGCGAAGGAGCACGGCACGCGGAGCCTCATCGAAGGGCTGCCGGCCGGCGAGACGCTGAAGGGCAAGCGCGTCGTCATCCTCGAGGACGTGACGACGACGGGCGGATCGGCGCTGAAGGCGGCCGAGGCGGCGAAAGCCGAGGGGGCAAGCGTCGTCAGGGTGGTGACGGTGCTCGACCGCCAGGAAGGGGCGAGCGAAGCCTTCGCGGCGGCGGGACTGCCGTTCTCGCCGGTGCTGACGGCCGCCGACTTCGTGTGAAGGACCGGACGTCGCGCCGGAGCCCGTCCCAAATGCAGAACGGGCCGGCCCCCAACGGACCGACCCGCTCCGAAAGAAATCCAGCGATCGGGCCTTGGCCCGAGCGGATTACTCCGAGTTCGCCGACGAGAGGGCGCTCTCGACCGACTCGAAGGTGTTGTTCAGCTCGGTCTTCATGGTGCCGAGGGCCGTGATGATGCCGATGCCGACGATGGCGGCGATGAGGGCGTACTCGATGGCGGTGGCGCCGGACTCGTCCTTACCGAAGCGCGCGAGCAGCTTGTTCATTGTAGTTCCCTTCTCCAATCCCATGCGGAACGTTTTTCGTCAGATCATCCGCCGGGACCACTCCCAGGGGCTCTGAACTGAGGGAACAGTAGGCCGGATTAGTTAACGCGAAGTTTTTCTGCCTCACGCTTGCGGTGAAACTTTTCAATTGGTCAGGAACGTCGCAAACGAGAGAATAATAATGCACCACAATCTGCGGATATTATTCCGGAACACTTGGTGACGAAGGGGAAACCACGACGAAGACGGACGACCTGGCGGATGCGGTGATCCGGAACGACAAAGGGACCGCCCGAGGACGGTCCCTGTCGCAGGGATACGATCTGCTGTCGGCGGGGCCTTGCGATCAGCCGGGATGCCGATCGGCCCGGGCTATTCGGCGGCGGCCTTCAGGCTCGGTGCCGCCGCACGGACGTCCTCGTCGACATGGCCTTCGAACTTGGCGAAGTTGCGGTTGAACATGTCGACCAGCGCCTTCGCCTGCTCGTCATAGGCCTTCTGGTCGGCCCAGGTCTCGCGAGGGTTGAGGATGCGCGCGTCGATGCCCTCGACGGCGAGCGGCACCTCGAAGCCGAAGAACGGGTCGCGGCGCATGGGAACGCCGGCAAGGCGGCCCGAGAGTGCCGCGGTCAGCAGCGAGCGGGTGACCGCGATCGGCATGCGGCGGCCGACACCGTGCTTGCCCCCGGTCCAGCCGGTGTTGACCAGCCAGCACTCGACGCCGTGCTCGGCGATCTTGCGGCGCAGCAGATTGCCGTAGACGCTCGGGTGGCGCGGCATGAAGGGGGCGCCGAAACAGGTCGAGAAGGTCGCCTGCGGCTCGGTCACGCCCTTCTCGGTGCCGGCGACCTTGGCGGTGTAGCCCGACAGGAAGTGGTACATCGCCTCGCTCGGGCTCAACCGCGCGATCGGCGGCAGCACGCCGAAGGCATCGGCCGTCAGCATGACGATGTTGCGGGGATGGCCGGTGGTGCCGGTCGCGCTGGCATTGGGAATGAAGCCGATCGGATAGGCGCCGCGGGTGTTCTCGGTGCGCGAGCCGTCGTCGAAATCGGGCAGGCGGGTCACCGGATCGATGGTGACGTTCTCGAGCACCGCGCCGAAGCGATTGACCGCCTCATAGATCTCGGGCTCGGCTTCCCTGGAGAGGCGGATGGTCTTGGCATAGCAGCCGCCCTCGAAATTGTAGATGCCGTGGTCGGACCAGCCATGCTCGTCGTCGCCGATGAGAATGCGGGCCGGATCGGCGGACAAAGTCGTCTTGCCGGTGCCCGAAAGGCCGAAGAACACCGCCGCGCTGCCGCCGCCACGCGCCTCGTTGACCGAGCAATGCATCGGCATGACGGCCTGCTCGGGCAGCATGTAGTTCAGATAGGTGAAGACCGATTTCTTGATCTCGCCGGCATAGGAGGTGCCGCCGATCAGCACCAGACGCCGCGAGAAATCGACCGCGATGATGGTGTCGGAGCGGCAGCCGTGGCGGGCCGGATCGGCCTTGAAGCTCGGCAGGTCGATGATGGTGAGGCCGGGCTGGAAACGCGGCAGATCCTCCGCCGGCGGCGGGATCAGCAGGTTGCGGATGAACAGCGCGTGCCAGGCGTACTCGCAATAGACGCGGGTCGAAAGGCGCAGCGCGGGATCGGCACCCGCGTAGAGATCCTGCAGGAAGAGGTCCCGCTTGGCAGCGTGGGCCATGAAGTCCTGGAACAGGAGGTTGAACTGCTCGGGCGAGAGCGGCTTGGAGTTGTCCCACCAGATCGCGCCGTCGGTCGTGTCGTCGCGGACGGTGAACTTGTCGGCGGCCGAGCGGCCGGTGTGCTGTCCGGTCTCGACCACCAGCGCCCCCGAGGCCGCCACCCGTCCGCCCCCGCGGCGAAGCACCGTCTCGTAGAGCTGCGGCGTGGTGAGATTGGCGTGAAGCCGGTCGGTGTTGAGCGCCTGGAGCATCTTCCTTGCTGTCCTCGATGGGCGGTTCCCAATGGACCGCCGATGCACATGGCCCGGTCTCTGCGCCCCGATCCTCAAGGGATCATCGCGGCACCCGATCAGGCCCCCCATTTCGATCGGGATCCGGCAGTGACGCCGGCAAGCTCCCGACCCCCCAACGCGCGAACGGCCACAATGGCAATCAAGAGACAATCCAGACCGTGGCCGTCCGTTCCAAAGCACTCATGCCGGCCGAGCGCCCAAGAGGCCCGGCCCGATCCCCGTCGAACGCCGCCCCCGCCCCCGGAAACGGCTGCGTCAGCCCCTTCCGGGGCAATGGGGCGATCCGCGAAAATAGGTCAGCTTTGCTGACGCGACAAGTCGGCCGAATGTCTCTACCCCAAGGGCCGCCGACGGAAAACTGTGGACTTCCCCGCCAGCCCGTCGGTATGCATCCCGACGCGGGGCCGCCGACCATCCGGGTCTGCCGTCTCCGTCGATCGCGGGCCCTGTTCGGCCGCCCGGCCGAGAGGGTCACACAATTTTGCCACTCTACGACATTCAGCTATCATGACCGGGCGCAGGCAGCAGGCTGCCGGACCCTTGGCCGGCGAAGCGCCGGACAGCCCGGAAATGCTGGAACGTGGCGCGACATGGAACACCTACGGAACAGCGATATGCGAACCAGCAGCACGATCGTTCTCGTCGACGACGACCGCAACATCCTGAGCTCCCTCCGCGTGGCTCTGGAGAACGAGGGCTACAAGGTCCGCACCTACAATGACGGCGTCTCGGCGCTCGATGCGCTGATCGAGACGCCGGCCGATCTCGGCATCTTCGACATCAAGATGCCGCGCATGGACGGGATGGAGCTGTTGCGCAAGCTGCGCCAGCAGAGCGACATGCCGGTGATCTTCCTCACCTCCAAGGACGAGGAGATCGACCAGCTGTTCGGCCTCAAAATGGGCGCCGACGACTATATCGGCAAGCCGTTCTCGCAGCGGCTGCTGGTCGAGCGGGTGAAAGCGGTGCTGCGCCGCACCGGCTCCAAGGAGCCCGGCGACAAGCCGACGAGCGAGGTCGCGATCCTCGAGCGCGGCAAGCTCAAGATGGATCCCGAGCGCCATACCTGCCACTGGGACGGCAAGAACGTGACGCTGACGGTGACCGAGTTCCTGATCCTGCAGGCGCTCGCGCAGCGGCCGGGCGTGGTCAAGAGCCGCGATGCGCTGATGGATGCCGCCTATGACGACCAGGTCTATGTCGACGACCGCACGATCGACAGCCACATCAAGCGGCTGCGCAAGAAGTTCAAGGAGGTCGACGACAATTTCGACGTGATCGAGACGCTCTACGGCGTCGGCTATCGCTTCAAAGAAGCCTGACCAGCAGCGGGGGCCCATGGCGATCGACCTCGACAGGTCTCTCAGATCGCTGAGCGCGTTCCGGCCGGGCCGACTGCTCGATCGGCTGACGGGGGCTGGCGGCGAGGGTCCGCCCGGCATGATCGGCGGTGCGTTCGCGAAGCTGCGCGAGCTCGTCCAGCGGGTCGACCTCTTCAACATCAACAATCAGTTCGCCAGCCTCACCCGGCGGATCGTCGCGCTCAACCTGATCGGCCTCGTGATCGTGGTCGGCGGCGTGCTCTATGCGAGCAAGTACCAAGCCTGGCTGATCGACGCCAAACGCGACAGCCTGAGGGCGCAGGGCGAGATCATCGCCGCCGCAATCGCCAACAGCACCACGGCGGAGAGCGAGCGGCCGCTGTTCGAGGATCTGTTCAAGGAGGACGGCGGGGGCGACAAGGCGGGCAAGGACAACCGCAAGCGTGCGACGCTGCGCATGGAGATCCGCCCCGAGCGGATCGCGCCGATCCTCAAGCGCATCGTCGGACCGACGGCGACGCGGGCGCGCATCTACAGCAGCGACGGCAGCCTCATCCTCGACAGCGACAGCTTCTTCCCGGCGCGGGCACGGGCGCGCATCGAGCCGGCCGCCGGCCAGAGCGAGCCGCCGACGGTCACCACGCTGTGGACGCGCATCAATGCCTATTTCGACCGCTCGGACCTGCCGGTCTACCGCGACATCGGCCGCGCCAACGGCCGGAGCTATCCGGAGGTGCTGCTGGCGCTCGAGGGCAAGCCGACACCGATGCTGCTGCTCGACCACAAGGGCCGGCACATGGTCTCGATCGCGGTACCGATCCAGCGCAGCGGCGTGATCGGCGCCCTGCTGCTCTCGACCGAGGGCGGCGAGATCGACGATCTCATCATGTCGCAGCGGCTGTCGATCCTGCGTGTCGCGCTGATAGCGCTGCTGTCGATGGTGATCTCCTCCTTCCTGCTGGCGCGCACGATCGCAAAGCCCCTGCGCGAGCTCTCGCTCGCCGCCGAGCGCGTGCAACGCTCGCTGAAGAGCCGCGAGGACCTGCCCGACTTCAGCGAGCGCTCGGACGAGATCGGCCACCTGTCACGCACCTTGCGCGCCATGACTGCGACACTCTACAGCCGGCTGGAGAAGAGCGAGGCCTTCGCCGCCGACGTCGCGCACGAGCTGAAGAACCCGCTGACCTCGGTGCGCAGCGCATCGGAGACGCTCGCTCTGGTGAAGACCGAGGAGGACCGGCGGACCCTCATCGAGACCATCCAGCACGATGTGAGGCGTCTCACCCGGCTCATCGACGACATCTCCAAGGCGACGCGCGCGGAGGCCGAGATGGCGCTCAACGAGGCGCTGCCCGTCGATCTCGAGCATATGCTGCGAACGGTCGTCGAGGTGTTCAACGAGATCCATGTCAAGGAGCAGCAGCGTGTGATGCTCGAGCTCGACACCTCGCTCGGGCCGGGTGCCTATGTCATCAACGGCCATGACATCCGGCTCGGCCAGGTGCTCAACAACCTGCTCGACAATGCCCTGTCCTTCTCGCCGGCCGACGGCCGGGTCACCGTGAAGGGGCGGCGCGAGGGGGCGGAGATCCTCATCGAGGTCGAGGACCAGGGGCCGGGCATCCCGCCGGGCAATCTGGAGAAGGTTTTCAAGCGGTTCTACACGGACCGGCCGGGCGCGGAATCGTTCGGCAAGAATTCGGGGCTCGGCCTCTCCATCTCCCGCGAGATCATTCTCGCCCATAATGGGCAGATCTGGGCGGAGAACCGCGTCGAGAGTGCGGTCGTGCGCAGTGCCGGACAGGGCGGCGGCGATGTGACGGCGATCGCCGGGCGCATCGCGGGCGCGCGATTCTCGATCCGGCTGCCGGCCGCAAACCCGATCGTGACACGGGGCGGATCGCGGCTGCGGAGCGTCCGGCGCTGAGACGGGCCTGCGGGCCGGTCAGGAGTGCGTGCCGCGCCTCGATGGCGAGGCGAGGTCGCGGCGGCGCGAGCGCGCCGGCGGGGCGCCGGCCGATCCATACGGACCAGACGGACCAGTCGAAATGGAACGCGAGCGCTTTCTCGTCCATGCGACGGCCGTCGCCATCGGTGGCGCGGCGGTGCTGCTGCGCGGGCCCTCGGGCAGCGGGAAATCGGATCTGGCGCTGCGTCTCATCCATGAGGGCGCCACCACCGGCGGGTCCGGTCGCGGCGGGACGCTGCTGATCGCCGACGATCAGGTGCAGCTCGAAGTCACGGACGGACGGCTGATGGCAATCGCGCCGTCGCAGATCGCCGGGCTCATGGAGGTCCGCGGCATCGGTATCGTCCGGCTCGAGACGGCGGGGCCGCTGCCGGTCAGGCTGATCGTCGATCTGAAGCCCGCAGTCGAGATCGAGCGGCTGCCGCCCGAAGGCCAGAGCGAAACAATCCTCGGCGTCGCGGTCGCCCGGGTCGAGATCGACGCGCGAGCCGCCTCGGCCCCCCTCAAGGTGCGCCTCGCGCTTGGGCTTGCCCAGGATGCGCGCGACTGAGAGGGAAGCAGACGGATCGCGTCGCGCGGCTCGTGCGATCAGGCGCCAGGGCCGATGCAGCTTTGCGTCGGCACGGCCGGGGTTGGGCCTCGCAAGACGGATTTTCCTTGCGTGCATCGCTGACCCGATAGGATGATACGGCATTTCCGGGATGGTGCGTCCTAGTGGCGCCTGCCCTATCGCCACGACCTGTCGGTTCCAAGCCATCGATGCCGAGATTGCGAAAACCTCCGACGAGACCGAGCGGCCGAGGTGGCGTCGACGCCCGCGCTTCCAGCCATGACAGGCCCGGATCGTGGAGGCTGCCGCCATGATCGGGATCGTCATCGTCACCCATGGCGGCCTCGCCACCGAGTTCCGTGCGGCGGTCGAGCATGTCGTCGGGCCACAGAGCCAACTGGCGACCATCTCGATCGGGCCGGAGGACGACATGGAGCAGCGCCGGCAGGACATTCTCGATGCGGTGGCGGGGGTCGACAGCGGCCGCGGCGTCGTCATCCTCACCGACATGTTCGGCGGCACGCCCTCCAATCTCGCGATCTCGGTGATGGAGGATGCCCGCGTCGAGGTCGTCGCCGGTGTCAATCTGCCGATGCTCATCAAGCTCGCGAGCATCCGAGGCCAGATGGAGCTGCCGGAGGCGATCAACCAGGCGAAGGAAGCCGGCCGCAAATACATCAACGTGGCGAGCCAGGTGCTCGCGGGCCAGCATTGAAGCGGGCCATCGACATGCCGGCACGTCTCATCGCAGGCGAGCGACCGGCCTGGCCCCCTGCCGAACGGGCGGGCGTGATGGCGGGGCCGTTCGGGCGGACAGGGATCGCGGGCCGATGAGTGCCACGGAAAACGGCGCGCTGAGCGCCGAGGTCACGATCCGCAACCGCAAGGGGCTGCATGCGCGGGCCTCCGCCAAGTTCGTCAAATGCGCCGGCTCGTTCCAGGCCAGCACCCAGGTGACGCGCAACGGCGAGACGGTCGGCGGAACCTCGATCATGGGGCTGATGATGCTGGCGGCGGGACCGGGCGCCACGATCCTGATCGAGACGACCGGCAAACAGGCCGTCGAGGCGCTGGCCGCGCTCGTCGCTCTCGTCGAGGACGGCTTCGGGGAGGAATGCTGACGAGGCTGCCGCGGTGCGGGCCTCCGCGTTGCGCCGCTCGCCCCTGCGCCGAGGTTGCGCGCGGCCTCTCAAGGATGCCATCGACCACCTACCCGGCATCCCGGCCGGAACGGGCGTCAGACCGCGGAGAGCCGGCAACTGTGTTCCGCTCGGGTTCACCAAGGGGATGGCCCGCCGCCCCCTCGGAGCCACCGCCGCCAGCCGTGGTGAGCGACGGTGGCTCCGAGGGGACGGCTCTTCGCACCCGTTACGCGGCCGCGGGCGACCGGAAGGGCGTGCCGTCGCGCAGCATGGCGTTCATGGTCACCAGAAGACGCCGGGCAATCGCGATCAGGATCGTCTTCGGCGTCTTGCCGGCGGCCTGCATCTCCTCGCGCACGCGCCGCCAGCGGGCACAGCGCTGGCTGGCCTGCAGCGCCGCGATGAACAGAACGCGCCGCACCTTCCGCCGGCCTCCCCAGATGCGCCGGTGCCCGCGATGGCGCCCGCTGTCGTTGGCGAGCGGCGCCAGGCCGGCGAGTGCGGCGATCGCGCGGCGGTCGCGGGTGCCGAGCTCGGGCATTTCCGCGATCAGCGTGGCAGCGACGATCGGCCCGACGCCGGGGATCTGCCGGAGCCGCTCCTCGATGCCGCGCAGTTCGGCGCTGGATACGATCAGCCTACGGATCTCACTTTCGAGGACGACGCGTCGCTGCTCGAGCGTGCGGATGCTGGTCAAGAGACTGCGGCGGACGATCGGGTGGGTCGCGGTCCCCAGCCGATTTCGCTCGCGCACGAGGTCGCCGACGATCTGCTCGCGGCGGGCGACCAGTTCGGCGAGCGCCTTACGATCCGCCGAGGGTTCGACCGTCGGGCCGAGGTCGAGGCGGTGCCCCATCTCGGCCAGCACGCGGGCATCGACGCGGTCGGTCTTGGCGAGGAAGCCGGCAGCGCGGGCGAACTCGCGGGCGCGACGCGGATTGACCGCGGTGAAGGTCACGCCGGCCGCCGTGAGGGCCTCGCGCAGGAGCCGGTCGCAGCCGCTGGTCGCCTCGAAGACGAAGCGGGTGTCGCGGTGATCGGCCGCGAGGCGGGCCGCTTCGCCGGCATTGTTTGGAACGCTCCAGTGTGTCCCGGAGCGGCGGCAGAAGACATCGAGGCGGTCTTTCGAGATATCGACGCCGATGGTGTTCGCGTGCAAGGTCATGGGGGCCTGTCCTTGTCGTGCGGGGTCTGCTGGAACAGCCCCATGCAACTGTTCAGGGTGGGTCGTGCAGAAGTGGGCAGGGCCCCATGCCGGCTCTCGGGATCACCTTGTCACCGGGGATCTATCGGGCTCCTGCCCACTTCGTTTATGCACCGAAACGGACAGACAGGGATCTTGCCCGCGGATCCACGCCGCAGCCAGGCCCTCGCAACCCGCAAGATCCTTGATGGCCGCGCCTGCGGCTTCCGGGATACGGGGTGTCGGGGCGAAGCTGTCAGGCCCTGTCGCCGCCAGTGATGCTGAAGGCGCGCAGCCGCTCGTAGAACGGCTGGTGATGCGCGAGAAACTGCCGGAGCTCCGGCCGGGCCGCGGCGGCCTCGCTGAAGGCGGCCTCCGGGTCCCCTTCCCCAGCCGAGCGGCGAATGCCGGTGCTCGACGAGGCGTCGCCATGCCAGGCCGCGACCTGCTGCCAATCCTTCGGGACATTGGCGGGCTGCCAGTCGAAGGCCTTTTCCTCATAGGCGAGGCCGAGCCTTTGCCACAGCCGCCCGATGGTCGCCTTCGGATCGGCGGCGATCGCCTCGGCCTCGACGACGAGGGGCCGCGTCCCGGTCTCGGCCATGACCCAGTCGGCGAGCCGCCATTCGGCCTCGAGGCCGACCTCCTCGGACGAGAACTCCGGGTCGAGCTTGGCATAGGAGACGATCGAGCGGCGGGGATCGCGGATCAGGAAGATGCCGGTGAAGCGCCGCGCCAGATCGGGCCGCGCGAAAATCTGCGGCACGACATAATAGGCCATGTCCTTGAAGAAGACCGGCCCGCTCTCTGCCTCGTCGATCAGATGGGCGACGATGTCGGCAAAGCTCAAGGGCCGGCCGGGTTCGACATCGAAATGCGGCATGCGCTTGACCTGCCGATGCACGTAATAGTCGTACATGAACGGCTCGTGCTCGCAGGCGAGGTCGCCGCGCTCGCGCATGATGCGCTCGGTCGCCGTCGACATGGAGCGGGGATGGCTCCAGAGCGCGAAGATCGGATGGCTCATCTCGTCACAGGTCTCGTTGCATGGTGACGGGCGGCAGACGATCTGCCGCCATGCCTCCCCGTCAGAGTGCTGGCCGCTTGTCTAACCAGGGCGCGGCCCGCTCGATCTCGGCGGCGAGCTTCAGGACGAGCGCATCCTCGACGAAGCGGCCGGCGAAATGCACGCCGACCGGCAGGCCCTTCGCCGTCCAGTGCAGGGGAAGCGAGATCGCCGGCTGGCCCGTCGCGTTGAAGAGCGCGGTGAAGGGCGAATAGGGCAGGATGCCGTTCGGCCCGAGCCGGTAGTCGAGGAAGTCGCGATTGTCGGGCTTGAACCGGCCGATGCGGGCCGGCGGCTCGGCGAGCGTCGGCGTCAGCCAGATGTCGTAGTCGACGAGGAACCGGGCCATCTGCCGGCCGACCGCGTGGACGTGGTTGATCGCGGCCAGATAGGCGGTGCCCGGCACCGACTTCGCATGCTCGACGGCGCCCCAGGTGACACCCTCGAGCTCGTCGTCGCGGATCGGCCGCTTCAGGCCTGCCGCCCGCATCTCGACGGTGAGTGCCGTGCCGCTCGCCACCACATTCGCCCAATGCAGCATCAGCGCGCGGATGTCGATGGCGGGCTCGGCTTCGATCAGCTCGTGGCCGAGGCCGGCGAGCAGCTTCGCCGTCTTCTCGACCGCCTTGACGCACTCCTTGTGCAGCGGCTCGCCCGTAGTCGATTTGGTCGAATAGGCGATCTTCAGGCGCTCGGGCGGCGTCTTGATCTCCTCGAGGAACGGCCAGGCGACGGCCGGGGCCCAATAGGGCGCGCCGAGATCGGGGCCGTGCGTCGCATCGAGCAGGGCGGCGGTGTCGCGCACCGAGCGCGTCAGGAAGCCGTCGATCGCCATGCCGCCCCAGCCCTCGCCCGAGGCGGGCCCGTCGGGCAGGCGGGCGCGGGTCGGCTTCAGGCCGACGAGGCCGCAGGAGGAGGCGGGGATGCGCACCGAGCCGCCGCCGTCCGAGCCGTGCGCCACCGGCACGATGCCGGCAGCGACGGCCGACCCCGAGCCGCCCGACGAGCCACCCGAGGTATGGTCGAGGCTCCAGGGATTGCGGGTCGGGGCGCCGTAGACCGCGGCCTCCGTGGTGGGGCCGATGCCGAACTCCGGACTCGTCGTGCGGCCGAAAGTGACGAGGCCGGTGCGCTTCAGGCGCAGGAAGATCTCGCTGTCGAAGGTCCAGCGGTAGTCCTTGTAGACGCGGGAGCCGGAATTGGTGGGAAAGTCGACGGCCTCGCAGCCCAGATCCTTGAGAAGGAAGGGGACGCCGGCGAAGGGGCCCTCGGGCAGGCCGGCCTTGATGGCCTTGCGCGCCACGTCCGCCTTCATCTGGACCACGGCGTTCAGCTTGCCGTTCAGGGCTTCGACACGAGCGAGTGCCTCGTCGAGCAGCTCGCCCGGCGTCACCTCCTTGTTGCGGACGAGCTCGGCGAGCCCCAGACCGTCATAGCGCTCATATTCCTTGAAGCCGGCCATGCTCTCGCCTCCCCTGTCCGATGAGCCTCGTACGTCACAGACCCTAAGCCCTCGACGGCTCGGTGGTGAAGCGCCCGTCACGCATGCCGCCCCTCCACGCCGCACCACTCGGCGATGAAGAGCGCCATGACCTTGGTGGTGCGACGGACGCTCTCCAGATCGACCCGCTCGTCATAGGAATGATAGCCCTCGGCGATGGCGCCGTAGGTCAGGGTCGGCACCCCGTCGTAGAGGGCGTAGACGCGGCCATCGAGATAGGCGGTGCCGATGCGCGCCTCGAGCGGGCGGGCGAAGATGCTCTCGTGCGCCTTGGCGAGCACGGTCTCGGCCTCGGAGCCCGGCTTCAGCTCGTAGCCCTCGGCGAAGAAGCCGTTGAAGGTGATCACCGGCGGTTGATTGGCAAGGAATGGATCGGTGCGGGCGAAGCGGGCGACGGCGGTCTCGATCTCGGCGGCGGCGTCGGCGGCACGGGTGCCCGGCGGAAAGGCGATCCGGCACTGGACGCGCGTCCAGGCCGGGACGGACGAGGCCCAGTCGCCCCCCTCGATGCGGCCGATATTGAGATTGAACGGATGCTCGATTCCCGCAAAGAGGCCCCGCCCGCCATGGCGGGCGTTCCAGTCGGCCTCGAGCCCGCGCAAGGCGCCGATCACCCGGTAGGCGGCGTCGATGGCGTTGGCGCCGGCCCCCATATAGGCGACGTGGACCGGGTGGCCCTTCACCTCGATCTCGAACCACAGCACGCCGACATTGGCGCGCGTCAGCGTCTCGCCGCCGGGCTCGGGGATCAGCGCCGCGTCGGCACGATAGCCGCGCAGATGAGTCATCAGCGCGCCGTTGCCGGTCGATTCCTCCTCCACCACCGACTGGACATAGACGGTCGAGGCCGGCTGCAACCCGGCGGCGGCGAGCGCATCGAGCGCGAAGAGATTGGCGGCACAGCCCCATTTCATGTCACCGGCGCCGCGTCCGTGCATCCAGCCGTCCTTGACGACCGGCTCGAAGGGCGGCGTCGACCACATCTCGGCCGGGCCGGCCGGCACCACGTCGACATGGCCCTGCAGAATGAGCGAGCGGCCAGCCTCCTGGCGCGGCCGGTGGATGCCGACGACGATCGGCGCGCGCGAGTGGCTCGCCGAGATGCGCGAGCCGCCCGGATGGGCGAGGATGGCCTCGTCGTCCATCTGGAAAAGGTCGGTTGCAAGGCCGCGTGCGCGCATCGCGCGCGCCATCAGGTCCTGGACCGTATGCTCGGCGCCACGCGTCGAGGGGCAGCGCACGAGATCGGCCGTGAAGGCGACCTGGCGCTCGAAGCCGGCATCGACCGCCTGGAGGATGGCCGTGCGGGTGGCGTCGTCGATGGTCATCGGCAGCTCCCGATAAGGTGGGCGCGCCACCCTGGCGGGCGGCGGCTGCAAGTGGGCGAGGCGGCGAGAGTAGCCGGGCATGATCGCCCGCTGAAGCCCTCTCGGCTGCGCGCCAGCCGAGGCATCCGTGCGCGGCTTGCCTTGCGGCCGGGAGAGCGGTCCGGCAGGGGGCACGACCAGGCGTTCAGACGCGGTTCAGGGCGGATGGGGCCATATCCCGTGCAATACGAGGCCGTGCCAGTGGTGCCGTCGCGCTTGCCATCGGGCGAGGGCGGCGGATAACTGTCTCGCCCAGGAACCACCGGCCGGCCATGGTCTGGAACTCGCGGAGGCATCGAGATGATGAGACGGGGACTGCTCTGTGTCGCGCTGATCGCCGGTCTGGCCGGAACGGCGCACGCCATCGACATGCCCAAGAGCACCGAGGAATGCTACTCGCTGGTCGACAAGCTGGCGGAGGCGGCCGAGAACAAGAATCCCGGCGACGAGGCCGTGGTGAAGATCGGCGAGTTGATGACCGCCATGAACGAGAGCTGCGAGGCCGGCAATCTCGATGAGGCGGCCCGGACCGGCGAGGAGCTCGCCAAGGTCATCGATCTCCTGCCCTGACGGGCATTGCCGGAAGTTGGACCATGGAATCGAAACGGGGCACGGCGTGCCGTGCCCCGCACCGCGGCATCGGGCGAGACGCTCAGCCGAGCGACCGGCCAGGCTTCACCCTGACGCCGGGAGACGGCCGCTCGATCAGAACCTCGCGGCGGAAGCGGTAGAGTTTCGCCGGCCGCCCGCCCGTGTGATTGCGCTGGGCGCCCGTCGCCTCGACGAGGCCGCCGCTCTCGACGAGGCGGCGGAAGTTCTGCTTGTGCAGGTGGCTGCCGAGAATGGCCTCGACGGTGCGCTGCAGCTCGAACAGCGTGAACGCCTCGCTCATCAGCTCGAACACCACCGGACGGTACTTGATCTTGCCGCGCAGCCGGGTGATCGCGGTCGCGAGAATGCGGCGATGATCCGCCATCAGCGGCAGGCCGAGCTGGGGCAGGTCCGACCAGGCGAGGGCCGCATCCCGACCGTCCCTCTCGGCCTCCTTGACGAGGCCGGCCTCGTAGAGAAGCTCGTAGCGGTCGAGCACCTTCTCCTCGTCCCAGACCGGCTTCTCCTCGCCGATGCCGAAGCACATTTTCAGCCGGTCGGAAGGCGCGATCGGTCGGGAGGTGGTCGCCGCCGTCGACGGGCGGGCAGCCCATTCGAGGAGCCGCGGCTCGATCTCGCGGGTGAGCAGATCGGGCTTGCCCACGCGCCAGTCCTCCCAGGGGAAGCAGTCGTAGACGCCCCGCCAGGTGCCGCCCTTCAAGCCGCCGGGCTCGCCGGCCTCGGTGAGCGCGACATAGCCGATCGACATCACATGCGGCGCGGAATCGCCACGGCGGGCATGCCGGCCGCGATCGGCGAAGGTGTAGAGCTGCTCGACATAGCCGACATCGAGCCCGGTCTGCTCCAGAACGACGCGCCGCAGGCAGAGCTCGAGCGTCTGGTGCTCCTGCGGCGCGAATGTGCCGTAGGGCAGGCCTTCCTGGCGCTCGCGGACCGTCTCGCCGTCGCGGATGGTCAGGAACTGCGGGACGTCGCCCTTCACCGAGACGATGGCGGCGTTGAGGCCGATCTCGACCATGGCGCCGGCCTGAGGAACGGGCGAGTGATGCGTTTCGTGAAGCGCCTTATGCATGACATTCATGATCCATCCCCTCGTGTGCACGGATCCCGCACGCCCTCGGGGACGACCCTTGGACGATCTGCGACCACTCTGATGCAACGCGACTTCGACCTCTTCACAGGTCGCTCAAGTGCTCCCTTGCGGCCCGCCGGTCTTTGGTGCCTTGGCGGTGCCGAGCATGGAAATCCAAGGGATACGCGGCCTCATCGGAGATTGAACGCGGCCTCGCTTCCGTCGTTCCTTCCGCCTCTCCCTTTGGGGACAGGACGAGCCCATGCCACGATCATGACCGGTACTCGCGTCGGGATTTGGGCAAAGCCGTGATTTTGTCGGACCGGCGCGCGGCGGGGGCAGGCGATGGGACACAAGCTCCTGACGACACGCTGTCAGCAGACGATTGCTAAGTGTTCGCTGCCACAGATCCTTCGGCCAATCCAATCTGGAGAACCGGCATGACAGCGCCAGGCGAAGTCTTTCGCGCCCTGCACGAGCGGCCCGGTGCCTTCATCATCCCCAATCCCTGGGATGTCGGCTCGGCCCGGCTCCTGGCCGCCCATG
Organism: Hyphomicrobiaceae bacterium; assembly: GCA_041397765.1. Taxonomy (GTDB): domain Bacteria; phylum Pseudomonadota; class Alphaproteobacteria; order Rhizobiales; family Hyphomicrobiaceae; genus JAWKWA01. The sequence continues at coordinate 29,233 of JAWKWA010000008.1, read as the reverse complement.
GCTTCGAGGCCCTGGCGACGACGAGTGCCGGCCTTGCATTCTCTCTCGGTCTTGCCGAGGGCCGGGTGCCGCGCAGCGAGACCCTGCGGCATTGCCGGGACATCGTGGCGGCGACGCCTCTGCCTGTATCGGCGGATCTGGAGAAGGGGTTTGGCGACAGCCCAGAGAGCGTGGCGGACACAATTCGAGCGGCAGCGGAGACCGGCCTCGCCGGCTGTTCGATCGAGGATCACACCGGCCGCCGCGACCATCCGATCTACGATCTCGAGCTCGCCGTCGAGCGCATCGCGGCCGCAGTGGAAGCCGCTCGCGCACTGCCGCGGGATTTCGTCGTGACCGCTCGCTGCGAGAGGCTGTTGTGGGCCATGCCCGACCTCGACGACGTCATCGCCCGGCTGTGCGCCTTCGAGTCCGCTGGCGCCGACGTGCTCTATGCGCCTGGCCTACGCGACCTCGCATCCATTCGGACGGTCTGCGGCGCGCTGCATAAGCCGGTCAATGTCGTCATGGGCATGCCGGGACCGACATTCACGGTGTCGGAGCTGGCCGACGCCGGCGTCAAGCGGATCAGCGTCGGCTCCGCGCTCGCGCGATGCGCCTACGGCTCCCTCATCCGGGGAGCCCGGGAGATGGCGGGCGCCGGCACCTTCGGATTTGCCTCGACGGCCGCGGATTTCGCCGAGATCGAGTGCCACTTCCGGAGAGACGGGCAGGACTGATTGACCATCGGCCGGTTGCCGCGCCTCCCGCCCTGGCGCCTCTCTGGCCCTGACTTTCACGACGTGCCGACGGCGGCGGGAATGACCGGCCGGTGGTCAGGCGGTGAGGGAAACGGAACCTCCGTCCACCGATGTGCCCTCGGGCTCATCGGCAGCCAGCGCGGCATTGAGGTGGCGGCGGGCGCGCAGGATGGCGCCGGCCTCGCTGAGATAGGTCTCGGCAAGATCGCCGCGCTCGGGCGATGCGACCGACTTCAGGAGCTGGCGAGCTCCTTCGATGTCGCCGGCAAGGTCGAGGGCAAGGCGGACGAGCTGTCTGTCGAGATTGTCCGCCGCTTCGATGATCTGGTCGCGCATGTCACTCCTCAATCCGTTGAGGAGAGGATTGACGATTCGGGGTTACCGAAATGTTGACGGGAGCGGGCCAGCCGTCCGGGCGCGGAGAAAAACACCTGGCCGCCGTCGCAGCGCACGCCCTCGATGCTCGCGGACGCGCTCGCATCCTGGCCGACCAGGCTCTCACATGGTCAATCGAGGACGAGGTGGAAGGGCCGGCCCTCCATCGCTTCCTCGCCCCGGCCGATCGCGGCGACCGCATCGACCATGCGGCCGCGCCGTCCGAGGGCATCGTCGGCGAGGGCGACGATCAGGCGGTTGGGCGTCGCGGTCGGCGAGGCGGCGCGCAGGCGCCGCGCCAGCGCGGTCTCCTCGAGGTCCGGCGCGAGCGCACAGGCCGTCACATAAGCGGCCGCCGTCGAGCGGGAGATGCCGGCCCAGCAATGGATGACGAGCGGCGCCTGTTGGTGCCAGGCCTGCGCGAATGCGATGAGCGCCGCGACATGCTGCTCGTTGGGATGGACGAGATCGATGCGCGGCGCGTCGATGTCGTTCATGTCGAGGCGGAGATGATTCTCCTCCGCGATCGACAGCGGCCGCTCGACGGCGCCCTGCTCGCGGATCAGCGACATCAGGTGGCTGGCCCTGAGGCCCTCGACGAGCGAGGGCATGCGGGCGAGCGAGCAGACATGGACGGATCTGGCCGGATGGGGCATGGCGGACGACCTCGCGGGTACAGTCGATGTCACATAGGCGCTGCGACGGGGCGATGGAAGGGCCGCGCGGTGACGATGCGCTCACCGGGTGATGAGCTCGCCGAACCTTGCCATCAGACGGCGCTCCGCCTCCGCACCTGTCACCGGCTCGATCAGCCGGTCGAGATCCGGCTTGACGGCCTCGCCGATGCGGCCGGGCTCGCCGAAGAACTCCACGGCCTCGGCGGTCGCAAAGCCCGCGAGCCGCGTCGCCTCGAAATAGGCGGCGATGCGATCGGCGGCCTTGATCGCCTTTGCGATCTCGGCCGGCAGCTCGGTCGGCAGGCCGAAACGGACATGGATCGCCGAGAGCAGGCGGAGCTCGAAGGATTTGTAGTCGAGGCCGATGGCCGCCTTGAACGGGCTGATGAGGTCGCCGATCACATATTCCGGCGCATCGTGCAAGAGGCTCGCGAGCCGCCACGTGTCGGGCCAGCCGGGATCGGCGAGACCGGCGAGATGCTCGACGAACAGCGAATGCTGGGCGACCGAGAAGGCGTTGGCGCCGCGCGTCTGGCCGTTCCAGCGCGCGACACGGGCAAGGCCGTGCGCGATGTCCTCGATCTCGATGTCGAGCGGCGAGGGATCGAGCAGATCGAGCCGGCGGCCGGACAGCATGCGCTGCCAGGCGCGGGGCCGCAGATCCTTCCTCGCCGGGCGGCGGCTGGGCGGCCTCATCGCGCCCCCGGCATGCGGAAGCGGGTCGCCATGGCCGCGCAGGCGTCGTGGCGGGGACAAGTGGTCAGGTGGTCGTTGACGAGCCCCATCGACTGCATGAAGGCATAGACCGTGGTCGGCCCGACGAAGCGGAAGCCGCGTGCCTTGAGCGCTTTCGAGATCCGCCGGCTGGTCTCCGTCTCGGCCGGCACCTCGGCCATCGAGGCGAAGCGGTTCTGCTGCGGGCGCGCGCCCGCCAGCTCCCAGACGAGACGGCCGAGGGGCATGTCGTCCTTCAGGGCGAGGAAGGCGCGGGCATTGTCGATGGTCGCCTCGATCTTCAGGCGGTTGCGCACGATGCCCCCGTCGGCCATCAGCCGCTCGACTTTGCCTGCGTCGTAGCGGGCGATGGCGGCCGGATCGAAGCCGTCGAACACCTCGCGGAAATGCGCGCGCTTGCGCAGGATGGTGATCCAGGAGAGACCGGCCTGGAAGCCCTCGAGGACGAGCTTCTCGAACAGCGCCCGGTCGTCGGTGACCGGCACGCCCCATTCCTCGTCGTGATAGCGCACATAGAGCGGATCCTCGCCCGCCCAGGAGCACCGCGTCGCGCCGGCTGGCGCAGCCTTCGGCCCGCCGGCCGCTCCGGTCTCCGCCACGGCCGATGTGGCGGGCTTGCGCCGGGGTGGCTTGCCCCCGCTCATGCGGCGGCCCCGCCGGCGGCATGGCCGGGCACCTCGAAGCGGACGAAGTCGGGCCGGCCGACTTTCAGCACAACGCCGTCCGTCTCGGCCGCGACGCCCGCGGCGAGGGCCTCGGCGAGCCGGTCGAGACGGATCAGCGCCAGACCGCGATCCCCGGCTGAGGAGCCCATGGCGCCGAGCTGGACGGTGCCCGCGGTGACGGGTTTGCCGCGGCCGGGCAGCGCGGTGCCGGCCTGCCGCGCCACGACCGGGACGAAGCGGCTGCGCGCCGTGCCGCGATGCTGCATGCGGCTGACCACCTCCTGGCCGACATAGCAGCCCTTGCGGAAATCGACCCCGCCCATCTGATCGAGGAGCGCCTCGTGGGGAAAGATTTCGCCGGCGAGGAAATCCTGCCCGAGCTCGGGCACGCCATGGCCGATGCGGTGGGCGTGATAATCCTCGAGGCTGGCGCGCTCATAGGTGCCCTCGCGCAGCGCCGCATCGAGCGCGTCGGGCGAGCCGATCAGCCGCGTGCCGAGCGTCGCAAGACGCGGATCGGCAAATCCGGCGAGCGCGGCGGCCATGCGCACCGGCCCTCCCCAGACGGCGGCGGCGGCGAGTCCCGGTTCCGGCTCGATCACCACACGGCTGCGCAGCTTGTAGAAGCTGAGACGCTTCAGCAATTCGGACCCGGCCGCCTCGGCGACGTCGAGCACGAAGCGGTCCTCGGCGACGACGGCGACCAGCATCTCGAACAGGATCTTGCCCTGCGGCGCCAGCAGGCCTGCGAAAGCCGCAGCAGGCGGCCCCTCGAGCGTGCTGCCCGTCGAGCCGGCCGCCGGGCGCAGCAGGCGCAAGCCGGCGATGTCGCTGGTCAGCAGATTGTTGAGGAAATGCCGGGCGTCCGGCCCACCGACACTGAGGATGGCCCGATCCTCGAGACGGGCGAGCTGGGGAAGGCCGGTCGAACGGCCGCTCTGATCGGCTGGTTGCATGGTGACCACCAATTACGTAAGCCGGACCCGTGCCGCAAGGGGCAGGCAACAGGAGATGCGCCATGGCCGACCGTTTCGACGTGGTATTCAGGGGCGGCACTGTCGTCGGCCCGGGCGGCGAGGGCGAGGCGGACATCGGTGTCCGCGACGGACGTATCGCAGCCATCGGCTCGATCCCGGCCGGGGCGAGTGACGAGACGATAGACTGCAAAGCCCTCACCCTACTGCCCGGCGTCATCGACAGCCAGGTACATTTCCGTGAGCCGGGCGCCACCCACAAGGAGGACCTCGAGACCGGCAGCCGCGCCGCCGTGCTGGGCGGCGTCACTGCCGTCTTCGAGATGCCCAACACCAAGCCCGAGACGGTCTCGGCGGCCGCGCTCGCCGACAAGGTGGCGCGCGCACGCGGGCGCATGCATTGCGACTTCGCCTTCTGGGTCGGGGGCACGCGCGACAACCTCGCCGACATTGCGGCGCTCGAGGGCCTCGAGGGCGCGGCCGGCATCAAGGTGTTCATCGGCTCCTCGACCGGCGATCTCCTCGTCGAGGACGAGGACGGGCTGGCGGCGATCCTCTCGCGGACCCGTCGGCGCTCGGCCTATCATTGCGAGGACGAGGCGCGGCTGAGGGCGCGGGCCGATCTGCGCCGGCCGGGCGATCCCGCGAGCCATCCCGTGTGGCGCGACGAGGTGGCGGCGCTGGAGGCGACCCGACGCCTCGTCCGGCTCGCCGAGGCGAGGGGCCGGCGCGTTCATGTCCTGCACGTGTCGAGCGCCGAGGAGATCGGCTTTCTCGCCGCCCACAAGGATCTCGCCACGGTCGAGATCACACCGCATCACCTGACACTCGCCGCGCCCGACTGCTACGAGCGGCTCGGCACCCGCGCCCAGATGAACCCGCCGGTGCGCGATGGCCGCCACCAGAAGGCGCTGTGGACGGCGATCGCCGACGGCACCGCCGACGTGCTCGGCTCCGATCATGCGCCTCATACGCTGGACGAGAAGGCAAAGGACTATCCCGCCTCGCCGTCCGGCATGCCGGGCGTGCAGACGCTGGTGCCGGTGATGCTCGACCATGTGAATGCCGGCCGGCTGACGCTCCGCCGCCTCGTCGATCTGACGAGTGCGGGGCCGCAGCGGCTGTTCGGCATCGCCGGCAAGGGCCGCATCGCGGTCGGCTACGATGCGGACCTGACGATCGTCGACATGAAGCGCCGCGAGACCATCACCAATCGCTGGATCGCTTCGCGCTGCGGCTGGACGCCCTATGACGGCGTGGCGGTGACCGGCTGGCCGGTCGGGACCGTGGTCAGGGGCCGGCGCGTGATGTGGCAGGGCGAGCTCGTCACGCCGGGCAAGGGGGCGCCGGTGCGGTTCACAGAGATGTCGGCCATTTGAGCCAGTTCCACCCAAGGAGGCAGCGTGCTGAAATTTCTCGCCGGTCTCGTGCTCGGCATGGTGCTGGCCGTCGCCTATGTGCGCTTCGACGTCGAGCTTCCCGCGTTCCTCCAGATCGCCGATCGGCTTCAGGGCAATGCCGTGTCGTCGGCGATCGAGGCCGATCTCTACGACCTCGACGCCGATGCTGGGCGTCGCATGCGGGCGCTCGAGATCTATTTCGCCAATCGCGCCGCCGACGCGGCGAGGGCGGATGCCGAGGCCGGCCATCCGTTCCTGAAGGCGCTGGAGCGGGCGCGGCTCCGGCGCGAGGCCCGCGAGGTCCTCGCCATGGACGAGGCGGCCGGCAAGGCGCTCGGTCAGCCGGGCCTGCGTGCCGCGCTGGAGAGGAAGCACGGGACGCGTGACGAGGCGATGCTGCGCCGTGCCATGACCGCCGATGCGGTCGCTTCACGCCCCTTCCTCGACGGCTGGCTGAAGCGTGAGGCAGGCATACCCGCAAGCGAGGATGCGACGAGCCGGCTCCGCGTGCTGGCGGGTCCCTGAAAACCGGCCTCGCCCCAACGGCCCGCCGCCGGCATGGCGCCCGCGCGCTCATCGCTATTGCCGCCGCCCGCAGCCACGCTATCGTTCACCGACTGCGGCGATCCGGTCGGCACAGCCGAGCTTCGACGAGGACCTGGACATGATGACAGAGCCGCAATCGCCGAAGCGTCCCAACGTCATCCTCGTGCTCGTCGACGACATGGGCTTCTCCGATCTCGGGCTCATGGGATCGGAGATCAGGACACCGAACATCGACGCGCTCGGACAGAGGGGACTGGTGGTCTCGGCCATGTACAACTGCGCGCGCTGCTGTCCGACGCGCGCCGCGCTGCTCACCGGCCTTTATCCGCACAATGCCGGCATCGGCCATATGGGCGCCAATCTCGGCACGCCCGCCTATCAGGGCTATCTGCGCAACGACGCCGCCACCATCGCCGAGCTGATGCGGCAGGGCGGCTACCGCACGCTGATGTCGGGCAAGTGGCATGTCGGCGGCGACTTCTGGGCACGGCTCGTCGACACCTGGCGGGTCGGTGACGTCGACCGCCCGACGCCGCGCCAGCGCGGCTTCGACCGCTTTTACGGCATCATCGACGGCGTCACGCACTTCTTCTCGCCTCACTACATCATGGAGGACGACGCCAGCGCCGAGGTGTCGCCGACGGACTTCTATTTCACCGACGCCATCACCGACAAGGCGATCGCCATGATCGAGGAGAGCGTCGGCCGCGCCGAGCCCTTCTTCATGTATCTCGCCCATGCCGCGCCGCACTGGCCGCTGCACGCCCACGAGGAGGACATCGCGCGCTACGACGGTGTCTACGATCGCGGCTGGGACGCGATCCGCACCGCGCGCCACGAGGAGATGCTGTCGCGCGGCGTGCTGCAGCACAAATGGGCGATCTCGCCGCGCGACGAGGCCGCCCCCGCCTGGGGCGACGTCAAGGTCAAGGATTGGGAGTCGAGCCGCATGGCGGTCTATGCCGCCATGGTCGACCGCATGGACCAGTCGATCGGCCGGGTGGTCTCGACGCTGAAGCGCCTCGGCCAGTACGAGGACACGCTGATCCTCTTCCTGTCCGACAATGGCGGCTGCGCCGAGTTCATGGCCGAGGACGGCTGGGCGAAGTTCATGCCCGACATCCACAATGACGGCCGCCGGATCGAGATGGGCAACCGCCCCTCGCTCCGCCCCGGCGGCCCCCTCACCTATATGAGCTACGACCTGCCCTGGGCGAACGTGTCGAACGCGCCGTTCCGTCTCTTCAAGCACTGGGTGCACGAGGGCGGCATCTCGACACCGATGATCATGCACTGGCCGGCCCGCATCAAGTCGCACGGCATCGTGCACACCCCCTGCCACGTCATCGACCTCCTGCCGACCATCCTGGAAGCCTCCGGTGTCGGCTACCCCTCGGAGCTCGGCGGCAGCCCGATCCAGAAGCTCGATGGCGAGAGCCTGATGCCGCTGATCGAGGGGCGCGACTGGTCGCGCGAGCGGCCGCTGTTCTTCGAGCACGAGGGCAACGCCGCCATCCGCCTCGGCAATTTCAAGCTGGTGCGCAAGTTCAACGAGCCCTGGGAGCTCTACGACATGGAGCGCGACCGCACCGAGCTCGACAATCTCATCGGCCGCAACGACCCGCTGACCCGATCACTCACCCGCGAATACGAGGCCTGGGCGCAGAAGACCGGCGTCATGGACTGGAATGTCGCGCTGCCGAAGCTCTTGAAGATCTGGCAGATGGACGATGCGCACGGCTGAGGGATGAAAGGCGCCCTTGCGGCGACAGGCAGAGCACGGAAGAGCTTGCGTTCATCTTCAAGTCCCGGCCAAGATCGGGGCATCGGACAGAAGGCACGCCTCAAGCGGCAGCTCCGCTCCGGGCACGGCGTGCCCTGAAGGGAGGATCGGCCATGGCAGTCGCATCGCAATCGGGCAAGGTGGATCCGGTCGTTCGGCCGATCACGCGCAACGATGTCGTCGAGGCGCTCGTCGCGGGACTGCGCGACTTCCAGAGCGCGCCACGCTTCGGCCTCGTGCTCGGCGCGCTCTGCACGGCCTTCGGCATCGCCACATTCGTCACGCTCTACTGGCTTGGCCTGCCCTATCTCGCCTACCCGATCGGCGCCGGCTTCGCGCTCATCTGCCCGTTCATCGGCACGGCGCTCTACGAGGTCAGCCGGCGGCTGGAGACCGGCGAGCCGATCACGGCGGGCGAGATCTGGCGGACCGTCAAGGCGCGCAGCGAGATCCGCTGGATGGGCTTCATGACGCTGTTCGTGCTGGTCGTGTGGATGTACCAGGTGCGGCTGCTGCTGGCGCTGTTTCTCGGCTTCTCGGGCATGGGCGCCTCGATGGCCGATTTCATGCGCGTGGTGACGACGACCAGCGAAGGCATCTGGTTCCTCGCCATCGGCAATGTCGTCGGCGCGGTGCTGGCGGGGATCCTGTTCTCGCTGTCGGTGGTGTCCTTCCCGCTGGTGCTCGAGCGCGACGTCGATTTCGTCACGGCGATGATCACCAGCGTCCGCGCGGTCGCGGCCAGCCCGGGGGCCATGCTGTTCTGGGCCGCGCTGATCGTGGCGCTGCTGGTGGCTTCCACGCTGCCGTTCTTCCTCGGTCTCCTCGTCACGCTGCCGATCCTCGGGCACGCGACCTGGCATCTCTACCGGCGCACGGTGGCTCCTGCGCCGGCGGCGGCCTGATCCGCTGCGGCGAGGCGTGGCGTCGGCGCGAGGGATGCCGGCACGGCGGCCGCCGGGCCCGCGGCGATCGGGGCCGGCTCATCAGGGCTGCGGCGTCGCCTCGCTCGCCGACCGGGACCCGCCACCCACCGCCGCGCTTCCCGTCTCCATATAGTGCCAGACACCGTCGGCCCCGATGCCGAGGCGCCAGCCCGAATAGACGCCGGACGCCGTCATGGCCTCCGCCTCCGCCCCCTTGGCAATGCGATGGAGATCGATGGATTGCCGTGGCGTCAGCTCGCCGAGCGGCACGGCCGCCAGATAGGGCCAGACATACATCTCGCGCGGTCCATCCGGATCGACATGGGCATAGCCGGCCTCGAGGATCAGCGTCAGCGCCGCCATCACCTCGCGACCCTCGCCGTCGGCGGAGACCTTGCGCCACCACAGGAGCGGATCGCGCCCGGCGTCCGGGGGACCGATCACCGGCGGAATTTCGTTCATTTCGATGGGGATGCGCAGAGCCTCCAGATCACCCGATCGGGCCGCCTCGAGGATCGCCTCGCGCATCTCCGCCACGGCCTCCGGCAAGATCGCGGGGTCGCTGCCGATCACCACCTTCGGCAGCTCGGCCGCGAAGGAGGAAATCGGGCCGTCATCAGTTGGACAGAGTGCCACGATCAGGTAAGGGATGAGGCGGGCACAGAGCGGCCGGAATCGATTCCTCAAGGCAGAACTCCACTGCTGACAAGGCGGGTGTGACCTCGGGCGATGCCGGTGCTGCATGCCGCCGTGCCGCTGCCGGGGGCAAAGTGGGGACAGGCCGGCCACCGCGGCCGCCACGAGCGAAAGGCAGGACAGCGACGTGATCGGGGGCCCCGAGTTGATCCTGACAGGCCTCGGCATCGGCCTCATCGTCGCCGCGCCCGTCGGCCCCGTCAATGTGCTGTGCATCCAGCGCGCGCTCGAGCGGGGCTTCTGGGGCGGCCTCGCGGCCGGGCTCGGCGCGGTGATCGGCGACGGCCTCATCGCTCTCTTCGCCGCCTTCGGCATCACCGCCATCACCGGGGCGATCGCCGCCCACAAGCCGCTCATCAAGGTGATCGGCGGTGGCGTCCTCGTGCTGTTCGGACTGAAGCTGTTCTTCACCAGACCGACGCTCAACGGCAATGGCCAAGCGCGCAGCAATGCCGGCGGCAACATGCTGCTGACCATCCCCCAGACATTCTTCCTGACGATCACCAATCCGGGAGCGGTGCTCGGCATGCTCGGCATCTTCGGCAGCCTCGGCACGGCGCTGGGCGGCATCGAGGACTATGACGAGGCGCTGATCGTGGTCGCCGCCATCATGGTGGGCAGCACGTTGTGGTGGGCGGCGCTCGCCGGCATCATCTCGCGCATCCGTCACAAGCTGACCGAGCGCAGCCTCCGGCTCATCAACCAGGTGGCGGGCATCGTCCTGATGGGCTTCGGCCTCGCGCTCGCCGGCGAGGTCGCCTTCGACCTGATCCCGGGCTGAGCGCCGGGTGTCGGGCTGACGGAGCCCGACGCGGAGCGGAGCCTTCAGCCGAGCACGAGATCGACCGCCGCGGCGAGATCGTCGGCGACGGCGCTCGGCGCCGGATCGAGCCCCTCCTCGGCGCCCGGCCGGTATTTGCCGGTGCGCACCAGGATGCCTGCGAGCCCCGCCGCGACGGCGGCACTCACATCGAACTCGGCATCGTCGCCGATCATGACCGCCTCGCCGGGCTGAACGCCCATGTCGGCGAGCGCGGCATGGAAGAAGCCAGGAGCGGGCTTGCCGAGGGTCAGCGCCTCCCGGCCGCTGGCGAATTCGAGGGCGGCGACGAAGGCGCCGACATCGAGGCTGAGCTCGCCGTCGCGGTCGAGGAAATAGCGGTTGCCGGCGAGCGCGATGAGGGGCGCCCCCGCCATGATCAATCGGAAAGCGCGGTTGAGATTGGCATAGCCGAGATCCTCGCCCGCATCGGCGATGACGACGGCGGGACGGCCACCGGCCTCGGTCGCGGCGGGAGAGAAGTCCGCTTTCAGGGCCGGGGCGACCAGCAGAAAGGGATCGAGCCCTTCGGCGGCGAGATGGGCGCGGGCGGCGACGGCGGGCGTGAAGACGTGGGCGGGATCGACGGCGAGCCCGAGCCGGTCGAGCTCGGCGAGAATTTCGGCACGCGGCCGGCTGGTCGTGTTGGTCAGGAAGCGATAGGGCATCCCCGCCCTGTCGAGACGGCCGAGCGCGGCGGCCGCCCCCTCGATGAGGGCGCCCTTCTGGTAGACCACGCCGTCGAGATCGACGAGGACGCCGGAGAGCGCCGACCATGCGGGCTTGGCGCCCGAGAGGTTGCGGGAGCTTATGGCCATGGCCGCAGTGTAAGGCCTCCCGGGCCGCGATCAATGCGCTCCCGAGAGGTGACCGGCAAGACCCCGCTCAATCCCTGAGCAGTTCGTTGATGCTGGTCTTGGAGCGGGTCTTCTCGTCGACCCGTTTGACGATGACGGCGCAATAGAGCGAGGGGCCGGGCGAGCCGTCCGGCAAAGCCTTACCGGGCATCGAGCCGGAGACGACGACCGAATAGGGCGGCACGCGGCCCATGAACCGCTCGCCGGTGGCCCGGTCGATGATGGTGGTCGAGGCGCCGATATAGACGCCCATGGAGAGCACCGAGCCCTCGCCGACGATCACACCCTCCACCACCTCCGAGCGCGCGCCGATGAAGCAATTGTCCTCGATGATGGTCGGGCCGGCCTGCATCGGTTCCAGCACGCCGCCGATGCCGACACCGCCCGAGAGGTGGACGTTCCGGCCGATCTGCGCGCACGAGCCGACGGTCGCCCAGGTGTCGACCATGGTGCCCTTGTCGACATAGGCGCCCAGATTGACGAAGGAGGGCATCAGCACGACGCCGGGGGCGATGAAGGCCGAGCGGCGCACGACGCAGCCGGGAACGGCGCGGAAGCCCGCCTCGCGGAAGCGGTTCTCGCCCCAGCCGTCGAATTTCGAGGGCACCTTGTCCCACCAGGTCGCGGCACCGGGGCCGCCGACGATGACGCTCATGTCGTTGAGGCGGAAGGAGAGGAGAACCGCTTTCTTCAGCCACTGGTTGACCGTCCACTGGCCATCCGCGCCCCGTTCGGCAACGCGCGCTCGGCCGGTGTCGAGCAGGTCGAGCGCGGCATCGACCGCCTCGCGCAACTCACCCTTGGTGGCCGGGCTCACCCCGTCGCGGGCCTCCCAGGCGGCTTCGATGACGGATTTGAGCTCAGAGGCGGACATGGGCGTGGCACTCCCTTCCAGGCGCCGGCGGCGGCGGGTGCTGCGGGCGGCGCGGTTCTCCCCCGCGTGGCCGGCTCTGTCAATCCTCGCTCAACACCCGCCGCCGGGCGTCCGGCGGGGTTGGCCGAGATAAGGGGCGATGCGCTCGGCGAGTATGGCGCGCAGTGCCGGCTCGCCGCAGGTGTAATCGTCGGGAACGACCAGCACCCCGAGCGATGTCCCGGCCCGAAGCGGCCCGAACCGCTCGGCGATGATCGCCCGGTGCCGCTCCTCCATGACGAGGATCAGATCGGCCCAAGCGATGAGCCCGGCATCGATCGGCCGGCGCGCGCCTTCGCTCGTTCCCGCCGAGCGGACCTCGAGGCCGGGCGTCTCGGCATAGAGCCGCTCGGCCGTCGGGCTGCGGTCGATATTGGCCGAGCAGACGAACAGCACGCGCCGCGGCCTGGCCTCGCCCCTCACCGGTCGGCCCCGCCCTGCACCGGGGTCACCCCTGCGACCTCCTCGAGGAACGTCGCCAGATCCTCGGTGGCGTGATGGACATGGTCGGGCAGCGCCGCCCAGGCGCGGATCTCGCTGTAGATCGAATCCTCGGCGAGATCGGCATGCACCAGCACCGTCGTCATGCCGAGTGCGTGCGGCGCCTCGAGATTGGCCGGCAGGTCCTCGAACATGGCCGCCTCGCCGGCATCGACGCCATGGCGGGCGAGGAAGCGGTCATAGGCCTCGGCGCGTGGTTTGGGCAGGAAGCCCGCATCGGCGATGTCGAAGATCTCCTCGAACAGGTGCGTGATGCCGAGCCGCTCGGCGACCCGCTCGGCATGGCGGCGCGAGCCGTTGGTGTAGATGATGCGGCGGCCGGGCAGTGCCGCGATGGCGGCGGCGAGACCGGGCGCGGCGGGCACCGGCGAGTAGTCGATGTCGTGCACATAGTCGAGGAAACGGTGCGGATCGACCTTGTCGATCGCCATCAGGCCGGCGAGCGTGGTGCCGTGCTCGTAGTAATACTTCTTCTGGATGCGCCGCGCCTCCTCGAGCGGCACCTGCAGGAGCTCCGATACGAAGGCGCCCATGCGCTGGCTGACCTGGGCGAAGAGATCGCACTCGGCCGGATAGAGCGTGTTGTCGAGATCGAAGATCCACACGCGGGTCGCATCGAAGCCGCGCGGATCGGCATGGACGAGCGGCGGCCGGTCAGCCATTGCGGGCCTTGCTCCTTGGTCTTTGCGTGCTCGCCGTCCTCACCGCTCCGTCGCGCCGGCCGGCCGATCTCGCCTTCGGCCGGGCCTCGGCCTTGCGGAAGATGGTGCCGACGCCATGCTCGGTGAAGAGCTCGAGCAGCACGGCGTGCGGCACCTTGCCGTTGAGGATGACGACGGCCTCGACGCCCGCCTCCACCACCTCGATGCAGCCCTCGACCTTGGGGATCATGCCGCCCGAGATGGTGCCGTCCTTGATGAGGCGCCTCGCCTCGGCGACCGTCAACTCCTCGATGAGGCGCTTGTCCTTGTCGAGGACGCCCTCGACATCGGTCAGCAGCAGCAGGCGGGTCGCCGTCATCTCGGCGGCGATGGCGCTGGCGAACGTGTCGGCATTGACATTGAGCGTTTCGCCCTCCGCCGAGAGCGCGAGCGGCGCGACCACGGGGATGAGGTCGGAGCGGGCGAAGACCTGGAGAATGTCGGGATCGACCGTCTCGGGATCGCCGACATAGCCGAGATCGACGGCCTTCATGAGATTGGACTGCGGGTCGGGCATGCGGTCGATGCGCTTGGCGGTGACGAGACCGGCATCCTTGCCGGAGATGCCGACCGCCTTGCCGCCGGCGTTGTTGATCGCCGCCACGATCTCCTTGTTGATCTTGCCGGCCAGCACCATCTCGACGATTTCGACGGTCGGCTTGTCGGTGACGCGCAGGCCGTTGACGAACTCCGACTTGATGGCGAGGCGCTTCAGCATGTCGCCGATCTGCGGGCCGCCGCCATGCACGACGATCGGGTTTACGCCGGAAAGCTTGAGCTGGACGATGTCGCGGGCGAAGGCGGCCGAGAGCTCCGGGTCGCCCATGGCGTGGCCGCCATATTTCACGACGACGGTCCGCCCGTCGTAGCGCTGCATGAAGGGCAGCGCCTCGGAGAGGATCTTGGCCTGGGTCTGCGCGTCGTTGCCGCGCGTTCTCGATGCTGCTGGAATATCCGCCATGGCCGCCGCCGTCGTTGCTCGTGGGGTCGGTCTTCATAGCGCCAAGGGTCGGGGGCCCTCAATGGCTTTCGGGAGCCGTTGGGGCCCGGCCGCACGATCGCAAGTGACCCGCGGACGCGACGGTGCGTAGGTGAATGCCTCGGGATGCGGCGGAAGCGCGGATCGGCTAGACTGCGGCAGGCTCGATCCGAGAGGAAACGCCGACCGGGTCCGGCCCTTCTTGATCTCGCGCGTACCGGAAGCGAGCCGGCTCGCGGCCGTCGGCGTCCCGCGGACGGGCATAGCCGTAAAGCGCTTCGAGGTCATGAAATCGGCGGGTTGTCACGCGATCGGCAGAAGCCGGCGGCGGGCACGGCAGGCAGGCTTTGGGGAAGCGATGGCGATGGCGGCCGACGAAGGCCAGAGCGGGTGGCGAAATCGCGGGAGCTGATGGCGACCATCGACCGCGCCTTCGTCTATGCCGAGGAGCAGGCGCAGGCGGTGGTCTCGCTCGAGCACTTGCTGCTGCTGGCGCTGACCGAGGATCCCGATGCGGTCGCCGTGCTCGGCGCCTCAGGCATCGATCTCGACCGCCTGCGCGACGAGGTGGCGGGCTTCGTCGGCCGGCAAGGACAATCGTCTGCCGCCGGATTCGGAGGAGGGCCCGAGGCCTCGGACGATTTCAACCGCGTCATCACTGCCGCCTCCGTCGCCGCCGAGCGCAACGGGCGCGGCCGCATCGACGGCTCGATCGTGCTGGCCGCGCTGATCGGCGAGGGCAAGAGCCCGGCAGCCGAGCTCCTGAAGGTTCACGGCCTCACCTTCGACGACGTGGTGCGCTCGCTGCAGGGCCGGCGAGCGGCGGCGGCGGAGAGGTCCGCTGCGGCCGCCGCGACGGACTTGGGAGCGCCCCGCCATGCCGAGCCGGCGCGGCCCGCCGCTGCCGCGAGGCCCGCCCGTCCGCCGATGCGCGAGCCCGCGAGCGAGGTGCCCGCACCGGCCGCGTTCGTGCACGCCTGCCGGATCGCGCCGGCGTCGACGAGACCGCGGCCGAGGGCGGCTATCCGGTCGATCGCGGCCCCGGCCGGCTGCCCGAGCGCGAGCCCTTGCCCGACGAGCGGCCGGCCTTTCCCCATCGCGCCGGGGAGGTCCACCGGGAGGAGCTGCCGCGCGATCGTGCGCCCGAGCCCGCACGAGGCCGGCGCGAGCCGGCGGCGGCAGGCGGCGAGCGTCCCCATGGCGGCGGACGATGGCGCCTTCCTCGCGCGAGCCGGACCCGCCGTTCCCGACCGTTCGGCCGAGGAGGCGGGGCATCCACGCGGCCGGCCGATGCCGACCTTCGATCCGCGCGCGGCGATGGAGCCGCAGGCCGAGGCCTTCCGCCGTGGCATGCCGCCGGGCCGGGGCGGCGATCCGCGCTATGATCCGACGGGCGTTCCGCCGACCGGCCGGGGCGGACCGATGGCGCACGGGCGCGCCGGCGAGGCCGCCTATCGGGGGCCCGACCCGCGGCTCGATCCGGGGGCCGTGCCGCCGACCGGCCGCGTCCGTCCGCCGATGCCCCATCCGGGCGGCGATCCCCGCCAGATGGACCCGCGCCAACTGGATGCGCGCCAGCTCGACCCGAGACGGCCCGATCCGCGCACCGGCCATGCCCCGCATGGCGCGCCTGGCGCCGTCGCCGGCAGCGGCCGCGGGCCACAGGGCGGCACCGAGGTCGGCGAGGGCGTGCTGCTGGAGAACATCCCCGACCGGATGACCGTCGACCGGCCGGAATCGGTCGAGGTTCGCATCGCCAAGCGCGCCTTCGACGGTCTCGACCAGGGGCTCGCGGGCCGCGGCCGGCCGGCGATGCACGACATCCACGTCACCCGCGCCATGACCGTGCGCCTGCGCGCGCCCGAGGGCGGCTTCGTCATCGAATCGCACACGCCCGAGACACAGTGGATCGAGAACACGCTCGGCCTTCTCAGCGACGATTTCGCGAGCTGGCGCTTCACCGTGACGCCGCGCCAGCGCGGCCGCGCGCGCCTGCAGGTGATCGTCTCGGCCAAGAGCGTCGGACCGGACGGCCTTGCCGCCGATACCGCCCTGCCGGACCAGACGGTCGAGGTGGCGGTCCGCGCCAATTACGGCCGGGCGGCGCGGCGTGCCTTCTTCTGGCTGTTCGCCCTCCTCTCCACCGGCCTCGCCGGCGCGATCGGCGAAGCCCTGTTCAGCATCATCCGCCGCGGCATCCTGGGGTGAGGCGGCGGCCCGGCTGCGTGGTATCGGCCAGGGGCGCCAACGGCGACCTTGACGGGACGGTGCTGATGCCGCGCGGCGCCAGTCGAGATGTCGGCTGCGGCGAGCGGTGGTGCGGCGGCCGCCTCCCTCGACCCGATCGCGCGCATGAAGCCTGGGTGGCGTGAACCCTACGGCGGGAGTGAACGGCGAAACTCCCGGCGCGCACCGGCAAACCGCACCAGACCGCAATGACGACGCGGCCGAAATGATCGCTGGATGCCCGCGTTCGCTATGACGGAAGGTGGTGCGGGTCGGCAGTCGAACAGCCGGCTCTGCCGCGCCTGCGCGACCACATCGTCGCGCCGATCAGCCGCCTTCGGTCTCGTCCAGCGCGCACTCGCCGTTCTTGCCGCCGCGCAGTGGGTGCACCACTGCGGGCGATCGAGGGGCGAGCGCGAGATGTGCAGGACCTCTTCCGCGAAGGCGTTCTCCGCCGCGCGGACTCGGAGGCGCGAGACGGGCATGGCCGAGACAAGCGCACCGGCACAGCTTGACGGAAGGGCGTCATCCGAGCCCTTGGGCGGTCGAGACCGCGCGCCACGATGGGCGGCGGGCCGTCGAGGGTCGCCGTCGAGGCCGCTCGGCCGGCTACGACGCCGACGCAAAAGGCCGCCGTACCCGATCAGCAAAGTCCTGGACCTGCGCGCGAGCACTTCGCGCATCGCATTGCCGAGCGCGACGTCGGCCTGCCGCGACTCCCGGCGAGACCCGCGACCACGCCGTCCTGATCGGCGACCGACCGGTTCGCCGCGGCCGAGCTTGTGCTTGCCTCGACCTCGATGGTGAGCTCGATACCGACAATGCCCTTCAGTTGGGCGCCGATATAGTCGGCGGGCGCATCGTCGATCCGCCATGGCTTGGCGAAGCGCGCCTCGTGGATCTGCGTCAGCCGGTCGACCGGTGGCGCGCAGGCGGCCGGGCTCGTCGAAAATCGTCAGCCGGCCGCGCGCATGCACGACCATGTAGCTCCAGGTCGGCACGACCTTGCCGTGCTCGCGCTTGGCTGCGTACCAGCTCGGCGACACGTAGGCGTCCGGCCCCAGGAAATCGCGACGGCCTGCTGGTCGAGCCGGCCTGCCACTTGCGGGGCTGGGCCTTGGCGAGATGGCCGTAGATGGTGCCGCGCACCGCGTCCCGGTCGAGAAACAGCGGGACATGCGAGACGAGCGGTCCATCGTCACCGGCCGTCACGATCATGGCGAGACCCGCCGCCAGATCTGATCGTGCAAGGCGGAGAGATCATCGACCTTGAATGCAGGCGGAACGTAGAGCATCCGGGCTCCTTCCTATGCGGTGTCGATGAGCTGGATTTCGATCTCGATGCCGGGCGCTAGTCGCCGCAAGCTGCCCTTCAGCATCTCGCCGGCCTCGTGCAGCCTGGTGACAGGCATCGGCTCGAGACGTTCGAGTACGAACCACATGGATCGCGTGTCGAGGGTGATGCGCGTGCGTGGGCCTTGCCGCCAGTTCCACCGTCGGCAGGTCACGCCCAGGTCGTCGAGCCAGACGACCTCGCCGCTTCCGGATGCTCGATCGCCGGTGCGCCGTCCTTGGTCGGTCTGGAAGGGCTCGTCACCCTTGGCGATGGTCAGCCGCGGCGAGCCCGCATAGGCATCGATATCCTCTCCGCCGACGGGGAGAGCATAGGCGATGCTGACCGCATTGTAGAGATCGACGACGGCATTGATGCCCGGCGGTCGAGCCCCGCGCTCGACGCGCTTGCGCAGAGCCTCTGCCGAGGAGGGGGTGCGCGTTGGGGCTTGGCACCGAACGCGCGATAGGCTTCCTGCCAGGCGGCGAGGTGGTCCGACGCCCAAGCCGGCTCGCCCGGAACCATGCTGCACGCTCGGGTCAGTTGCTCGTCTACCCAAGTCGGGCTCGCCGTTGGCGCCGTGTCGGCAGAGGATGCCTGGCCGCGAAATCGGGCCGGAGCCGCCAGATCGCGGGATCGATGCGCGGATGGAAGTTGATTTTGGTCGTCATCGCGCTAGATTACCATAATGACCAGATCAGTCAATAAATCGACCGGATACGGAAAGCGCCGTTCGCGTACGGCTTGCCGCGTCGGTCGGCCGGCGCGTCGTTGCGGCCCGCAAGAGGCTCGGCCTTTCGCAAGACGAGCTCGCCTCGGCTTCCGGTGCGAGCAAAGGCACCATCGTCCAGATCGAGCAGGGCAGGGCAAATCCCAGCATCGCCTCGCTCTGTCGCCTCGCCGTGGCGCTCGGCCTGTCGGTCGAGGACCTCATCTCCGAGCCGGTCGGAACGAGCGTCCAGGTCATCCTCGCGCCCGAGCCGCGGATGCTGTGGAATGGGCCGGAGGGTGGCAGCGCCCATCTTCTCATCGGGACGCGAGGGGCCAACATGCTGGAGCTGTGGCAATGGCGCCTCGCGGACGGGGAGCGCTTCGATTCGCCGGGCCATACGATCGGGACACGCGAGATCATCGCCGTCGAGGAAGGGGCCCTGGCCATCGAGGTCGGCGGCACCTCGCACATCGTCAGGGCGGGAGCCGCGGCCAGCTTCGAGGCAGACCGGCCCCATGCCTATATCGGCCGGGGCTCTTCCGTGACCCTGTTCAAGATGGTGGTCGAGGAGCCGGAGCGCGGCTCACGCCGCTGAGCCGCGCGGTCGAGCGGGCCGGCCCACAGGATCGGCAACGGCTCGCGCCCTCGCTGCCCTTCCCCGCTCACCCGAGCCAAGGCTGTCTCAGCCCTGCCGACCTCCGACGGTCGCCGATAGGGCCTCGGGCAGCGCGGCGGACGCATGGGTTGTCCTCCATCGTCGGGCCTTCACTTTCCCCGTCGCGCTCGGGCATGAAGGGCGGGGGTATCGGCCGGGCGCCGAGAGGCGAAGGGCGCGACCATCGTTTGTGCGCACGATAGTAGCGAAACGGCAGCCGGCGACCGGCGAGGGAGTGTCCAGAATGGCCGAGGCGGGCGTGCTCAGCGGCGTGACGCGCGATTTCACTGCCGCCTTCGGAACGGTGCTGGAGGGGGCGGCGGACACCACGCTCCTCCCCTTCGTCGAGGCGGTGCGGGGCATCGATCCGCGCCGCGCCAGGGACAGGCGGGTGGGGCGCCCCGGCTTTGCCGCGCTCGCCCATCTGCCGGCCGCCCTCGCCGGACTTCGCGGCGACGACCGGCTCGCCCGCGCCATCCGCGCCACGCTTCCCCATCTCGATTGGCGCTCGAGCTATTCGGGCAAGGGTCCCTCGGCGGGCATTCACGGCCGCATGATCTGGGCCGAGATCGCCGGGCTCACCGGCTTCGTGCCGATGTCCGGGACGCGGCTCGGCCTCTTCCTCATCAGCCCGCACCTCCATTACGGCCTGCACGGCCATACCGCCGACGAGATCTACCACCTCGTCTCCGGGCGCCTGTCGATCACCCTCGGCCTCGAGGGAGCGGAGCAGGCGCTGAGACCCGGCGAGACCTTCCGCACGCCAGCGGGGGCCGCCCATGCGCTGACGACGGGCGCCGAGCCGGCGCTCATCGTCTACAACTGGACGGGCGATGTGACGGGTCCGGTCTGGTGGTGGCGGCGGCGCGAGGACGGCAGCTTCGAGAAGCTGCAGCCCGATGTCGTGCAGCGTTGAGGCGGCCAGACCATCGGGATGGCCAGGTCTTCGGGATGGCAAGACCTTCGGGACGGCCAGACCTTGGAGACGACCAGACCTTCGAGGCGAAACGGGAAGCGAGGCGGAGCATGGCAGGTGGTGAGGGCGAAAGCCGTGCGGGCGCCGCCGCCAAGGCGACGGGACCGGTCGGGCTCTCCTCGCCGGCCGTCCGCCGCGGCACGGCGCTCGGCGCCATCGCGACGCTCATGTGGTCGGTCTATGGCGTGCTCGTCATCAGCGCGCGCGGCACGCCGCCCTTCCTCGCCATGACCATCGTCTTCCTGTTCTCGACGGCAACGCTTCTGCTGCCGCGCCTCGTCATGCGCCGCGGCCTTGGCGGGCTCCTCGCCATTCCGCCTGCCACGCTGGCGCTCGGCTTTCTCGGCCTGTTCGGCTCGAACTGCTTCTATGTGCTGGCGCTCGCCAGCGGCTCCAATCCGATCGCCGTCAATATCGTGTCGTTCTCCTGGCCGGTGCTGATGGCGGCGCTCGTGCTTCTCGTGGGGCTGGCGCGGCCGACCTGGTGGGACGGGCTCGCGGTCGTCGCCGGCTTTCTCGGCGTCAGCGTCGTGACCTGGCGGGGCGAGGCGATCGCCATCGATCCGGGTCTCGTGCTCGCCTTCGGCGGGGCACTGTCCTGGGCGCTCTATTCGGGCCTCCGGCGGCTGGTGCCGGCGGGGCCCGAGGACAGCATGGCGGCCTTCGTCGCCACCTCCATGGTGGCCGCGTTCGCCATGCATCTGCTGACCGAGACCACCGTCGCGATCCCGGCCCTCGACCTGCTGGCGCTCGCCGCCGTCGGCATCCTGCCGGTCGGGGCCGCCAATCTCCTGTGGGACCATGGCGCGCGAACCGGCGATCCGGTGCTGCTCGCCGCCATCTCCTTCATCGAGCCGATCATCTCGACGTTCCTCGTCGCCATCGTGCTCGGCCTCTCGGTCGGCGGCAACGACCTCGTCGGCATCGGCCTCGTCCTCTCGGGCATCGCCCTCTCCATGGCCGGCGAGCGCCGGCGACGCCGGCTCGGCCGGGACGCCGAGGTCGCGACAGAGGCTTGACCCGGCCCCGGCCTGCCGTTACGCCAAGCCGGTTGAATGCCCGGCCAGCGCCCCCTGCGGCGGCTCGGCCTCGCCCCAGACACGCCGATCCAGCCCATCACCGCCACGTCCGCCCGAGGGAGCATCTCCATGCGCGTCTATTACGATCGCGACGCCGACATCAATCTCATCAAGTCGAAGAAGGTCGCCGTCATCGGCTATGGCAGCCAGGGTCACGCGCATGCGCTGAACCTGCGCGATTCCGGCTGCAAGGACGTGGTCGTGGCGTTGCGCAAGGGCTCGGCCTCGGCCAAGAAGGCCGAGAAGGAGAAGCTCAAGGTCATGGACGTCAAGAAGGCCGCCGAATGGGCCGACGTCATGATGATGCTGACACCCGACGAGCTGCAGGGCGACATCTATCGGGGCGATCTCGCCGACAACATGAAGGAAGGCGCCGCGCTGCTCTTTGCGCACGGCCTCAACGTGCATTTCAACCTGATCGAGCCGAGGAAGGACATCGACGTGCTGATGGTGGCGCCGAAGGGCCCCGGCCATACGGTGCGCGGCGAATATCTGAAGGGTGGCGGCGTGCCCTGCCTGATGGCCATCCACCAGGACGCCTCGGGCAACAGCCACGACATCGCGCTCTCCTACGCCTCGGCGATCGGCGGCGGCCGCGCCGGCATCATCGAGACCTCCTTCAAGGAGGAATGCGAGACCGACCTGTTCGGCGAGCAGGTGGTGCTCTGCGGCGGCCTCGTCGAGCTGATCCGCGCCGGCTACGAGACGCTGGTCGAGGCCGGCTATTCGCCCGAGATGGCCTATTTCGAGTGCCTGCACGAGGTGAAGCTGATCGTCGACCTCATCTACGAGGGCGGCATCGCCAACATGAACTACTCGATCTCCAACACCGCCGAGTACGGCGAGTATGTGACCGGGCCGCGCATCATCACGCCCGAGACCAAGGCCGAGATGAAGCGCGTGCTCGCCGACATCCAGACCGGCCGCTTCGCCCGCGACTGGATGCTCGAGAACAAGGTCAACCAGACCTCGTTCAAGGCGATCCGGGCGCGCAATGCCGGCCATCCGATCGAGGAGGTGGGCCAGAAGCTGCGCGCCATGATGCCCTGGATCGGCAAGAACAAGCTCGTCGACAAGGACCGCAACTGAGGTCGAGGCGGGGGCGTCGGCGCGCCGAGGCCGGCCGACCAAGACTGCCGGATCGAGACCGCAGGATCGAGACGAAGGGGCGGCTTAACGGCCGCCCCTCTTTCTTTGTAGCCGGCACCCGGCCGATCGCTCGCTCGCGCGCCATCCCCGCTCAGGGCAGCGAGATGAGGAAGTCCGCCGCGGTGAGCTGGCTGGCGGCGATGCCGACGAGCGTCATCTCGGTCAGGCCGTTCCAGCTGATGACGGCCCCGGCCGCGCTGTCGACGATTAAGAGCGAGGACAGCGGCACGTTGCCGTTGAAGGCGAAGTCCCAGAGCAGGATCCTGTCGGTGCCGTCCTCGAAATCGGTGACGGTATAGGTGAGGGGCCCGCTCGACTGGACTCGGTAGGCGAAAATGTCGGCATCGGCGCCGCCGGTGAACACGACATTGCCGTAGCCGGCCGCCTCGAGCCGGTCCTCGCCCGTGCCGCCGATCACCGTGTAGTCGCCGTTGGCGACGGTCATGGTGTCGTTGTCGGCGCCGCCGTCGAGCGTGCTGCCCGAGCCGGTCGCCGACATGAAATCGTTGCCGGCCTCGCCATAGAGGAAGCTCGGATCGTAATAGTCGACCAGCGTGTCGTCGCCGCCGCCGCCGTACATGGTATCGCGGCCGCCCTCGACGTCGGAGAGGTAGTCGGTGGTGTTGCCGCCGATCATCACGTCGTCGCCGAGGCCGCCATCGAAATAGTTGGTGTTGTCGAGGCTACCGGTCATCGTGTCGTTGCCGCCGCCGCCGAACATGACGGTCTGCCCGCCGGTGCCGGTCAGCGTGTCGTCGCCCTCGCCACCCTCCATCCAGTCATAGGTCGTGCCGCCGATCAGCGTATCGGCGCCGCCGCCGCCATAGAGGTGGTTGCGCCCCTCGCCGCCCTCGATGCGGTTGCTGCCGCCATCGCCGGTCAGCGTGTCGTCGAAGGCCGAGCCGACGAGGTTCTCGATCGAGATGAGCTGATCGCCGTCTGCGTCGCCGCCGGAGCCGTGGCCGGTTGCGAGGTCGACCGTGACGGCGGCCGATGAGTCGCTGTAATTGGCCGTGTCGATGCCCGCGCCGCCGTCGAGCCGGTCGGCATCGGCGCCGCCATAGAGCCGGTCGTTGCCGGCCCCGCCGACCAGCCAGTCCTCGCCCGCCCGGCCATGGATGAGGTCGGCACCGCCGCGCCCATCGATGTAGTTGGCGCCGCCATCGCCTCTGAGCACGTCCGCATGGCGTGTGCCGCGCAGACCCTCGATGCTGTCATAGGTGTCGCCGCGCGCCTCGCCGGAGTTCTGCGACGGGTCGCCGAGATCGACGGTGAGGCCGCGCAGCGTGCCGATGTATTCGGCGATGTCGTTGCCACCGCCGCCGACGAGATGGTCGGCGCCGCCGAGACCCCTGAGGATGTCGTCGTCGCTGCCGCCGATGATGGTGTTGTCGAGCTCGTTGCCGACGCCGAAGAAGGGGCCGCTGCCGGTGAACCTCAAATTCTCGACCCAATCGGGCAGTGCATAGCTGTCGAGCGTGGTCTCGACCGTGTCGATGCCGCCGGAAAAGAGCAGGAGACCGCCGGCGGATACCAGGGTGCCGCGCTGCTCGATGACGACGTCGCCGCGGTGGTTGACGACATAGGTGTCGTTGTCGTTGCCGCCGCGCATCGTGTCGGCGCCGGCGCCGCCGTCGAGATGATCGTTGCCGCTCTCGCCATAGAGCGTGTCGGTGCCCTCGTTGCCGACCAGCCAGTCATTGCCGCCGAGACCGTGCAGCGTATCGGCGCCCTTGGCACCGACGATGGCATTGCCGAGCGCGTTGCCGGTACCGTTGAAGCGGCCGGTGCCGACGAACTGGAGATCTTCGACGGCCGTGCCATGCCCGGCGACGTTCATGCTGTAGGTGCGCAGGGACGTGTAGATCTTGTCCAGTCCGTTCACGGCGCCGGAGATCTCGAGCACCTGGTCGGACTGGCTGTCGACCACATAGACGTCGTCGCCGCGGCCGCCGATCATCGTGTCGTTGCCGCCGAAGCCGTTCATATGGTCGTTGCCGTTGCCGCCCTGCAGCATGTTGTCGACGTCGTTGCCATAGAGCGTGTCGTTGCCCGAGCCGCCGCGCGCGTTCTCGATGATGACGCCCCAGACGCCATTGCGGTCCGGGATGAAGCCGGTCGCATCGGCGGCGATGGTGAAGCCGCCCGCGATGGTCAGCGTGAGAGATCCCGAGCGGTGCTGGACGAAGGATTTGAAGCCGCCGCCGCCTTCGCCATTGGCGAGCGAGGCGGGGCGAAGATCGATGGTCGCTTCGCCCTTGCCGTCATAGGCGATGGTGTCGTCGCCGCCGGTATCCCAGATGCATCTCCAGGCTGCCCCCGGAGCATTGGTGTCGCCGAGCGTATAGACGGTGTTGCCGGTATTGGCGGCGACGGCGCCATAGAAGGTCTGCACGGCGGCGATGTCGAAGGCCATCGGTGTCGCCACCCATCCGAACGACGAGTTCGCGTCACTAGGCCCGCGCCCGTCGTTGTAGGACATGATCGAGTAGATGCTCTTGTTCAGATCGTTGTCGCCGCTGTCGGTCGGGCTGCCGTTGCCCATGCCGTCGATGGCTTCGATGCCGGGAAAGCGGCCGGTTCCACCCTCGGTCGTATGGGTATGCTCGAGGCCGAGGGCATGGCCGAGCTCGTGCACGAGGGTCTCGAAGGTGTAGCCGCCGACCTGCATCGCGCCGGGCGTCCAGAAGCTGTCGACGTTGAAGTAGCCAAAGAGCGGGCCGCCATCGGCGGGGCCGCTATCGAAATTCGAGTGTGACGCATTGGTGGCGGGGTCGTCGAAGAAGGCGACCGTGACCTTGCGCTCGAAGAGGTCGGCGGCATTGGGGTTGGATGCCTGATTGAAGCGCACATTGGCGACCGCCGACCAGGTGTGCAGCGCGTCCCAGAATGCCGAGATCTCGCCCCCCGTCCAGGCGCCGGCCGCGAACCTGTCGTCGAAATTGTTGTCGAAATAGACCGAGAGCAGCAGCGCGCCGTCAAAGCCGGTGTGGTTCTGGTCGCGGTTCCAGGGTGTGCCGCCGATCGCATCGAGATAGGGGTTGCCGGTGTGAAGGGCCATGGCTTGCTCCCCTTGGTGGTGCCGGGCCGGGTTGGCCGACGGTGCCGGGCGCGCATGGAGAGGCGTTCTGACCTCGTCCGGTGTTCACCTCTCTTTCGCGCGAATGCTGACAAGCCTAGCACGCGATGACCGGGCCGACATGGGCGGCGCTACCTAGATTTCGTCGCCCGCGGGCAGAGATTTTGTATCCGCCTCGGCGGCTTCGGGCAGAAGCCAGGGCTCCGTGTAGAGGCGCAGCACCACATCCATGCGGGTGCGGGCGCCGAACTTGCCGAGCACGGAGGAGACATGATGCTCGACGGTGCGTGGCGAGCGGCCGAGCCGCTTGGCGATCGCCTGATTGGCAAGGCCCTGGACGATGAGGCGAAGCACCTCGATCTCGCGCGCGGTAAGGCCGAGCGGATGGGTCCGGGCCGAGGCATAGGGACCGCGCCGCCGGCCGGGCAGTCGCGGGGCCGCATCGATAGCGGCGGCGAGCGAGCGGGCCCGGTCGGCGGCGGGGACGGCGGCGAGTTCATCCAGCATGCCGATGGCCCGGGCGAGGGCCTGACCGGCCTGCGCTCCCTCGACCTGCATCAGCGAGAGCGCCGCCTCGTAGGGCATGCCGAGTGCCGTCCATGCCTCGGCGGCCGCCGACGGATCGCCGGCGATCTCGGCGGCCCGCGGCGCCGCCGGCTCCTTGACCACCGGGGGAAAGGGCTGCGGCATCCGGCAGCGCTGCCACCACACGGCGAGCTCGCCGAGCTCCCAGGGGTCGAACCCCTCGACATTCAGCCGCGCCAGCGCCGCGAGCTCGCCATGCGCTGTGCTCTCGTCGCCGCCGAGCCAGGCCCGCTCGACGATCGAGAGACGGGCCGGCACGATATATTGCTGCTCGCCGGTCGCAAGCGCATCGCGCAGCGCTTCGCCGAGCACCTGCGAGGTATCGGGGCGGCCGAGACGCAACGCCGCCTTCCCCCGCACGATGAGCGCCGGCAGCCGCATGATCAGCGTCAGCCGCTCGATGGCGAGGATACCGCGCGAGATGGTCTCGGCCTCGTGGAAGCGCCCCTGGTCGATGCGCATATGCGCCTGGCGGCCGATCAGATAGTGGGTCCAGGAATCGAGGTCGTGCTGCGTGTCGAAGGCGATGCCGTCTGCGAACAGCCGCTCGGCGAGGGCGAACTCCTTGAAGGCGACGGCATAGTCCGCATAGTTGGTGTAGGCGCGCGCCGCCTGCTCGTGGAAGCCGTGCTTGAGCGCGAGGGCGAGGCTCTCCTCCATCAGCGCATCGCCTCCGGCCGGCCGGGCGAGCAGCAGCGAGCTGGCGATATTGTTGAGCGCGTGGATGCGTGTCTCGGTTTCGCCGAGGCCTTGCGCCAGCTCGAGCGCCCGCCGGCCCCAGTCGATCGCCTCGTCGAACTCGTCGTGCAGCATGTGGAACTGCGAGCGGGTGCTGAGCGCCATGGCGAGCTCGGGGCCGGGATCGAGCCCCTCGAGCGCGGCAATGGCCTTGGCGATGTAGGATTGGGCGAGCTCGGCCTCGCCGCGATACCAGTGCAGCCGCGACAGCCAGCGCAGGTTGAGGGCGGCCTTCTCGTGGCGGCCGAGCGATTGCCACAGCGCGACCGCCTTCTGCCGCGCCTCGATCACCTTGTCGTCGATGCCGACGGCGAGACCCGCCTCGTAGGCCCAGCTCTCGTAGAGGCCGGCGGCGACCTCCGGGCTCGCCCGATCGACGAAGGCGAGCGCAGTCGCCAGATGGGCGGCGGCCTGGAAATGGGCGCCGAGCCTTGCCGCCTCTGCCGCCGCCTCGGGCGCGAGCGCCAGCACATGGGCACCATCGCCGGCCGCCGAGGCGTGATGGACGCGCCGGGCAAGGTCGACCGGCCGGCCGAGCTCGGCCAGCTCCGCCATGGCCCGCTCCATGCGCTGATCGAGCGCCTTGCGGGCCGACGGCAGGAGTCCGTCGAGAATGGCGTTGCGGGCGAGCTCGTGACGGAAGCGGAGATTTCCCCCCTCGTCCCGCGTGACGAGCCGGCGGTCGATCAGCTCCTCGGCGACGCTGTTGACGCTCTCACCCAGAAGCTTGTGCAGCAGCCAGGGCTCGACGCTGCCCGGCACGACGCTCATCAGCTCGATCAGCGCGCGATGGGAGGCCGGCAGGCGGGCGACACGCGCGGTGACGGCATCGCGGACGGATTCGGGAACCGCTCCCCTCGCCGTCTCCCGGCTCGCGATCAGCTCGGAGACGAAGAACGGATTGCCGCCGGTGATGCGCAAGAGCTCGTCGGGCCGGTGCGGGCTATCGGCCGCGAGGCGCGTGACGCCCGCGAGGGTCAGCGGTTCGAGAGTGATGCGATGGGTGAGGCGCGTCGGCAGATCGCCGATCACCTGGGCGATCGACGAGGCCGCATCGATCTCGTCGCTGCGGGCCGTCAGCAGCAGAAGGACAGGGAGGAGGGCGATGCGCCGGCCGAGAAACTTGAGCAGGTCGAGCGTGCCATGATCGGCCCAGTGGATGTCCTCGATGACGACGAGCCGGGGGTGCGATCCGCGCTGCAGCGCCTCGAGCAGCGTGGCGAAGATCCGGCTCTGAGGGGCGGAGCTCAGCAGCAGCGCCGGAAGCCCGGGATCGAGGCCCGCCGCCATGTCGTAGAGGGGGCCGAGGGCACGCGGCGTGAACAGGGCCTCGCAGCCGCCCGAGGAGATGTCGCAACGGCCGGCGAGGCGGCGGACCAGCTCGCGGACGAGACTGGTCTTGCCGATGCCCGCCTCACCTCGGATGACGGCGATGCGCCCCTCGCCGGATGCGACCGCGCCGAGCATCGCCTCGATCGCGGCGAGGGGCCGGTCGCGCTCGACGAGGAGCTGAAGTGGTGGAACGATGGTCATGGCGCTCGACGGAACTTGGTTCAACTCGGCCGCTCCCGGGCTCGCCGGGGTCATGGATGCACGGACGCTCCTTGTACGCCATCGATGAAAGTGCAGTCGCAGGATAAAACTAGTCCGTCAATTCCATGACGTCTCGATCCAGGCCAGTCGCAGGTGCGATCGGGCGGCAGGGCAGGAGGCCTCGTGGAACGGACGGGATCGGCCCGCCGCCCTGCTCTGGGCGAAGGCGCGGCACCGGCGAGAGCGCTATTCATGACGGACGAAGGATCGGCATGCGAGCTGAGATTGGCGCGGCACCCCGAGGCCGGGCAACTCACCGCCCTCGCGCTGCGCTCCAAGGCCTCCAACGGCTATGACGCGGCGTTCATGGCGCGATGCGTCGGGGAGCTGACTGTGCGTGCCGAGGACATCGCCGAGGGACGCGTCGTGGTGGCGGCGGAGGGCGGCCGCCTGCTCGGCTTCGCCACACTCGGCCTCGTGGACGGGGAGGCCGAGATCCTGGCCCTGTTCGTCGAGCCGGCGGTGAAGCATCGCGGCATCGGCCGGGCCCTGTTCGTCGCCATGGCGGCGATGGCGAGAGCTGGCGGGGCCGCCCGTCTCGATGTCGATGCCGATCCCCATGCCCTCGCCTTCTACGAGCGCATGGGCTGCCGGCAGACCGGGCTCACCCCCTCGGGCTCGATCCCGGGCCGCATGTTGCCGAGGCTCGCACTCGACCTCGATCCCGACTGAGCCGCACGGGCGCGGCTGCAGGATGCGGGGCGGCCCACTATCTAAGTCGGGGCCGGCCGTGCTAGTGGAGCGAGCTTCGTGTCCCGGTCGCTGCGAAGTGCGTTCTCAAGTGTCAAATTCAAAAGCTCCACGAGAATCATAGGCTTGC
>JAWKWA010000007.1:0-220416 GCA_041397765.1 Hyphomicrobiaceae bacterium | reverse complement strand
CATCGGCGAGGAGATCGAGCAGATCCAGCGCAAGGGCCACAGACTCAACGAGATCGCGATTCTCGTCAGGGCTTCCTTCCAGATGCGCGCCTTCGAGGACCGCTTCATCACGCTCGGGCTGCCCTACCGCGTCATCGGCGGCCCGCGCTTCTACGAGCGCCAGGAGGTGAAGGACGCGACCGCCTATTTCGAGCTCGTCGTCAATCCGGCCAACGACCTCAAATTCGAGCGCGTCGTCAACGTGCCCAAGCGCGGCCTCGGCGATTCCGCCCTCGCCCAGATCCACGGCCATGCCCGCGCCCGCGACCTCGACCTGATGCAGGCAGCCCGCGAGCTGATCGAGACCGACGAGTTGAAGCCGAGGCCGCGCCGTTCCCTCGCCGACTTCGTCGCCAATCTCGACCGCTGGCGTCAGATGGTGCCGCAGATGCCCCATACCGAGCTCGCCGAGCTGATCCTCGACGAGTCGGGCTACACCGCCATGTGGCAGCAGGACAAGAGCCCGCAGGCCCACAGCCGCCTCGAGAACCTGAAGGAGCTGGTGCGCTTCATGGGCGAGTTCGAGACGCTCGCCGGCTTTCTCGAGCATGTCTCGCTCGTCATGGACACCGAGACCGCCGACGACGGCGACCGGGTCAGCCTGATGACGCTGCACGGCGCCAAGGGTCTCGAATTCGAAACCGTCTTCCTGCCCGGCTGGGAGGAGGGCCTGTTCCCCCACCAGCGCGCCATGGACGAGAGTGGCGAGGCCGGCCTCGAGGAGGAGCGCCGCCTCGCCTATGTCGGCATCACCCGCGCCCGCCGCCGGGCGCTCGTCAGCTTCGCCCAGAACCGCCGGGTGCACGCGCTCTGGCAGTCGCAGATCCCGTCCCGCTTCGTCGACGAGCTGCCCGAGGCCCATGTCGCGGTGTCGGAGGGGCGCGGCGCCGGCGGCGCCGGCCACGCCGTTCACGGCGGCGCCTCGGCCATGGCTGGCCGCTACGGCCTCAGCCGCTTCGATGAGCCGGCCGCCGGCTTCAAGTCGACCTACGCCACCCCCGGCTGGCAGCGTGCCAAGTCGCAATGGGCGAGCGAGAACGATGGTCGCGCCAAATGGAAGGGCAAGCCGAACCCGACGCCTCAGCGCATGCGCACCATCGAGGGCGAGCTCGTCGCCAAGAGCAGCGGCGTCGCATCGGCCTTCAAGCGCGGCGACCGCGTCTTCCACGACAAGTTCGGCTATGGCGAGGTGAGGGAGGTGGAGGGCAACAAGCTCACCGTCGACTTCGAGAAGGCCGGCGAGAAGCGCGTCATCGACAGCTATCTGACGGCCGCCTGAAGCGAGGGCGGCCGCCGGCCGGGGCAACGGCCGCCGGTGCGCTTCCCCTCAGTCGCAGCAATCGCGGCGCGACTTCCCGCAATGCCCCTTGTCGCGCTCAGGCACGTCGAGCGCCGGGTTCTCGTCGAAGAAGCCGTCGGCCATCCAGCTGAGGCCCGCATAGACCACCGGCTGCACCGGCCAGTCCTCCGGCCGCGGCAGATGGTGGTAGTTGAGCGTGTACCAGACGACGACATGCTCGCCTTCCAGGTTGCGGTCGGCCTTCGTCCACACCGGCAGCCCGTCCGGCTCGGCCCGCTGGTTGGGATACCAGCCCGCCGCATAGAGCTCGTCGGCATGGAAGGGCGTCGCCCAGAAATGCTTGAACATGAAGCCGGCGCGCTGGCCGACCGAGGAGGCGGGGTCGAGGAAAGGCAGCGCATTGACGCCCGGCACCAGGCGGTAGGCGACCGCATCGCCATGGCGGTTCAGCCTGTCCGGATTGATCACCCGCCAGGACCGCGCCCGCGCGATGTCGATCTCGCGTGCGGCCTCGCTCTCGCGCCTGAGCGGCCGGTCGATGATCCGGCACAGATTGCCGTGGCGATTGTCCGGCCCGATCGGTGCGCCCTCGAAATCGAGCTCGCGCACCGCATTCTTCACCCCGTCGACCGCCATGTCGAAGCGGAACGAGAACGAGTGCTGGTGCACGTGCCCGTCGATGCCTTCGCCGATCCGCCGGCCATAGCGCGACGACTCGCCGGCCGCGATCGCATTGGGGAACGGGATGCCGGTCGCCTTCACCTCGACCGCGATCGTGCCGTCCTGATAGAAATACCAGTAGAAGCCGTAGACATAGTTGCCGATGGTCGCGATCGATGAGACGACGAGGCGCCGCGAGCGCACGACGCGCGGCCGCCCCTCGACCCAGCTCGGATTCTTCCACAGGACGCCATAGTCCTCCTCGTGCATGCAGATGGCGTTGCGGATGACCTTGGGATTGCCCGTCCAGTCGTGCGAGACGACGTCGAAATAGCGGATGAGGCCGAGGCAGTCGCAGCCGAGCGTCAGCTCCTCGAGGAAGTGCCCGACGCCGTACTCGCCGGTGTCGAAGGCGTTGCGCCGGTAGTTGCCGCCGGTCGGATCGCCATAGGGCACCACCATCTCCGACAGAGCCGCCCGGTGCATGATCGGCCGCACCTCGCCCTTGTCCTCGTAGCCGATGGCATGCAGCGTCAGCCCCTCGCGCACGTTGAAGCCGAGCCGCATGCGCCAGCGCTGCCAGCGCACCTCGTGGCCCTCGACCGTGAAGCTCGGCCCCTCGTCCTGCACGATCTCGAGCGGCTTCAGGTCGCCGCGCAAGGGCGCCCGATCGAGCGGCCCGGGGTCCGGCGGCAGCGGCACGGCCCCGAAATCGTCGATGCGCACCACGCGCCCGCGCCTCAGATCGATGACGGGGTGGAGATTGGCGATCGGCCTTGCATAGGGCTGGTCGCCCGCCTCGTTCGACAGCCAGCAATGACCATAGGCGAGCCGCTCGCCCGCCTCCGTCGCCTCGCCGAACGCACCCGCCCCCCAGGCCTCGACCAGCACCTTGTCGACATCGCTGATGCCGCGCTTGGCGAGCGCCGCCTGGAACGCGGGATCGGCGAGCGCGACCTTGCCGCCCCATTCGAACTCGTCCGAGACGATGCGCGCCGACGCCCCCGCGCGCTGGCCAAAGGTGACGATCCGCCCTTCCCCAAGATCGACCGTGCCCTCGAGCGTGCGATTGGTGGCGGGCTCGTAGCAGGCGACATGGGCAAGCCGCCTGATGGGCTGGCCCGCTGCCAGCTCCTCGAACGACGGCTCCTTCAGCGCGATGGTCTCGAACCAGGCGGAAGGGTCGAGCCCTGCTTCGCCACGCACCAGTGCGACGGCACGCGCGATTTCCTCCGCGCTGAGCGGATCGAGCGGATGGGACATGAGGGGATCTCCCGAGCGATGATGGCGCGGCCGATGGCGCGCTGCGGTCGCCGGGGAGTTTGCACCAGACGCGAGCGCCCGGCTACC
This sequence comes from Hyphomicrobiaceae bacterium, assembly GCA_041397765.1. GTDB lineage: Bacteria > Pseudomonadota > Alphaproteobacteria > Rhizobiales > Hyphomicrobiaceae > JAWKWA01. The sequence goes on along the minus strand of JAWKWA010000007.1, from coordinate 217,067 downwards.
ACGCGGGTGCCGGGCGCTCATGTTCCGTTCGTAGGGCAGGCCTGCGGGCGCGCTCGGCGTCGCGTCAGGCCACCTTCTCGATGAGCTGATCGAGCGCGGGGTGCACCGCCGGGCTCTCCGTCTTCAGGAAGCGGATCAGCACGCGCTCGTTCTCGTGGATGACGCCGTCCCGGCCGATGCGCTCGGCGAGCCACTCGGCCTCGGGCTCGGTGACCTCCTCGGCGGTGATCATCGCGATCCGCTGCTGCTCGAGCCGGTCGAGCGCGATCTCCTCCCAGTCCGCCTCGTTCGCCGCGCCCCAGATCGCCTTGAGGCCGCCCGAGATCATCTTGCCGAGCACGTCGGGAAAGGCGAGATCGCCGCGATCCTCGAGCCATTCCTCGCGCCGCAGCGCCTCCTCGCGGGGCGGCACCTGGTAGCCCGACGCGGCCATGATATGGCAGGCGATCGCCTTGACGAAGAGATCGGACCATTCCGGATCGTTGCGCGACTCGACAGTCCGATCGTTGATGTCGAACAGCATCTCCGCCTCGGCCCGGCTGATCGCCAGATTGCCCTCGCTGCCGAAGCCGTAGAGCACGCGCCGAAGCAGCTCGACCTCGTCGGCCGAGACGATGCCCGGATCGAGCGCCGAGCCGGCGCGCAGCGGCCCCGAGCCCTCGACGACGGCGATCCGCACCTGGTCGAGCGCGAATTTCGTCAGCCGCGCCGGCACCCAACGCGCCGTCTCGATCACCTTGACGAGGAGCTCGAGCTCGGTCGCAGTCTGCACCACTCCGTCGGCGCTGATGCGGTCGATCAGCCAGTCGGCATTGTCGGCGGTGACATAGCCCTGCGGCAGCGCCTGGTTGACCACATAGTCCGTCAGCGCCTCGACGAAGAAGTCGGCCCAATCCTGGTCGGGCGTCTCGATCGAGCGGTTGAGCTCGAACAGCGTCTCGGCCTCGGCGAGCGAGATCGCCCCGTCATCGCCGTAGAAGCGCCGCCGCATGGCGCGCGCGTGGTCTGCCGAGCCGGCCGTCACCTCCCGCCGGTCCTCGACCTCGATCTCGCCAAGCGCGTCCATCTGTAACTCCACCGTTAGATGACAATCGGTCGGGAGTTTAGGTCGCCGGCTTTACGAAAGGCCTAACGGATGGACGGGAACGGTCATCCGATCATGAGCGAGACGGCGAGGCCGAGCGCGCCTGCCGCGATCGCCAAAAGCGCGACGAGCCCGGCCTTGAGCCCGAGCGCCCGTCCGCCCGAGACCCAGGCGAATGCGGCCTTGGCGAGCGTGTTGACGCCGACCGCCGTCAGCACCACGGGTCCAGCGACCCGCAGCGCGACATCGCTGCCGCCGAGCCGCGCCATCGACAGCGAGATCGCATCGACATCGGCGAGACCCGAGACCGCCGCCAATCCATAAAGGCCCGTTTCACCGAGCATCTCCGACACCGCCTTGGAGGCGAGCATGACGAGCGCGAGCAGCGCACCGAAGCGGAACACGGTCTCGAAATCGATCGGACTCTTCAAGTCGAGCGCGGCGGGCTTCCTTGCACCCGAGGAGAGATCGCGGCGGGCCGCGAGCAAACCGGCGCCGGCCTGCGCCAGGGCGGCGCCGGCGAGCGGCAGCGCCAGCGAGGTTGCGAGCGCGGGATTGATCAGGAACACGATGACGAGCACCCTCAGCATCATGGTGGCACCCGCCAGTGCGACGCCGGCGAGCGCCAGACGCAGCCAGCCGGGCTCTTGGCGGACGAGCCGCGCCAGCGTGATCGTGGTGACGGTCGAGGAGACGATGCCCCCGGCGATGCCCGACAGGATGAGGCCGGCCCGCTCGCCCGTCGCGCGGATCGCCACATAGCCGGCGAAAGAGACCGCGGCGATCATCACGGTGAGCAGCCAGATCTCGCGCGGATTGATGACGTCGAGCGGATCGACGGTGCGGTCGGGCAGCACCGGCAGCAGGATGACGCTCATGGCGAGCAGCGTCAGCGACGCCCGGATCTCCTGGGGCGTCAAGGCACGCAGGAAGCCGTGGATCGCACCCTTCAGCGCCAGGAGCGCCGCCGTCGCCACGCCCGCCGCCGCCGCCACCCTCTCGTCGCCGACGACCGCATAGGCCCCGAGCGAGAAGACGAGCATGGCCGCCACCACCGTCGTCGCCCCGAAGCTGTGCTCATGCGAGGTCTCGCGATAGCGGTAGAGGCCGAACAGGCCCGAGAAGACCGTAAGCACGAGCGCCAGCGCGATCAGTCCGCCCGGTCCCCCGCCTGCCACGATCGCCGCCCAGACGCCGCCGAGCAGCCCCGTGAGCGCGAAGGTCCTGACCCCGCCGGTACGCTCCCCCTCGGCCTCCTCGCGATCCTGCCAGCCCCGCTCGATGCCGACGAGCAGGCCGATGGCGAGCGCGAGCGCCAGCCGCTGGAAGAGGTCGAGCATGTCCATGCGGGAATGACCGGCTGACTGGGAAAAGGGGACGGCACGATGCCTCGAGCCTCCACCCGCCGCCCGGTGCCATGCAAGACCCTTTGCATGTCTTGGGAAACGGCCGGCCCGATCCCTCGGCGACCCGTCAGAACGCGTAGCCGAAATGGGCGATCTCGGGCGCGTACCAGCGGGCGATCATCTCCCGGCTCTCCGCGTCGTAATAGCTGCGATAGTCCTCGGTCTTGCCCTTGGAGACATTGGTGCGCGGCAGCTCGACCCGGCCGACGAGCCCGATCCGCTCGAGCACATGAGCGAAATCCTCCTGAAGGCTCTCGTAGCGTCCGACGAAGTCGAGGCAGATCTCGCCCTTCATGGTGTAGAGATCCCAATTCTCGACCCGCGCCCGCTTCGTATCGCGATTGAAGGCGGCAAAGCTCGGCCGCGACGCGCGGCTCTTGGTCTTGTAGTGATACCAGGAGACCTGCCGGTCCCACGGGTTCCGCTCGAAGGAGAACTTGTAGTAGCTCCGCCAGACCGCCTCGCCGCAATAGGTGCGGACCCGCCAGGCCGGCATGTGCTCGTAATAGCCGACACTCGGATGGTAGTGCTTCTCGGGCCTCAGCAGCGCGCGCTTCCAGAGCGGCCGCCGCGGCTTGTCGGGATGCTCGATGCGGTAGTTCTGCGCCGGCTGCTTGCGCGCCCCGCGCAGCTGCTCGCTCGCCTCGGTGATGACGTCGTCGGGCCCGCACACCGCCGACAGCGCCGCCTCGATCGAGGTCGAAGCGGTCTTGTAGGTCTTGATGTAGATGAAGCGGTGGGCGTGCGAGAGGATCATGCCCGAGCCCTATCACGGGGCGCCGCCGGAATGAAGGGCGCCCCACGTCCGGCCATCGGCACCGCAAGGGCCACTGCGGCGAGAGCGTCGGCTGCGAGGCGGGACGAGCCGATCAGGGCAGGCCGACGGCCGACGGCGCGGCGAGATCGATCCGGCTCGACAGCACGCCCTCGCCGCTCGGCGCCGCCCTGTACTCCTCCGGTCCCTGCACGAGCGCCCCGAAAAGGATGAAGCCGAGCATGAGCGCGATCAACAGGACCGATTCCGGGAAGCTCTTGAACGGCATGGGCGGATCCTCGCAACGAAACGCGCTCGACCAGGCACTCGGCCGATTATGACCTTGACTGTGGCGAAATTGACCTGAACCGAAGCTGAACCACGCAATTGCCACAGCCGCGCCGCCAGACTGTGGAAAACCCGCGGCACCGGCACCCCGGCCCCGCGCTCGACCGGGAGGCTCGCACCCGGGACATCCGCTTTGACTGGCACCGCCGGGCGATCGCGCCTATCTGAAGCCCAAAGGGCAGGTCGAAGGCGCCCCCGAGCATCACCCGCCTCCTGCCCCCGCCGCCCCTCATCCGGAGACCCAAGATGCGAGCCTCATCGACGAACGCTGCGAGCCTCGGCCCCATAGCCATGCCCTTTGCTCCGGCGAGCGAGGGAGCACCCGGCGGTGGCGGCGTTCTCCTCGCCGAGTGGCGGACGCCCTTTGCCATGCCGCCCTTCGGCGACATCGCCCGCTCCGATTTCGGCCCAGCCTTCGAGCAGGGCCTCGCCGAGCATCGCCGCGAGATCGAGGCGATCGCCGGCGCCGACGAGCCGCCGACCTTCGACAATACGCTCCTCGCTCTCGAGCGCTCGGGCCGGACGCTCGAGAAGGTCGCCCGCGTCTTTTTCAACCTGACCTCGGCCGACACCGACGAGGCGCTGCAGGCGCTCGAGCGCGACATGGCGCCCCGCCTCGCCGCCCATTCGACCTGGATCACCTCCAATGCCCGCCTGTTCGGCCGCATCGACGCGGTGTTCGAGGCCCGCGACAGGCTCGGCCTCGATGAGGAGGCCCGGCGGCTGGTCGAGCGCCGCCATCTCGACTTCATTCGTGCCGGGGCCCATCTCGACGCCGCCGCCAAGGCGCGCCTCGGCGAGATCGTCGAGCGCCTCGCCAGCCTGTCGACGCGGTTCGGACAGAACGTGCTCGCCGACGAGGCCGGCTGGATTCTCGAGCTGAAGGGCGAGGCCGATCTCGCCGGCCTGCCCGACTGGCTCGTCGCCGCGACGGCCGCCACCGCCGCCGAGCGCGGGCGTCCCGGCAGCCACCTCGTCACGCTCTCGCGCTCGCTCGTCGAGCCCTTCCTCACCTTCAGCGACCGGCGCGACCTGCGCGAGGAGGCGTTCCGCGCCTGGACGCGGCGCGGCGAGATGGGCGGGGCGAGCGACAACCGGGCGATCGCCGCCGAGATCCTCGCGCTGCGCGCCGAGCGCGCCCGCCTGCTCGGCTTTGCGACCTTTGCCGACTACCAGCTCGACGACACCATGGCGAAGACGCCGGCGGCCGTCTCCGAGCTCCTTGGCGCCGTCTGGCCGAAGGCCGTCGCAAAGGCCCATGCCGAGCGCGACCGGCTGGCGGCACTCGCCCGCTCGGCCGGCGACAATGCCGCCATCGAGCCGTGGGACTGGCGCTACTATGCCGAGAAGGTGCGCGCCCGCGACTATGACCTCGACGAGGCGGCGCTGAAGCCCTATCTGCCGCTCGACGCCATGATCGAGGCCGCCTTCGATACCGCAAGCCGGCTGTTCGGCCTCCGCTTCGAGGCCCGGCCTGATCTGCCCGTCTATCACCCGGACGTGCGCGCCTTCGAGGTGAAGGATCGCGACGGCCGCCACGTCGGCATCTTCCTCGGCGACTATTTCGGCCGACCCTCCAAGCGCTCGGGCGCCTGGATGAGCAGCTACCGCGATCAGCAGAGGCTCGACGGCGGCGAGGTCCGCCCGATCATCGTCAATGTCATGAGCTTCGCCAAGGGCTCGGCGAGCGAGCCGGCGCTGCTCTCCTTCGACGACGCACGCACGCTGTTCCACGAGTTCGGCCATGCCCTGCACGGCCTCCTGTCGGACGTCACCTATCCCTCGCTGTCGGGCACCGCGGTTTCGACCGATTTCGTCGAGTTGCCTTCCCAGCTCTACGAGCACTGGCTGGAGCAGCCGGCGGTGCTCGAGCGCTTCGCCCGCCACTACAGGACCGGCGAGCCGATGCCCAGGGAGCTGATCGATCGGCTGCGCGCCTCGCGCACCTTCAGCCAGGGCTTTCAGACGGTCGAGTATCTCGCATCCGCGCTCGTCGACATGGACTACCACGCCGCCGCCGAAGCGCCTGAGGATCCGATGGCCTTCGAGAAGGCGGTGCTGGCGCGCATCGGCATGCCGCACGAGATCGTCATGCGTCACCGCACGCCGCACTTCCAGCACATCTTCACAGGCGACCACTACGCCGCCGGCTATTACAGCTATATGTGGTCGGAGGTGCTCGACGCCGATGCCTTCGCGGCCTTCGAGGAGACCGGCGACATCTTCGATCCCGAGGTCGCCGGGCGGCTGAAGCGCTATGTCTATTCGGCCGGCGGACGGCGCGAGCCCAAGGACGCCTACCTGGCCTTCCGCGGCAAGCTGCCCGCGATCGACGGCCTCCTGCGGAAACGCGGCCTCGCCGATGCGCCGTCCTGAGCCCCGAAAGGCGCGGCGTCACCGACCGCCCAGCCGGGCGAGTACGCCCTGGCCTGCCGCCCGGCCGGTCGAGAACGCCGCCTGAAGCAGATAGCCACCCGTCGGCGCATCGAAATCGAGCATTTCGCCGGCGATGAAGAGGCCCGGCATCGCGCGCACCATGAGCCGCTCGTCGAGCGCCTCGCGCGCAACGCCGCCCGCCGTCGAGATCGCCCGCTCGAGCCCGGCGAGGCCGGCGGCCTCGAGCGCAACCGACTTGATCGCCGCGGCGAGCCCGGCCGGCTCGCGTGCGAGGCCGCCACCATACGCCTCGCGCAGGAGCCCTATGGCGACCGGTGGCAACCCCGCCCCCTTCCGCAGCCGGTTGGCGAGACTCTCGCCCGCCCGCACCCGGCCGATCTGCTCCGCCAGCCGCTCGGCCGTCAGATCCGGCCGCAGATCGACGATGAGCCGCGCCCGTCCGCTCTCCCCCAGCGCCTGGCGCACGGCCCCCGACAGGCCATAGACCGGACCGCCCTCGAGACCTTTGCGCGTGACGACGAGATCACCGCCGATCCAGCGCGGTCCGCCTTCGCCGCCTCCCTCGATCGCAACCCGCACGCGCTTCAGCGCCGTGCCATGGAAGCGCTCGCGCAGATGCTCGCTCCAGACGATCAGCAATCCCGCATTGGAGGCGGCGAGCGGGCTCACCCGCACCCCGGCCGCTTCCAGCATCGCCACCCAGCCGCCATCCGAGCCGAGCCGCGGCCAGGACGCTCCCCCGAGCGCGAGCACCGTCGCATCCGCCCCGATCGCCGCGCCCGCCTCGCCCTCGCGCGCGATGACCGGACGCCCGGCCGCATCGAGGCCTTCGAGCCGCGCCCGCGTCACCATCTCGACGCCGAGCTGACCAAGACGCCTCAGCCAGGCGCGCAACAGGGGCGAAGCCTTGAGGCCGCGCGGAAACACCCGCCCGCTGGTGCCGACGAAGGTCTCGATCCCGAGACCTTCCGCCCAGGCCCGCAGCGCCTCGGGTGGGTAGGCCTCGATGACGGGCTGCAACCAATGGGCCGCCTCGCCATAGCGGGCGAGGAACCGGTCGATCGGCTCGGAATGGGTGAGGTTGAGGCCGCCGCGCCCCGCCATCAAGAGCTTGCGACCGAGCGTCGGCATGCGGTCGTAGACGGTGACATGATGGCCGGCGCCGGTCTCGGCGATGGCCTCGGCGGCGGCGAGCCCGGCAGGGCCACCGCCGATGATGGCGATCCTCGCAGCTCGCGCCACGCTCAGATCAGCTTCGCCGGAAAACCTGGCGCCCTCAGGTCGGTGTCGAGCGCCTCCTCCAGGAGCCGCGAGATCGAGGTCGACTGCGCATCGCCACCATAGGCCTCCTTGCCCTCGATGAAGATCTGCTCGGTGAGGCCGGCAAGCTTCAAGGGCACGCCGAACTCGCGCCCGAAGCCCATGGCAAAGCCGATGTCCTTCAGCGTCAGGTCCATGGTGAAGCCGATGTCGTAGCTGCCGTTGAGGATGAGCTGGCCTTCCGTCTCATGGACGAAGCTGGTGCCCGACGAGGCAGTGATGGCCTGCCAGGACTGCGCGAGGTCGAGCCCGGCGCGCTTGGCCAGCATCAGCGCCTCGGCATCGGCGACGAGATGGATGAAGGCGAGCATGTTGGTGATGACCTTGATCACCGCCGCCGCCCCGAGCGGCCCCATGTGGAAGATCTTGCCGCCCATCTTTTCCAGAGCCGGCCGGTGCCTCTCGAAGAGCGCCTTGTCGCCGCCGACGAGCACGGTGATCTTGCCATGCGCGGCGAGATGGACGCCGCCGGTGACGGGCGCCTCCAGCACTTCGACGCCGGCCGCCTCGGCGATCCGGGCGAGCCGCAGCGTCTCGTCGCGACCGAGCGTCGAGTTCTCGATCCAGGCACCGCCCTTCTGAAGGCCGGCGAGAATGCCGTCGGGGCCCGTCAGCACCGCCTCGGAGGCCTTGGGAGAGGGCAGGCAGGTGAACACCGCCTCGCTCGCCGCCGCCACCTCGCGCGGGGTCGCGGCCCACTTGGCACCAGCCGCGATCAGCCGGCTCGCCGACGCCTTGTTGAGATCGGCGACCGTCACCTCGTGGCCCGCCTTGACGAGGCTCATCGCCAGATGCTCGCCGAGATTGCCAAGACCGATATATCCGTAGCGCATGAAGGGCTCTCTTGCTTGGCCAGGCCGGGATCAGACGCCGACCGGCTTGTTGGTCATCTCGAGATGGAGGCTCGAGCCGCGATAGGGGTGCTTGGCGGCGACCTTCTCGTCGAGCTCGATGCCAAGGCCCGGCTCGCTCGGGGGAATGACATAGCCGTCCTGCCACTTGATCGGCTTCTTCAGGATCTTGGCGTGGAAGCCGTCCCAGGTCTTGATCGATTCGAGAATGAGGAAGTTCGGCAGCGAGGCCGCATAGTGGATGTTGGCGGCACCCTCGACCGGACCGGCATAGAGATGCGGCGCGATCTGCGCATAATGCGCCTCGGCCATGGCGGCGATCTTCTTGGCCTCCATGAGGCCGCCGACCCGGCCGAGCGCCATCTGCAGGATCGAGGCGGCCCGGCATTCGAGCACGCGGGCGAACTCGTATTTGGTCGTCAGCCGCTCGCCGGTCGCGACCGGGATCGAGGTCCCTCGCGCAACGAGCGCCATCTCCTCGGGCATCTCCGGCGGCGTCGGCTCCTCCAGCCAGAGCGGATCATAGGGCTCGATCCGCCGGGCGAGCCTGAGCGCCCCCGACACCGTGAACTGGCCGTGCGTCCCGAACAGGAGATCGGCCTTGTCGCCCACCGCCTCGCGGATCAGCCGGCAGAAGCGCTCGCACAATTCGAGGCTTTCGAGCGAGGGCTGGCGCGGATCGAAGGACGAATAGGGCGCCGCCGGATCGAACTTCACCGCCGTGAAGCCCTGCTTCACGTACTTCGCCGCCCGTTCGGCCGACAACTCGGCGTTCCAGTAGATGCTCGAATCCTCGTCGCCCTCGGGATAGATGTAGGTGTAGGAGCGCAGCTTCTCGTGCACCCGCCCGCCGAGCAGCTCGTAGACCGGCTTGCCGACCGCCTTGCCCTTGATGTCCCACAGCGCGATCTCGATGCCCGACAGGACACCCATCAGCGTCACGTCGGGGCGCAGCGTGTAGCCCGAGCCATAGACCTTGCGCCACAGCTTCTCGATGTGGAACGGGTCCATGCCCTCGACATAGCGCTCGAACACGTCGGCGACCGCTCGCTCCATGACATCGGGCCCGAAGGTCGCGCAATAGACCTCGCCGATGCCGGAGATGCCGTTGTCGGTGGTGAGTTTGACGAACAGGAAATACTGGCCGCCGAACGAGGGCGGCGGATTGCCGACGACGAATGTCTTCAGCTCGGCGATCTTCATGGGGGCGGGCTCCGGAGGGGCATGCATTGGCGGGGGAGCGGCAAGCCCGCGCGGTCGGGGCCGGCGGGTAGCCGCACCGCCTCACTTAGCCGACTTGGGCGGCCCCCGACAATCTCTCCTGCGACGCCCCGCCATTCCTGGAGCGACCGTCGGCCGCCCGCCGCAACCGGATCGTGACTTTGCCGGTCACGCCTCCGCCCGGTCGCGCCAGGCCTCGTAGCCGCGCCTGACCCCAAAGCCGATCTCGAAGAAGGGCGAAGGCGGCAACAGGGCCGGCTCGCCGAAAAAGGCGAGATCGGCGGCGAGCGGATTGTCGCGATCGAGCGCCATGTCGGCGGCGACGATGCCGGAGGCGACCGCCTTCGTCGCGCCAACCGCATTGTCGCAGACCGCCGTGAACACGTTCGGCGCCTGCCTCTTGGTGCCATGCCCATAGTTGCGCGACAGGCAGACGACACCGCACCAGGTATGCTCGAAGGTGACGTCGGGCAGCATCGGGAAACGCAGGCGGAAGAGCTGCTCGTGATGGGCGCGTGTCTTCTGATAGTTGCCGCCCGCGGGATCCTCCCCGAGGCTGACGGTGTACTGAGCGCGCATGAGGATCCGCCGGTCCTCGGTGTAGCGCATGGTCGGGCTCGTCGTATGGATGGCCGGCAGGATGCCCCAGGGCTTGGCGCCGAGCGCCTCCTGCTCCTTGCCGGTGAGAGGCCGGGTGATGCTGGCAAACAGATGCAATGGAAACACGCGTTGCTTCCAGAAGCCGAACGACGGCGCGAACAGATTGACAGCCAGCACCACCTTCGGTGCCGTCACCGCGCCATCGGCCGTCTCGGCCCTGATCCGGTCGCCATAGGCGATCCGCGTGACGGCACTGCGCTCATGGAGCGTGACGTTCGCCGGCAGATGATCGGCGAGGCCGCGCACGAGCTTCACCGGTTGCATCAGCACGCAGTTGGCCGAATAGAGCATCGCCCGGTAGTTGGCCGCGCCCGTCTCCTTCAGGGCCTCCGCCCCGGTCATGACCCGGCTCTCCTCGCCGATCAGCCGGAGCTCCTCGGCGAGCCGGCCGATCGCCTCCTCTCCCTTGGCTCCACCGGCAGCGATGTACATGCCGTCGGCCTTCCAGTCGCAGCGGATCTGATGGCGCTCGACGATCTCGCCGAGAAACCGCGTCGCCGCCTGCGACATTCGCCGGATGCGGATCGCGGGCTCCAGATTGCTTGGATCGGCGCCATGGGCGTAGTGCTTGACGCCGAGCACGAAGCCGGAGTTGCGCCCGGAGGCGCCGTCGCCGACCGTCTGCGCATCGAGCACGACGACCCGCTCGTTCGGCCGCTCTCTCGCATAGTGCCATGCCGCGGCGAGCCCGGCGAACCCCGCGCCGACCACCAGGAGATCCGCCTTGACCTCACCCTTGAGCGCCGGTCGTGGCGTGCGCCCCGGGATCGTCAGCGCCCAGCCATTGTGCTCGTCGTCCATGGGCAGCTTGCCGATGCTGAAGGTTCCGCTCGACATGGTGCCTCCTCTGCCCGCAACTCCGGCTGCCTGCCTTGGCGCCGTCTCCTCGTCCCGGCGGATGTGCCCCGGCGGATGTGACAATGCGAGAGACTAGCCGACGGGCCGCCCGGTGCACAGGTCCGCTCCGGCGCTCGGCCATGCACGTCTCCCATGCCGGCTTCAGCCTTCCGCTCGCCGGCCCACCCTGTAGTAGTATGCCGGCTCAATCCGTCGAGGGAGGCCCCAATGACCCTGGCTGCAGGCACCGGCGATCGGGGCAGGCGTCGTCGAGGGACCGCTGCCGCCGAGCGCATCCGGCAGGCGCCGTTCAGGCAGCCGAGGCTCAGGCTCGACCCCATCCGCTTCTGCTCGGACGACGAGATCGAGGCGATCCATCTGGCGTCCTTGAAGGTGCTCGAGGACATCGGCATGGACGTCGTCCTCAATGCGGAGGCACTCGACATCTACCGGCGGGCCGGTGCCCGGATCGAGGGCGAGCGTGTCCGCATCGGCCGCGACATCGTCGAGGAGGCGCTGAGGCACCCACCGGCCGAGTTCACTTTTCACGCCCGCAACCCCGCCCATTCGATCCAGGTCGGCGGCGACTGGATCACCTTCGGCCCGGTCGGCGGCCCGCCCAATTGCTCGGACATGGAGGGAGGCAGAAGGCCCGGCCGTTTCGAGGACTCCTGCAACTTCATCCGCCTCTGCCAGTTCTTCAACATCGTTCACATGGCCGGCGGCGGCTCGACCGATTCCCTCGACATTCACGCCTCTGTCCGCCACCTCCATGTCGGGCGCGCCAAGGCAAAGCTCTCCGACAAGGTCTATTTCGTCTCCTCGACCGGGCGCGAGCGACTGTTCGACGGCCTGGAGATCGCCCGCATTGCGGCCGGTGTGCGTCGCGAGGATCTCGAGCGCACGCCTGTCGTCATGACGGTCGTCAACACCAACTCGCCGCTGAAGCTCGACGGGCCGATGGCGATGGGCATCATCGAGCTTGCGCGCCATGGCCAGATCTGCTGCGTGACGCCGTTCACGCTCGCCGGCGCCATGGCGCCGGTCACCATGGCGGGCGCCCTCGTCGAGCAGAACGCCGAGGCCCTCGCCGGCCTGGTCCTCTCCCAGTTCACCCGGCCCGGCGCCCCCTACGTCTATGGCGGCTTCACCTCGAACGTCGACATGAAGTCGGGCGCCCCCGCCTTCGGCACGCCCGAATACATGAAGGCGGCGATCATCGGCGGCCAACTGGCCCGCCGCTATCGCCTGCCCTATCGCACCTCGTCCACCAATGCCGCCAACACCGTCGACGCCCAGGCCGCCTATGAGAGCGTGTTCTCGCTCTGGGGCGCGATCATGGGCGGCGGCAACATGATCATGCACTCGGCTGGCTGGATGGAGGGTGGTCTCGTCGGCTCCTTCGAGAAATTCGCCCTCGACATCGACATCCTGCAGATGATCGCCGAGTTCCTGAAGCCGCTCGACGTCAGCGAGGCCGCGCTCGGCATCGAGGCGATGCGCGAGGTCGGCCCGGGCGGACATTTCTTCGGTGCCCGCCACACGCTCGAGCGCTATTCGACGGCCTTCTATGCCCCGCTGATCTCCGACTGGCGCAATTTCGAATCCTGGCGCGCCGCCGGCTCGCCCGACGCCATGCAGAAGGCCAACGCCCTCTACCGTCAGGCCCTCGCCGAGTACGAGCCCCCGCCGCTCGATCCTGCCATCGCCGAGGAGATCGACGCCTTCGTCGAGCGCCGCATCGCCGAAGGCGGCCAGCCGACGGATTTCTGAGACGGTCAGAAGAACACCAGCACCGCGACACCGATCAGCAGCACCGACATCCAGGCCGCATAGCGCGAACCCTCTCGCACCGCAGAAGCCGTCATGTCGGGGAGATCGGCTATGACGAAGCGCAGGATCGGCAGTGCCCCGATCAGGAGCACGCCCGCCGTCGCCCACATGGTGAGGCCGCGCAACTCGCCCGGCCGGTAGCCGCTGCCGAGCGCGATCACCTGCACGCTCGTCACCGCCGACCAGTAGAAGATGAAGGTCGCGGCGATGCCGAGGCCCATCAACAGGCCGTAGCGGAAAATGGCGGCGACCTCGCCCTCGCTGTCCCTGCGTGCCATCGGCCGACGCCTCCTCTTGCGCGCGCGACCGTCCATGCGGCCGGCACGCCCTGCCCCTGCGACCCTTCCGTGTGCAGCCCTTGCTGCCCGGGGGGAGCCTATCCCGCCATCCTCAATGTTCCCTTCACCATGGCCTCCACTGCGGATCGGCAGCCCGGACACGGGCGGACGGCGCAGAGCCTAGCGACGGCGGGGAGGCAAGCGAGGCGCCGCCGCGCCATCGCCCCGCCTGCTTTCTGCGCGATGGCTCGGGATGAGAGCGGGGGGGCTCTGTCGGGCCGCTTGCCGTGAGCATCGGGCAGTCGAGGGAGGGCACATGGCCGGCCGCCACATCGGGAAAGCGACGAATATGGGCTCGCGGCTGCGCTCGTGCATCCTACAGCCCCGCCGATCGACCGCGCTGCTCTGCCTCCTCGCCGTCCTGCTGCTGCTGCCAACCGGCGCGGCCCGTGCGGCCCCCGATCCCCTCTATCCCTGGCACGAGGGGCGGGTGGCCGAGGCCGACACGCTCGCCGGCCGCATCGCCCCGCCACCGGGCTTCCGACGCATCGCCGCCGAGCCCGGCAGCTTCGGCCAATGGCTGCGTGGCCTGCCGATGAAGCCGGCCGGCGCGCCGGTGCTCCTCTTCAACGGCCTGCCGAAATTCTGGTCTGACGCCGCCTTCGCCGTCCTCGACATCGATGTCGGCGACAAGGACCTGCAGCAATGCGCCGATGCGATCATGCGGCTGCGCGCGGAATATCTGCGCGCCGTCGACCGCTCCGGCGAGATCGCCTTCGACTTCACCAATGGCGGCCGCGTCGATTTTGCCCGCTGGGCGCGGGGCGAGCGGCCGGTGCCGCGCTCGAGCGGCGTCTCCTGGAAGCGCGGTGGCCGCAAGGATGCGAGCTATGCCTCGTTCCGTCTCTATCTGGAGCGCATCTACGCCTATGCCGGCACCTACTCGCTCGACCGCGAGCTGCGATCCGTGCCGCTCGCCGGGATCCGCATCGGCGATGTCTTCATCAAGGGCGGATTTCCCGGCCATGCCGTGCTCGTCGCCGACATGGTCGAGAATGCCGCGACCGGCGAGCGCCGCTTCCTGCTGATCCAGAGCTTCATGCCCGCCCAGGACATGCATGTGCTGCGCAACCCGGCCGAGCAGGACGGTACGCCCTGGTATCGCGCCGCCTTCGAGGGACCGCTCGAGACGCCGGAATGGACCTTCCCCGCAGGCAGCCTGAAGCGCTGGCCGTGAATTTCGACGGATCCTCGCCGCATCGCCCGCCGCGCTATTGCGAGCGCCCCCGCGCATCGACCGCGACCGAGCCGATCACCTCGCCGCCCTTCACGAGGACGATCCGGTCGAAAAGATTGGAGACCGGACAGCAATGGTTGGGCAGCACGCGCACGACCTCGCCGACGGCCGGCACGCGTGCGTCATCGGCGACGCCGAGGAAACCGTGCTCCTCGCTGACCTCGTAGACGACGGCATCGCCATGCGCCGGCACCGAGCCGAAGCCCGTCAACCCCATGAGGTCGCTGGTCAGCGCCTTGGAGCCTGAATCGAGAATGGCGCGCCCCGGCGTCGGCCGGCTGACGACAGTTGCGGCGACCGTCAAGGCGCAGTCCTCGACCCTCGCCGTCCCCCGTGCGACCAGCGAGCGGTCGTTGTAGATGTAGGTGCCCGCCCGATACTCACTCACCGCCGACAGGCCTTCGCTCGACCACATGTCCGGCGATCCGCCGCTCGACACGGTGCGCGCCTCGAGCCCCGCCTGCCGAAGATGCGCCACGGCTTCCTCGAGGAAGGCCGCGGTCCTCGCGCGTGTGCCCGATTTCGGATAGGTCATGAGGCCGCCGAACGTCACGCCGGAATGACGGTCGATGGCGAGGGCGAGATCGCGCGCGGCCTGCGGCGTCTGCACGCCGCACCGCCCGGCCCCGGTGTCGCATTCGACGAGCACGCGGATGTCCCGGCCGGCCGAGCGGCCCGCCTCGGCGAGGCCTTCGACGACGCCAGGGGAATCGGCGACGACCGCGATATCGATGCGCCGCGCGAGCGCTTTCAGCCGTGCCAGCTTTGCGGCGCCGACCACATTGAAGGTGAGGAGCTGGTCTGCGAGCCCCGCCTCCGCCATCACCTCCGCCTCGCCGAGCTTCTGCACCGTGATGCCACGGGCGCCGAGCGCGACCTGCAACTGCGCGAGCAAAGCGAGCTTGTGCGTCTTGATGTGCGGGCGGTTGGCGATGCCAAGACCGTCGAGATGATCCTGCCAGCGCACCAGATTGGCGAGGGCGATGTCGAGGTCGACGACCGGCACCGGCGTCTCCAGGTCCTCGATCCGCCGTCCCGCCGGATGCAACTCGCTGGCACCGAGCAGGCGATCGAGAATGCGGACTGCCGTCATCGCGTGGCTCCATCCCCTCGCTTCTGCGATCCGCCGCCCGTATCGCCCGTCACGCCCCTCTCGAGGCTCGATGCCGCTGCGCCGAAGCGGCAGCCGCTACCGCATCACCTCGTACTCGACACGGCGATCGAAGGCGTGGCGCTGATCCTCGCTGTAGCGCGAGGGATCGTCCGGCTCGAACAGCCGCATCTCGCCCATGCCGACCACGTCGACTTTGCCTTCATAGCCATAGCCGACCAGATAGTCGCGCACCGCCTCGGCGCGCTTCTGCGACAGCGCCAGATTGTAGGTGTCGGAACCCACCGGATCGGTGTGGCCGATGATGCGGACATGGCCGATGCCCTCGGCCTTCAGATAGCGCAGGATGTCGGCCGCCGCCGCCTCGCCGTCCGGGGTCAGCCGGCTCTCGCGATATTCGAAGCGCACCGGCACCGGCACCGCTTCCACCGTGAAGCTGCGGAATTGCGGCGAGGCGAGCCCGCCCGGCCGTCCGTTGCGCATCGGTGTCGGCACATAGGCGACCGCCAGCGCCCGCGCCTGGTAGGCCCGCTTGAACAGCCGCTCCTCATAGACCGCCCCCGGCGCCTTGGGGTTCAGCCGCTCGTCGCGGATGTCGTCGATCGCCGCCTCGTAGGCGCTGACCGCTTCGCCAAAGTCGCCCGCCTCGTATTGCGAGTCGCCGAGCGCCATCATCACCTGCCAGGGCCGGCCATAGCGCGCCGCCTCGCGGATCTCGTCGAGTGGCAGCACGCCCTTGGCCGTGCCGTTCACCGTCTCCAGGTGCCTGAGGCTGGCGAGTGCCAGCACCCGGCCCGCCCGCTCGCGATAGTCGCCCGGGCAGGTCGGCTCCGACAGCATCTGGCGGTTCAGCGTGCCGAACGCCGCGACGTCACCGGTGCCGATCGCCGAGCGGATCGCCTGATCGACGCTCGCACAGTCCGCCAGGGCCTGCGATGCGCCGAGCCCGGCAAGACACGAGAGGAGGGCGGCAAACGCCGCCCTCCCCTTCTTTGCTGGTGAGAACCTTGCGGTCATCACTCGACCTCGAGCTTGATGGCGGTGCGCGCCAGCACGTCGCCCTTGCCGGAGATGTGGCCGGTCTCGGCCGCTTCCACGCTTGCCTTCTTGCCCTTCTTCTTCGGCTTCGCCTGCTCGACGACGATCGAGCGGGTCACATACTGCTCGTAGTCGCCAAGGTCGGTGAAGGACTTCTTGTCGAAGTCGTGCTTGATGCCGTCGACGGCCTCCTCGCTGGCGTTGCAGACCGCGATCACCGTCTCGGTGCCGTAGTCCTGCAGGCGGAACTGGAAGGGCGCGTCGTCTCCGGGCAGCACGAGTTCCTTGCCGGCGGCGAGGAAGTGATCCTTCTGGTACTCGTTCGGATAGATCACCGTGCCGACGCCCTTCGCATCCACATTGATGAGCGTCAGGTAGCAATCCTGCTTCGACGACACCGTGAAGGAGGCGAGCGCACCCTTCTTGTAGGTCGAGCGGTCCGAGAATAGCGCGAGATCGAAATCGCGCGAGACTTTCGGATCCTCGGCCTTCTTGCCGATCACTTCCTCCTTCTTGCCCTCGAAGCCCTTGGCGACGGCGAACGTGTCGTCGGTCACCTCGGCGAGCAGGTCCTTGAAGCCCTCCTCGAAGGTGTCACGCGGCACGGTCCCCTGCTCGAGGCGCCGCTTCAGACGGAACGCCTCGCCACCGGCACCCTCCAGCCGCGAGATGAACTCCTCGGCGCTGAGGCCGAACTCGGCGGCGGCGAAGGTCAGGTTGACGTCCTTCTCGTACTGCTTCGACAGCGCGTTGATCATCTCGACGCCGGCGAGGTTGAGGTCGGGGTCGAGCCCGGCCCGCTGCATCGCCGCACGGAAGTTGGTCGTGTCCTCGAGAATGATGCGGTCCATCTCCTCATAGGGCGGATAGAGAGCCTCGACCGCCTCACGAACGCTCTTCCTGAAGGTACGGTCGGCGATGACATGCGGACGGATGTCGTCGCGTGCCTTGCGGAAGCCCTGGTCGTGGCAGCCGAAGCACGAGATGCCATTCGTCACCGCCAGGTCCTTCTGCGTCGCATCCTGCACGATCTGGGTCGGACCCGTATTCAGCCGCTTACCGTCGGCGGTGTTGAGATAGTAGGCGTTGAAGCCGTTGGGCAGCGAGAAGATGGTCTCGCCACCGTCATGCTTGAACGGGTTCTCTCCGTAGGGGCCCGTCGGGTGCTCGAACAGGCTCTTGTTGCCCTCGTTGCCCTTGAAATCGTAGGACGTCCAGAAGGCACCCGTGCGGATCGCATGCCGCTCGATCAGGCGGTTGTTGCGCGACACACCCGAGATCTGGAAGCCCGCGCGCCTTGCGAGGAACCGCTCCAGATTGCGCTCGATGTCGAGGCCGAGATCCTTCTGCAGGCCTGCGAAGTCCGACGGCAGATGCAGCATGTCGTAGTAGAGCGGCGGCCGCGAGGCGGCGAACGCCAGCCAGTCGCCACGGATGAAGGCGAGCTCGGTGCCGGTCGTCGACTTGATGAAGTCGAACAGCTTCACATCGGGCTGCGCCGCATAGGGATAGACCGACAGCAGCCGCTCCCAGTCGGCATACTCCCAGCCGAGATCGTCGAGGTTGAACCGGGCGATGGTCTGGTACTCGTCGACCCACTCGATCCGGTACACGTCGGACGAGCGCGACATCGAGTTGAGGAACTTGGCGAGCCCCTGGCGATAGACCTTCATGTGCTCGTCGTCGACGCACGAAGTGTAGAGGCTCGTGAGCGTGACGTAGCGCATGCCCTTGATGCGGTGATCGGGCTGCGACTGCAGATCCTTGGCGATCAGCTCGACCACATAGTCGTTGGTGATCGGCTGGCGATCGGTGCAGGCGGCCGACTGCGTGTTGCCGAGGCTCGTGATCCAGTCGCGGACATGGCTGATCTCCTCGGCCGTCGGCTCCTCGCCCGAGAACTCGTAGAAGACGTCGTAGGGCATCTCCTTCTTGATGAGCTGCTTGTAGAGCCGCGACGCGTCGGGATTGCCCGGCACGATGAGGTTCGGGTCATGGGCAAGCGCATCGAGGTCGAGCACGTTGCCGAAGCCCTTGGCCGGCCGCTCGCGCTCCAGGAGGGGACCCGCCTGGTGGCAGCGCGCGCAGTGCTTCACCATGAACTCGAAAGCCGCGGCGGCGAGCGGATCGGCGGGCGCGGTGATCTCGATCACCTTGGCGTCCTCGGTTTCCTTGGTCGTCACGGTCGGTGTGGCGGCGGCACCGCCGCCGGTGTCCTGCTCCTCCTCGACCGCGGCGCCCGCGTCGTCGCCCTCCTCGGGCGCATCCTCGCCCGGCTCGGTGCTGATCTGGCGCTTGCCGGCGCCGCCGCCCGTGCCGCCGCCCGTGCCATCGCCGCTTCCGCCGCCCGTGCCGTCGCCATTGGCGGCAACGACGATCGTGCCCGTCGCCTTGATCTCGGCGTGGGCATCGACGGCGACGAGTGCAGATGTGCAAAGCAGTGTCGCGACGAAGGCTGCAAAGAGGGGTCGCGTCCCTGTTCTCCGTTCTATCGTCCGGTTGTTCATCTCAACCTCCCAAGCTCAGCAGATCCCCGGTTGCCGCGCCCATCGATCGGGGACGCGATCCATTTTCACGCGAGCGGTCACGCCACCTTCGCAGCATGGTCCGCCGAACTCTGGATATCTTCATCCACCGGCATGAATTCCACCTCTTGAAATCCCCGATGCCCTGACATCGCCGCCAACTCCCGGTCCGAATTGCGTAACCACGGTAACATGTTGGCTCTCAATAGCCGATCTGGTAGCGGATCGTTCCGACCACCGAGCGGGCAAGACCGGTATTCTCGTAGGCCTCCGTCTTCGCCTTGCCGGCCACCGCCTCGGCGAGCGCCGGCAGATAGACCTTGACCGCCTCCTCGCGCGGGATGACGGCGATCGAGCGCGACGCCACCGTCTCCCCGAAAGTCGCACCATCGCGCAGGATCAATGCAATCAGCGTGCCGCTGCTCGGCTCGGTGGCGTTGAAGCTGATGCCGTAATAGGCGTCGGGCACGCGGATGCGATAGCCGGCCCGGATCCGCCCGGAGAACTCCGCATCGTGGCGGCGCGTGAACTCGTTGGGATAGAGCTGGGTCAGCCGGCCCGTGTCGTCGAGATCGAGCAGCACCAGATCGCCCTCATAGGGGCTCGTCACCTCGAAGCGGATGTCGCGCGTGCCGAGCACGACCGGCGAGGGCGGCACCTGCTCGACGACGACGCCGTCCTTGCTGGCGAGCGGCAAGAGATCCATCACCGCCGCGATGGTCAGCACCGACTTGCCCGCATGGGCGACGGTCGCATAGCTCGGCGCCGGTCCCGAGTCTGCCTGCGTATCCGTGGCGCCATAGGCCCCCGCTCCGCCGGTCTTGGCCGCCTCCTCGATCAGCACCGATGCCGGCAGCACCTGCGGCACGAGACCCATTTCGCAGGACTCCGCATGGGCCTTGCAGTAGGCCTCGGAGCCCTTCACCAGATAGGCATAGAGCTCGGCATTGCTGATGCTGCCGTTGCCGTTGCCGTCGCCCGCGCCCGCGAGGCCCTCGACATAGAGCGAGGTGAAGACGCCATGGTTCATCGCCTCGTCGACGAGTGCGGTCTGGCTGGCGCTGACCGCCGACCACTCCGCGAGCGTGCCGCCTGCCGGGATCTTCTCGACGAAGCCGCCGCCTGGCCCTTCGCCTTCCGCCTTCTGCAGCGCCACCTTCGGCTCGACCAGGATCGAGCGTGTGAACTCGGCAAGGTCGGGCGTGCGCGGAAAGACCCGGCCCCGGCTCTCGACCGAGATGGCGCGGGTCTCGCCCTTCTGGCGCGTGACCCGGCCCGAATGGCCGGTGTCGAGCACGACCGTCACATGGCGGCCGGCGAGCGAGGCGATCACCTCGGTCAGCTCGTCGTCGGTGACGAGGCCCTCGATCTCCCGACCGCTCGAGCGCGCATCGACCGGCACGATCGCCTCGTCGAGCCCGTCGCTCTCATCGCCGTTCTTGTCCTCGGTGAAATAGCCCGCACCGGCGAAATAGAGATAGGCCCGCTCGCCCTCGCCGGTACCGCCGAGCCAGTCGGCGACCGCCGCGACGATCCCTTCGCGCGTCGCCGCCGCATCGGTCAGCACCTTGATGCCGTCGGCCGGATAGCCGAGCCGGCTCGTCAGCACCCCCCTGATCGCCTCGACATCGGCCGCCGCCGCCCCTCGACGCGGCAGGCCGATCCGCTCGTCCTGATAGGCGTCGATACCGATCAGAAGCGCCCGGTCGCCCGCCGCGGCGGCCCCGGCGCCCGCCATCAGCGCCGACCAAAGACATGAAACGAGCACAATGGCCCCGAGCGGTCCTCGCCTGTCGTGTCGCAGCCGGTTCATCGCTCAGTCTCCGGTGTAGATGTCGAGCACGCCGACCTGGAACTTGCGGCCCTTCATGACCTCCTCGAGCGCCCGGCGCAGCACCACCGCCTTGTCGCCCGTCGTCATCTCGCCGAGTACGGCATGCAGCCCGACCAGCGGCTCGTCCGAGAAGATCGCGACCAGATGCTCGGCCCCATAGGGGGGCTTCGATACCTGGAAGCGCTCACGGATCACCTCGTTGCGCCAGTCCTTGGATGCTTCGCCGATACCCGCGGGCACGAAGAACTCGACCTTGCCGTCTGGCGGCATGTTGAACAGCGTCAGATAGGGCAGCGTCTGGCCGCCGATCTCCACCTCGATCGTGCTGCCGATCTTGTAGCGGCCATTGCCCGTCGTGATGCGCGCAGTGACGGGATCGACGGCCGCGGTCGCCTTCAGCCATTTGAGCGCAGCGAACTTGGCGATCACCGGCCGGGCCTGACGCCCGAGCGCGCCCTCGGCGACCTTGCCGCCGAGCCGGTGCGAGACCGTGCCCTCGCCCGCCGACCAGATGAGATCGGCCTCGCCCGCATCCTCCACCAGCTCGACGCCGGTGAGACCGTCGAGCACGCCCGCATCGCCCCCCTCGACGGCGACCTTGAGCGGCGCCTCCTCGGCCCGGCGCACGACGCTGCCCGTCTCGACGCTCGCGACCTGCAACTCCTCGGCCGTTCGCCCGACCGCGAACAGCATGTCGTTGCTCGGGCGCAGCGGCACCACCTGCGGCGTCTGCTGGCTCTCCACGAGGCTCGCGACCGAGGGGACCAGGAACTGCACGAGCTCGAACTGGCTGACCTCGCCGTCGCCGTCGCGGTCGGCATAGCCTTCGATGGCGCGCGCGAACGACCAGCTGAGCGCCCCGCGCCATTCGCCGTCGATCTCGACCTCGGGCGTCAGCCTGTCGTCGGTGGTGGCGCCGACGAACGTGGCGAGCTTCAGGTCGTCCTCGGTCATGGTCGCGAATTCAGGGCTCGGCAGCGCCAGTTCGTCGTCGCTGATCGGTCCGTAGTCGGCGACCCGGTAGCGCACCGGGCTCGCGCCGATGCTGCGGTTCATCGTGCCGGAATGGCAGGCGTCGGCCACGAACACGACGCGCACGCCTTTCTTGTCGGCCGCCTGCATCCAGGCGAAGATCTCGTCGTCGACGATGCGCTCGCGCGTGCCCCCGCCCTTGGGCTGATAGCCCGCCAGCAGCAGCGTCTCGTTCTTGCCGTCGGCCTCGCCATGGCGGTCGGCCGGCTCGGGCTCCTGGGCGCCATGGCCGGAGAAGGTGAAGACCACCGTGTCGCCGGGCGCGGCGGCATCGACGAGCGCCGCGAACGCGCTCGAGACCGCATCCTTCGTCGCCTCGCCATTGGTCAGCGTGACGATGCGCGACGCCCGGGCACGCTCGAGCGCCTGCGAGATGTCGCGTGCATCGTTGACCGAGCCCTGCAGATCGTTGGCGGAGCCGACATAGTCGTCGATGCCGACGACGAGACCATAGAGCGCCGCCGCATCGGCGCGCCCGGGCGCCGCGGCGACCATGGAGAGCACCGCGCCCGCAAGCAGCCATCGGCGCATCGCTGAGCGCCCGTTCGCCTGCCGCCAATGGACGAGGCGGCCGGTGCCGCCGCGCCGCTCGATCGATCCCGTCGTCATCACCATCGGTAATCCCCGTCCTCTCGATGGGCCGCAGGCGGCAGCCGCCGCAACTCGGCCCCGATCGCCAGACATGGGGACGGCGCGCGTCCCGTCACACCCCGCCGCTGCGGAATGAAACCATGTATCTCAGGCCCGGGCCGCCGCTCCGACGCGCCGGAGCGTCAGACCGGCTATTTCCGCTTCGGCCGCGGATTGGGGATCGGCTTCAGCGCCTTCAGATAGACCGCGATGCCGTCGAGATCGCCTTCCTTGAGTTTGGCCAGATGCTCCTGGACGGCGACCATCGAGCCGCCGATCGAATCCCCGTCTGGCAGGCTGCCGGTCTGGAACAGATAGACGAGATCGCCCTTCGACCAGTCGGCGAGACCGTCGGGAGCCGGCGTCAGATTGGGCACCCAGCCATCGCCTTCGGGTGCCGGGCCCCCCGCCAGCCACTTCGCCGTCACGAAGCCACCCGCGAGGTTGCGCTCGGTATGGCATTCGCCGCAATGGCCGGCGCCATCGACGAGATACTTGCCCCGATTGGCCTCCGCGCTCGCGCCCGGATCGGGCGTGAAGGGCTTGCCGTCGAGAAAGAGCAGCTTCCACAGGCCGAGGCCGCGCCTCAGCCGGAACGGCAGCGCCAGATCGTGGGGCGGCGCCACATTGGCGCTCGCCGGCAGCGTATCGAGATAGCCCTTCAGGTCGATGACGTCCGTCAGCGTCATTCGCTGATACGAGGTGTAGGGGAATGCCGGGTAATAGTGGCTGCCGCCGGGAGACACACCGCGCACCATGGCGTTGGCGAAGTCGAGTGTCGTCCAGGCACCGATGCCATGCGCTTTGTCGGAGGAGATGTTGGGCACGTTGAAGGTGCCGAACGGCGTGATGAGGCACCGCCCGCCAGCCAGCACATGCTCATCCTGGTAGCGGCCATTGTCGCATTTGCCGTCCTTCGGCGCCGCGTGGCACGAGGCACATCCGCCAGCGAGGAACACCTGCTCGCCGTTCGCCACATCCGGCGTATGGCTCGGCAGGTCGGATGCCGACAACATGCGCGGCGCGGTCAGCAGCCAGAATACGGCAAGGCCCGCCACCGCGAGCACGGCGAGTGCAATCAGAAATCGGCGCATGGAACCCTCGAGGCTTGGCATGTCCGGACTGATCGCCGTTCGGCGCCGGTCCGGTGTTTTTTGTCGCGCCACCCGCAGTCGCGGTACCGCCCGGGCCGCCCTGCCCGACCGACCTTGCGATCACCGAAGCACGTTGGCACGCAGTATGGACCGAATTCGCCCGCTGCGCCAACCGCTCTCGGGTGGAGGTCGAGCCGCCCGGCCGCTACGCCCTCGCCATGTCGGGTGCGTGACACGCTCGCCGACGGCGGCGGCCGGCTACTGGCTGCGCGCGTATTTCTGCAGCGCCTGCAGCGTCTGGCGGTCGAAGCGGCCATCGGCCCGCCCCTTGAGGAAGCCGCGCTTGGTCAGCGCCGCCTCGATCCCGGTGCGGGTCTCCGCCGACCAGACATCGGACTTCAGCGCCAGCTCGTCGCGCGTCGCCTTGTGACCGCGCCGGTAGGCCTCGAGGACGAGTGTCGCCGCCCGCTCCGGATCGCGCCTGACGCCCCCGCCGCCCGTATCGAGGAGCCGGGCAAGACCATGCATCGCCTCGGGGATGCCGGCCTCGACCGCCTTCTCATAGAGCTGCTCGGCGGCCCGACCATCGGTCCGCACGCCCCGGCCCTCGGCATACATGGCGGCCAGATAGGTTGCCGCCAGCGCATCGCCGGCTTCCGCCGCCTGGCCATAGAGCGTAGCCGCCTCGGCGAGATCCTGCGCGACGCCCTTGCCCTGCTCGAGCAGGTAGCCAAGGCTCGTCATGGCACGCGTGTCGCCCTCCGCGACGGCCGCGCGATAGAGACGCACCGCCTCGTCGAGGTCCTTCTGCGCACCACGGCCGAGCTCGAGGAGCTGTCCGAGCGCCCCCATGGCCGCCGCATCGCCCTTGGAAGCCGCCTTCTGATACCAGCCGACGGCCGCCGCCAGATCGCGCTGCCGGCCCCGGCCCGCCTCGTAGCACTGGCCGAGATGGGTCATGGCCACGGCGAGATCGAGCCCCGCCGCCCGCTCGAACATCGCGCAGGCCTCGTTGGCATCCGCGCTCATGCCGACGCCGTCGCGCATCATCAGGCCGAGACCGTCGAGGGCGGCTGCCGAGCCGAGCGTCGCCGCGCGCCGGTAGAGCCGCGCCGCCTCGCTCTCGCTCTTTGCGACGCCGCGCCCCGCCACATAGAGGCCGGCGAGCCCCGCGAGCCCGTCCGGATCGCCCTTGTCGGCCGCCCGGCGCAGCCATTTCAGCGCCTCGGCCGGATCCTGCGACAGGCCGAGCCCGCGATCATAGAGCGTGCCGAGACGCGCCATCGCCCGCACGTGGCCCTTGTCGGCCGCCCGGCGATAGAGCCCTGCCGCCGCGGCGATGTCGCGCGTCCGGCTCGCGCCGCCGCGCGCCAGGAGTTCGGCCTGCTGGAACATCCCCTCCGGGCTGTCGGGATCGAGCCCGGCGAGCGGCGCGGTCTCCTCGCCCGAACCGGCTCCGGTGCCGACGCCCGTTCCCGCATCGCCGCCCCCGCTCTGCGCCGCCGGCTCGAGCGCGGCGAGCTTCAGCTTGACGAGGCCGGCGAGCGCCCCGTCGGGGAACTGCCGGAGGAACTCCTGGAGCTCCGCCTTGTCGGTCGAATCCTTGACGCCATCGAAGGCCTTGAGCTCGACGAGCCGCTGGTCCTCGACCACGACCCCGCCGCCGCCCGCATCCTTGCCCGCGCCGTCCTCGGGCGCGCCCTCGCGGAAATAGAAATCGCCGGTGAGGGAGGATTCCTCCCAGGGCTGCTGCCGGCTCGACGTCGCCTTCAGCACCGCCTGACGCGTGCGCTTGAACACGTCCTCGATGGCAAGTCCCGCCGTGCCCATGGCGTCGGCGAGCGCGGCCGTATAGGGGCTGTTGCCGTCGACACCGTCCTGCGCCACCTGGTCGGGCGCCGTCGAATAGGCGATGATCGTACCGGTCGGCGCCTGCACGCGCGCAAGCCCGCGCGTCACCGAGCGCGATGCCGCGCCGAACGGATTGTTCCGGCAGGCGTCGAAGATGACGATGTTGATGCGGCTCGCCGAGCGCTGCATCGTGTGCATGAAATCGCCGACCGCGACCGCCTCGAAGGCGACCTCGCGCTCGTCGTTGATGTCGGCGCCGATCGGGATCAGATAGTTCTCGCCACCGACCTGCACACCGTGCCCGGCATAGTAGAAGAGGCCGACCATGTCGCTGTCTCGCAGTGAGCGGCCGAAATCGACCATCGCCTTCTTCATGGTCTTGAGGTCGGCATCGATCAGCTCGGTCACCTGAAAGCCGAGCCCCTTCAGCGTCCGCGTCATCAGCGCCGCGTCGTTGCGCGGATTGGTCAGCGGCCCGAAGGAATAGGCCGAATTGCCGATGACGAGCGCGATGCGCTGCTCGGCGCCGGCGGGCCCGGCGGCGCCGGCAAGGACGAGCAGGATGAGAGCAAGGGCGGCGAGCAACCGGCTGCACGGCCGCACACGGCACACCCGCGGCATCACCCGTGTTGCGAGCAATGCCTGAGACCTGGCGTCGGTGTCGACCACAGCGGCCGTGTCAGCGTCTGTCATCTCGCCCTCCACAGGCGGCCGTCGATCCATCATACCCGCCGGGCGTTGCCCGATCCGGCAACCGCCCGCCCGGCAAGGTGCTCAAATCTTTGCGCGGACGATCAGCGCCCGCACACCAGAAAGCTCCCTCGCCTTGCCACCCGCGCAATACGAGCTTCCTGCGCAGATGGTCGCGCAGGTCGAGAATATCCAGTCAAACCGATAAGATACGATTGTAACGGATTTCGCGCGGCCGGACCAGACGGCCCGGCCGCGGGACGCCGCGCTGGCAGCGTCAGGCCCTATTTCGCCACGAGCTCCGGCCCCATCAGGCTGTAGGGCAGCCAGGTCGTCAGGATCGGCACGTAGGTGACGATGATGAGGAACAGGAACAGCACGGCGACGAAGGGCATCGCCGCCCGCACCACCTGGATGAGGCTCATGCCGGTGATGCCGGAGGTCACGAACAGGTTGAGCCCGATCGGCGGCGTGATCATGCCGATCTCCATGTTGACCACCATGATGATGCCGAGATGGATCGGGTCGATGCCAAGCTTGATGGCGATCGGGAACACCACCGGCGCGACGATCAGCAGGAGCCCCGAGGGCTCCATGAACTGGCCGCCGAGCAGGAGCAGGAGATTGACGGCGATCAGGAAGGTGAACGGGCTGAAGCCCGCGCCCAGCATGATGTCGGTGATCGCCTGGGGAATGCGCTCGGCGGTCAGCACATGGGCGAACAGCAGCGCATTGACGATGATGAACATCAGCATGACGGTGGTCTTGGAGGCATCCACCATCACCTTGCGCGTCTCCTCGTGGAAGATAGCGGGCAGGAATGTGCGCGCCGTCATGGCGAGGTTGCGCCCCCAGACCGGCAGGCTGGCCGCCAACAGGGCGAGCAGATTGCGCGTGCCCGCCCGCGGTCCGCGCCAGAAGCCGTAGGCGAGCATGATGGCAAGGCCGAGCAGCCCCCCGGCAATGGCGCGCCCGCCGATCGTGATGTTCTCGTTCTCGAAGGTGACGAAGAACGACAGGATCATCCAGACGAAGAAGAATGCGACACCATAGACCAGCGCCGAGAAGCCGGTGCGCGCCGCCGCGCTGTCGTCCGCGCCGAGCCACGGTTTGCCCTTCAGCGGCCCCATGTCGCGATAGACGAACACCGCGACGATGAAGGAATAGACCGCCGCCACCGCCGCCGCCTCGGTCGGCGTGAACACGCCGCCATAGATGCCGCCGATGATGATGACGATGAGGAACAATCCCCAGCCGGCGTCCTTGCCCCCGTTCAGGATCTCGCCGAACCCCTTCCACGGCTCCGCCGGCAAGCCCCTGACGCGGGCGACGACATAGATGGCGATCATCAGCATGAGGCCCGCGACCAGCCCCGGCACGACGCCGGCAAGGAACATGCGCCCGACCGACACATCCGTCGCCGCCGCATAGACCACCATGACGATCGAGGGCGGGATGAGGATGCCGAGCGTGCCGGCATTGGCGATGATGCCGGCGGCGAAATCGCGCGAATAGCCGACCTGTCGCATGCCGGCGATGGCGATCGTGCCGATCGCGACCACGGTCGCGGGCGAGGAGCCCGAGAGTGCCGCGAACAGAATGCAGGCCATGACCGAGGCCATGGCGAGCCCGCCCCGGAAATGGCCGACCGTGGCGATGGCGAAACGGATGATGCGTTTGGCGACGCCGCCCGTCGACATGAAGGACGAGGCGAGGATGAAGAAGGGGATGGCGAGCAGCGTGTAGTTCTGCGAGGCGTCGAGCAGTTGCAGCGCCACCGACGACATCGAATCGCGCGAGAAGAACGCGATCACGATCATCGAAGACAGGCCGAGCGAGACCGCCACCGGCACGCCGCTGAACAGGAACAGCAGCACCAGGATGAAGAGGATGAACGGCTCCACGGTCTATTCCTCCAGGACGCCACGGTTCTCCGCGACGAGCTCCTCGGCCTCGTGGCCGGCGATCATCAGCTCGCGGTCGCCGCGCACGATCTGCACGAGCGCCTGCAGCGAGCGGAAGATCAGCAGGGCAAGACCGACCGGCAGCATCAGATAGGCCACCCAGCGCTGCACGCGCTCCTTGGCCCCGAACAGGTCGACGACGAATTGCGGCCACTTCATCTCGTCGAGGCCCGAGCCGGTGCGATAGACGGTCGACCAGTATTTGACCGCGCCGCCCGAGGTCTTGGCGCCGAAGAGCTGCAGCCAGGACGATTCCAGCAGGATCGCCGCATAGACGATGCAGGCGAGCGCCCCGAGCACCGCGGTGATCCTGAAGAGCGGCCGCGGCAACAGCCGGATGAACGCGTCGACCCCCAGATGGATGTTGGCGCGCACTCCGTAGCTCATGCCGAACAGGATCATCCAGGCGAACAGGATGCGTTGGAACTCGAGCGCGCCCGACCAGCCGGAGTTGAAGCCGTAGCGCGCGATCACCTGGGTGAATGCGACGAGCGTGATGATGCCGAGGAGCACCGCGACCGCGTTCTCCTCGAAGCGGGCGAGGCCGCGCGGATAGACGCGGTCGATGCAGAAATAGACCGCCACCAGCGCAGCCAGCGACAGCCAGGGACCATAGGGCAGGAAGGACATGGCTCCCCCCGGAACCGCTCGGCGCTGCCAAGCGCACGGATGCGAGCCGTCCCACCGGCCTGAGCGACAGGCAGGACGGCTCGAGAACGCTACTTGGAGTTGGCGGCGACGGCGGCGTCGATCATGTCGCGGCCTATATCGGCCTCGAACCGGGTCCATACCGGCTTCATGGTCTCGACCCATTCCTTGTGCTGCTCGGGGGTCAGCTCACGCACCGTCGCGCCCGCCGCGATCATGTCGGAGCGGCATTTCTGCTCCTTGGCGGCGACGCTGTCGTTCACCGACCGTGTGACCTCGGCGAGGATCGTCGTGAATTGCTCGCGCACGTCATCCGGCAGGCCCTCGTACCATTCCTTGTTGGTCACCACGAGATAGGCCAGCAACTGGTGGTTGGTCTGGGTGATGCCGTCCTGCACCTCGTAGAATTTCTGCGTGTAGATGTTGCACCAGGAATTCTCCTGGCCATCGACGACGCCAGTCTGCAGCGCGCCATAGACCTCCTTGAAGGCGAGCTTCTGCGCCGAGCCGCCCATCGCCTCGATCATCGCCTGGGCGACGTCGGAGGGCTGGATGCGGAACTTCAGGCCATTGGCGTCGCTCGGCACCAGGAGCGGCTTCTTCGCGCTGAACTGCTTGAGGCCCGACGACCAGAATGTGAGCCCGTGGAAGCCGACATCGTCGATCGTGTGCAGGAGCGTGCCCGCCGCTTCCGAATCGAAGAAGCGCTGCACGGCGCCAAGATCATCGAACAGGAACGGCAGATCGAACAGCCGGTATTTTTGGTATAGGCCTCGAACTTCGACAGCGACGGCGCCGCGAGCTGGACGTCGCCGAGCAGCATCGCCTCCTTCACCTTGTCGTCGTCGTAGAGCGTCGAGTTCGGATAGATCTCCATGCAGGCCTTGCCGTCCATCTCCTTGTTGATGCGGCCGGCGAGCAGCTTGGCGGCGACGCCCTTGGGATGGGTTTCCGCGACATCGTGGCTGAACTTGATGACGATCTCGCCGTCATCGCAGCCTTCGGAGGCGAGAGCCGGCTGAGCGACCATTGCCAGGGCGAGTGCCGAGACGGCACCGAGAAAGAACCTCATGCGTTTCCTCCGTTGGTCCGGCCGTATCTGCCCGCCGGATCTCGTTCGTTGCCACTTTTGCCAGTATCGCCTGCGCGACACGCATTGCCTGCGACTGTCGATCGGACTGCCCTACCGACGGCGAGCGGCTCGACGCCATGGCCTATGTTCAGTCAGTCGGGAATGTTGTCAATTCGCCTATCCACCAAGCCTTGCCCTTTTTCGCACCGCCGCCGCGACACGGCGGCGCCGGAGGACGAGCGGCCCATGGCGACACGATCGATCGAATTCCAACTCGGTCGCACTTGCTCTAAGACGCTTGGCTGAGCACACCGGACCCGGCCGCGAGCCGGGGCGCAGGCGCCTCGGCCCGGCCATCTGATCGAAAGGCACACCCACCATGCGTCACGGCGGCCGCATCCTGGTCGAGGCCCTCGAGGCCCAGGGCGTCGACACGGTCTATTCGGTGCCGGGCGAGAGCTATCTCGCCGTGCTCGACGGGCTCTATCAATCGGGCATCCGCAACATCGTCTGCCGCCAGGAGGGCGGCGCGGCGATGATGGCCGACGCCCACGCCCGCATGACCGGCGGCACCGGCGTCGTGCTTCGTCACCCGCGGCCCCGGCGCCACCAACGCCTCTATCGGCATCCACATCGCCCAGCAGGATTCGGTGCCCCTCGTCATGTTCGTCGGCCTGCCCGGCCGCGACGTCGAGGATCGCGAGGCCTTCCAGGAGTTCGACCTCAGAGCCGTCTTCGGCTCTGCTCGGCAAGGCCGCCGAGGTCGTCGCCGATACCGCCCGGCTGCCGGAATATGTGAGCCGCGCCTTCCACCGCGCCCGCTCCGGCCGGCCGGGCCCCGTCGTCCTCGGCCTTCCCGAGGACGTGCTCGCCGGCCTCTCCGACGTGCCCGTCGTGCCCAAATCCGCTATCGCCGTCGTTGCCCCTTCGGGCGCCGACATGGCCCGCCTCGGCGAGCTCATCGCCCGCGCCGAGCGCCCGCTCGTCATCCTCGGCGGCCCCGGCTGGAGCGCGGAAGCCAAGGCCGCGCTCGAGGCCGCCGCCACGAGCCTCGACCTGCCGGTCGGCGTCGCCTTCCGCTGTCAGGACTATTTCGACAACCGCCATCCTGCATATGCCGGCCATATCGGCATCAGCGTCGATCCCGCGCTCGCCCGCCGCGTCAAGGACGCCGATCTCGTCATCGCCATCGGCGCCCGGCTCGGCGAGATGACGACGTCGGACTATTCGCTCGTCGCGCCGCCGGTGCCGCGCCAGACCCTCGTCCATGTCCACCCCGACGGCGACGAGCTCGGCCGCGTCTACCGCGCGAGCCTGCCGATCTGCGCAGTCGACCGGCGCCTTCGCCGAGGCGCTCGCCGCCATGCGCGGACGCGATCGGCTCGAGCCCCGCCCGCGCCGCCTGGCGCAAGGCCGTTCACGCCGACTACGAGGCCTTCCTCAAGCCCGAGCCCTCGCCCGGCCCCGTCCGCATGGAGGAGGTGATGGCGGCATGATCGGCGAGATGCTGCCGCCCGACACGGTGTTCTGCAACGGCGCCGGCAACTATTCGAGCTGGCTGCACCGCTATCACCGCTTTCGGCCTGGCGCTCGCAGCTCGCCCCGACCTGCGGCGCCATGGGCTTTGGCGTCCCCGCCGCCGTCGCCGCCAAGATCGCCGCGCCCGGACGCACCGTCGTCGCCTTCGCCGGCGACGGCTGCTTCATGATGAACGGCCAGGAGCTCGCCACCGCCAGCCAGTACGACGCCAACATCGTCGTCATCCTCGTCAACAACGGCATGTACGGCACCATCCGCATGCACCAGGAGAAGCATTTCCCCGGCCGCGTCTCCGGCACCGCCCTGAAGAACCCGGACTTCGCCGCCCTCGCCGTGAGCCATGGCTGCCACGGCGAGACGGTCGAGGCGACCGCCGAATTCCGCGGCGCGCTCGAGCGCTTGCTCGCCGCCGGCCGACCGGCGCTGATCGAAATCCGCATCGACCCCGAGGCGATCACGCCGAAGACGACGCTTGCGAAGATCCGCGCCGCCGCGCTCAAGGAGGCCGGCCGATGAGCCGCCTCGCCCCGTCGCGAGCGCGCTTCCTCTCGCCCTCATAGAGGAGGCGGCGGACGCCATCCGCCCCTTCGTAAACGAGACCCCGGTCGCCCGCTGGCCGGGGCCAGAGCTCGCCGGCCTCCTGCCCGAGGGCACCCGCGTCACCGCCAAGCTCGAGCTTCTCCAGGCGACCGGCAGCTTCAAGGCCCGCGGCGCCGTCAACGTCACGCTCAACCTCACCGAGGACGAGCGCCGCCGCGGCCTCACCGGCATCTCGGCCGGCAACCATGCCATCGCCGTCGCCTATGCGGCCAAGGTCTTCGGCACCACCGCCAAGGTGGTGATGCCGCGCACCGCCAATCCGTTCCGTGTCGCCCGCTGCCGCGCCCTCGGTGCCGAGATCGTGCTGGGCGACGACATCGCCGACGCCTTCGGCAAGGTCGAGGCGATCCGCCGGAACGAGGGCCGCGCCTTCGTCCATCCCTTCGAGGGGCCGTTCACGGCGGCGGGCACCGGCACGATCGGGCTCGAGATCCTCAGCCAGGTGCCGGACGCCGAGGCGGTGATCGTCCCGGTCGGCGGCGGCGGGCTCCTCGCCGGCATCGCCTCGGCGATCGCCCAGACCGCTCCGCATGTGAAGGTCTACGGCGTCGAGCCGACGGGCGCCGACGGCATGGCGCAGATCTCGCCCTTGGCCGCCCGCTCGAGAAGGTCGAGGTCCGCACCATCGCCGACAGCCTCGGCGCGCCCTTGCACCTGCCATTTTCCTTCGCCCTCGTGCGCGATCACGTGGCGCGCATGGTCGCGGTCGGTGACGACGCCATCAAGGACTGCATCGGCTCCATGTTCCGCGACCTGAAGGTCGCCGCCGAGCCCGCGCCCGCTGCCGGCCTCGCGGCCCTCATCGGTCCCTTGCGCGAGGAACTGGCGGGCCGCCACGTCGTCCTCCTCGTCTGCGGCGCCAATATCGACGAGACGACCTTCGCCCGCTATCTCGCCGGCGCGGCCGCTGGGGCGTGAGAGGGCTGGATTTCGGCGAGCCGCTCCGACGGATCGAAGGCCGTGCTGCAGCACGACTGGCTCTACTTGCCCTGGCACCAAACGTCCTGTCCGACATCCCGGCCGAAGCCGAAGAAGGAGCCGAAGACGGAGCCAAGGCCTTGCAGTGCGTTTTCCTGGCCGGAGCCTGCGACAGCAGGCGCAGAGCCGGGACCCAGGGTAGCGGACGGACCGGTTCGCACCCTCTCGCCGTATACCCCCTAGGCTCTCCGCGACATGCCGCTCCGCGGCTTCCGGGGAAACGGCTGGTGTTCGGCGTCCAGCCCGCCACCCCTTCTCCCGCACCGCACAATCACCATATGACGACCGGCCCCACGAGACTTCGGGCGCCCGACCGTGAGGACGAGAATGAACCGTTTCCTGCTGGCGTTCCTGGCGCTGGTGTCGATCGCCGCCGCACTCCCTGCCCGCGCCGACGACGACCCCGACCTCATCTTCAAGAAGACGACCGTCTGGAAATTCCTCTCGCCCGACCACAAGCTCGCGACCTATGGCATCGACGACCCCGACGTGGAGGGTGTCGCCTGCCATTTCACCGTCCCCGAGAAGGGCGGCTGGACCGGCTGGCTCGGTCTTGCCGAGGAACTGTCGGATGCCTCGCTCGCCTGCCGCCAGGTCGGCCCGATCGTCTTCAAGAAGCGCTTCGAGCAGGGCTCGGACGTTTTCGTCCAGCGCCGGTCCTTCTTCTTCAAGAAGATGCAGATCGTCCGCGGCTGCGACAAGAAGCGCAACGTGCTGGTCTATCTCGTCTATACCGACAAGCTGATCGAGGGCAGCCCGAAGAACTCGACCTCGACCGTGCCGATCATGCCCTGGGGCACCGCCGAGCCGCCGCGCTGCGCCGACTGGCTCGACGAGTAGGCGGCTCCCCCCTCGACCGGCCGCCTCGACCGGCCGCGATCACCGGCGGGACGCGGCTTAACCCCTGGTTAAGCTTACCCATCCCTTCCGGATGACCCGGTGGGTCGCTTCTGTTATAAGATCGCTAACTGACATTCTTTACGGCCCGAAAGCAAAGGCTCCGATGGACCTCAATTCTCTCAAGACGGTCGACCGACGCTTTCTTCGCCTCGTCCGGGTGGCGGTGTTCGCCAGCCTGGTGACGGCGGGAGCGCTCCTGGTCGTCGCGCTGATGAGCTCGGCCCATGCCCACGGCACGACAGTGATGTTCAGTCCGTTTTGACGACGACGGCGGGACCGGCCCACGACGGTCCCGCGAACCGGCGGGCGCACAGGCGCCCGGCGACGACAGCGGAACTCTCCTCCTCCACTCTCCCGTCACACCCCCGTCCAGGAAACTGGGCGGGGGTTTGGCGTTGCGCCCCCCGGCGTTCGCGAACGCGCGTGCCTCGCCTCACAACAGGTTGAGCCGCCACGCCAGCACCCAGAGCGTGACGGTCAACGGCGACAGCACCGTGGTGACCAGCACCGCCATGGTGGCGAGCTCGCCCTTGTTGCGGAACTGCACCGCGAAGATCGTCAGCACCATGCCGACCGGAGCCGCGGCCGCGACCGTCAGCACCGCGGCAATGTCTTCCGGCAGCCCCGCCGCCCGCGCCATCCACAGCGTGACGAGCGGCGCAACCAGCAGCTTCAGGACGACGATCAGACCGAGCGCGCCCCGGCCCACCTCCGTCACCCGCGTATCGGCGATTTGCGCCCCCATGGTGAAGAGCGCCAGCGGCGTGAAGATCGAGCCGATCATCTTCAAGGGCGTCGCCGCCACCGACGGCACCTCGACATCGAACCCCTTCAGCGCAAGGCCGAGGATGATCGCCGGGATCATCGGCGTCTCGAAGGTGCTGGCGAGGCGGCCGATGAGCCCGCGCTTCTCGCCGGACAGCAACCAGACGCCGGCCGTCACGACAAGGATCGAGTGCAGGCTGACGATCACCGACTGGTGCACGACATAGTCGGCACCGAAGGCGAGCGCGGCGACCGGAATGCCGAAGAAGCCGGAATTGGAATAGGAGGTGGCGAGCCCGACCATCGGCCCGTTGTCCCGCCCGACGCCGGCGACGATGGTCGCAAGCCAGCCGATCGCCAGCAGCACGACGAGGCTCAAGGCTCCGAGCCAGGCGATCGGCCACACCGCCGAGAGCGGCTGGCTGCCGGTCGAGAGATATTGGACGAGGAAGGCCGGCAGGACGACATAGACCTGGAGGCGGTTGAGCGAGGCGATGTCGAGCTTCAGCTTGCGCTGCAGCACGCCTCCGAGCGCGACCAGCGCCACGATCGGCAGCGTCACGGTCATCAGGATGTCGCGGAAGAGATCGAGTTCGGAGGCGGCCATGTCGTGCATTCCATCGCGGACCGGAGCGGCATGCCGCAGGAGAGGGAGCATGCTGCCGCCTCTCTGCCGGCGGCACGCCCCCATGCCCTCTCGCCGAATTGCCCGCAAGCGGGGAATTGGTCGCCCCCCCGCACGTTCTGTCGTCGGACACAGTTTTGCCAAACACCCGGGCGAGGACGGGCACGGCTGCTCGACTGGGGGAAGGATGCCTGACGCATGCCAGACTACAGCGAGATTCTGCGGTTTCTCGCCGCCAACCCGCCCGAGCTGGTCGCCGAGCGGGAGATGCACGCATCGTTGCTCGAGCTGCTGGCGACCTGCCTGAGGGTCGAGTCCCAGGTCGAGGGCAACGAGCTGCGGATCGGCCCCGCCTCGCCGGCCGCGGAGGGGACTTTGCCCTTCGGCGCCGCGCCGCCTGCGAACCGCGACGAGATCCTCGAGGAGGAGGAAGCCTCGGTCGCAGTCGGCTGAACCCGCCGCCGGGTCACCTCGCACACCTGGATGGGGCCGCCGCCGCTTGCGGCGGTCGCGTGACCTCGGCCGCCGACACCCACGCATGGGGACAAGGGGCCGCATTGGTCGAGAAGGTGCCCGGCTGCTAATCGGGGCGGCCGGGCGCTCCTGATTCGGGAGCGCCCCAGCAGCCAGTGGCGCCGGCCGAATTCGGTTCGCCGGCGCCGAAGTGCGGTGTTAAGAGGGCCCGACCCGAGGTCCCGACGGAGATCGCCCCGTCGCCCGCCGCCCCATCCGCGCCGCCGGCGCCCGCACCGGAGAACGACCGATGACCGCATCGACCGAGCAGGTGGTGTCCGCCTTCACCCGTGCCATGGAGAAGGCGCAGCGCTTCGAGACGCCCTACCGGCACTGGAATCTCGAGGACTGCCTGCCGGCCATATCGATCGACGAGTTGAACGCGCTGCCTTTCGAGGCCCCGAGCCTCGGCGGCGTCTCCGGCAAGCGCGAGCTGCACAATGCGACGCGCCGATATTTCGATGCCGAGAACCAGGCCCGCTTCCCGGTCGTGAAGGCGGTGGCCGAGGCCTTCCAGGCCCCAAGCGTCACCGAGGCCGTCTCGCGCACCTTCGGCACCGGGCTCGCCGGCTCCTATCTGCGCATCGAATACGCCCAGGATACCGACGGCTTCTGGCTGGAGCCCCATACCGATCTCGGCGTCAAGATGTTCACGCTCCTGCTCTATCTCTCGACCGATCCGAGCCATGCCGATCTCGGCACCGACATCTACGACGCCGACAAACGCCATGTCGGCCGCTCGCCGTTCAAGCCCAACGGGGCGCTCGTCTTCGTGCCCTCGGGCAACACCTATCACGGCTTCGAGCCGCGGCCGATCCAGGGCATTCGCAAGTCGGTCATCATCAACTACGTGACCAACGAGTGGCGCGCCCGCGAGCAGCTCGCCTTCCCCGACCGCCCGCTCGCCTGACACCCGAGCCTGATCGCTCGACATGCGAGCGACGGCGAGCATCGAGGGCGTGAATCAGACTCGCACACAAAGAGCCTGATCGCTCGAGATGCGAGCGACAGCGGCATCGAGGGCGTGACTCAGCTTCGCGTGACAACCAGCCCTGTGCAGGCTCGCCCCGATCGATCCGGTTCCGAACCCGTCGAACATGCTCTAGAAGGAGCCTCGACGACAGCAATGGGTCGGGAGACGGGCGACCGCTCGTCCCGCGCAGCGATCGGGGAGCATGACAAGATGGCGAAAGTCGCCTTCATCGGCCTCGGTGTCATGGGCTTTCCCATGGCCGGCCACATCCGGACCAAAGGCGGCCACGACGTCACCGTCTACAATCGCACTGCTGCCAAGGCCGAGGCCTGGACCGCAAAGTTCGGCGGCCGCGCGGCACCGACCCCGGCCAAGGCCGCCGAGGGCGCCGACTTCGTCTTCACCTGCGTCGGCAATGACGACGACGTGCGCGAGGTGACGACCGGGCCGGACGGCGTTTTCGCCGGCATGAAAGCCGGGGCGGTGCTGATCGACAACACCACCGCCTCCGCCACGCTCGCCCGCGAGATCGACGCCGCCGGCCGCGAGCGGGGCATCGGCGTGCTCGACGCGCCCGTCTCGGGCGGCCAAGCCGGCGCCGAGAACGGTGTGCTGACGGTCATGGTCGGCGGCGATGCGGCCGTGTTCGACAGGGCCAAGCCGGTCGTCGATCACTTTGCGCGCATGGTCCGCCTGATCGGCCCCGCGGGCTCGGGCCAGCTCGCCAAGATGGTCAACCAGATCTGCATCGCCGGCCTCGTCGAGGGTCTGTCGGAGGGCATCCATTTCGCCCTGAAGGCGGGCCTCGACATTCCCGCCGTCATGGAGACGATCTCCAGGGGCGCGGCCGGCTCCTGGCAGATGGAGAACCGCTGGAAGACCATGGCGGATGGCAAGTTCGACTTCGGCTTCGCCATCGATTGGATGAGGAAGGATCTCGCCATCTGCCTCGACGAGGCCCGCCGCAACGGTTCGAGCCTGCCAGTCACCGCCCTCGTCGACCAGTTCTATTCCGAAGTGCAGCGCATGGGCGGGCGCCGCTGGGATACGTCGAGCCTCGTTGCCCGCCTCGGCAATGCCGACCCCAAGAGCTCCTGACATGGCCGACGCAGGGAAGGCCATCACCGCTGCCGTGATCGGCAAGATCACCGCCGCAAGCGCCTCGTTCCGCTGGCTCGGCTTCGAGGTCGAGCACGCCGAGCCGGGCTTCACCCGCATCGCTCTGACGGTGCGTCCGGAGATGCTGAACGCCCATGGCACGCTGCATGGCGGCCTCGTCTTCATGCTCGCCGACACCGCCTTCGGCTACGCCGCCCAGGCCTACAACCAGCAGGCCGTCTCCGCCTCCGCCGAGATCGAGTTCCTGGCTCCCGCCCTCCTCGGCGAGCGTCTCATCGCCGAAGCCCGCGAGGTCTGGAAGAAAGGCCGCAACATGATCACCGACGTGCGCATCACCAATCCCGCCGGCGAGACGGTGGCGCTGGTCCGCGGCCGCATGCGCTTCGTCGGCGGCCCGCATGTCGACGCGGAGGCCGCCCCGTGATCCCGGTGACGACGGCGCTCGCCGGCCTGCTCGCGATCATCTATGTCGTGCTCGCCTTCCGCGTCATTCGCATGCGCTATGCGTTGCGGGTCGGCGTCGGCGACAAGGGCGACCGCGTGCTGCAGCGGCGCATCCGTGTGCACGCGAACTTCTCGGAATATGTGCCGATCGCGCTGATCCTGATGGCATTGCTCGAGCTTGCCGGAGTCTCCCGCCTGCTGCTCGCCGTGCTGGCGGTCGCGCTTCTGCTCGGACGCCTCTCGCACGCCTACGGCGTGTCGCAGGAGCCCGAGACGCTGGTATTCCGCCAGGCCGGCATGATCGCGACCTTCCTCGTCATCCTCGCCATGGCCGTCACCGCCCTGACGCTCGCCCTTCCCGTGCTCTTTCGCGGTTGACGATCGGGGAGGATCGCTCGGACCGCCCTGGTCCCGCTCACACCCGCTTCTTGCGCTTGCCCGCCTTCTCCGGCAGCGCGAAGTCGAGCGGCAGCGCCGTCGTGAACTTGATCTGCTCCATGGCGAAGCTCGACGACACGTCGGAGAGCTCGATCCGCGCGATCAACCGCTTGTAGAACGTGTCGTAGGCGGCGATGTCGGGCACCACGACCCGCAACAGGTAGTCGACCTGTCCGCTCATGCGATAGAACTCGACCACCTCGGGAAAGTCGGCCATGGCGCCATGGAAACGCTCCAGCCACTCCTTGTTGTGCTGGCTGGTGGTGATGGCGACGAACACCGTGACGCCGGCATTGACCGCCTGCTGGTCGAGCAGCGCGACGCGGCGGCGGATCACCCCTTCCTCCTCGAGCCGCTGTATGCGTCGCCAGCACGGCGTCGTCGACAGGCCGACGCGCTTGCCGATATCCGCGACCGGCAGCGTGCAGTCCTCCTGCAGGATGCGCAGGATCTTGATGTCCATCTCGTCGAGCATTGCCCGCCCCGTCGCGGCGCAAGGTGCCATGGCGCGCCGACGGGTCGGTTAGCATGGTTTGCCACAAAGGCAAAGATTCCGGGCGTCCGTCGCAATCGGCATTCTACGTTCAGACGGGCAACCGCCCGCTCTCGCCGGTGAGCCGGCGCACCTCGCGCCGCAACACCGGCAGCAACTCGTCGGCGAACCAGGGATTGTCCTTCAGCCAGCGATTGTTGCGCCAGGAGGGATGCGGCAGCGGCAGCACCGAGGGACGGCGAGCGTCCGCCAGATGCTCGCGGAACCGCGCGACGGTGGCGGTCAGGCCGCCCTTGGCTGCCCCGCCGAGATGCCAGCGCTGCGCATAAAGACCGATCGCGAGCACGAGCTCGATCTGCGGCTGCGCCGCCATCAGCCAGTGGCGCCAATGGCGCGCGCATTCCGGTCGCGGTGGCAGGTCGCCGCCCTTCCGATCGAGCCCCGGAAAGCAGAAGCCCATCGGCAGGATCGCGACCCGCCCCTGATCGTAGAATGTGTCGGCGCCGAGCCCGAGCCAGTCGCGCAGCCGCTCGCCGGAAGGATCGCTGAAAGGCACGCCCGAACGGTTGACGCGCGTGCCGGGTGCCTGTCCCGCGATCATCAACCGTGCCGTCGGCGAGACGACGAGGACCGGACGCGGCTCATGCGGCAGTACCGCCCCTTGCGGCCGGTCGCGGCAGATCCGGCAGGCCCTGACCTCGGCGGCGAGCCGCTCGAGCGACGGCATGGCGTCCCTGTCGCCTCTGTCCGACATCGCGCCCGCGCCTCCTCACAAATCCGCCCCTCCTGCGTCGGGCGAGGGGCGTGCCTGCGTCCCTGTTGGCGAGGCTTGGGGACCTGCCCGGCTCAGGAGCCCCGCTCGCCCGCATGCTGCGCCCGCCACGCCTTCGGCCGCTCGAAGCTCCCCGCCCAGATGCCGCGGCGGGCGCGTGCCGCCGCCTTCTCGAGCTCGCCATAGCGGCCATAGGAGACCGCCCAGCCGTTCTCGACCATGTAGCGGTTGATCTCGATGCCCGCGACCGAGCAGACCGCCAGCAGCCGGCCGTACTGGTCGCGATCCTCGATCCGGCACGTGACCTCGCGATTGCCGACGAGCGAGCCGAGCCGGCGTGCGGCTTCCTCGCCACACGCCCAGCGCGCGCCGCCACGCTCGCAGTCCTGCCGTCCCTCCGGCGCGTCGATGCCGACCAGCCTCACCTCGTCGGCACCGAGCCGGAAGCTGTCGCCGTCGATCCCGCGGATACGGCCGGAGACCTCGGCTGGGAGCGGCGCGCCCGGGCCGCCCTGACGCTCCTTCAGGAAGGCGACGACGGCGGCGAGGAGAACCAGCAGCAGCGTCAGGTGCCGACGGGAGATTTTCATCACTTTAAACTCCAACATGCGCCGACAAGACATTCTTGTTAAACGAGAATTTAGGAATTTGACCAGAAAGTTGCCGTTGTCGCGACAGATCCGATTCGAAAGCCCTGCGCCCTCGTGCGCCCCGGGCCCGGGCCGGCCGGCCGTGACACCGGCCATTACCTACACCAGCCGCGGCGGCGAGACAGCATGCCCACAGCACCGAGCCCGCTCACAGCCGCACGCATGCGCCAGGCGACCGGCACCGCCCCGGCCGCGGCGAAAGGCGCCATCCCGTCGGCGCATCCGAGGCCCCGCAATGCGGCGACCGGCCGGCCGGCCGTTTCGGCGAACCCGCCCGCCGGTGCCCAGAGCGCCCGGGCATTGCGCGAGCGCCTGACCAGCGGCACCGACGCGATGCCGGAGTTCGACTACGAGCTCCTGCACATGTTCGTGAAGAACGAGCTCGGCGCCACGCTGACCATCCCGCTGCTCGCCATCATCATCGCCCTTGCCACCGTGTTCTGGGCGCCGCCCATCCAGCCGCTCATCTGGATCCTCGTCCTGCTCGCCGCCCGCTCGGTGCTGGTGCGAACCTGCGAACGCTTCGAGCGCACCCCGCGCACCGAGGTCGACACCACGCTCTGGCGCCGCCGCCTCATCGCTGCCGAGGCGCTCTATGGTTGCGCCTGGGCGGGCGTCGTGCTCGTCGGGCTCCATCCGACCGAGCCGACCGCGCATGTCTTCGTCTTCGCCGCGCTCATCGTCGTCTCGACCATCCGCCTCCTGTTCGCCTCGACCGTTATGGCGATCGTCTATGCCGGCACCGTGCCGATGATGGTCGCCCTCGTCGCCCGCTTCGCCTTCATCCAGGACCCCTTCTACTGGGCGATGGCCTCGATGGCGGTCGGCATCCACGTCTACTTCATCTTCCTCGCCAAGGGCCTCAACGCCACCGTCATGGCGATGCTCGCCTTTCGCGCCGAGAAGGACGCGCTGATCGCCGAACTCGAGCAGGCCAAGGCGATCTCCGACGAGGCGCGCCGCCGTGCCGAGGCCGCGAACATGGCCAAGTCCCGCTTCCTCGCCAATATGAGCCACGAGTTGCGCACGCCCCTCAACGCCATCCTCGGCTTCTCGGAGGTGATGAAGACCGAGCTGTTCGGCCCGCTCGCCAACAAGACCTACAAGGAATACTCCGCCAACATCCACGACAGCGGCCGCCATCTCCTGCACGTCATCAACGAGATCCTCGACCTCTCGCGCATCGAGGCCGGCCGCCACGAGTTGCAGGAAGGCGCCGTCCATCTCGTCGACGTGGCCGAGGAATGTCATCGCCTGCTGAAGCTGCGTGCCGAGGGCAAGAGCCTGAAGATCGTCGAGGCCTTCGAGGAGGGCCTGCCCCAGCTCTGGGCCGACGAGCGATCGCTGCGCCAGGTCTGCCTCAACCTCATGGGCAATGCGCTGAAGTTCACCCCGCCCGGCGGCACCATCACCCTGACGGTCGCCGCCACCCCAGACGGCGGCCAGATGCTGTCGGTCCGCGACACCGGCCCCGGCATCCCCAAGGAGGAGATCCCCAAGGTCATGCAGGCCTTCGGCCAGGGCTCGCTCGCCCACCAGGCGGCCGAGGGCGGCACCGGCCTCGGCCTGCCGATCGTCAAGAGCCTCGTCGAGATCCATGGCGGCCGCTTCGAGCTGAAGAGCGAACTGCGCCGGGGTACGCTCGCCATCGTGCTGCTGCCCAAGGAGCGCGTGCTGACACCCGTCGAGCCGCTGCAGCCGCGCGGCGAGGAGCGCCACCGCCAGACACCGGTCGCAAAGCCCCGCTCCTCGACCTGGCGCTCGGCCTTCGCCGATGCCGCGCGGCGCAACCGCTCGGCCCGCGCCGTCCACTGACTTTCAGGCTGGCCACTGGCGGATCGCCCGCCGCCCCCCTATGTCATGGAAGGAGCGCCGGGTTGCGCCACGCCCATGGGGGCTGCGCAGCTTGGGCGCGGCACCCGCTTGCCAAGAGGTTTCCTTGGACACGCCCTGCATCGACATCTGCACCATGGACCCAAAGAGCGGCCTCTGCCTCGGCTGCCGGCGGACCATCCGCGAGATCGCCGCCTGGGCATCGCTGTCGCCGGCCGAGCGGCGTCGCATCATGTCCGAGCTTCCCGCCCGGCCGCTGCCGCAAGGGCCCGGCGCCGCCCCCCGGAGGACCTGAGCCGATGGCATCCTGGATTGCACTCTTCCTGCTCGTCCTCGCCGGCTTCGCCCTCGTCCTCTATCACGATGCCGGCACCATCGGCGGCTTCGACAATGCCGAGCTCGCCGCCCTCGTCGCCGGTGTCGCGCTGCTCATCTTCATCGGCACGCCGCTGATCGGCCGCTATCGCGGTCAGATCGGCACGGCCTTCCGCGATTTCGTCATCTGGGCGGCCTTCGCCTTCGTCCTCGTCGCCGGCTACGGTTTCCGCTCCGAGATCATGATGGTGGTCGACCGCGTCGCCGGCGAGCTGGCGCCGGCCGGCACCTACACGACCGTCGCGACCGGGTCCGAGACCGGCGGCGCGGTGCGGGTGCGCCGGCATTCCGACGGCCATTTCGAGATCCGCGTCGATCTGAACCGCAGTCCCGTCAGCATGATCGTCGACACCGGCGCCTCCACCGTCGTGCTGCGCCCCGCCGATGCCGAGAGCGCCGGCATCGACACCTCCGGCCTCTCCTATGTCGTACCGGTCCAGACCGCCAACGGCTCGACCTTCGCTGCCCCGGTCCGCATCGGCCGCATCACCATCGGCCCGATCTCGATCGACGATGTCGAGGCGCTGGTCGCCCGCCCCGGCGATCTGCATCAGAGCCTCCTTGGTATGAGTTTCTTAAGCAGGCTGCGCTCATATGAGTTCTCGGGCGATTTTCTGACGCTCCGCAGCTGAGCCGCTCCCTCCGCGGGAAGGCCCGGCCGGGGCGCCGAACCGGATCGGGTTTCGTATGAGTGTACCGAGTGGCGTCGCCGCCGTATTCCGCGAGCTTGCCGTCTGGGTGCTGATCGCGGGCGCAACGGGTGCTGCCTTCTACAAGTTCAGCACTGCAGCCGATGTCTTCATGGCCAACTCGCGCGTCGAGGATGTCCGCATCGCCGATCAGTCGGCCGATGACGGCACCGTCGCGATCGCGGTCGAGACCGACGACGGCGGTCTGCGCGAGGCGCATCTGCGCGCCGCCGAAAACGGCCATTTCTTCGCCGAGGTCTATGTCAACGGCCGCGCGATCGAGGTGCTCGTCGACACCGGGGCAACCCATGTCGCGCTGCGCTACGAGGATGCCGTGCGTCTCGGTATCGAGCCCAAGGACAGCGACTACACGCTGACGGCCCGCACCGCCAATGGCACCACCCGCGCCGCCCCCGTCGTCATCGACGAGATCCGCATCGGCGACATCACCGTCCACGATGTCGAGGCGACGATCGGCGAGCCCGGCACGAAGTTCATCACCCTTCTCGGCATGACCTTCCTCTCCAAGCTGAGCCGCGTCGACATCCGCGGCCGCGAGCTGGTGCTCGTCCAGTAGCGGACCGACGGTTGCCGCCGCCATCTCCAGGACCGGGAAAGGACCCGCGCCTTCCGCTCCCCTGGGGCGCGCGGCGGTCACTCCGGCGGATCGCCGGGACAGGTTTCCGCGTTCACAATCCGTGCGCCGTCGGCTACTGAGCCCGGTGAGGACGAGCCGATTCGCGACGGGCCGAAGGGCGCTGTCCCCCGGCCGACGCATTTTCCGACGCAGCGTACCGGCCCGTCGAGAGAAGATGCGACAAGTGAGGAGCCGCGAGCGCCTTTGCGATCGCTTCGGATCGCCAGGCGCTCCTGGCCCCCTCGTCGAGGAGGAAGCCGCATGTTGTCAGCCGCAGCCACCACCCGTTTCCCGCGCCCGCGCGCCGACCTCGTACCGAACACCTTCGCCTTCGAGCGCGAGCCCCTGGTGAAGCCGACCGGCTTTCGCGAGTACGACGCGCGCTGGCTGTTCCCCGGCGAGATCAATCTGATGGGCCTCCGGGCGATCGGCCTCGGCCTCGCCCGGCTGTTCGAGGAGCGCAAGGTGGCCCGGCGCATCGTCGTCGGCCACGACTTCCGCTGGTACTCGGGCGCGGTCAAGGAGGCGCTGACGACCGGGCTCCTCGCCGGCGGCTTCGAGGTGCACGACATCGGCCTTGCGCTTTCGCCCATGGCCTACTTCGCCCAATTCGCGCTCGATGTCGAAGGCGTCGCCATGGTGACGGCCTCGCACAACGACAATGGCTGGACCGGCATCAAGATGGGTCTTGCCCGCCCGCTCACCTTCGGCCCCGACGAGATGAGCCTGCTGAAGGAGATCGTGCTCT
The DNA here is from genome assembly GCA_041397765.1 of Hyphomicrobiaceae bacterium. Classification (GTDB taxonomy): domain Bacteria; phylum Pseudomonadota; class Alphaproteobacteria; order Rhizobiales; family Hyphomicrobiaceae; genus JAWKWA01. The sequence goes on along the minus strand of JAWKWA010000007.1, from coordinate 172,201 downwards.
CGGGCGATCTGCCGATGCCGGGCGGCGGCCGCCTCGTGCTCGTCCCCGATCTCGCCGAGCGCTATGTCGCGAGCCTCCTCGACCGGCCGAGACTGAAGCGCCGCCTGAAGGTGGTCGCCGCCTGCGGCAACGGCACGGCGGGCGCCTTCGCGCCGCGCATCCTGGAGGGCATCGGCTGCGAGGTCGTGCCGCTCCATTGCGAGCTCGACCATTCCTTCCCCAATCACAATCCCAATCCCGAGGACCTGAAGATGCTGCACGCGGTCTCGGCCGCGGTGAAGGAGCATGGCGCCGATGTCGGCCTCGCCTTCGACGGCGACGGCGATCGCTGCGGCGTCGTCGACAACGAGGGCGACGAGATCTTCGCCGACAAGGTCGGTGTCATGCTCGCGCGCGACCTCTCGGCGATCCACCGGAATGCTCGCTTCGTCGTCGACGTGAAGTCGACCGGCCTCTTCACCACCGATCCGGTGCTGATCGCCAACGGCGCGACGACCGCCTACTGGAAGACCGGCCATTCCTACATAAAGCGCTACAACTTCGAGCACGGCACGCTGGTCGGCTTCGAGAAGTCGGGGCACTTCTTCTTCAACGAGCCGCTCGGGCGCGGCTATGACGACGGCTTCGTCGCCGCCCTGGCCGTCTGCGACATGCTCGATCGCGCGCCCGACAAGTCGATGGCCGACCTGAAGAACGCCCTGCCGCGCACCTGGCAGTCGCCGACCATGTCACCCCATTGCGCCGACGAGGTGAAATATGGCGTCGTCGAGCGCGTGGTCGCCCATTTCCAGGCGCTTGCCGCGGCCGGCACGCCGATCGCCGGCCAGAAGGTGAGGGACATCGTCACCGTCAACGGCATCCGCCTGACGCTGGAGGACGGCACCTGGGGTCTCGTGCGTGCCTCATCCAACAAGCCCGAGCTCGTGATCGTCGTCGAGAGCCCGACCTCGGAGGCGAGCATGCGCGCCATCTTCGAGGCGATCGACGACCATCTCGCCACCTATCCCGAGATCGGCGCCTACAATCAGAAGATCTGAGCACGGACGCCAACAGGGACGGCCGCTCAGGATCGCGCGCCGGCCGGCCCACGCCTCGACAGTTCCATCAGTTGCCGTCGCCGGCGCGGACCGTCTCGCCCAGGAGCGCGAAATCGGCGCCGCCGCCCTTGAGGATCAGCATCCAGCGCGCGAAGGATTCCGCCGACGTGCAGAGATTGCCCCCGCCCTGCAGGATGAGACGGGCCTTGGCCGGGCTTGTGGCGGTGAACAGGGCGCCCGAAAGCTCCGCCCGTCCGATCATCCGCCATTCCTTGTAGAGGTCCGGGCCGCCGCCTGCTGACATTCCCTCGCCCCGCCCGGTATCGACCTCGAAGCGCTCGAGCACGCGCTCGAGGCTGACGGCGATGCGTCCGCCCGCACCTCCGGGCGAGCCGACATCGAACTCGATGCCCCCGTCCACCCAGCGCGCCGCAATGTCGAGCCATCCGTCCCCGGGCGCGGCGATGCCATGAACGTCGTCAGGATAGCCCGGTCCCATCCGCAGCCGCGCTCGCGGCGCAAGAACGATGCGACCGATTTCCTCGGCCTCGCCCGAGGAAAGGACAGCCCGTGTCTCGATCCGCAGCCCCTCGTCCGAGCAGCACGCGCAAGCCACCGCCCGTTCCGCACCGGGGCCGAGCAGGAGCGCGGCGAGCAGGATGGAAGCACGCCCGATCCGAGCACCTCTCTTGCGCCCAAGCTTCCGCCCCTCGCCGCTCATCGCTCGACCCCGCCGACAGCAGGCGCACCATCGGCACCGCCATCGGGCAAGCCCTGCGACACGACTTGCCGCTCGGAGCGCCCGAGCGCATGTCCGAGCACGGCCGCGACGCCGACCTGCCAGGGCACCAGCAGAATGGCCGGGGAATCCACCCAGTCGATGGCAGGCAGCAGCAGGCCCAGCGCCGCGCCGGTCGCCACCGCGCGCACGGCCGTGCCGACCTTGCGGGCCCCGCCGCCCGCGATCGCGATCCCGACCCAGGTCAGGAGCGCACCGACCGCACCCGCCGCAAGACCGCTCGCATACATCGTCGAGCCCTCGGGCAATCCGGCATCCTTCAGCCAGTCCCGCTCGAGCCTCATGGCGAGATTGACCGCCACCTCCCAGCCGACCACGGTGAGGACGAGCGCGACGCTCGCCAGCACGAGGGAGCGCCCGGCGAAGCGCCACGCGCCATAGCCCATGACGAGGCCGAACCACACCCCAGTCAGCACCATGGTGAGCACGGCCTCGCCCATCCTCAGATCGCCACCTGGCGCCACCGTCCCGAGGATGCCCGATGCGATGGCCAGCAGAGCGAGCGCCGGCGCTGGCGCTTTCACGATTCCTGTCATGGGATCCGTCCCGAAGGGGTTGAGCGCGGACCGCAACCGTCGCGATGATCCAGTCTCGTCCAAGGAAAACGTCGCCACCATGGCGAACGGCGGCATCAGCCGACGAGGGCGATCGTGAAACGGATGCCGACCGCGATCAGAAAGGCGGCGAAGGCATATTCGAGCGTGCGCCGCGACAGCCCATGGGCGAGGCGCACGCCGGCCGGCGCCGCCAGCACGCTCGCCGGCACGATGATGAGCGCCCCGAGCACCGACACGAAACCGGCCGAGCCCGGCGGCAGTCCTTCCGCGCCGAGCCCCGCCCAGATGTAGCCGATCGTACCCGGCAGCGCGATGATCGGCCCGAAGCCCGCCGCCGTCGCCACCGCCTTCAGGATCGGCCGGCCATGGAGCTGCATGAAAGTCGTCACGAACGCGCCGCCGCCGATGCCGATCAGCGCGCAGTAGCCGCCGATGAAGAGCCCGGCCGGCCAGCAGACCGCGGGGCCCGGCAGCTCCGCGGCGATCTTCAGCCGGTCCGAGCCGACGATGAGCCGCAGCGCCATCACCGCGCAGAACACCGCAAAGACCAGCTTCAGAAGGTCGCCCGGCGCCCGGTGCGCGATGAGGACGCCGAGCCCGACGCCCGCCATCACCGCCGGACCGAGCCGCCAGAGCACCTCCTCGTCGACCGCGCCGCGCGCCCGATGCGACAGGAACGAGCGTATCGAGGTCGGTGTGATGACGGCAAGCGAGGTACCGACGGCCATATGCATCCGCACCTCTTCGGGCACCTCCATCAGGCGGAAGAGCTCATAGAGCACCGGCACGAGGATGCCGCCGCCGCCGATGCCGATCAGCCCCGAGAGGAAGCCGACGACGAGCCCGCCGATCAGCAGCGCCGAGACGAGCCCGGCCGCCTCGACCGGCGACAGTCCCCCGAGCGTCATGCCGCCGCCTCCCCGTGCCTGCCCGCCGCCCGCTCCTCGTCGCGGACCCGGTCTGCCTTTGCGCGCGCCTCGGCGACGGCATCGAGCGCGCGCGACATGACATCGAGCCCCGCTCCCCGCCGCACGGCCTCCTCGCTGAGGATGCGTCGATAGATCCGCCCGCCCGGCTCGCCGTGATAAAGGCCGAGCATGTGTCGCGTCATATCCCAGAGCCGCACGCCCTCCGCGAGTTTCTCGGCGAGATAGGGCAGGTGCCTTGCGACGATTTCCTCCCGGCTCGGCACAGGCCCGCCTGCCCCGAAGATACGGCGGTCCACCTCGGCCAGCACATAGGGCGTCTGATAGGCGGCGCGCCCCAGCATGACGCCATCGACGAAGGCGAGCTCGGCCTCGGCCTCGGCGAGACTGCGAAGGCCGCCGTTGATGGCGATGACGAGATCTGGAAAGGCCGCCTTCAGGCGATGCACGCGATCGTAGTCGAGCGGCGGGATCTCGCGGTTCTCCTTCGGCGACAGGCCCTTCAGCCAGGCCTTGCGGGCATGCACGACGAAGGTCCGGCAGCCGGCCGCCGCGACCGCCGCAACGAAGCGCGTGAGGTCGGCCTCGCTGTCCTGGTCGTCGATGCCGATCCGGCATTTGACGGTGACGGGAACGTCGACCGCATCCTGCATGGCACGGAAGCAGCGCGCGACCAGCTCGGGCTCCGCCATCAGGCAGGCGCCGAAGCGGCCGGACTGCACCCGGTCGGACGGGCAACCGCAATTGAGATTGATCTCGTCATAGCCATATCCCGCGCCGATTTCGGCGGCGCGGGCGAGATCGTCGGGATCGGAGCCACCGAGTTGCAGCACCACCGGATGCTCGCGCGCATCGAAGCCGATGAGCCGCGCCCGGTCGCCATGGATGACCGCACCCGTCGTCACCATCTCGCTATAGAGCAGCGCGCGGCCCGTGATCGCCCGGTGGAACGCCCGGCAATGCCGGTCGGTCCAGTCCATCATGGGCGCAACGGAAACTCTATGGTTCGGAAATTGCACGGCTTTTCCTGAAATCGAACGATGGTCGAGCGCCCCTTTGCCGATCGAGAGGAACACTCTGCGGCCACTCGCTCCGTTGTCGATCCTTCCTGTGCCCGTTCTCGTCCGGGAAATCCAGTCGCCGCGATCCGGACCGCCGGGCCGGGCGCCACCCGGCCGGACGGGGGATGAGCGCGACGCCACCGCTCTCGACCGGACGATGCGCGACCGGCGAAATCCTCGGCGTGGCCCGCACCTGTCGCATCCGCCGCTTTGCCGGTATCCGTCGGAATATGGCGCATTGACGCAGTCAATCCCTTCGATCCGCAGGAATGAGTAAGAATTCTTGGGGCCCGGCGCGAGCCGATTGCCCTGCCCATCCGCATTCGTTATATTCCATCGAACATATCGCTTGGCTCGAAAGGCCTCGGTGACGAACCGCCGGGGCCGAGATGGAGGGGGGATACCCGATGTCGACGACCGCACGCCGTGCCAGCCTCTGGCGCCGGCTCACCCTGGCATTGCTCACTCTTGCCGTCCCGGCGGAGCTCGGCCTTCCAGCCCCTGCCAGGGCCGGGGAAGGCGACGTTCTCGTCTTTGCCGCAGCGAGCCTGCGCAACGCCCTCGACAAGGTGAATGCCGACTGCGCCGCCCGGACCGGCGTGACGGCCACGGCCTCCTACGCCGCGACCTCGGCGCTCGCCCGCCAGATCGAGGCCGGGGCACCCGCCGATGTCTTCTTCGCCGCCGATCTCGCCTGGATGGAGAAGCTCCTCGCCGAGGGCGAGGTGAAGAAAGACACGGTGCGCCAACTCCTCGGCAACGACATCGTGCTGATCGCCCCGGCAGGCGAGGCACCAGCCGCAACCATCGGCCGGGATCTCGATCTCGCCGGCCTCATCGGCGACAGCCGCCTCGCCATGGCGAATGTCGAGGCCGTTCCCGCCGGACGCTACGGCCGGGCAGCACTCGAGTTCCTGGGGCTTTGGGAGAGCGTGAAGGACAAGCTGGCCGAGGCCGACAATGTCCGGTCGGCGCTCGCCCTCGTCGCCACCGGTGAGGCGCGGGTCGGCATCGTCTACCGCACCGACGCCATCGTCGAGCCGCGGGTGACGATCCTCGGCAATTTTCCCGAGGCGAGCCATCCCCCGATCGTCTATCCGGTCGCCGAGACGAGCCAATCGAAGTCCCCCGGCACCGCCGACTATCTCACCTGCTTGACGTCGCCCGAGGCAGCGGAGATTTTCCGCGCCGAAGGCTTCGTGGTGCACGAGACCGCCAACTGACGCCGGAGCAGGGGAGCGCCCGTCCTCTCGAGCGCCGGCGGGACATCCTTGGCGCAGCGGCGTCATTGCAGAATGCCAGGGGGGTTCGACGTGTTCTCGCTGCATCTGAGCCCCGAGGAGTGGAGCGCGGTCCGCCTCTCGCTCATCGTCGCCAGCGTCGCGACGCTCGCCAGCCTGCCGCTGGGGATCGCCGTCGCCTATCTGCTGGCGCGAGGCCGCTTCTGGGGAAGATCGCTGCTGAACGGCCTCGTCCACCTTCCTCTCGTGCTGCCCCCGGTCGTCACCGGCTATGTCCTGCTTCTCACCTTCGGGCGCCGTGCCCCGGTCGGCGCCTTTCTCGAGCGCACCCTCGGGCTCACCTTCTCGTTCCGCTGGACCGGGGCCGTGCTCGCTTCGGCGATCATGGCCTTTCCCCTGCTCGTGCGCGCCATCAGGCTTTCCATCGAGGGCGTCGACCGCCGGCTCGAGGAGGCGGCCGGCACGCTCGGTGCCAACCGCGCCTTCGTCTTCCTGACCGTGACCCTGCCGCTGATCGCGCCGGGCATCGTTGCCGGCCTCGTCCTCGCCTTTGCCCGCGCCATGGGCGAGTTCGGCGCCACCATCACCTTCGTCTCCAACATTCCCGGCGAGACCCAGACGCTACCGTCCGCCATCTACACCTTCACCCAGATACCGGGCGGCGATGCCGGCGCGCTCCGCCTGACGCTCGTCGCCATCGCCATCGCCATGGCGGCCGTTCTCGTCTCGGAATATCTGGCACGCCGCGTCGGCGCGGATGCGGGCCGCAAATGACCCTCACCGTCACCGCCCGCCATCGTCTGGGTGAATTCGCGCTCGACGTCGATTTCGCGGCGGGCGGCCGCCTCACCGCCCTCTTTGGTCCATCCGGCTCGGGCAAGAGCACGCTCGTCAACCTGATCGCCGGCCTCATTCGTCCCGACCTCGCCCGCATCGCCGTCGAGGGCCGTGTTCTCGTCGACACCGAGGCCGGCATCTTCGTGCCCGTCCACCGTCGCCGCATCGGCTACGTCTTCCAGGACGCGCGCCTCTTTCCCCATCTGACGGTCGCCCGGAATCTCGCCTATGGCCGGCTCTTCGCGCCGCGCGCGCCACGCCGCGCCGATGCCGCCGCCGTCATCGAATTGCTCGGCATCGGCCATCTGCTGAACCGCTACCCCATCCATCTCTCCGGCGGCGAGCGCCAGCGCGTGGCGATCGGCCGTGCGCTCCTCTCCGATCCGATGATCGTGCTGATGGACGAGCCGCTCGCCTCGCTCGACGAGGCGCTGAAGGCCGAGATCCTGCCCTATGTCGAGCGGCTGCGCGACGAGGCGAAGGTGCCGATCGTCTATGTCAGCCATTCCTTCGCCGAGGTCGCCCGCCTCGCCTCCGACGTCGTCCTCATGAAGGCCGGCCGGTCGGTCGCCGCCGGCCCCGCCGGCGAGGTTCTGACCCGTGTCGACCTGCTGCCCGAGGAAGACCGCGACGAGGTCGGATCGCTCGTCGAGCTGACCGTGGCCGGCGCGGCGGAGCATGGCCTGACCGTGCTCCATTCGAGCGCCGGCACCTGGCGCCTGCCCCGCCTCGATGCCGCGCCCGGCACCGTTCTGAGGGCCCATGTGCGGGCCCGCGACGTCATGCTGGCGACGCAGGAGCCGCGCGCGATCAGCGCGCTCAACGTCCTGGCCGGTAGCGTCGCGCAGATCGTGGCAGGCCCCCGCGACGATGCGCTCGTGCGCATCACCAGCGGCTCCGACAGCATTCTCGCCCGCATCACCTGCCATTCGGTCGAGGCGCTCGGACTGGAGCCGGGCCGGCCGGTCTATATGATCGTGAAGGCCGTCACGCTCGCCGACCGTCACCGACCGCGCCTCAATCCGCCGCGCGCGCCGCTGACATGAGGACCAGGGCGACGCGAGCGCATTTGGGCCATCGGGTGCATCGCCGTGGCAGCCATGGCCATGATCGCAGTCCTCAGAGATTGTCGCCGGCCTGCGGCCCGTGCGATGGATAGCGGGCGCGGCGCGCCCGCCGCGCCGGCCATCGCATCCGGGGATGGCCGCTGCAACAAGCTGGCGCGCCCTTGCCGGCTTCCCGAGACCTCGCCATGCCCACGCTCAGCCTGCGCATCGACCTCGACCCCGAGGGCCGCATCGGCCCCGGCAAGATCGGCCTGCTCGAAGCCATCGCCACCCACGGCTCGATCTCGGCGGGCGCGCGCGCCATGGGCATGTCCTACAAGCGCGCCTGGGATCTCGTCGAGGCGCTGAACCTGCTGTTCGGCAGAACCGTCGTTTCGACGCATCCCGGCGGCCGGCGAGGCGGCGGCGCCGAGCTGACTGCGCTCGGCCTCGCCCTCGTCGCCCGCTATCGCGCCCTCGAGCGCGCCGCCTGCCTCGCCGCCGCTCCGCATCTGGAGGCGCTTCAGGCCGAGATCGAGCGGCCGCAGTGAGGGGCCGGCCTTCGATCGTCGGCATCGCTTCGGGGCCCTCGCCCCGCCCGAGCGGGATCTCCATGGCGCCATGACCGATACCCGCGCACGCCGCCTCGCCATCGTCGCCGGCCTCGGCACCAGCCAGACCCTCGCCTGGGCCTCGAGCTATTATCTCGTCGCCATCATCGCCCCGTCCATGGCCGCCGATCTGGCCATGCCGGTCAACGCCGTCTACGCCGCCTTCTCGGTCGCCCTCCTCATCTCGGCCATGCTCGGCCCCCGCGTCGGACGCACCATCGACCGCTTCGGCGGCCGCGAGGTGCTGGCAGTCTCCAATCTCGTTTTCGCCGCCGGCCTCGCCATTCTCGCGCTCGCCACCCATGCGGCCGCGCTCTGGCTCGGCTGGCTCCTGATCGGCGCCGGCATGGGGCTCGGCCTCTACGATGCCGCCTTCGCCGCGCTCGGACGCATCTACGGCGCGCTCGCCCGCCAGCCGATCACCGGCATCACCCTGATCGCGGGATTTGCCAGCACGATCGGCTGGCCGCTGACCGCCTGGGGCGATGCGACCATCGGCTGGCGAGGCACCTGCCTCGCCTGGGGCGCGGCCCATCTCTGTCTCGGCCTGCCGCTCAATCTCCTCGTTCTGCCGCGGCTGCGCCACGCCGTTTCACCGCTCGCCGGCGCCGTCCGCCCGCACATCCCGATGGACCGGGCGATGTGGCTGCTCGGCTTCGCCTTCGCCGCCGGCTGGATCGTCTCGACCGCGATGGCCGCCCATCTACCGCGCGTGCTGGAAGCGGCCGGTGCGAGCTCGGCCGAGGCCATCGCCGCCGCCGCCCTGGTCGGCCCGGCACAGGTCGGCGCACGCATGTTCGAGGCCGGCGTACTCAGCCGCTACCACCCGCTCGTCTCCGCGCGCCTGTCGACCATCACCCATCCGCTCGGCGCCGCCGTCCTGCTGGCGGGCGGCGGATGGTTCGCCATGCCGTTCACGCTGCTGCACGGCGCCGGCAACGGCATTCTGACGATCGCGCGCGGCACGGTGCCGCTCGCCGTGTTCGGCCCTGAGAACTACGGCTACCGCCTCGGCCTGATCGGTGCACCGGCGCGGATCCTGCAGGCCGGCGCGCCGATCGGCTTCGGCATTCTCATCGAGCACTTCGGGGCGATGTCGCTCGTCTTCTCGGCGGCGCTCTGCATGGCAGCCACGGTGGCGCTTCTCGCCGTCCGCCCCCGCCTCGCCATCGCAAGCGGCAGCGACTGACTGGCCCGCCCTCGGCGCATCGTAGCGCCGAGGGACGCCGGCTCGTCGACAGCATGCGGAAAACCCAAGGATCACGGGCGTCGATCCGATGCCAATCGATCGGCTGTCGTTCGAGCGCTCTCAATTCCGCCGATGCAGCCCGTTTCAGAGGCGAGTCGGACATGCCCTAAACCGGCGGAAGCTCTCCGTTCAGCGGGATCGTCAGCTCGCAGGTCAGCCCCTTGGCGCCATAATCGCGCTTGACCGTGGCATTCGGCAGGCTGGCATCGATGAGCCGCCAGCCGGTCCCCGCACGCTCCGGCACCACCGCCTTCCGCCCACCGCGCTCCAACCATTTCAGCTCCAGAACGCGGACACCTCCTTCCAGGTCGCGCGTCTCCCAGCTGATGCGCACATTGCCCCGGCCGCTCCGCAACGCGCCGTGCTTGGCCGCATTGGTCGCCAGCTCGTGCAGGATGAGGCCGAGCGGCGTGGCGACATCAGGAGGCAGCACCAGCGCGGGGCCGGAGATCTGCACCCGCGACTGGTCATCCGACAGATAGGGCGCCAATTGCTGCCGTGCGAGCGCATCGAGGCTGGCACCGCGCCATTCGCTGCGAACCAGCAGTTCGTGCGAGGCCGCGAGTGCGCCAAGACGCGATTCGAAGGCATCGAGCGCCTCTTCCGGCGTGCTGCCGACCAGCGTCAGCCGGGCCAACGCCTGCACCACCGACAAGGTGTTCTTGACGCGGTGCGCGAATTCGTCGAGCAGCATCTTCTGTCGCTTTTGCCAGGCAGCCTCCGACTCGTGACGTTCGGTATCGTCGACGAAGGTCGCCACGATCCCGTCGATCTTGTCGTCGAGCGTACGGTACGGCCTCAGGCGGATCAGATACCATCGCCCGTTGTCGCTGTGCACGGTACGCTCGATCGGGATCAGGTTGGCGAGCACGCGACGGGCGTCCTCGACCAGCTCGGCATATTCGAGCCGATTGGTGAAGTCGGTCACCGGACGTCCCTCGTCGCCGGCCTGCACGTTGAACAGCTCGGCGACACGGGGCGTGAAGCGCTGAATCCTCAGACTGGAGTCGAGGAACATCGTCGAGATGTCCGTCGCGCTCATCAGGTTCTGCAGATCGTTGTGGGCGCGCGAAACCATCTCGAGCTTCAGCTTCAGCTCGTTGTTGAGCGTTTGCAGCTCCTCGTTGATCGACTGCAGCTCCTCCTTGCTGGTCTCGAGCTCCTCGGCGGTCGAGCGGTACTCCTCGTTGATCGACTGCAGCTCCTCGTTCGCCGCCCGCAGCTCCTCGGTCGCAGCCTCGTACTGCTCGCGGATGGTCCGCAGCCTCGTCCGCGTCGCCTGCAGTTCGTCGCGCAATTGCGACACGACGGCCGTCCCTTCGCCGGACTGGGCCCCATCCGTGCCCGCGACCTCGACCTCATCGCCCTCCAGGAACAGCACGAGCGCCGCCGCCGAGGGCGCGCTGTCCGGTCGGATCGGCCGGACGAACATCACGACGGCCTTTGGCTTTCCATTGAAACGAACCGGGATCGGCAGGGTGACCGTCGGCAGATTCTGCTCGAAGGCACGGTTCAGCGCGGCCCTGAGCTCCAGACGCAGCTCAGGCCTCACCACCTCGGCTGCCTCGGCCATCATCGGACCGCCGGGCTGCAGGAGAAAGCGCCCCGCAGTTTCCGACAGATTGGCAATTCTCTGCGCCTCGTCGATGAGAAGGCTGGGTGGCGCGATGTCCTCGAGCAATCGGCGGTGGAGGGCCGCATCGACCACCATCGGCGGGCGACTGGGGCGGGGACCGGGCATGTCGGGAATGCGCACCGAGCCTATCCCGCGCGGCAGCATCGGCGGCGTGTCACGCGACCGCTCGCAGGCCCGGTAGATCCGCGCCTCCCGGTCGAACGTCGAGAACAGCCCCGTCGGGCTGTCGGCGGTCTCGGAGGTGCCCAGAATCAGGAAGCCGTTCGGCACCAGCGCATAGTGCAGGATGGTGCAGACTTGTTGTTGCAGATCGCGATCGAGATAGATCATCAAATTGCGGCAGCTGACGAGATCGATCCGCGAGAAGGGCGGATCCCGCAGCAGCGAATGGGAGGCGAACACGACGAGGTCGCGCACCTCGCGGCGGATCCGGTACTGCTCGCCCTCGCGCACGAAGAAGCGGCGCAGGCGATCTTCCGAGACGTCAGCGGCGATGGCGGTCGGGTAGCGCCCCTCGCGCGCCACGGCGAGCGCCTGGTCGTCGAGATCGGTGGCGAATAGCTGGATGTCCGGGCGCATCTCGCGCCGGGCCGCCTCCTCGAGCAGCAGGATGGCGAGCGAATAGGCCTCCTCGCCGGTCGCACAACCGGCGACCCAGACCCGGATGACCCTGTCCACGCCTTGCCGGCCGAACAGTTCCGGCATGACCTGATCGGTGAGGACCTTGAAGGCCTCCGGGTCCCGGAAAAGCTGGTGACCGAGATGAGCAGGTCGTTGAACAGCGCCTGCGCTTCCTCGCCATGGTCGCGCAGATAGGCGTAGTAGGCGTCCAGGTCATCGGTCTGGGCGACCTGCATCCGTCTTGCCAGCCGCCGCATGACGGTGGCGCGCTTGTAGCGCGAGAAGTCCTGGCCTGTCCTCGTACGCAGGAGGCTCAGGATGCGCCGCACCTTTTCGTCGCTGCTGCTCGCCTGCTCGAGCGTCCGTGCGTTGACATGCGCCTTGGTGCGGATGAGCTCGATGAACAGGGCCGCGAGCTGCCTGATCGGCAGTACGAAATCGGCGCCGGCGGCGATGGCGCTGCGTGGCATCGATCCCTGCTCGGCCTCGCTTGGATCCTGAACGAGGATCAGTCCGCCCTTCTCGCGCATCGCGCGAACCCCGACAGCGCCGTCCGAGCCGCCGCCCGACAGCACGATCGCAAAACCGTCGCCGTGCTGCTCCGCCAGCGAGCGGAAGAACTGGTCGATCGGCGCCCGCTGGCCCCGCGGTTCCTCGAAGGGCCGGGCACTGATCATACCATCGGAGATCACCAGACGGCGGTTGGGGGCGATGACATAGACCGTGTCGGCAACCAGCTCCTCGTCTGCCTGCACCTGCAGGACGCGCATCCCGTTGCGCTTTGCCAGGATCGCAGGCAGCTCGCTGGAGTGCTCGGGGTCGATATGCAGGATGACCGCGACCGCCACGCCGATCCGCTCGGGCAGGGCGGCGAGCAGCTCCTGCAGGGCTTTGAGGCCGCCCGCCGAACCGCCGATGCCGACGACCGGGACGTGACCAGGCGCGCTCGGATCGTCACGTCCTGCGCCACCATGCTTGTCGGGATCGCGGGCCATGGCTGATTGCTCCGGTGCAGCGTCGGGCGACGACAACCCCTCTGCGGATCGGCATCGTCATGCCGGCATGAAGGTCGATCCGATCAATAGCATGGGCTTTCCGGGCGCGCCCGTCCGCCCTCGTCAGAAACCGCATCACCGGGCCAGCGCTGCCAGCCCCCGAGCCCCGCGCTCCGTTCGGGTCCCCGGCCGCCGCCGAACACCGCCCCTGGTCCGATGCCGGTGCCAATCAGCAATTGGCTCTCCCGATGTCGCGGGCGGACAATGAACTTATTGGCGATCCCGGCAGGATTCGAACCTGCGACCCTCTGCTTAGAAGGCAGATGCTCTATCCGGCTGAGCTACGGGATCACGTCTTGCCTGCGGCCCGGGAGGGCGAGGCTCCGCGCTGCGTAACGATCTCGGCGGGTGCGGCCAACAGGCCGCTGCACCGCGACGGCGGGAAGCTAGCATGACCGGTCCAGCCTGTGCGACAGTTTCCTGCCCGCGCCGCGCGCCGGCGCTGGAGGCGACCGGCGCCCGATCGCCATCGCGTGTTTCGGTTGCGTTGCGAGCGTCCGCGCGCCCACCGAGGCCGCGGATGAGACACCTGGTGGTTCGATTCCGGCACTTGCTCGCGCGGTCTCTGAAAGGGCACGCAGATGTCGGGATCGAGCGACAGGAGGCATCGGCCCATGAAGGATGAAACCGCCACGCCGCCTGCCGGGCCGCTGATCGTCAGGACCCTCGATCTGCGCGGGCTCTCCTGTCCGCTGCCCGTGCTCATGACGTCGAAGGCGCTGCGCATGGCCGCACCGGGCGAGGCCGTCGAGGTGCTCGCCACCGATCCTCTGGCGTCTGAGGATTTGTCCGATCTCTGCCGGGCCAAGGGCCACCGGCTCGTCTCATTTCGAGCCGAAGGCGGAGAGTTCCGCTTCGTCATCGAGCGCTGAGCCGGCAATGCCCGGCATGCGTATCGGCACGCCATCGCTCGCCATGCGCACATCCGCCGCCGCCGCCGAGGATGCCGGGCACCGCAATCAGGGCCCGTGATGCCCCCGCGCCAAGGCCAGCGGCGGGCCATAGAGCAGACGCGCGCCCGCAATGTCGCCCGCCGACAGGCGCGTCGGCACCTCCCGGTAGCGGAAATGCATGAGCTCGTTGCGATCGCTCGGATGATCGAGCCCGATCGCATGGCCGATCTCGTGGGCGAGCGTGAACTCCAGATCGTACACGTCCCGATTGCCGTCGAGACCGATCTTCCAGCCACGCAGCGGGTTGAGGCAGATCAGCGCCTGGCCGATCGCCATCGGCGAGGTCCGGGTTTGCGGCGCGGCCGTCGTCTCCTGGCCTCCGTCGAGACCGCGCGCCGCAGATGCCGACGCCTCAGCGAAGAGGCCATCGCCGCTGCCCGGCGTGACATTGGTATAGGCCCGTCCGGTCGGGTGCGCCTGCACCCCGAGGAGGATGCCCGGATGCTCGCCCGGTCCGGCAGGCCTGAAGGTGATGCCCGCCGCCTGCGACCATCTGGCGAAGGCCTTCGACACGACCTCCCCGAAGCCCTTGGCGGTCACGCCCGCTCCCAGCTTCTCGGGCTCGATCGCCGTCATGTCCTCGCAATTGCGCGCGCCGGCAAAATGCCTCGGCCCGGCGACGAAACCGTAGGTGACGGTCGCGGGCACGCCGAAGCGGGGGGCGCCCCACTTCACTGCCCGCCCGCCGAGCTCGACGAGCCGATAGTCCGCCCGCGCCACGCCCGGCGTCATCATCACGATCACCAGCAACAGCGCGGCGAAAGGCCTTCCCCGGCCCGGACTTCCCATGACTCCCCCGAAGCGGATTCCCTCGACTGCCGCAAAGCCGAGGCTTCGCGGTCGGGATCAGCTTATGTGGGCTCTCGCCCGGGGGGTCAAATGACAGATCGCTGCACCTTGTGCGTGCATTGACGACAAGGCGCACGTCAAGACCGGCCTCGCGCCGGGGCGAGGCCGGTCTGGTCGTTCAGATGAAAGGGTGCGACCTACTGGGTCGTACCGGAATCCGAGCCGGTCGTGCTGCCCGACGGCATCTGGTCGATCGCCACGAACTCGGGCGCATTCTCCAGATCGGCCTTGGTCATGTCGAGCGTCAGCCGGGCCGTACCGTCGGTATCGACATTGTTCAGCCGATCGAGCGCCACCGCGACGTTCTTCTCGCCGAGGCCGAGGAATCCGCCGACGCCGATCACCACGGCGCTGACCCGTCCCGACTTGTCGACGACGAAATCGCTGATGTCGCCGATATTCTCGCCGCCCGTGCTGTAGACGGTCTTGCCGATCATCTTCGAGGCCATCCAGTCGCCCGCCTGCATCTGGCCGACATCGGCCGTCTGATCGCGCTTGATGGCACCCGTGGCGTCGGTCCCGGTCGTCCCGGTCATCGATCCATCGGTCGTCGAGCCGGTCGTGCCGGTGCCTTGCGTCGTGCCGCTCCCCGTCGTGTCGGTCGAGGAGGCCGAGAACGCTGGCGTGGCAGCCATCAGCAGAGCGACGGCAGTGGCCGTCAGAAGTGTGGTTTTCATCGTAAGTTTCCTCTTTTGCTCTTCGCCATGCCGCACGCGAGATGTTGTCGTCGAGGCCTGAATCCCGCACGGCAATTCATGCTGAAATCAACGCCTCGATATTCGTTATGTTCCGCTCATGACGAGGCCGGAGGATTTGGACGGGACCTGCGGCCAGCCGTCTTTGTCCGCTGCCCGGCAGGATTGGCGGCCGTCCGCCCGCGCCCTGCGCCCCGCGCCCGGCGTCGCCGCGCAAAGCGTCGCCGTGCCCCGGCTGGCCCCGCGCGAGCCGCAAGGCCGGCACGACCGCGCCTCATCCATTCGGCAATTCCGCCGCCGCCTGAAAGCTCATAGGATGGGGCCGCATGGGCACGGCGGCACACGGCCTCGCGCAATGGCCGAGCGATCGATCCTGCAGAGCTGGAAGAGGTGATGATGGCCGAGCAATCGGTACTGACGGGCGAATTGACCTGGCCCGAGTTCGAGGCGCGCATGGCGGGCGGCGACACCCCCGTCATCATCCCGCTCGGCTCGCACGAGCAGCACGGCCTCCACATGCCGCTCTCGACCGATGTGGTGCTGCCGACGGAGTTCGCCAGGCGCGTCGCCCGGCGCATCGGCGCCCTCGTCGCCCCGACTTTCGTCTACGGCTACAAGAGCCAGCAGAAATCGGGCGGCGGCCAGCACATTCCCGGCACTCTCAGTCTCGATGGCGCGACTTACGTCGCCCAGGTCAAGGAGGTCATCAAGGAGCTCGCCCGCAACGGCGCCCGCCGCTTCGTCATGGTGAATGGCCACTACGAGAATTCGTGGTTCATGGTCGAGGGCATCGACCTGGCGCTGCGCGAGCTCCGCTGGGACCACATCCGCGATGTCAAGGTGGTCGCCGCCTCCTATTGGGATTTCATCACCCCGACGACGATCGCCGAGCTCTATCCGAACGGCTTTCCCGGCATCGAGCTCGAGCATGGTGGCGTCATGGAGACCTCGCTGATGCTGGCGCTCCGGCCCGACCTCGTGCACATGGACCGCGTCGTCGATCATCCACCGGCGAAATTCCCGCCCTACGACGTCTATCCGGTCAAGGGCGAATGGACACCGCGCACCGGCTGCCTGTCCTCGCCCAAGGAGGCGAGCCGCGAGAAGGGCGAGACCCTGCTCAGGGTCTGCACCGACGGTCTCGTCGGCGCGCTCGAGACGGAGTTGAAGGCGGGCTGACGGGCGGGGCGGCGATGCCCGCCCAAGACCGTCGGTTTCATCGAGGATCGCTACGGAAGGAGGCCATCATGGCCGCGGAGCCCGAGACCTGGACATTCGTCGATGGCGACTGGCACGCCGGCAACGTGCCGATCATCGGTCCGCGCACCCATGCCTTTCATCTCGGCTCGAGCGTCTTCGATGGCGCCCGCGCCTTCGAGGGCGTCACGCCCGATCTCGATCGCCATGCCGCCCGCGTCAACCAGTCGGCGATTGCGCTCGGCCTCGCCCCGACGCGTAAGCCCGACGAGATCGTCGGCCTCGTCCGCGAGGGCCTGAAGCGCTTCGACACCCGCGAGGCCATCTATATCCGGCCGATGTACTGGGCCGAGAGCGCGGCCTATATGGGCGTGCCGCCGGACCCCGCCTCGACGCGCTTCCTCATCTGCCTCTCGGTCGAGCCGATGATCGACCCCAAGGGCTTCTCGGTGACGGTCTCGCCGTTCCGCCGTCCGACGCTCGAATGCATGCCGACCAATGCCAAGGCCGGCTGTCTCTATCCCAACAACGCCCGCGCCATCGTCGAGGCGCGCGGCCGCGGCTTCGACAATGCGCTCGTGCGCGACATGCTCGGCAATGTCGCCGAGACGGCGACCTCGAACATCTTCATCGTCCGGGACGGCGTCGTGATGACGCCGGTGCCGAACGGCTCCTTCCTCAACGGTATCACCCGCCAGCGCGTCATGGGCCTCCTGCGTCATGACGGGGCCGAGGTCGTCGAGCGCACGCTGACGGTCGCCGATTTCCTCGACGCCGACGAGATCTTCTCGACCGGCAACCACTCGAAGGTGGTTCCGGTGATCCGCATCGAGGATCGCGATCTGCAGGCCGGCCCGGTCGCCAAGCGGGCGCGCCGGCTCTACTGGGACTGGGCGCATTCCTGACCGGCGCGGGACCGGGCGGGCGCCGCTCGCCCCTGCGACGGCGTGGGCTTCCCGGCCAGTGCGTCGGTCAAGCGACGCTGCCGGAAAGCGCGGCTACAGCCTCCGCATCCAGAACTGCATCGGCTTCTCGGTCTCCGCCGGCTGATCGATGTCTTTCCAGGAGAAGGCCGCGACGAGACCCTCGACCGGCTCATAGCCGCGCTTGCGCCAGAATGCATCGAGTGGGCGGTAATCCGCGGGCTTCAGCGGATGGTCCGCCGGCCTGACGACCGCGCAGAAGGTCGCCATGTCGAAACCGCCGAGCCGGCGCGCATGCGCCTCGCGGTGATCGAAGAAGGCATGACCGATCCCGTGACCGCGGTGGCTCGCCTTCAGCACCGACTCGCCGAAATAAAAGATCCGCCTCGTGTCGAAGCCACGCTCGGCGAAAGGTCGCGCGAATGCGTCGGCATGCCCCTCCATCGGCGCCCCGGTCGAGGCGCCGACGACCTCCTCGCCATCGCGCGCGACGACCACGACCGAGCCCTCCGACGCGGCGAACTTGGCGAGATACTGCTCCTCGTAGCCGAGCGAGCCGTCATAGAGATAGGGATAGGCGCGGAACACCTCGATCCTGAGGCGGGCGAGCGCCGGCAGCACGCCGGCGAGCGCCTCTCCTGAAATCGGCTCGACCGTGATCGCCATGCCAACCCATCCCGCAATGCCCGCCCGTCCGGCCGCAGCCGGCGCACCTCCCGGCCAGCAGGCTCAGCCCGCAACCTGCGCCATCCAGTCCTTCATGTTGTAGTAGGTCGAGACGCGCGCGATTTTGCCGTCCTTTACCGTGAAGAACGCCCCGCCCGGCAGCTTGTACTTCTGCCCGCTCGCCGGCGGCAGCCCCTCGTCCGTCGCCAGATACTTGCCGTTGACCACGAACTCGGCGGCGGCGCGGTCGCCGTCCTTGGACGCCATGACCACCACGTCCTTCAGCGTCTCCTTGTAGCAGCGGCTCATATGCTCGCAGAATTCGCGGAACTGCGTCTTGCCCTTGCGCCGGCCACCCTGGTTGACGTCGTGCACGAAAGTCGGTGCGAGACAGTCGATCATGCCGTCGATATCGCCGGCATTGAAGGCGTCGTAATAGCGGGCGATCAGCTTCTCGGTGGCGGCACGGGTCATCGGTGGCAGCGCTCCTTTTTGGGTTCGATGGCGCCGTCTGATAGCAAAAGGCAATGCCCCGTGCCACCCTCGCCGCGACGAAGGGGAAGCAGGAAGCCGCCCGCGACCTGCCCCCCGCGCGATGCCGCCGCACTGCCATCGGTTTGCCGGTCGGCCTGCGTCATGCTCTGCTCGGGCCACGGGAACCCGCCGCCGGAGCCCGGCGTTCGCTGAGGCACGCAGGCTCAAGAGAAGCACCATGCCGATCCATGACAGCGACTGGAGCCTGCAGTTCTTCGAGGGCGTCCCCTGTCCGGAGGACGTCCATATCGCCGCCTCCGATCCGGAGGCCTGGGCCTTCAATCCGCGCCACAACTGGGTCTATGACAAGCTCGCCGTCGCCGCGAGCCAGGGCATCCGCGCCGCGCCCCACGGCGTCGTGCCTTCCGCCTTCCCGGTCTTCTCCAAGCCGATCACCAATCTCTACGGCATGGGCGCCGAAAGCCGGGTGATCGCCGACGCCGCCGCCTATGACCGCAGCTACCGGCCGGGCCATATGTGGATGGAACTGCTGGCCGGCGAGCACGTCTCGAGCGACGTCGCCGTTCTCGACGGCCAACCGGTCTGGTGGCGCCATGCGACGGGCGTGCCGGCCGGCAGCGGCATGTTCGACTACTGGACCATACATGCCGAGCCCTTCGCCGCCATCGAGGACTATTGCGGGCGTTGGATCGGGCATCATCTCGCCGGCTATTCCGGCATGGTCAATCTGGAGACCATCGGCGCGCGCATCATCGAGCTGCACCTGCGCTTCACCGACCAATGGCCCGACATCTATGGCGGCCGGGCCTGGGTGGAGGCGCTCGTCGGCCTCTACGCCGCGGGTCGTTGGTCGTTCGCCGACCGGGACCGTCGCACCGGCTACAGCGTGGCGCTGTTCGGGCCGCCGGCCGATGGCTACCGTCACCCGCGGCCGGCGCTGACGGCCGAGTTGCTGGCGTTGCCGGGCGTCACGAGCCTGCAGGCCACCTTCCACGAGGGCCTGGCCGCCGACGGCCATTCCAACCCGCCGGGCGGCTTCCGTCTCGCCGTGCTCAACGGCTACGACCTGCCGACGCTGTTCGACATCCGCCGGCGTCTCGCCGCCTTCCACGGCTTGGCCCGGCCGCTCAACGACACCGCCGCCGCGCCGCTCACGCTCCCCCTCCCGATCGCCTGACACCGCCTGGGAGCGATCGCGCCCCTCAGCCGTCGCCGTCGTCGACATGGAAGCGATGCAGCACCCGGTGCACCACGGGCGCGAGCAGGATCGTCGTCGCGAACACCACGACGAGCCCGGAGACCAGCGCATAGATCGCCGCGAACAGCTTGCCGCCATCGGTCACGAGCGGCGTCAGCGGCCCCATCCCCGACAGGATCATCGAGGCATTGGCGAAGGCATCGACCAGCCCCATCCCCTCCGTCCAGCGATAGCCCGCGACACCTCCCGCGAGCACGAGGCAGATGAGCGCCGCCGAGGCGAGGAGGCTGCGCGCGAGGCGGCCGAGGAAGCGGTCGAGCGGCAGCAAACGATCGTGGCGCCGCTCGTATCGGAACAGCCTCATGCGCTCCCCCATCAGCCGAAGCTCCGCGGATGGCGCGACCGTGTACGCGCCGGCAAAGCATGTCCTCCACCCCGACGGCGGCATCGTGAGCGACGATACGGGACCGCGTCGCCCGGTCGGGATACCCGCCGGTCGAGAGCCTGCAGCGGCGATGCGAGCCCGGCGGATCGCAATTGGCCCCAGCGCGCGATGGCGCAGATGCATAGTCCGCTGCCGCCTGTTAGGACAGCGGCACCGACGCGGCCATCCACAGCCACCGGCTGTCCCGGACCGCGCGCTGAGCGAGGCCGCACCACCAGAGTGGAATGAAGCATGGCGACCATCGAGCGACTATTCGTCACCAAGCTCTATCGCGAGGAATTGTCAGGCCCCGGCACCCGGCGCCTCAACGAAGACCTGTTGCAGAGTTGCCGCTTCCTCGCCGAGGAGGACGGCGCCGGCCGCGCCTGGTGCGAGAAGAACAACTATCCAGGCTACACCTCCTACGCCTCGCTGACCGACATCGCGCTGCGCGCTCCGGCCTTTGCCGACCTGATCGGCCGGCTCGATGGCCATGTCGCCGAGTTTGCCGCGGCGCTCGACCTCGATATTGGCCGGCGCCGCCTCGCATGCGACAGCATCTGGGTGAACGTGCTGGAGCCGGGTGGTTTCCACGCCTCCCACATCCATCCCCATTCGGTGGTGAGCGGCACCTATTATGTCTCCGTGCCGAAGGGGGCGAGCGCACTCAAGCTCGAGGATCCCCGCCTCGGCTTCATGATGGCCGCGCCGCCGCGCCGCGCCCGCGCCGACCTCGAGAATCGCCAGTTCGTCTATCAGGAGCCGAAGGCGGGTACGCTGATCCTGTGGGAGAGCTGGCTGCGCCACGAGGTGCCGATGAACATGGCCGACCGTGAGCGGATCTCGGTAAGCTTCAATTATGGGCTGGAACGGACCGAGGACTGAGCCGGACGGGCAGCTCAGATGGCGAAGGTCCGGACTGAAGTCCGGCCCGCGTCCCCGCGTCGGCAGCGTCCGGGCGAACGCCGCTTGATTGTTCGACCGCACCAACCCCATCCGTCTCCCCGGACGGGCAAAGCCCGATCCGGGGCCGAGCGGCGCAGGATGGACGCCCAAGGACGCCGTCCTCTCGTCTCGCCGCAAAGCGCAATGACGCGAGCCTTGGAAGCTGGGAGAAAGGCAGCCTGAGCTCCGAGCCGCGACAGCGATCGGAGCTCATTTGCGCAAGGCCGGCCTCAGTCGCACACCAGCGGGCGATAGCAGCTCACCTGCCGGTCGCAGACTTCGCGGCCCCAGCGATTGACCCAGCAGTTCCAATGCGACTGGCACTGGCGCGGGCCGCGATAGCACTCCGGCTCCTCGTTGACATAGTAGCCGTTGCTGTAGTGCGGACGGGTCGCGTTGTAGAGGATGCTGCCGGCGACGAGGCCGGTGATGAGACCGCCGACGAAGCGTCCGCCGTGATGGCGGCTGCGCGCGTCCGCGGCGTCGAACGTCGTGGCGGCCATCGAGGCCGCGATACCGAGCGCCACGACCGATTTGGCGAGGATGTTCATGATGAAACGCCCCATGAGATGCCGGATTGCCGGCAGGCAATGATCCGCGGGATCACCCCGTAATGGATGTCGTGAATGCCGGAGCAGGACCACCCGTCGCGGGAGGGCGATGTCAGGGCGTGTCCCGGCCCACGGCTGAAACTATGAGTTACGAAATGAATACGTCATGAATACGGATGAGCTGTGTCGGACAGGAGGCGGCGATCAAGGCCCGGCGCCGATCAGGTTTGAGACAGGCCGCGCGATGGTCGGGCCCTCCGGTGAGCCGACCGGTAGGGCGAACGCAAAAAAGGCGGCTGCCACCGGCAACCGCCTTTCTCGATTTCATCCACCTGCGCCGGTTGCCCGGTGCCGGTCCAACCACACCACAGGGCACACCTCTGATGCGTGGCTCTGATGCGCGGCGGCGCTCAGTAGGCCGCGAACTGCTGCCAGGTGACGGTGACGCGGGTGCCGACCTTTACGCGCTCGTAGAGATCGACCACGTCCTCGTTGTACATGCGGATGCAGCCCTTCGAGACCGCCTCGCCGATCGTCCAGGGGGCATCGGTGCCATGGATGCGATAGGTCGAGGAGCCGAGATAGAGCGCCCTGACGCCAAGCGGATTGAGCGGATGGCCGCCGGGTACGAAAGCCGGCAGCTTCGGGTTCTCGGCCCGCATGGTCGGGGTCGGGGTCCACGGCGGGTTGACGCGCTTCATGGAGACCGAGGTCACGCCAGACCAGCGGCTCTGGTCGCGCGGAATGGCGATCGGATAGGCGAGAGCGCGGCCGGGCGAAGTGACGAGATAGAGCCGCCGGTCGCCGAAGCTGACGATGATCTGGCCGGGCTTGATCTTGGGATTGAAGCTGACCTCGGAGGCGCCACCGCCACCGCCCCAGCCGCCCCAGCCCCAGGAGCCGCCCGAGCCGCTCGAGGTAACGGCGCCGGGATGCTCGCGGCCCGCGGCCGAGGCATCCGACGAAAGACCTGCGCATGCCATCAGCATGAGGGCCGCAGCGGCCGACAAGCTACGAACGAGGCTACTCCGGATCATTTCCCACTCCTTCTGGATGTCGCTTGGCCGACCTGGGTGGCGCCAACTCCGTTCTCCGGCTGCAGCGCTTCGGTGGACCCTTGGAGCGATTTTTTCTCTTCGTTTGGTGAAGAAATTCTCTACGTGACGCCACCCACTGAGCTTCCGGCGGCTTTTTCGCCTCCGGCCCGCGATATTCCCGAAGCGACCGCGCCGATACGGCATCCTGGCCACGGGGAATTCTTCGACTGGCGCCTCGAATGATCCGGCGCCACATGATCTGGCACCCCGTCATCACCACGAGGCACGGGCGCAACCACACTTCGGCGCCCCTTTGCGACTGCGCCTCCGATTGCGGCGGCGCATTGACGTCATTTCATCACCTCGAGCCGCACTGCTAAGTGGCCGCCATGGCCTCTGCTCGTCCGACCGTGGTCGCCTGACCGCTTCCCGCACGCCGGTCGGCAGAGAGACCATCCTGGCTATGGCCCGTCCTGGCTATGGCCCGTCCTGGCTTGCTGCAGAAGAGACCGGCCCGGCTGAAGTGGCGAATGTCTCCCATTCGGCGCGCATCAGATTCGACCCTCTGGCTTCGGGATCGCCCGATGCCGGACCTCGAGCCTGATGACCGCCATGCAACCATGCAAAGGCTAACCATTCGAAGACCGGCGCGTGCGCCACCCTTCGCGGAAGCGAATAGTGCAGATCGTGGCGCGATCTTGCAAGTCGTGTGGCAGCATCATGGCGCATTTGCCGAGTTGTCCCGGCGTGTTTCAGGCCCGATGTGCCGTTTCGGTCACATGGACCTGTGGCGGGCCGCCACGGAATTGGGAGCACCCTCGCCGACGGCCGCCTTTGCGGATGGAGGCTGGCAGCCCTTCAGTTTGTTCGCGCTACGTTCTCTTTTTTCTTGACGCGTGCGCCTGGCCCATCTAGAACAAATCACGAACGACGATGGTGCTGCCAGCCGCATGCGGCCCCCTCATCGATCAACCAGTCGAAAGAGATCCCGTGTCCGCGAAGAGTCCAGTCCATGCCCAGGTCGGCACATGGTCGGCGTCCCGCCGTCTCGTCATCGGATCGGCCCCTTGCGGAGGTTGCGTCAGTCCCCTGTTCCCCGGTTGCGTCGGTATCCCCTGAACCTACCCAGTCACTTGAAACAGCAGACGGAGAGAGATCGCAGGCGCTGCTTGCAGCCTTGCGAGCCCGGATCGCAGCGATCGTAGAGCGTCCCGCCGGGCTTTCCCCCATCCCGCACCCCGCCTCGGATGCCGGGGAGGTCTCCTCCGCCTGCTGCCTTTTTCCTTCCTCTTGCGCAGAATCGCCGGCATCGGCAGGGCGCGCCATCTCTCCCGCATCCGCAGAGCCCGCAGACTGGGAGGCTCAGGACCTGCCCGGGCGCGAGCCCTGGACTTTCGGCATCCCGGCGCTCGATGGGCTTCTGCCCTGGCGCGGGCTTCATCCCGCCGGCCTCCACGAGCTGAAGCCGGCCTCCGCCGGCGATGCCCCGGCGGCCGTCACGCTCGCCCTCGCCCTTGCCGCCCGCCGCCTCGCCCGCCATCCGCAGGCGACCGTGCTCTGGGCCGTCGCCCGTCCTCTCGAGCGCGAGATCGGCCGCCTGCACGCCCCGGGCCTCGCCGCGCTCGGCATCCCCTGGCGCCGGATCGTTCTCGTCGAGGATGCGAATGCCGCGGCCACTCTCGCGGCCATGGAGGAGGGACTGCGCTCGGGGGCGCTCGGCGCCGTGGTCGGACTTTTCGAGCAGGTCGCCATGCTGCCCGCCCGCCGCCTCGCCCTCGCCGCCCGCACCGGCCGCACCCCCTGTCTCGTGCTGACCGGCAGCCGCCGCGCCGCGCTTCCCGTCTGCCACACCGGCTGGCAGATCGCCCCCGCGCCCGGCGCGCCTCACCCTTTCGACCGCGCGAGCCCCGGCGCCCGGCGCTGGCAGCTCACCCTCGCCCGCTGCCGCGGCCGGGCGGGTGGCGATGCGTTTCTCCTGGAGTGGTCCGATGAGACGGTATCTTTCGCTCTGGTTCCCGCATTGGCCGATCGAGCGCCTGCGCAGGGAGAGCCCCGCCGCCATACCCCCTGACCGGCCCTTCGCGCTCGTCGCCCCGCTCGACAACCGCCTGACGCTGACCGCCGTCGCCCCCGGCGCCGCCTCCCTCGGTCTCGCCCCCGGCATGAGCCTCGCCGATGCCCGCGCCGCCGTGCCGGGGCTCGTCTCCCTGCCCGCCGCCCCCGGCCGCGACCGCGCCGCCCTCCTCCGTCTCGCCTTCTGGTCGAGCCGCTATGGGCCGACCATCGGCCTGGAGGATCCGCTCTCACACGGCGGCGGCGGACCGCGGCGGCCATCGGCAGGCAAGGGCCGCGACAGGGGCGGCCCAGCCGCCAGACCGGCCGCCCCCCCGCCCGACGGCATCTTCGTCGAGATCACCGGTGTCGCCCACCTCTTCGGCGGCGAGCTTCAGCTCCTCAGGGACCTGATCGGCCGCCTCGCCGGGTTCGGCCTCACCGTTCGTCCCGCCATCGCCGACACGCCGGGCGCCGCCCACGCCATCGCCCGCCATGATGGCACGATGAGCCTCACGGCCCGCATCGCCTCCCCTGGCGAGACCGCGCATGCGATCTCGGGCCTGCCCGTCGCCGCCCTCAGGCTCGCCCCCGCCACGGTCAGCCTGCTCGCCCGCCTCGGTCTGAAGCGCATCGGTGATCTCTATGGGCTGCCCCGCTCCGTGCTCGCCCGCCGCTTCTCGAGCCGGGCGGCAGCCGAGGCCGTGCTTCGCCGCCTCGACGAGGCGCTCGGCCTGCGCGACGAGCCTCGCCGCGGTCTGCTGCCCCCGCCCGCCTACCTGGCCCGCGCCGCCTTCGCCGAGCCGCTGATCGACCCGCAAGGCCTCGCCGCCGCCCTCGACGGCCTCGTTCATCGCCTCGCCGCCGATCTCGCCGCGGGAGAGGCGTCCGCCCGCCGGCTGCGGCTCGACCTCTACCGGGCGGACGGCAGCCGCGCCCGCCTCGCCGTCCGCCTCGGCGCGCCGAGCCGCGAGCCTGCCCATCGCGGCCGCCTGATCGCCGGCCGCCTCGAGGGGATCGATCTGGGCTTCGGCATCGATCTGGCCTGCCTCACCGCCATTGCCCTCGAGCAGGAGAGTGCCCGCCAGACGGACTTCTCCCGCCGGGCCGAGGCAGAATCCTCGCTCGCCCGGCTCATCGACCGCATCGCCAACCGTTGCGAGGGGGCACGGCTCTCCCGCCTTGCCCTTGCCGACAGTCACCTGCCCGAGCGCGCCGGCCATCGCACCGATGCGCTGGAGCCCTCCCTCCCCGCCGCCGGCGCCGACCATGCTCCGGGCTGTGCTCCACCGCCGCCCATCCTGATCGATCCGCCCGAGCCTGTCGCCGTCATCGCCGAGGTGCCCGACGGCCCGCCTGTCAGTCTCAGATGGCGCCGCGTGCTGCGCCCGGTCTCGCGCGCGACGGGACCGATGCGGATCGCTCCCGAATGGTGGCGCGCGATCGGCCGCCCCGGGGAGCCGCGCACGCGCGATTACTACACGATCGAGGATGCGGCCGGCCGCCGCTACTGGGTGTTCCGCGACGGTCTCTATGGCCGGGACGAAGGCGACTCGCCCGCCTGGTTCCTGCACGGCCTCTTTTAGCTCTGGGGTGCACACGATGCGTCGGCACACCGCGAACAGCCAAGGCTATGCCGAGCTGCAGGCGACGAGCAACTTCTCGTTCCTGGAGGGCGGCTCGCATGCCGAGGAACTCGTCGCGACCGCCCGGGCGCTCGGCCTCGCCGCTCTCGCCGTCACCGACCGCAACACGCTGGCCGGCGTCGCCCGCGCCCATCTCGCCGCCCGCGAGACCGGCATGCGGCTCATCGTCGGCGCCCGCCTCGATCTCGCCGATGCCCCAGGTCTTCTCTGCCTGCCGACCGACCGCGAGGCCTATGGCCGGCTCTGCCGCCTTCTGACACTCGGCCAGCGCCGCGCCCCCAAGGGCGCCTGCCATCTGACGCTCGAGGATGTCGCCGCCCATTCGGCCGGCCAGATGCTGATCGCGCTCCCGGCAGACGACTGGTCCTGGCGCGAGGCCCTCGTTCCCGCCGGCCGGCAGCACCCGGCACCCGGCACCCCGGCCCAGTACACTCCGGCCCAGTGCACTCCGAACGAAGGTCATCCGCCTCCGCTTTCCCCGCCATCGGCCGGGCCGAGCACGGTGATCCCGTTCCCAGGGCGTCCGCACGGCGCTGCCGGAGCCGCCATTCCGGACGGCGGTCTCGTCGCGCCAACCCTGTCCGCAGCCGTGAAGGACGGCTTCGGCGAGCCGCCGTGCGCGCCTCGCGTGCCCCCTGATCCTGCCCGCTCCGGAGCCCCCCTCCCCGGCCCGCCCCCGCTGGGCCTCGAGGCGGCGCTCCGCCGCCTCCGCGACACGCTCGAGGCCCCCGCCGGTCTCTATCTCGCCGCCACCCACCGTG
This sequence comes from Hyphomicrobiaceae bacterium, assembly GCA_041397765.1. Classification (GTDB taxonomy): domain Bacteria; phylum Pseudomonadota; class Alphaproteobacteria; order Rhizobiales; family Hyphomicrobiaceae; genus JAWKWA01. The sequence continues at coordinate 145,133 of JAWKWA010000007.1, read as the reverse complement.
CCGCGGGCGACGACCGTGCCAGGATCGGCGCCCTCGCAACCATTTCACGGCGTGCCGGCACGCCACTCGTCGCCACCGGCGACGTGCTCTACCACGCTCCCCACCGCCGGCCGCTGCAGGACGTGCTGACCGCCATCCGCCTCAAATGCACCCTCGCCGAAGCCGGGCTCCGCCTCCAGAGAAACGCCGAGCGCCACCTGAAGAGCGCCTCCGAGATGGCCCGCCTCCTCGCTGGCCACGAGGACGCCCTCGCCCGGACCCTCAGGATCGCCGAAGCCTGCCGCTTCTCGCTCGACGAGATCGTCTACGAATATCCCGACGAGCCGGTCCCGCCCGGACTGACGCCGCAGGAGCATCTGGAAGCGCTCGCCTGGGAAGGCGCCCGCTGGCGCTATCCGGGTGGCCTGCCCGAGCGCATCCGCGCCATGATCGCCCGGGAGCTCGCGACCATAGCCGGGCTGCGCTATGCCCCCTATTTCCGCACCGTCCACGACATCGTCGTTTTCGCCCGGAGCCGCGGCATCCTCTGCCAGGGCCGCGGCTCGGCCGCCAACTCGGCGGTCTGCTATTGTCTCGGCATCACCAATGTCGACCCCGCCGAGATCGACCTGCTGTTCGAGCGCTTCATCAGCCCTGAGCGCCGGGAGCCGCCCGACATCGACGTCGATTTCGAGCACGAGCGGCGCGAGGAGGTCATCCAGTACATCTATGCCCGCTACGGCCGCGAGCGGGCGGGCCTCGCCGCCACCGTGATCAGCTACCGCGCCCGCTCGGCGGTGCGCGAGGTCGGCAAGGCGCTCGGCCTTTCCGCCGACGTGACGGCCGCGCTCGCCGGCCAGGTCTGGGGCAGCCACGGCGGCAGTGGGCCGGGTGGCCTCCTGCCCGAGGCCCAGGTGCGCGACGCCGGCGTCGACCCTTCAGATCCCCTCATCGCCCGCACGCTGGCGCTCGCCGCCGATCTCGTCGGCTTTCCCCGCCATCTCTCCCAGCATGTCGGCGGCTTCGTGCTGACCCGCCGCCCGCTTTGCGAGGTCGTGCCGATCGGCAATGCGGCCATGCCCGAGCGCACCTGCATCGAATGGGACAAGGACGATCTCGATGCCTTGGGTCTGCTCAAGGTCGACGTGCTCGCCCTCGGCATGCTGTCGTGCATCCGCCGCAGCTTCGATCTCCTTGAGCGCCATCACGGGCGCCGCCTCACCCTCGGCAGCGTGCCGCGCGAGGATCCCGCCGTCTACGACATGCTCTGCCGCGCCGATTCGATCGGCGTCTTCCAGGTCGAGAGCCGGGCGCAGATGAATATGCTGCCGCGCCTGAAGCCGCGCGCGTTCTACGATCTCGTCATCGAGGTGGCGATCGTGCGCCCCGGCCCCATCCAGGGTGACATGGTGCATCCCTATCTGCGCCGCCGCGACGGCCTCGAGCCCGAGGACTACCCTTCGCCCGATCCGGCCTTCGGCCCCCCCGACGAGCTTCGCCAGATCCTCGGCAAGACCCGCGGCGTGCCGCTCTTCCAGGAGCAGGCCATGCGCATCGCCATGGTCGCGGCCGAGTTCTCCGCCGAGGAGGTCAACCAGCTCCGCCGCGCCATGGCGACCTTCCGCCGCCGCGGCACCATCGGGCTGCTCGAGGAGAAGATGGTCACGCGCATGATCGAGCGCGGCTACCGACCCGACTTCGCAAGGCGCTGCTTCGAGCAGATCAAGGGCTTCGGCGAGTACGGCTTCCCCGAGAGCCACGCCGCGAGCTTCGCCCATCTCGTCTATGTCTCGGCCTGGCTCAAATGCCACTATCCGGAGGTCTTCGCCGCAGCCCTCCTCAACTCCCAGCCCATGGGCTTCTATGCCCCCGCCCAGATCGTGCGCGACGCCCGCGAGCACGGCGTCCCGGTGCGGCCCGTCGATGTCGGCCACAGCGACTGGGATTCGACCCTCGAGCCCTGCCCCGGCGCCCGCCCGGCGCTCCGCCTCGGCTTGCGCCAGATCGACGGTCTGCGCGAGGACGAGGCGGCGCGGCTCCTCGCCGCTCGCCTGGCGCTCGCCCCGCCCGAGAGATCGCCACCCCGGTTGGCCCCGCCGGACCGGCGGGCACGGGACGAAAGACCGCCGCAGGTCTCGACGATGCCCGCCCCCGCACACGCGGCGGCTGCACCGGATTGCCCGTTCCGCGACATGGCACACCTTCACGCCGCCTCCGGCATCCGCCGCGCCACCATCGAGCGGCTCGCCGCCGCCGACGCCTTCCGCTCCCTGGGGCTCGACCGCCGCCGGGCGCTCTGGGAGGCGCGCGCCCTGACCGATGCACCCGCGCTACCGCTGTTCGGCTGGGCCGATGCCCGCGACGCCGGTGTCGAGCCCGCGATCCATCTGCCGGAGATGGCACTCGGCGAGCACGTCGTCGTCGACTACCAGACGCTTCGACTCTCCTTGAAGGCGCATCCGATGGCGTTCCTGCGCGCCCGCCTCAGGCAGATGCGCACGGTCGACGCCCAGGCGCTCAAGGCCCTGCGCGACGGCGCCCGCACGGCGATCGCCGGCGTCGTCCTCGTCCGCCAGCGTCCCGGCAGCGCCAAGGGCGTCGTCTTCATGACGCTCGAGGACGAGATGGGTGTCGCCAATTGCGTGATCTGGCCGAACGTGCTGGAGCGCTTCCGCAAGGTGGTGATGACCGCGCGCCTCGTGCTCGTCTCCGGCCGCATCCAGCGTCACCAGGACATCATCCATCTGGTCGCCGAGCGGCTCGAGGATCTGAGCGACTGGCTGAGCCTGCTCTCGGCCGAGCATGGCGCCGCGATGAAAGTGCCCTTCGCCAATGCCGACGAGGTACTGCGTCCAGATCCCGGCAGCGCGCGGGGAGCGAGGGCAGATCCTCGCAGCCATCCCCGCTTCACCCGCGTCATCCCGAAATCGAGGGATTTTCATTGAGCCCGTTTCATGCAAGGCGCCGCCGGCTGCGCATCCGCGAAGGGTTCAAATCGCGCACCGGCCGTGGCAAGCTCGCCATCGGGAACCTATGCCCGCCGAGCCGCCCGAACGATGCCGCGCATCAGCGGACACGCCAGCCGCTGTCCGACTTGCATATAACCTGTGATCGCACACCACCGACGCGTGATCCGGCCGCCGGCAAAAGTCGAGGGCCGCCCTCGCGGGCGAATTCCCTTGCGGTCGCCAAGCCGGCCAGGAAGCCGAAAAGAAGAGGACAGCGATGATGCCGGAGCACGCGAAAGCCCCGGGAGATGCCCGGCACCAACTGCCCGGCTTCAGCCGGCGCATTCCCGCCGCTGGCCTCTTCGGCATGCTCGCGATTTTCCTGATGCTCGCGGCCCCAGCCCCGGCCCTCGCCGACAGCCTGACGCCAAGCTTGCCCTCGCCCGCAGATCCGCGCGCCGCCCCGAGGCGGCGACCGGCCTCGCCCTCAGCCAGACCGTGCGCGCCACCGGCGCCATGGTGGTCGCCGCCAACCCGCTCGCCAGCGCCGCAGGTCTCGAGATTCTCCGCGCGGGCGGCAGCGCCACCGACGCCGCGATCGCCGTGCAGATGGTGCTGAACCTCGTCGAGCCGCAATCCTCAGGCCTCGGCGGCGGTGCCTTCCTCGTCCACTACGAGCGGGCATCCGGCGCCATCACCAGCTTCGATGGCCGCGAGACCGCCCCCGCCGCCGCCCGCCCCGATCGCTTCCTCGGCCCCGACGGGGCACCGATGGCGTTCGATGCCGCCGTCCGCAGTGGCCTCAGCCCGGGCGTGCCCGGCGTGCTCGCCATGCTCGAACTCGCCCATGCCCGCTTCGGCCGGCTGCCGTGGCGAATGCTCTTTGCCCCGGCCATCCGCCTCGCTGAGGACGGCTTTGCCGTCTCGCCCCGATTGAACCGGCTGCTCCACGAGGAAGGTGCCCAGAGCTTCGACCGCGAGGCCCGGGCCTATTTCTTCGATGCCGGCGACTGGCCGCGCCCGGTCGGCTACCGCCTCCGCAATCCCGCCCTCGCCGCCACCCTCCGGCTGATCGCCGAGCGCGGCGCCCGCGCCTTCTACCAGGGCGAGGAGATTGCCGGCCCCATCATCGATCGCCTGGCCGCGGCACATCCGCCTTCGGATATGACTCGCGCGGATCTCGCCGCCTACCAGGCCCTCGAGCGCCCGGCCTTCTGCACCGGCTATCGCGGCCATCGCGTCTGCGGCATGGGTCCGCCGTCCTCGGGCGGGCCGACCATCGCCCAGGTCCTCGCTCTCATCGAACCGTTCGATCTTGGAAAGGCGCCCCTCGATCCCCAAGGCGTCGCCATTCTCGCCGAGGCCGAGAAGCTCGCCTATGCCGACCGCGATCGCTACATGGCCGATCCCGCCTTCGTGCCGCTGCCCGAGGGCCTCATGGACGCGGCCTACATCGCGGCACGGCGGAGCCTGATCGATCCGGCCCGCCCGATGTCGCGGGCCGAGCCGGGAATGCCGCCGATGAAGCAAGGCCGGCTCTTCGGCATCGATCGCACGATCGAGGCTTCGGGAACCAGCCAGATCTCCATCGTCGATGCCGACGGCAATGCCCTCGCCATGACGACGACGATCGAGAGTGCCTTCGGCGCCCATATCATGGTCGCCGGTTTCCTCCTCAACAACGAGCTGACGGACTTCTCCTTCGTGCCCGCCGATGGCGACGGCCGGCCGGTCGCCAATCGCGTCGAGGGAGGCAAGCGGCCGCGCTCGTCCATGGCGCCGACCATCGTGCTCGGCCCGGAGGGAGAGCTGCGCATGGTGGCCGGCTCGCCCGGTGGCAGCCGCATCATTCTCTATGTGCTGAAGGCCATCGTCTGCGTGATCGATTGGCATTGCGATGCCGGTGAGGCGGCCGCGCTCGTCAATTTCGGCAGCCGGAACGGCCCGTTCGAGGTCGAGACCGGAGAAGCCGGCGATTTGCTCGCGGTCGCCGCGCAGGCGCGTGGGGCCGCCATCCGCCGGGTCGAGATGACGAGCGGCCTCAACATCGTCCTCCGCGACGGCGGAGGCCTCCTAGGCGGCACGGATCCACGGCGCGAGGGCATGGCGGCCGGTTTCTGAAGGGACCCCGCGCCGGCGCCCGGCCGACCACGGCCGCGAGGAACGGGAGGGATGGCGGACTGCGGATGGAGTGGAACCTCAGAGCCAGAGGACAGGAGCAGGCTCCCTCACAGGCACGCCGCGACGGACGCGGCTCGATTGGCCGACGGCATCGCCCCTGGAGCGCCAGATGGAGCTTCGGCTCGCTCCTCGCTGCCGGCAAGGTAGGCGAGCTTCGCCGTTCGCGGCGTCACGCGCCCCCGCGATCCCGCACCCCAGAGGGTCCGCCGTCGCAAAACCTTCACGGAGCGGGCGTATGCTTCAAGCGCTGGCGCCTTGCGCATTCTCCGACGCCGCGGCACCCCGCGCGAGCGGGCGCCGAGCCTGACCGTCGGGCCTCGATGCGCAACGGCACAAGCCTGGAGCACCGTTCCGCTGCACGCGATCGGACGATCGCGCCCGGCTTCGAGGCTCGCGCTCACCGCCTCTCACGCCCCTTCCCGACGGTCCCGCGCCCATGGCCTACCGTTTCAAACCCGGCGAGCCCTTCGAAAAGGGGGCGCGGCGCATTGTGCGTCAGCAGGCGGACCGCATCCTTGCCCTCTTCGCTTCCTCCCCGGACCCGAACGTCGCCATCCATCAGAGCCGCCGTTGCCTGAAACGTCTGCGGGCGCTGACACGCCTGCTCGCCCCCGCCCTCGGCACCGATTGGCGGCGCCACGAGGCGCGCTGGCGCGACCTCATGCGCGAACTGTCCGAGGCTCGCGATCACCGGGCCCGGCTCGATGCCCTGCTGCGGCTCGAGCAGCGCTTCGGCACCGATGCCTTCACCGGCGAGGGCGCCAGGCTGCGCGAGGCCCTGATCGGCAGCCTCGACATGGCCGTGCCGACCGCCGGTCGGCCCGCCGCCGAGCCGCTTGCCCAGCGCATCGGCCTCGCCATGCGCGCAATGCGCCGCCGATTGCGCGAGCCCGTCGGCCTGCCCCTCGTCGCGGCCGGCTATCGCGACGCCTATCGCCGGGCCCGGCGCGGTCTGGGTCCGGCCTTCGCGACGGCCGGCGACGAGGAGGCGTTCCACGACTGGCGCAAGGCCGTGCAGGTCCATTGGCGCCACACGCTGCTGCTGGCGCGGGCCTGGCCCGAGCACGCGGCGGCCCGCGCCTCGGGCCTCGCCACGCTCTCGGAGCTGATCGGCGACGATCGCGACCTGTGCCTGCTGGAGCACTTCCTCGCGCAAAGATCCGACGATGTCGACCTTGCGCCCGAGTTCCGCCGGCGCATCGGCGAACTCATCGCCACCCGCCACGAGGAGATGAGAGCCGCGGCCCGGCCGATCGGCGAGCGATTATTCGCCGATCGCCCGAAATGCGTGGAGGAATCCATCGCCGTCATCTGGCGGAGCGGCGAGACGCTGGCGTCCCTCGGGCAAGCCGGTGCCAAGACCGCCGACCTCGGCCCGGCGCACGCCGACCGGTGATCGGCCCGGCCACCTCGCAACGCATCGCCCCTCGCCGACCCCACGGGTCGCGGCGCGCCTCCATCAGCCCCGTCCGAGAATGCTCCCGCGGACCCATGTCGACATCTGCATCCCGGTGCATCCCGGCGGCAAGGCCGCTCGAACGGGTAGACTGGCGCTCAGAGCCCGCCGACCCGATGATAGCCGCGCGCCAGTAGCCGGCGGTGGATGCGCCGCGCCTCGCGCAATTCGCGGGCATTGCGCGGCCGGCGCAGCACATAGACCTTCCGGCAACCACCGAGCACTCCGCAAACCCGTCGCGTCCGCAGCATCGGGCTGGCGAGCCGCCGCTTGCCCGGCCTTGCAGATTTGGCCGTGCGTACGGCCGGGCGCTTCGCCGTCTCACGGCTCGCACGGGCCGCACGCACCTGACGCCGGGCGAGTTCGGCGCGCTCGACCGAGCCTCTCGCCCGTCCGGCTCGCGCCCGCCGGCTGGAGGTCGCCCGTGTGGTGCGCTCCCGGCTCGCCGGCACGGCTGCCCGCCGCACCTTTCGCTCCACCCGCTCGACGCGTGCCGGCGTCGCGGCCCGCCGTGTCGGAGCAGTCAGGGACGCATTGCCGCGATCCTCATCCTCGTCCTCCTCCGCGTTCACGCCGCCGACCTGCTCGTCCTCCCCCGCGCCCTCGTTCCCGACCGGGCCGGCGTCCTCCAAATCACGATCCTCGTCGGCCGTGCTCGCCACATCCTCGTCGGGATCGCCGGGCACCACGTCCTCCTCGACGCCGGCATCGCCCGCTTCGCCCGCGGTTTCCTCCGCACTCGCCACCTCGATCGATCGCGCGGCGGGCCCGGCTTCCCCATCCGCGCCGTCATCGCTGGCGAGCGCCACCTCCCCGTCGTCGCCGATCGCCTGCAGCATGACCGCCCGCGCGACAGGGACGGGCGGCGATCCAGCCTCCCCGGCCTCGGCCGCGACCGTCTCGCCGCGCCCGTCATCCAGCGAGCGCGCATCCGCCGCCGCACCGGTCCCGCGCACCGGCTCGACATCGAGATCGCCCGGCTCGAGATCCGCCTCCGGTTCGGCCCGGACCACCTCGGCGGTGGCCTCGGGCACCGGCGTCAGGTCGGAGCGGGTATCGACGAAGGTGATCTCCTCGCCGGTCTCCCCCTCGCCGGAGGGGACCGCCGACGAGCGGGCCTCGGCCGTCCCGACCGCCATCTCGCGCGCAACCGTGTCGGCTGCCGAGGCGAGCACGGTGCGGGTGGCCGGCTCTGTTCCCCCGCTCGCGTCAGCCCGCCGCGACCGCGTCGGCCCCGCCCATTCGCCCGACAGCCATGTCTCGAAAGCCGTCTCGACGCCTTGCCATCCGGCCCGCCCGGCCGCCGACACCGTCGCGATCACACTGTCCGACAGCAGCCGCAGCGAGCCGGCGATCTGCTCGGCCGCCCCATGGCCCGCCGCGGCGAGCCGCTCCTGCCCGCTTGCGACATAGGCCCCGAGCGATACCACGACACCCGGGACCGCCTGCTCCCCGGCGCGGCCGCCGAGCCCGGGCAGCAAGGACGCCGCGGTGACGGCGATCGCCACGATGGCGAGAACAAGGCGATACCTCGACACGGCGGCCGTTCCTTTCCCGGCTGGCTGGTTCTGCTGCATGGCACGCAGCGCGGCGATCGGGTCCATCGGGAGACGAAGCTGCAAGTCCCTCGGCTCGCCTCGCATCCCCAAGAGCAGGTTCAGGCAGAGCGCGTCCCCGCGAAGGTTGGCGGTCCCATCGGACCGACCCGTCGGATCGAGCGGCGATCGCGGCCGTCAGATCCGTCGCGCGATCTCCTCGATCCGCCGCCGACGCTCGGCGAGGCGTGTCTCCAGATGGCGGAGCGGCGCCGTCAGATCGGGACAGGCTCGCCGGGCCGGCATACCCCCGGCGGTCTCGCCGTCCGTCTCGGTCCGCCAGCCCGCCAAGGCGAGCGCGACGAGCCCGCCGGCGAGCAGCACGATCTGCACCAGCGCCAGCGGCAGCAGTCCGACCGAGACGAGCCCGCAAAGCACCGTCGCGCCGAGCAAGGCCGATCCGAGCCCCAGATTGAACCGCTCGGCCCGCTGGCGTCCGAGCACGCCGATCATCCGGTCCCGTCGCGCCAGTTCCTCGCCGGCGGCCTCGGAGGTCTCAGCCACCAGATCGACGGCACTGTCGAACCCCTCGCGATAGGCCTGGTCGACCGCCGCCTCGCGCTCGATGACGGCCAGCCGCCGCATCAGGTCCCGCCGGTCGGCGACCGGCATGTCGACGACGACGGCACGCTCCATCAACATGATACGCCTCCAACTCGCGTCCAGGTGGCCGCCTAGGCGGGCGGCCGCGGTCATGGGCCGCCGGCAGCCTGCTAGCCACCGAATTCATCATGAATTTTTCCCCGGACGGCGTGACCGTAGCGCCTCCGGCGGACCATGGCAACATTGTGGCGCCGCGCCCGGACGCTGGTCAGCCTGTCGCGATTGTCGTCTACTGCATTCCGGCGGGCCGGGGATTCGCCCGCAGCCGGCTGAAGGGCCGGGATCCCCGGTGCCCCTCGCCGTATGCTCGATGGAATGATCGAAGGAGGAACGCGTGTCCGACCCGACCGACCCGTCATCGCCAGGCCCGGAACGATCGGCAGGACCTGGAGGGGAGGGCTCACACCCCGGCTCGGTCCCGCGGATCGCCTCCGTCGGCTCCGGCGAGCTGCCGCCCGGCGACGGGGGCTGGTTCGACCGCTACCCCTTTCGGCCGCGCACCCGCACCGGCCCGGTCTCGGCCGTCGCCCTCACCGTCATCATCATGCTGATCTCGGTGATCGTCGGCGTCGCCGCCATCGCTGCCAAGCTCGCGGCCCTCGGCGAGCTCGGCAGGTTCGCGACGCTGAAGGATCCGGACGGCTGGGACGTGGCCGATCTCGTCGCCCTGCTCATCGTCCCCCAGCTCGTCACCGTCGGCCTCGTCGCCTGGTTCGCCGGCTTCAACGGCAGCGAACGGCGCCTCGCCCTGTCGCTCGAGCCCCCCGTCAATGGCGTCCGCGACTACCTCCTCGCCATCGCCCTCATGGTCGTGCTCGGCCTCGGCATCGGCGTCGGCATCGATCAGCTCTTCCCCCACGACTCGACCGAGGACGTGAAATTCTTCCTGCCGATGATGCAGGGCGGGCTGCTGCCTTTCACGCTCTTTGCCCTCGTCGTCGGCGCGCCGCTGTCGGAGGAGCTCCTGTTCCGCGGCTATCTGTTCCCCTCGATCGCCAAATCGCCGATCGGCGTCGTCGGCGCGACGCTCATCTCCGATCTCCTGTGGACGGCGCTCCATGCCGGCAACAGCTATTCGGCCCAGGGCATGCTGCAGATCTTCCTGCTCGGCCTCGTGCTCTCCTACATCCTCGTGCGCACCGGCAGCATCTGGCCGGGCATCGTCGGACACGGCGCCTACAACGGCGTGATGGCGCTCTTCATGCTGTCCATGCTGCCGCAGACCGCCTGAGGGGTCCCCGAACCGCCGAGCATCGCCGAGCGGCCGGAATCGGGATAGGCTCACCGGCCATGAAGGCCTATCTCGACCTGCTGCGGCACGTCCGCGACACCGGCATCCGCAAGTCCGATCGCACCGGCACCGGCACGCTCAGCGTGTTCGGCCATCAGATGCGCTTCGACCTCGCCGAGGGCTTCCCCCTCGTCACCACCAAGAAGCTGCATCTGCCCTCGATCGTGCACGAGCTGATCTGGTTCCTGAGGGGCGACACCAACATCGCCTATCTGAAGGCGAACGGCGTCTCCATCTGGGACGAATGGGCCGATGCGAACGGCGATCTCGGCCCGGTCTACGGCGCCCAATGGCGCTCCTGGCCGACGCCCGGCGGCGGGCACATCGACCAGATCGCCAAGCTCGTCGAAGGGCTGCGGCGCAATCCCGACAGCCGCCGCCACATCGTCACAGCCTGGAACCCGGCCGAGGTCGACAGCATGGCGCTGCCGCCCTGCCATTGCCTGTTCCAGTTCTGGGTCGGTGACGGCCGGCTCTCCTGCCAGCTCTACCAGCGCTCGGCCGACATCTTCCTCGGCGTGCCGTTCAACATCGCCTCCTATGCGTTGCTGACCCACATGGTCGCGGCTCAGACGGGTCTTTCACCGGGAGATTTCGTCCACACGCTCGGCGATGCCCATCTCTACCTCAATCATCTCGAGCAGGCCGATCTGCAACTCTCCCGGCCTCCCCGCCCGCTACCCCGCCTGCAGCTCGCCGAGGGCGTGCCGAGCCTCTTCGACTACCGCTACGAGCACGTGGTCTTCGATGGTTACGATCCCCATCCGCACATCAAGGCTCAGGTAGCGGTGTGATGGGCGAGGGCGGCACGGATGCGAAAGCCGTCGCGATCGCAATCGTCGTCGCCGTCGCGCAGAACGGCGTGATCGGGCGTGCGGGCGGGCTGCCCTGGCGAGTTCCCTCCGATCTCAAGACGTTCCGCCGCCTCACCATGGGCAAGCCGGTGATCATGGGCCGCAAGACCTTCGTCTCGATCGGCCGCCCGCTCGATGGCCGGCAGAACATCGTCGTCACCCGCGACCGGAGCTTCGCCGTCGAGGGGGTCGAGGTCGCCCATTCGCTTGCCGAGGCTCTGACACGCGGCCGGGCCTCTGCCGAGGCGAGCGGAGCCGACGAGGTCGCGGTGATCGGCGGCGCCGAGATCTATGCCGCGGCCCTGCCCCTTGCAGAGCGCATCTACCTGACCGAGATCGAGGCCACCCCCGAGGGCGACGCCCGCTTCCCCGACCTCGATCCGGCGGAATGGCGCGAGCTGTCGCGCACCGCCCAGCCCCGCGGCCCCAAGGACGACCACGACTGGTCGCTCGTCGTTCTCGAGCGCCGTCGCCGGCCTTGAACCCCGCCCGTTCATCGACAGATTGTGACCGGGCCTGAAACGCGCCCGGCGATTGCCCCGCAGCCTTGGCCGGTGCACTCTCCTCGGCGTGCGACACTCGGTCTGCCTGCTGATCGCCGCCTTCGTCATGCTGGCCCTGCCATCCGCTGGGGCGGCCGGGCCTCGGCCGCGCGCCGTCACGGGGCCGCCGGACACCCTCATGGCAGCCGGCAATGCCGCCGGCGAACCGGTCGATCTCGAGCTCGTGCTCGCCGTCGATGCCTCCGGCAGCGTCGATCCTTCCGAATACGAGTTGCAGCTCCGCGGCATCGCCGACGCCTTTCGCGATCCCGCCGTCAAGCAGGCCATCCGCTCGGGACCGCTCGCCCGCATCGCGGTCGCGCTGGTCGTCTGGGCCGACGCCACCACCCCCAAGGACGACAGTCCCTGGCACGTCATCTCGACACCCGAGACCGCCGACGCCTTTGCCGACCTCGTCGAGACCTATCCCCGCCGGGTCGAGGGCGGCACCGGCATCGGCTCGGCGCTCGCCTATGCGATCCGCATGATCGAGTTCAACGCCATCGCCGGTACCCGCCGCGTCGTCGATGTCTCCGGCGACGGCGTCGAGACGCCGGTCCGGGAATATGCCGTGCTGCTGCCGCAGGCCCGCTACATGGCGCGCGCTCTCGGCGTCACCATCAACGGCCTCGCCATCGCCAACGAGGTCCACGACCTCGACCGCTATTACGACGCCAATGTCCGCGCCGGTCCCGGCAGCTTCGTCATGCGTGCCGCCGATTTCGAGGCCTTCCGCGACGCCATCCGGGCAAAGCTCCTGCGCGAGATCGAGGCCCAGGTGGCGGAGAGGCCGCCCGTCTCGCCATTCGGCCGCAAAGAGCCGTGGCCGGGTCGGGCAGGCGATGTCGCGCACCCGACCCTGGCGGAGGCCGTTGCACGTTGACGGGCCCGTAAGGCCGGCGACGTGAAGAGAAACCAGAGAAGGGGAGGGCAGCGACCGCGATGGCCGGTTGAGACCGGGCCCTGTCAGATCAGCCGGGCAAGCCCATTGCCGAGCCGCCTGAAAATCGCGCGCATCAGCGGTCGGGCAGCCATCTCGCCGCGCTGTGCGACGGACCGAAGGCTGCGCATGGTCGACCGCGCCAGCCGAAAGGCACGCTCCGGCATCGCTCGCAACAGCGGCAGCCGGTTCGCCTCGAGCAGCACCAGAACGACCGCCGCCACCGCGAACGGCACCAGATAATAGACCACCCGGTAGAGCAGCAGGCAGGCGACGAGATCGGAGGTCGGGATGCCCGGCACCGTGACGAGCAGCACCGTCTCGAACACGCCGAGCCCGCCCGGCACATTGCTGACGAGACCGAAGGCGATGGCGGCCGCGAAAGCCGAGGCGAACGGCCAGAAGCCGATGCCCGGATCGACCGGCAGCAACACATAGAGTGTTCCCGAGGCGAGCATCAGATCGGCAAGACCGACCGAAATCTGGGCGAGCGTCGAGCGCGCGCCCGGCAGCGCCAGCGTCTCGCCACCGACCGAGACGGCCCGCCGCTCGAGTCCCACATAGGTTGCATAGATCGCGATCAGGCTGATGAGCGCAAATCCACCGAGCGCCGCCAGGGTCGGCGAGACATGCATGACGACACCCATCCGCTCGGGCGACAGGAACATCGCGCTGCCGAGCAGCACCGTGGCCGCGAGCACGAAGGTCAGCGCACCGAGTGCCGAGACGAGGGCTATGTGGGTGGCCCTCACCCCGTGGGCCGCATAGAGCCGGTAGCGGACCGAGCCGCCGGTCAGGAGCGCAAAGCCGAGATTGTTGGCGACCGCATAGCCCGTGAAAGCGCCGAGTGCGATCCGCCGAAAGGGCAGTCTCAGCCTCAGATGGCTGAGCGCGATGGCGTCGTAGCCGCTGAGCACCATGTAGCTGCAGGCGGTCAGCAGGAGCGCGAGCGCGATCTGGCCGGAGGATATGGAGAGAAATGCCGCTTCCACTGCCCCGAGGCTGACCCCCGACACGGCCTTCGAGAAGGCGATGCCCGCAAGCACCAGCACCGCGGCGAGCCCGATGGCGCCAAGACCCACCACCCGCCGCTGCCGCCGCCGCTCGCCTTCACTGCCCGCCCACAGGGAGCCGGGCACGAGGCTACCGTCGTCCGGTCCGGTCGACTGGTCGCGTTCAAGGAGCTGCAGCATGTCGAAGACTCTCGTGACCAGCTCTCCTCCACCTGACGACCGGCGACGCTACTTGGCGCCCGCTTCGGCATCTGGGAGAGAGGATCGAAATTCCCTACCGGCACGGCTCGACGATTCGCAACACCGCCACCGCCCTATCGTGCTGCAATGCCACAGCCGTGACATTCCGGCACCGCCGACGCCGCACGCTTCGTCCTCCCGACGGCTCCTTGCCTTGACCTTGATCAAGCCTGCCTGCGGCGACGAGCCGGTGCGACATCCGACCTCTCCTCGACGGCGCTGCGCCCGTGCCGGCCGCCCGTGGCGCGCCGTGATGGTCTCCTCACCTCCCCGGCCGGCTCATTGGAGGATTTCCGACAACGCGCCTGACGATGCTCTGTTCCCTCTGTTAGGGTGCCGAGGGAAGCCGCGGCCGCGCGGCCGCTCCGGCGGGAATTGCCACGAGCCAGCGAGAGGAACGAGCATGTCGGGCGTGACACTCCACTTCGAGAGATCGGAATATGCCGACCGCCTGAAGCGCACTCGCGCCGCCATGCAGAAGGCCGGCATCGAGGTGATGATCGTCTCCGATCCCTCCAACATGGCCTGGCTGACCGGCTATGACGGCTGGTCCTTCTATGTCCACCAGGCGGTCATCATCGGCCCCGACGGCGATCCCATCTGGTGGGGCCGCGGCATGGACGCCAATGGCGCCAAGCGCACCGTCTACATGGATCACGGCCTCATCGTCGGCTATCCGGACCATTTCGTGCAGTCGCGCGAGCGTCACCCGATGGACCATCTGTCGGGCCTCGTCGCCGACAAGGGCTGGGGCGCGCGCACCATCGGCGTCGAGCTCGACAACTACTATTTCTCCGCCGCCGCCATGGAGAGCCTGAGGCGCCATCTGCCGAAGGCCACCTTCAAGGACGAGACCGGCCTCGTGAACTGGCAGCGGCTCGTCAAATCGCCGACCGAGATCGAGTTCATGCGCCGCGCCGCCGCCATCGTCGAGGCGCTGCACGCCCGCGTCGTCGAGCTGGTCGAACCGGGTATGAGGAAGAACGAGGTGGTCGCCGAAATCTACCGCAGCGCCATCAAGGGGGTCGGCGGCCATTGGGGCGACTATCCCGCCATCGTGCCGATGCTGCCCTCGGGCGTCGATGCCTCGGCGCCGCACCTCACCTGGGACGACCGGCCGTTCAACAAGGGCGAGGGCACGTTCTTCGAGCTCGCCGGCTGCTATCGCCGGTACAATTGCCCGCAGTCGCGCACCATCTTCCTCGGCAAGCCGCCGGAGAAATATCTCAAGGCCGAGGCGGCCGTCCTCGATGCGATCGACGCTGGGCTCGCGGCCGGCCGGGCAATACCTGCGAAGAGATGGCGGTCGCCTTCTTCGAGCGGCTCGAGAGCACGGCTTCTCCAAGGACAGCCGCACCGGCTATGCGATCGGCCTCTCCTATCCCCCGACTGGGGCGAACGCACGATCAGCCTCAGGCGTGGCGACGTAAGACCCGCTCGCCGCCGGCATGACCATCCATTTCATGCCCGCGCTCTGGCTCGACGACGGAGGCCTCGAAATCTCCGAGCCGATCCTCATCACCGAGACCGGCTACGAATGCCTCTGCAACACCCCGCGGGAAGCTCTTCGTCAAGGCATGAGGCCACGAGCGCCGGTCGCGGAATTGCTGCCGATCCGGCCTCACCAGGAGGTGCCGGCCCCGAGCGGCGGCAGCTTCGAATGTCGGGCGATGCGCTAGGCCGACATCGGCGGAAGCTGGCCCGTCGCCCGATCGCCCGCCCCGCGATGCCGGGCCCGAAGGCCAGCACCGGCACGCACATTCGCGCGCGTGTGGTCGGTGCCGCGAGTCGAGGTCCGCAACCGTGGTCGGCGGTCAGCACCATGAGGTCTCCCGGCCTGCAGAGCCGCCGCGAGCGCCCCGAGCCGCCGGTCGAAATCCTGCAGCGCCGCGGCATAGCCCGCAACGTCCCGGCGATGCCCGTAGACCATGTCGAAATCCGCGACGAAATTGTGGCGATGGCGAGCCCGCCCTGCGCCAGCGTCGTGATGGCCTCGCCGAGCGTTCCGCGATCGCCGCATGGCCCGCCGCCTTGATCTCGCGGCCGGTGCCCGAATGCGCATAGATGTCGCCGATCTTGCCGATCGAGACCACCGCGCGTTCGGCGCGCTCGACATCGAGGAGCGTCGGTGCCGGCGGTGTCAGCGCGTAGTCGCGGCGATGGGCGGTGCGCACGAAAGTCGCCGCCGTCTCGCCGAGGAAGGGCCGCGCGATCACCCCACGGCCGATGATGGCGGCCGCGTCAGGTCGCGCGCGGTCTCGCACAGCCGGTAAGAGCCGCTCGAGCCCGAACCGCTCCTCGTGTGCGGCGATCTGCAGCGCAAGAGATCCGCCGAAGTGTAGGCAATCGGCATGCCGGTCCGGATATGCGCCTCGCCGAACTGCACCAGGATGTCGGTGCCCGAGGCGTGCCGATTGCCGAGCAGACCCGGAAGTCCGGCCGCCGCGATCAGCCGATCGGTCAGCCACTCTGGAAAGGCGGGCTCGCGGTCCGGGAAATGCCCTGACGGCTCTCTCACCGGCACGCCGGCGATCTCCCAATGTCCCGAGGGCGTATCCTTGCCCGCCGAGACCTCGACCGCATGCCCCCATTCGGCGGCCGGGCTGTCGATCTTCGCCAGTCCGGCCGGATGCCGGCCGGAGGCAGCCTCCGCCGCCCGGCCAAGCCCGAGCCGCGTCAGCACCGGCAGGTCGAGCGGCCCGGCCCGCCCGCCCGGCTGGTCGGCGAGGCCCGCGGCGGCCGCCTCCGCGATGTGGCCGAGCGTGTCGGCGCCCGTGTCGCCGAAGCGCGCCGCATCCGGCGCCTCGCCGATCCCGAGCGAATCCATGACGACGAGAAAGGCCCGGCCCGTCATCGCTTCTTGCCTCCGATCCGCCCGAGCACGGGACCACGGCCATCTTCACGCCGCCCCACGACCATCCCGCCCGTCCGATAGGCGAGTGCGACCGCCAGAGCCGCCGCCTCGCCGCTCGCCTGGTCGCGGGCATGGACGACGGCGATCGGATCGTTGCGGGCGAGCTGCCGGCCGATGCCGGCGAGATCGGTGAGCCCGACCGCGGGATCGACCGCATCGCTCTCGACCCGCCGTCCGCCGCCGAGTCCGATGACGGCAAGCCCCAGCGCCCGCGTATCGATGCTCGCCACCCGGCCGGCCGTCCGGGCGCGCACCACCATGCGCACCGGCGCCGCCGGCAGGATCGCCCCGGCGCGCTCGAGGATGTCGCCGGGACCGCCGAGCCCCTTCACCATGCGCGCGAAACGCTCCGCTGCCTCCCCGCGCGCAAGGACTTTCTCGAGCCTCGCCTTCGCCTCGCCGGACTTGACCGCGAGATCGCCCAGTTGCAACAGCTCCACCCCGAGCGCCATCACCACCTCGTGCAGCCGCTCCGGCCGCTCCTCGCCGCGCAGATAGCGGACCGCCGCCAGCACCTCGACGGCATTGCCGGCGGCCGGCGCCAGCGGCTCGTCCATATCGGTGACGAGGGCCGAGGTCGGGAGCCCCGCGCCGTTCGCCACCTCGCTCAACACCCGTGCGAGCTTCCGCGCCGCCGCCACGTCGGCCATGAACGCGCCCGATCCCGCCTTGACGTCGAGCACGAGACCGCCGAGCCCGGCGGCCAGCTTCTTGGAGAGGATCGAGGCACAGATCAGCGGCACCGACTCGACCGTCGCCGTCACATCGCGGATCCGGTAGAGCAACCGATCGGCTGGCGCCAGGTCGTCGGTCTGACCGATGATGGCGCACCCGGCCGTCCGCACCACGCGGCGGAAGCGCTCGAGCCCCGGTCGCGAGCGATAGCCTGGAATGGCGTCGAGCTTGTCGAGCGTGCCGCCGGTATGGCCGAGGCCCCGCCCCGAGATCATCGGTACATAGGCCCCCGCGGCCGCCAGCATCGGCGCCAGCACCAGCGAGACGAGATCGCCGATGCCGCCTGTCGAATGCTTGTCGAGCACGGGGCCCGGAAACTCGCCGGCCGGCCAGGCGAGAACCCGGCCGGAATCGCGCATCGCGAGCGTCAGCGCCACCGTCTCCCCGCGGTCCATGCCCTTGAGGCAGACCGCCATGGCGAAGGCCGCCGCCTGCGCCTCGCTGACCGAGCCCGCGACGAGACCCGAGACGAGACCGGCGATGTCGGCGGACGCCAGCGTCGCGCCGTCGCGCTTGTCGCGGATGATCTCGCGTGCGAGCCGCATCGTCGCCTCAATAGCCCGGGCCGGCGGAGTTCGCCGCCCCGGCCGCCCCCGCCGCCACCCGCAGGAGATCGCCGAGCACGCCGCTCGCCCCCAGCCGGAACGTATTGGCCTTCGCCCAGCGCGGCCCCATGATGCTGTCGGCGAGCCCGAGATGGAGCGCCGCATCGGCGGCCGTGCGGATGCCGCCCGACGGCTTGATGCCGGCCCGGCCACCCCGTGCCTTGATCTGCTCGAGCATGATCCGGACTGCCTCTGGCGTCGCATTGACCGGCACCTTGCCGGTCGAGGTCTTGATGAAATGGGCGCCGCCATCGAGAGCGATGCGCGCCGCCTGCCGGACGAGATCGTCCGTCCCGAGTTCGCCGGTCTCCAGGATCACCTTGAGGCGCTTCCCGCGCGGCACCGCCTGCCGGCACAGCCCGACGAGCCGCGCCCCCGCGGCCCCATCGCCGGCCTTCAGCGCCCCGTAAGGGAAGACCACGTCGACCTCGTCGGCGCCGAGCGCGAAGGCGGCCCGCACATCCTCGGCCGCCCGCTCGGGCGTCGCTGTGCCGGCCGGAAAATTGGCGACCGTCGCGACCTTGATGCCCGTGCCTGCGAGGAGGCGTCCGGCGAGCGGCACGAACCGGCTCCAGGTGCAGATCGCCGCGACCGGGCCGTAGGGTGTCCGCGCCCGCCGGCACAGATCCTCGATCGCCGCCTCGTCGGCCTTGTCGCCGAGCTCTGTGAGATCCAGATGGCCGATGGCGCGCTTGGCCGCTTCGCCCGCACTGCCGGTCCGGCCCCGTACCGCCCTGGCCCGCCCCCTCGCCGGCTCCGGTCCGAGGAACCTGCCGATCAGCCGGCCGAGATCCGCCGCCGCCGCGCCGCCGACCGCCTTGGTCTCCTCGTGGCTCGGCGAGGTTCCGGCCATGCCGGCCCCCAGATTGGTGATGACCGAGATGGCGCCGACCTCGAGGCCGAAACGTCGTGCGAGGATCACCTCCGGCACCGTCGACATGCCGACCGCGTCCGCCCCGAGCACCGCCGCCATACGGATCTCGGCCGGCGTCTCGAAGGAAGGGCCGAGGAACCACGCATAGATTCCCTCGGCAAGTTCGATGCCCTCTGCCGCCGCCGCCTCCCGCAACCCCGCCGCGATTGCCCCGTCATAGGCGCCCGTCATCGAGACGAAGCGCTGATCGCCGCTCTCGCCGATCAGCGGGTTGAGGCCGGAGAGGTTGATGTGGTCGGTGACCAGCATCAGCCGGCCGGGCGGCACCGAGGGACGCAGCGACCCGGCTGCATTGGTGAGGAGCAGACGGCGGACGCCGAGCTTCGCCAGCGCCTCGATCACCGGTCGCATCGCCGCCGCATCGCCGCTCTCGTAAGCGTGCACCCGGCCGGCGACGACGAGGAGCGGATGGCCGGCGAGCCGCCCCGCCAGTACCGCCCCCTCGTGACCAGAGACGCCGGGCCTTGGAAAGCCCGCCAGCTCGGCGAAGGGCACGCGGACCGCCGTCTCGAGAGCCCCCGCGATCGAGCCGAGGCTCGAGCCGAGGACGAGTGCCGTATCGGGTACGCTGCCCGCGATCGCCGCCTTCAGCTTCGCGGCCGCCGTCACGCCGCCCGATGTCGCCCCACCTGATGTCCCCGTCATCGTCCCCGTTCCCCTCGCGCCCGCCGCCGGGCCGCCGCCCCGACCGGCCCCACGGGATCGGCTGGGCTCGCAGCGCCGGATGGCACTCCGGCCGCTCCGAAGGCGTGCGGCAGCAGGTCGCCGAGCCTGTGGCGGCCCCGGACTTCTCCTGCGCCCCCGAGCGAGATCACCTCGAGATCCGGCCCGCCGAGTTCCATCAGCCGCTGCCGGCAGCCACCGCAGGGCATCACCGGCCCGGCCGAGCCGGCCGCGATCGCGACACGGCGGACTTGTCGCGCGCCCGCCAGCACCATGGCCGCGAGCGCGGCGGTCTCCGCGCAGATGCCCTCCGGATAGGCCGCGTTCTCGACATTGCAGCCGGCATGGATCGCCCCGGTCTCGTCCATCGCCGCCGCCCCGACCTGGAACCGCGAATAGGGCGCATAGGCACGGGTCATGGCGGCGAGCGCCGCCGCGATCAGGGCCTCATCGCCATTCATGGGCTCTCTCCGCGCTTGCCTCGGCCGGCCCTTCCGGGATTCGAGCGGCCATGACGGAGTTGACGCGAGCCGGCGTCCGGTTGCAATGGCGGGGCGGACTGAGCCCACTGCCTTTCGCTGGCGATGTCGCGGCCTTTCGAGGGCCGAACCCGAGGCGACCCCAGCCACCGACGACGAGGAGCCACGCCATGCCGGGCGATCGCGGCGAAGGGACGAGCACGGAACCGCCGGGGCTCGAGGCCTTTCTGGAGCTGGCGCAGGGCCGCCGCAGCGTGAAACCGCGTCTCCTCGCCATGCCGGCGCCGTCCGCGAACGAAATCAGGCGATTCGTCGAGGCGGCGCTCGCCGCGCCCGACCATGGCCGGCTGACGCCGGTGCGTTTTCTGCTGATCGGTCCGGAGCGCCGCAGTGCCCTCGCCGAGGCCCTTGCGGCGGCCGCCCGCGAAATCGACCCGGACGTGGATGCCGAGGCGATCGCCGCCGCCCGTGCCAAGGCCGGCGACAGCCCCGCCCTTCTCGCGATGATCGTCCGCATTCGCGCCGATCATCCGGCGGTGCCGCCCGAGGAGCAGTTGATCGGTGCCGGCGCCGCCCTGCAGAACCTGCTGCTCGCCATCCATGCCGCCGGCTTCGGCGGCGCGATCCTCAGCGGCCGGCGCTGCGCCACCACGGCGCTCCGGCAGGCGCTCGGCCTGTCTGCCGACGAGCGGCTCGCCGGCTTCGTCTCGATGGGCACACCGGCAGGCGAGCCGAAACCCGCCCGCCGGCCCGATGTCGCCGACCACCTCGAGGACTGGTGACGATCGCCCGAGGCATGCCGGCCGGAAGGCCACCCCGCCGGCGGCTTCCGCGAGCGGTCAAGAAAGGTCGGCTGCGACCTTCATCGAGACGATTTTGTCGGGATTGTTGACCGGCTCGCCGCGCTTGATCTTGTCGACCGCGTCCATGCCCTCGATCACCTGGCCCCAGACCGTATACTGCTTGTCGAGGAAGCGGGCGTCGCCGAAGCAGATGAAGAACTGGCTGTCGGCGCTGTCGGGGCTCTGCGCACGGGCCATCGAGGCGGTGCCGCGGACATGGGGCTCGGCGGAGAACTCCGCCTTCAGCTTCTTGCCCGATCCGCCCATGCCGGTGCCGGTCGGATCGCCGGTCTGGGCCATGAAGCCCTCGATCACCCGGTGGAACACGATCCCGTCATAGAAACCCTGCCGGGCCAGCTCCTTGATGCGCGCGACATGGCCGGGCGCGAGGTCGGGCCTCAGCGCGATCACCACGCGGCCATGCGTGATCTCCATGACGAGCGTGTTCTCGGGGTCCTTGATGTCGGCCATCCCTGCTTTGTCCTCTCTCTTGTCCTGTCGGGGGTCGATGTCGGCGGGTGAGCCCTACTGCTCGCCGGCCATGCGCATGGTGATGATCTGGTCGGGGTTCTGAACCATGCCGCCCTGGCCGGAGCCGCGCTTCACCTGGTCGATCGCCTCCATGCCGGAGACGACCCGGCCGAACACGGTGTACTGACCGGCCAGATGCGCGCAGCTGTCGTCGGTGAAGCAGATGAAGAACTGGCTGTTGGCGCTGTTGGGATTCGCCGTGCGCGCCATGCCGAGCGTGCCGCGCTGAAACGGGGTGTCGGAGAACTCCGCCGGCAGGTCGGGATAGGACGAGCCGCCGCGGCCCGTTCCGGTCGGATCGCCCGTCTGCGCCATGAAGCCCTCGATGACCCGGTGGAACTTGACGCCGTCGTAGAAGTGCTCGCCGACGAGCTGCTTGATGCGCGCGACATGTTCCGGCGCGACCGCGGGATAGAGCTCGATCTCGACCGTCCCGGTCTTCAGAGTCATGATGACCGTGTTGGCGGGATCGGCGGCCCGGGCGGGAAGCGCGAGGGCGACCAGCAAGAGGGCAAGGCTCGCAAGTAGACGCATCGGCATCGGATCCTCGGTCGATGATGGGGAAAGGCGGTTCAGCTCCGGGCGGCGAAGCGCGCCTTGAGCGCATTCGCCACGGCGGGCGAGACGAAATGACCGACGTCCCCGCCCATGCCGGCGATCTGCCGCACGAGGGTGGCCGTGATGTGGCGGACCGCGGGGCTCGACGGCACGAACACGGTGACGAGTCCCGGTGCCATGGCGCCATTCATGCCGGAAAGTTGCATCTCGTAGTCGAGATCGGTGCCGTCGCGGATGCCGCGGATCATCGATGTCGCGCCATGGGCCTTCGCCGCCTCGACCGCGAGACCATCGAAGGTGACGACGGCGACTTCGCCTCCGAGCCGTCGCGCGAGCGGGGCCGCCTCCGCTTCGACCAGGGCGATGCGCTCGGCGGCCGCAAAGAGCGGCGTCTTGCCCGGATGGATGCCGATGCCGATCACCAGCCGGTCAAAGAGTGCGAGCGCGTGCGCGATCACGTCGGTATGGCCGAGCGTCGGGGGATCAAAGCTGCCGGGATAGAAGGCGGTGCGCGTCATGGCCGACCTGATAGCCGTCCCGGCTCGCCGCGTCAAAGAGGATGGCGACCGGCCGCTCGGGGCCGGCCATCGACCGGCGGCCCGGTGGGCCAACTCCGCTATCCGAGCGGCGCGTCCCCGAACCGCTTCCATAGCTTCGGAAAGCGCTTCTCCAGGTCGTCCCCCTCCTCCTCGAATGGCGTCCCGTCAGGCTCCAGGCCATCGAGCCCGGCCTCGATGTCGGCATGCTCGGCGACCTCGCCCGCTCCGCCTTTTTCGGCATAGACGTTGCCGGCGGCGTCGTAGATCTCCTCATTTTCCCATATGCCGTCCGGCCCCACGCCCGGATCCATCGCGCCGAGGCTGTCGGGATCGGCCAAGGCGGCCTCGTAGACGGCCCGCCCCCGCGAGATCAGCCAGCGCCGGAAATATTCGAAGCCGTCGTCCGAGCAGCCGCCGTTCGCCACATAGGCCGCGCCCCACAGATCCCATGTGTAGGCCTCGTTCAGCAGCCGGCGGAACGTCATCTCGAAGCCGACGATCTCCTCGAGCGATAGCTCCCGGAGCGCGCTCTGCAGCGCCTCGAGCTGGCCATACTCGCCATCATCGGCGGCAAGGCTCGCCCCGACGAGGCTCCAGAACCGGTCGAGATCCATCGCCGTATACGTCATCGGCTTCCCTCCCCGATCGGCCGCCATGTCTGTCGGCTGTCGGGCAAAGAGAGGCCAGCCAAGCCGATGATCAGCATACGGGGGAGAGCGCCGCGCGTGCGACTGGGTGGCCACAGGGTCCGTCGCGCTCCGGTCGGGCCGGCATGCCCGGACCGCCAGGCCCTACCGCCGCGCCAGCGCCAGCCAGATGCCGCCACCGATCAGGAACGAGCCCGAAATTCGCTCGACGAGGCGGACATTGCCGCGCGTCAGCCAGCCGCCGGCCCGCCCTGCCACCAGCGCATAGGCGCCGTCGAGCAGCGTCGCCACCACCATGAAGGTGAGGCCGAGCAGCACCGTCTGCAGAAGTGCACTGCCGCGCGCGGGATCGACGAACTGGGGGATGAAGGCGCCGAAGAAGAGGAGGGCCTTTGGGTTCGACAGGATGACGAGGAAGCCCTGCCAGAAGAACGAGCCTCCTGGCCGCGTCCGCGTGCTGCCCTCCGCGATCGAGCCGTCGGCCCGCCACAGCTTGATGCCGAGCCAGACGAGGTAGGCAGCGCCCAGCAGCCGCATCCAGTCGAAGACGACGCCGGCATGGGCGACGAGGGTGGAGAGGCCGGCCGCGAGGATGCCGAGCATGATGGCGAGCCCGGCCTGCGTTCCCGCCACGTTGAGGAGCCCGGCCCGCGCCCCGTGCTTCAGGCTGTTGGCGATGATGACGGTGACGGTCGGTCCCGGCACGATGACGATCGCGGCGCAGGCGGCGACATAGGCGAGATAGAGGGTGAACGGGATCATGGGCGTCAGGCTCCCTTGCCGGTCGGGTCGGCGAGACTGAGCGCCGGATGGCCCCGCGATGTCAACGGCTCGCGCCCGCAGTCCTATCGCGAGGCGAGGTAGACACCGCCGAGGATCAGGGCCGCCGAAACCAGCATGCGTGCACTCATCGGCTCGCCGAGGAACAGCGCGGCGAGCGCAACCCCCGACACCGGCTGCAGGAACTGGAAGAGGCCGATGCGCGCGATACCGCCCTGCCCGAGCGCCCAGTACCACAGGATGTAGCCGCCGATGGTGACCGCAACGGCGAGATAGCCGACGCTGAGGACCCCCTCGACCGGCAGAGCCGTCCAGTCGATGCCGGCCGCGATGAAGGGAAGTGCCGGCGCGACGAGAAGCGCCATGGCCGCTGCCCCCCAGAAGGTCGCCCCGGTCGAGGGATAGCCGATCTGCTTCAGTCGCCCGCCCGCCACATAGCCCGCCGAAGCGAAAACGGCCGAGCCGAGCACGATGGCGTCGCCCTGAAGGCTCGACCCGTCCGATGTCGCCCCGGCACGGGAGGAGATGAGCAGCGCTTCGCCGCCGAGCGCGACGAGACAGCCCGCCCACCACAGTGCCTTCGGCCAACGCCGCTCGATCGCCATGGCGATGGCGCCCGTATAGACCGGCAGCACCGCGAGGATGAGCGAGGCGTGGTTGGCCGAGGTGAGGCCGATGCCGATCGAGTAGAGCAGCGGAAAGGCGACGAACCCCGAGAAGGCCGAGAGGCCGAGCAGGGACGTCTCGGCGCGCCCGCGCGGCAGCGGTGTCCGCAACAGGAGCGCGACCGGCAGCGCCAGAAGCCCGCCGAGCACCGTGCGCAAGGCCGCGACGACGATCGCCGGCAGCCCCTCGACCGCGATCTTGGTCGCAACCGGTGACGCCCCCCAGATCACCACCGCGCCGAGCGCGGCGAGCGCCACGGCGGTCGTGAGACCCTGGGTCTTTCGGTCACTCATCGAATTGGATTCCCCGGCGCCTGATCGCTCGCGGCCGGCGCCGACCGGGCCGGCCGATAGGGTCGATCAGCCCCTCCAACTATGAGCCCGATCGCTTGAGTGGCAAGCGTGCCCGGGAGCCACGCATCTGATCTCCTCACACCCGGTGACCTCCCCTCACCCGGTGTCCCGGCCGCCGCGCCAGCGGCTGTCCGGGATCTTGCCGCTTGCCAGCGCTCGGCCATCACGCCCGTGCGCCATGCCGATCAGGCCACAGATCGGCGCCCCCAAACCATGTCTCCCCGCCCTCACCACTTGCCGGTGTTCGGCATCGACGTCCAGGGCTCGGCCGGCGCCTTCGCCTCGCCCTTCTGCAGGAGCTCCACCGAGACATTGTCGGGCGAGCGCACGAAGGCCATCCGCCCGTCACGCGGCGGCCGGTTGATGGTGACGCCCGCCTTCTGCAGGCGTTCGCAGGCGCCATAGATGTCGTCGACCTCGAAGGCGAGATGGCCGAAATTGCGCCCCTCGCCATAGACCTCGTCGTCCCAGTTGTAGGTGAGCTCGACGAGCGGCGCGCTCGTCTCGCCGGCCCGCGGCTGATCGCCCGGCGCGGCAAGGAAGATCAGCGTGAAGCGTCCGGCCGGATAGTCGTTGCGGCGAACCTCCGTCATGCCGAGCGCGCCGCAATAGAAGGCGAGCGACTTCTCGACGTCACGGACACGAACCATGGTGTGCAGGAAACGCATGGGGAAGCTCCTGAATTTCGCTCTGGCCGGGCCCGGCCACGGACTGCCGGACGGCAGTGCCAAGCGCCGTCCCGATCGACGGGCGGCCCCCGTATGAGACTGCCGGGCCGGTCTCAGCCCATCCGTTAGCAGCCGGCCCCGCCCCCGGCAAACGCCGGCGCCTCGCCGCAGCCATGTCCTGAGCGAGGAAGGGCATCCCTCGATCCCCCGGATGCGGGGGGCGACGTTCTCCCTCTCCCCGTCCCGCAGCTCGCCCCCGGGACGCATCGATCGGCGCGCGAGGCCCGGCCCGGCCGGCCGCGGTCCGCCTTCCACCGGCCGGCCGGGTCGCGTCACGCCGCCCGGCAATCGCCTGATCCTGGGCGCCTGGCGATGGCCGGGTGATCTGCCCCGGAGCGGCGGCGAACGGGCCCAAAGTCGTCCCGAGCGCCCCTCGGGCTGCCTCTGGACACGCCTCGACCGCCCCTCGTCAACACCTTATCCCAAACGCAGGAAACACGAATTAACCAATATTTTACAATATGTTAGAAGTTACTGCAGTGCACCATTCGCGAGCTGCGACATCCCCTGCGACCGGCCGTCCCGCAAGAAACCGCTTCACCACCGCCCTGCCGATGGTATGTTCCGTCGCGTCGCCTGAGTGGCGTTGCAGTGGCCGAGGGCAATAAGGCCGCTGCTCATTCAGGAGACAGTTCAGCAACAAGTTGCGGGAGACTGGGGCATGGCGAAGTTGACGCCTGATTTGTCTGACCACACCAAGGTCGATCGGGAAAATAATACTGGAAAAGCATTCCGGTCGACGTCATCGAGGTGAGCGGTCGCATCAAATGGTTCGATGCCTCCAAAGGGTACGGCTTCATCATTCCGGATCAGGGGGCGATGACATCCTCCTGCATGTTACCTGCCTGAGGGCCGGTGGCTTCCAGACGGCCTATGAGGGCGCGAGCGTCGTCGCCCAGGTTCTGAAGCGGCCGAAGGGCCTGCAGGCCTTCCGCATCGTCGAGATGGACGAGTCGACGGCCGTTCATCCCTCGGAGATCCCGCAGCGCACCCACACCCATGTCGAGCCCGAGAGCGATCCCGAGCGTGCCATGGTGAAGTGGTTCAACCGGCTGCGCGGTTTCGGCTTCTTGACACGCGGCGAGGGCACGCCCGACATTTTCGTCCACATGGAGACGCTGCGCCGGTTCGGCTTCACCGAGCTGCGCCCCGGCCAGTTCGTGATCGTGCGCTACGGCAGAGGACCCAATGGTCTCATGGCGGCCGAGATCCGGCCCGAGGGCACTGCGCCGCGGCTGCCCCAATAGCACGGATCGGGTGAGGGCATTGCAGGCGGTGGGTACGTCATCCCTCGCCTGCCACCCGTTCGAGACGGCAAGGGTCGCGCAAGCGGCCCTTGTTGCGTTGCTGGCCCTCTTCCTCCTGCAGCTTCTTTCGCCTCTCGCTCACGGAGACGGCATGCGACGCGGCACCGTCATCCTCGATTCGGACGGCCGGCAGACGCCGATCGCCGCCGAGATCGCCGCCAATGACAAGGAGCGCGCGCTCGGCCTGATGTACCGCACCGAGCTTGCGGCCGATGCCGGCATGCTGTTCGTCTATGACGGGCCGCAGGAGATCCATATGTGGATGCGCAACACCTATATTCCACTCGACATGGTGTTCATTGGTGCCGACCAGCGTGTTCACCGCATTGCCAGCGATGCCGAGCCCTTCTCCGAGCGGATCATCGCCTCCGAGGGCCCCGTCACCGCGGTACTGGAGCTGAATGCCGGCACCGCCGAGCGGCTCGGCCTGAAGCCCGGCGACACGGTCGAGCTGCCGCCCGAGGCGAGGCTCGGCGCCAACTAGTGGCGCGAATCTGACACTTGAGGCCCGGTTGCTGCCAAGTGCGTTCTCGAGTGTCAAATTCAGGAGCTCCACGGAATCGAACCACCAGAGCACGTTCAGTGCGAACACGGAAACCGGCTCGCCGATAGAACGCGTTCAAAATCAAAACCTGGAGCGGGCAAATGTTTCCGGCTGGTCTGAACCCGCTCCAAGGGCTCGCGCCGGTCGACTGATACCGCCCCGCATGGGTTTCGACTCGTGATCGAGTTGGATGCGCGCCGGTATGTTCTTTGTTTGCGCGCGGCCGCCCCACCAACCCCGCGCGCGCATACCACCTCGCGAAAGTCAGAGGTTTCGCGAGGCGGTATGAGGCTCGCGCCGGTTGGACATGCCGGTCACAGTCAATCGCCCCGGGCCGCACGTCTTCGCTCAGAGCCGTGCTTCTTTGCCCCGCCCCCGACTTCGCACCAAGACACGCTTCTTTGTGCCGGACTCCCCCTCCTTCGCACCAAGCTGTGCCACGTTACGCCGAGCTCCCCTTCTTCGCACCCCACGCCGCTTCGCCCTTGACTGCTGCGGGCGCCCGCGCCAGAGATTCCCTCGCGATCCGGGGTATAGCTCAGCCTGGTAGAGCACCTGCTTTGGGAGCAGGGGGTCGCGTGTTCGAATCACGCTGCCCCGACCAATGCGCGCCGGCGACGACAATCGCCGGCCGCCCGGCCGTACTGCGCGCCATGGCCGCATGGCGCGCCCGCCGGAGCCGACTGTCGACGGCCGCTGTCGTGGTCGCGGATCGAGCGGCCACTTCGGAACTTTCCGGATCAGATCTCGCCGAAGATGTCGCGCTCGGTGTCGTCCTCCGCGCGGGCGGGACGGGGTGGCGCGGTGCGCGCCGGCAGCAGCCAGAGCAGGCCGACCACCGGCGGGAACAGAAAGCTCCAGAATGCCCAGGCCTGACCGTTGCGCAACCGCCGTGGCGCCTCGACGAGCGCCGCGATCGCCGCTGCGATCGAGAGGATGCCATAGGCCGCGATGATGAACGGTGTCATGGGAGCCCAGCCCTTGCTGAAGCCTGACCGGTAGAAGCGCCGCCTGAGACGCGCGCATCGATGGCATCGATCAGGACCTGAAACGAGTGAATGGAGCCGGCTCGACCCGATCGCCCGATCCCTTCGAAATCGAGCAGGCTCCCGAACGCGAGCATGCTCATAGCATGACGGCCCGGGCAGGATGAGGGCACACGCGCCCCGATCCCGGCAGCACCGCGCCCGCCACATCGGCCAAAGCCCGCCGATGGCGCGTCTCCGTCCCAAGCGCCGCCCATGTGCCCCATGTGCCCCACGCGCCCCATGTGCCCCACGCGCCCCGTTGCCGCTCGACCGTCCCTATTCTGCGACCGGCACCGTATAGTTGAGCGCCAGCCTGCCGCCGTCCGGATAGATCACCTGCCCCGTCACATAGGAGGCATCCTCGCTGGCGAGGAAGGCGACGACCGATGCGACCTCGGACGGCTCGCCGCACCGCCCGATCGGCGTCCGCGACATGATGCGCCGCCGCGCCGCATCGTCGCTCATCACCGCCCCGCGCGACAGCTCGGTCAGGATCGTCCCCGGCCCGACCGCGTTCACCCGGATGCCGTGCGGTGCCAGCGACAGCGCCATGACGCGCGTGAGCTGCCTGACGCCACCCTTGGAGATCACATAGGGTGCGATCGTCGGGATCGCCAGCTCGTCATTGACCGACGACATGTTGACGATGGCGCCGCCGCCGCCCTGCTTGACCATCTGCCGGCCGACCGCCTGACCACACAGGAAGGCGGATTTGAGGTTGGTGCGCAGGACGAGGTCGTAGTCCTCCTCCGTCACCTCGAGGAAGTCGGCATTGCGCACGATGCCGGCATTGGCGACCAGGATGTCGATGCGGCCATAGGCGGCGAGCGTCTCGGCGACCATGCGCTCGACCTCGCTCTTCAGACCGACATCGGCCCTGACGAAGCGCTGGCCGATCCCCTTGGCGGCGGCAGCGCCCGGCTCGTTGCTGATATCGGCGATCATCACCCGCGCGCCCTCGGCCGCCAGCCGCTCCGCACAGGCAAAGCCGATGCCCCGTCCCCCGCCCGTGACGAGCGCCACCTTGTCCTTCAGCCGCATGATCTTCCTCTTCTTCGCGATGGCCGGCGCGCAGCCGGCCGGGGTGCCGTGGCGGGTTTCATAGTCGTCGAGCGCGACCGCGCAAAGCACGGGCGTCGGGCCTCAGTTCCGCGTCAGCGCCAGGTCGTCGCGATGGACGATCTCGGCGCGTCCTTCATAGCCGAGGATGGCGGCGATCTCCTGGCTCTTGCGGCCGATGATCCGGACCGCGTCAGCCTGCCCGTAGGCCGAGATGCCGCGGCCGAGCTCGCGTCCGTCCTCGCCACGGATCATCACCGCGTCCCCGCGGTCGAACTGCCCTTCGATGCGCTTGACGCCGGCCGGCAAGAGGCTCCGCCCGCCCTTCAGCGCGCCCTCTGCGCCCTGGTCGATGACGAGCACGCCACGCGGCTCCAGCGTGCCGGCGATCCAGCGCTTGCGCGCCGCCAGCGGGTCGGACTTGGCGATGAACCAGGTGGCCCGCCCCCCCGCGGCGATGGCCTTCAGCGGATGCAGCACCTTGCCCGACGCGATCACCATATGCGCGCCCGCCCCGGTCGCGATGCGGGCGGCGGCAATCTTCGTCACCATGCCGCCGCGCGACAGCTCGGTGCCCGCGTCACCCGCCATCGCCTCGATCTCGGGCGTGATCTCGCCGACCTCCGGCACGAAGCGGGCATCGGGGTCGATCTGCGGCGGCGCCGTATAGAGACCATCGATATCCGAAAGCAGGACGAGGCAGTTGGCGCTCGCCATCGATGCGACACGCGCGGCGAGCCGGTCGTTGTCGCCATAGCGGATCTCGCTGGTCGCCACCGTGTCGTTCTCGTTGACGACCGGCACCGCCTTCAGCCGGATCAGCGTGTCGATGGTCTGGCGGGCGTTCAGGTAGCGCCGCCGCTCCTCGGTGTCGCCGAGCGTCAGCAGGAGTTGCGCCGCGTTCAGCCCGCGCTCGCGAAACAGGCTCTGATAGGCCTGCGCCAGCGAGATCTGCCCAACCGCCGCCGCCGCCTGGCTCTCCTCGAGCTTCAGGGCGCCCGGCTGAAGCCCGAGCAGCCGCCGCCCGAGCGCGATCGCCCCCGAGGAGACGAGGATCACCTCGCGGCCCTCGGCGACGAGATCGGCGACATCGTCGGCGAGCGAGGAAAGCCAGGTGCCCTTGATCCGCCCGCTCGCGCGCTCAACGAGCAGGGCCGAGCCGATCTTCACGACCAGCCGGCGCGAGCGCGCCCATTCCTTGCGCATCGGCGTCTAGCTCCCTGCCGCTCCGCTGCCCTCGCCCACGCTGCGCGGACGATAGGCGGTCGCCGTTCCCATCAGCACCTCACGCTTGGCGAGCTGGATCTTGCGCCAGATCCACGCGAACGAGATGAGGATCTTGAGCAGCGTCAGCGCGAAGAACATGCGGAACACGAAGGCATAGATGACGAACCAGAACAGCTCCCGGTTCATCGTCAGCGGCGAGATCGACCAGTCGAAATGCTCCATCCAGTCGAAGAACGCGCCCCGCAGCACCAGGTCGAGCGCAAAGAAGGCCATGCCGAGCATGGAGGCCTCGCCCTCGGCAAAGAGCGTCAGCCCGGCGCCCTTCTGCAGCGCGAACATCGAGATGACGAACACGACGAAGACGAGTCCCATCAGTGCCGCCATGGTGCGGTAGTAGCCGACCACCCGCTTCAGCATGTCGAGCGAGAAGGAGAAGTCGATCCAGCTCTCGATGTCCTCGTGCTTGCGCTCGTGGAAGAAGAAGACGAACACCGAGGCGATCACCATCGCGACCGTGTTGGCGATGGCGAACCAGATCGGCCAGCCGAACTGCGCCTGATCGGTCATGGATCCCGCATCCCGAACGAGGGTCGTGGGGCGCCGGCACGGCCGGCCCGTGATCCGCCCGCAGCCGACCCGCCCGCTCCTAACTCGAAAGCCCGCCCGCCAGCGTCGGCACGTCGAGCGGCACGAAGCCGTAATGCCTCAGCCATCTGAGATCGGCCGCGAACATCGCCCTGAGATCCGGGATGCCGTATTTCAGCATGGCGATGCGATCGAGGCCCATGCCGAAGGCGAAACCCTGGTAGCGCTCGGGATCGAGCCCGCAATTGCGGATGACGTTCGGGTGCACCATGCCGCAGCCGAGGATCTCGAGCCACCGCCCCGGCTTGCCGATCGCCTCCGCCCCGACATCGACCTCCATCGAGGGCTCGGTGAAGGGAAAATGCGAGGCACGGAACCGCATCCGCACCTCGTCGACCTCGAAGAACGCCTTGCAGAACTCCTCGAGGCACCATTTGAGATGGCCCATATGCGTCGCTTCGTCGATCACCAGCCCCTCGATCTGGTGGAACATCGGCGTGTGCGTCTGGTCGCTGTCGCAGCGATAGACGCGGCCGGGCGCGATGATGCGGATCGGCGGCTTCTCGGCCATCATGGTGCGGATCTGCACCGGGCTCGTATGCGTGCGCAGGACCAGCGGTGCTTCGTTCGACCCTTCCGGACGGCGCAGATAGAAGGTGTCGTGCTCCTGGCGCGCCGGATGCTCCTCGGGAATGTTGAGCTTGGTGAAGTTGAGATCGTCGGTCTCGATATCGGGGCCCTCCGCGATCGAGAAGCCCATATCGCCGAAGATCTCGCAGATCTCGTCCCACACCTGCGACACCGGATGGATGCGGCCCTCCGCGAGCGGGCCCGGGCGCACAGGTAGCGTCACGTCCTCGCGCTCGGCCTTCAGCCGCTCGGCGAGCGCGGCTTCCCCCAGCGCCGTCCGGCGCGCCTCGAGCCGCGCGCTCAGGCGATCTCGCAGGCCGTTGACGCTCTGGCCGAATGCCTTGCGCGCCTCCGGTGCCATCCGTCCGAGCTCGCTCATCAGCGAGGGGATCGCGCCCTTCTTGCCGAGCGCGGCGATGCGCGCCTCTTCCAGCGCCTTGAGGTCGCCGGCGGCATCGATCTCGCGCGAGAGATCGGCTTCGAGCGTGGCGAGATCGGCGGAGGAGGCGGATGTGGTCTTGTCCATGGGACCGGTTCCACGGCAGGGCCCGGTTGCAGCCAGCAACCGGCACGCGGACTTGCGCGCCGGGCGAGCAGCTCGGGGCTGGCAGCCGTCCCCTGGCGGGCCGGCCCGATGGTGCCGCGCCGACCCGAGGCGGACCGGCCTTCGGGCGACGCGCGGCTCAGTCATCCGGCAGCAGGGGACGGGCTTGAAGCCGCCCGCCGCGCCCCGTGCCGGCGATCAGGCACATCGGCCGGCGTGCGGACAATCCCCACCGGGGGCTTGCCCGCGACTACCCGGCCATGTCCCCGTCAGGCGGCGACGCCGGCGGCGCTGCGTGCCTGATCGACGAGCGCCTTGAAGCCGGCCGGATCATGGATGGCGAGGTCCGACAGCACCTTGCGGTCGATCTCGATGCCGGCCTTGTTGAGCCCGTCGATGAACCGACCGTAGGTCAGGCCGTGCTCGCGGGTGGCGGCATTGATCCGCTGGATCCACAGCGCGCGGAAATTGCGCTTCTTCGTCCGCCGGTCGCGATAGGCATACTGGCCGGCCTTCTCGACCGCCTGTTTGGCGACGCGGATGGTGTTCTTGCGCCGGCCGAAATAGCCCTTGGCGGCCTTGAACACCTTCTTGTGCTTGGCGTGTGCGGTGACGCCGCGCTTCACTCGTGACATGGTCTATGCCCTCCCTCAGCTCGTCTCGCCTGCACCCTCGGCCTCGACGGGCCGACGGCGAGCCTTGCGGCTGTAGGGCATGAACTGCTTGATCCGCTTGGTATCGGGATCCGACAGCACCATCGTGCCGCGGGCGTTGCGGATGAACTTGGCGGTGCGCTTGATCATGCCGTGGCGCTTGCCACGGGCCTGGACCTTCACCTTGCCGGTGCCGGTCACCTTGAAGCGCTTCTTCACGCTGCTCTTGGTCTTCAGCTTGGGCATTTTGCCTGGGGCTCCTTGCATGGGGTTAGATCGACATCGCCGCACCGCCGGGCCACCTCCACCATGCGGTCGGATCGACCGCCGGCTGAAAAGGCACCTGTCGGCAGCGCCCACGCATATTGCCGCCCGCCTTGCCCGTCATGACGGGCAAGGGAGCGAGCCGCTCAGCATGGCCGGATGTCTGCCAAAGCATTCTGAGCCGCCACGGCATGCCCCGCCGGGCGGCTCGAAGCCGCTCTTATAGCCGAGCACTGGCCCTCTGGCAACGGCGATGGGGTGGAGAGAGACTGCCGCGACGGGGTGCTCGCCCTAGAGCCGCTTGATCCTGGCGACCGTCAACGGGCAGGCGAGATAGACACCGAACTCCTGGCCGATATCGGCGCTGACGCGGGCATGCACGGCGCCCTGACGGTCCAGGAACCGCTGATGATCCTCGACCGGAAACACCCCCTCGTGCCAGATCCCGGCATGGATATAGAGGCCGCGCGAGCCGTCGCACCAGAACGCCACCACCTTGTCCGGTGACAGGTTGTCGCCCGGCAACGCTGCTGGAACGATGAAAGGCTTCCTGTCGAGCGGAAAGAACAACTGCCCGCCATCCGGGTGATAGTTCATGTGCCAGAGCAGCACCTGATCGCGCGGCGCCGTCGGCCGCTCACTCGAGGCCATCTGCGGGTCCCTCGACCAGCCGAGGACATAGTGCCCCCTCACGGCCTCGTTCTCGCCGTAGAGCACGTCGCCCTTCCAGTCGCAGGTGAACGTGCCCTCGACGACTCCGCCTTCGTCGCCGGTGCCCTCGTCGACCGGCCGCCAGCCCTGCTGCGGCCAGCGCGTGATCTCGATCTTGAAGGTCGCAGGATCGTCCACCAGCAGCCCATAGCCCTTCACCGATGCGGCGGTCGCCTCGATCAGCGGCACCTCGTGCCAGGGGAGCGACGGCTTGGAGCTGGCCTCGAAGATGTACTGCGGCGCGTTCATGGCTCGGCTGGTCTCCACACTGGCGGGATCGGCGTCCGGCATGTCTTGCGTGCCGAGGATAGCCGGCCCCGCTACTGGCGCAAGAGGACCCGAGAGGAAGAGAGTGCCGCCCCTGCGACCGCTATTCGGCCGCCCGCTGCACGCGCTCGACGGCCGATGGCTCCGGGTGATCGGTCGCGGCCTCGCCCGGCGTCGACCTGGCACCTGCTGCCCTGGCTCTCGCACCGGCGCCGACCGGCCCGGCGGCCTGCCCGCCCGGTTTCGATACCGCCTCGCCCGCCCCCGCCGCCGCGATCCGGATGCCGAGGCCGCCGAGCTCCGCGCGGAACGGCGTCAGGCGCAACCCATAGGCCTCGGCAATGTCGCTGACGATGGCGAGCCCGAGCCCCGATCCGGCCTTCGTCTCGTCGAGCCGGCCACCCCGCTCCAGGACCTCCGGCCATTTCTCGGGCGGCACACCCGGCCCGTCGTCCTCGATCGAAAGCGCGAACGCGTCGAGCGCCGCCCCCGCCCCCGAAGCCCGCACGAGCACCCGGCCGCGCGCCCATTTGCGCGCATTGTCGATGAGATTGCCGAGCATCTCGTTGAGATCGTCGGTCTCGACCGGCAGGCTTGTTCCGGGGCGGATCTCGACGGCCCAGTCGATCTCCTCGCCGCGCGGCATGCGCTGCATCGTCCTGATGATCCGCAGCACCACCGGCTCGACCGGCGAGGGTGGGGCGAGACGCTTTCCCGCCGCGATGCGGGCTCGCGCGAGCTGGCGCTCGACCTTCTGTCGCATGGTCTCGACCTGCTCGGCGACATCGGCTGCCAGCCCTTGCTCGCCCCGCCCCTGGAGCTGACGGACCGTCGTGCCGAGAATGGTCAAGGGCGTCTTCAGATCGTGCGCGAGGTCGCCCGCCCGCGCCCGCGCCCGTTCCACCGAGCGCTCTTGCGCCGCGATCATCGCGTTCACCTCGTCGACGAGCGGCATCACCTCGCTCGGCAGGCCGCCGTCGAGCCGCGCCGCCCGGCCCGATGCGACCTCGGCCAGCCGCGATTTGACGACGCCGAGCGGGAACAGGCCGATCGTCACCTGCGCCCAGGCCGCCGCCATCAGGATCGCGCCCAGCGCCGCCAGCGACGCCGCGATCTCGCGGCCGAACTCGGCGACCGCCGCCTCGATCTCGGCATGGTCGATCGCCACCATGATTTCGAAATGCCGCACGCGGCCGCCGATCTCGAACGAGATGTCCCGCTCGATGCAGACCAGCCGCTGGCCGCCCGGGCCGGGAAACTCGTAGCGCCGCGACCGGCCCGGCAGATGTGTGTCCTCCGGCGGCTCCAGCGTCTGGTCCCACAAGGAGCGCGAGGTGTCGACGACCCGCTCGCCCTCGCTGATCTGCCAATAAAGACCACTGAGCGGCAGATCGAAGCGTGGATCGGCGAGCCGAGCCGTCACTACCACCGCGACTTCGTCGGCCCGGGGCCCGGTGGGCCCGCCCGCCGATGCAGCCTCGCCGGTCGTGGCCGCCACCGTCTCGCCGCCGCTGCTCGCTGCCGCCTGATCGCCAGCGCCGTCGCCGGCTGTGTCGCCGTCGCCGTCCCCGTCACCGTCCGTATCGATGTCGCCGGCCGGAAACTCCTCGTCCGCATTGCCGATCTCGAGCCCCGAGGCGAGCTGGTCGATATAGGTTTCGAGCTCGCGCTCGACCCGCCGCTCCACATGGTTCTCGAAGATGTAGGCGAGCACCGCCCAGGCGAGCACCAGCGCGAGCGAGATCGCGGCCATGGAGCCGACGAGCAGCCGGAGCCTCAACGAGCGCATGTTCACGTGGCCTCGCCGGCGATGATGTAGCCCTGTCCGCGCCGCGTCTCGATGAGGCCGGCCGGCAGCTTGCGCCGGAGCCGCCCGACCAGCACTTCGAGCGTGTTCGACTGCATCTCGAAATCCTGTGCATAGAGCTGCTCGGTGAGTTCGCCCTGCGACACCACCTTGCCCTTGTGCAGCATCAGATAGTGCAACAGCCGATATTCGAGAGGCGTGATCTGCAGGACGGCACCCGACGTCGTCACCCGCATCTGCCGGGGATCGAGCATGACCTCGCCGGCGCTGAGGACCGGGGCGGCAAGGCCGGCCGCCCGCCGCAGGACCGCTCTGAGCCGCGCCAGGAGCTCGTCCATCTGGAAGGGCTTGGGCAGGTAGTCGTCGGCGCCGGCATCGATGCCCTCGACCCGCTCCGTCCAGCTCCCGCGCGCGGTCAGCACCACCACCGGCATCGAGCGGCCATTGGCCCGCCAGCGTTTCAGCACCGTGACGCCGTCGAGGCGCGGCAGGCCGAGGTCGAGCACCACGGCGGCATAGTCCTCCGTGTCGCCGCGAAACCAAGCGTCTTCGCCGTCGTCGCTGAGCTCCACGAGATAGCCCGAGGCCGCGAGCGCCCGCTCGATGTCGGCCGCGATCCGCGCCTCGTCCTCGACCACCAGCACCCGCATCAGTACCCCACCACCCCGATGATCGAAGCCGTCTGCGCATCGACCCGGACGCGGAACAGCCGACCACGACCGTCCAGCATGCTGACATCGTAGACGAGCCGGCCACCGGACGAGCGCAGCTTCACGCCGACGATCTTACCCTGGTAGCGGCCACGCACCCGATCATAGATCGTGCCGAGCGGCTTGGCTTCGCCGCGCTTCAGCGCATCGCGCGCCTTGGCATAGTCGTCGTCCTTCTGGCGGCCCTTGCGGCTGCGCCCGCGTTCCCGGCCCTTGTCCTTGCCTTTCCCCTTGTCCCCGCCGCCGTCCTTGTCCTTGCCACCGTCGCTGTCGCCGTCGTGACCGCTGTCCCCGCCGCCTCCCCCGCCCCCGCCATCGTCGGCG
This sequence comes from Hyphomicrobiaceae bacterium, assembly GCA_041397765.1. Taxonomy (GTDB): domain Bacteria; phylum Pseudomonadota; class Alphaproteobacteria; order Rhizobiales; family Hyphomicrobiaceae; genus JAWKWA01. The sequence goes on along the minus strand of JAWKWA010000007.1, from coordinate 107,857 downwards.
CGCGCGGTCCTCGGCGCCGACGCCGATAGGACGAGGGCGGCCAGGGCGATCAGGACAGCACGCCGCGTCGGCGCGGGGGCATCGGTCTCGGTCATGTCCAGCGCATCTTCGGGCTCGGGCATCTCACAGGATCCTGACGGGTCGGCCGCACCGGAACGGAATCCCCCGTCTGGCAGCCTCCCGTCATACCCGGATATCCCTGAACATCGCCTGACATTCCTGGCCGGTCTTGCGGGGCCGCGCCGAGCGATGCGAGGACGCCGCCGTCTCGCCCGCCGGCCGCGGAAGAGCGAGGCGGCCTCGCCGGGCCGCGCCTGCAGCCATCCAAAGCTCGATCAACATCTTGGCGGCGCATTGAAAATCCGCCAGGGTCGGGGCATGGACGGGCGAGGGGACGACCATGCGAGGGGACGTCCGACGGCGGAGAACGACATGACGCGATCCTCGAAAGGATCTCTCGGCCGCTCCGCCGCACCCGCCCGGACGAGTGCGGGGCCGGCCGCATCCCGAGCCCCGCACATCCTCCCCGCCCGCCGGCGCATCCTCGTCATCCACAACCCCGTCGCCGGCATCGCCCGCCGCCGATTGCTCGCCCGCGTGCTGTCGCGACTGGGTGAGGCGGGCGCCATCGTCACCCTCGTCACCACCCCCGACGCCGAGACCGGCATCGCCGTCGCCGAGACCGCCGCCGCCAGCGGCGATGCCGACATCGTGGTCGCAGCCGGCGGCGACAGCACCGTCAGGTGCGCGGCGGTCGGCATCGCCCGCAGCGGCCGCCCCGTGCCCCTCGCCGTGATCCCGGTCGGCACCGGCAATGTCCTTGCCTCGGAGATCGGCATCGGCCGTCGCTCGCGTGCCATCGCATCGACCATCCTCGAGGGACCGGTGGTCGCCGTCGAGGGGCTTTCGGTCGCGGGCGAGGCCTGCCTCCTGATCGCGGGCGCGGGCTTCGACGGCGCCGTCCTCGCCGGTCTCGACCAGTCGCTGAAACGGCGGATCGGCAAGCTCGCCTATGTCTGGCCGGGCTGCGCTCGCTGCTCCGCCCGGCCCCGCCTTCGTCATCGAGACGGCGGGCGAGCGCACCCATTGCCGCTGGCTGATCATCGCCAATGGCAGCCGCTACGGCGGCCCCTTCGTGGTCGCGCCCGGTCATCGCCTCGGCTCGGGCACCATCATGGCCATCGCGCTCGAGCCCGGCAGCCGCTGGCGGCTTCTCACCTTCCTCGTCGATCTCGTGCTCGGCCGTCTGGAGCGTCGCGGCGACGTCCGGATCATCGAGACGCGGCATATCGCCTTCGAGGCGGGGCCCGGCATCGCCGTGCAGATCGACGGCGAATTGCTGCCGCGCCCCCGCCCGGCTTCGCAACCGGTCGTCGTCCAGACGGCCGGGCCGCGCTTCCTCGTCGCCGTGCCGCCGCGCTATTTCGAGGAGACCTGGGGCGCGTCCGCGAGCCGCCATCGTCTGCGCGCTTGACCCTGCTGCGTCACTTCTGAACCATGACGGGACCATCCCTTCGCCCCGCCGGGCGGCGACGGAACCTGCCCTGGCCTTCCCTGCTATGTCCTTCTCTGCTCTTGCCCTCAAGGAAGCGAGCCGTCCCCCATGACCCGCCGCACCGCCTTTTTCACCGACGAGCGCTGTTTCTGGCACTTCGGCGGCCACCACATCCTCACCATCCCGGTCGGCGGCCTCGTCCAGCCCTCCGCCTCCGCGACGCTCGCCGAGAGCCCGGAGACCAAGCGCCGCCTCAGAAACCTCATGGAGGTGACCGGGCTCATCGGCCATCTCGACACCCGTTCGGCCGAGCCTGCCAGCGAGGAGGAGTTGAGGCGCGTCCATACCCGCCGCTATCTCGACGAGTTCAAGCGGCACTCGGACGCCGGCGGCGGCGAGTTCTATCCCGCCTCCCCCTTCGGCAAGGGCGGCTACGAGATCGCCGCGGTCTCGGCCGGCCTCGCGCGCCAGGCGGTCGCCGACGTGATGAAAGGACTGTGCCGCAACGCCTACGCGCTCACCCGCCCGCCCGGACACCACTGCCTGCCCGACCAGCCCATGGGCTTCTGCCTCCTCGCCAACATCCCGGTCGCCATCGAGGCGGCGAAGTCGGCGGGCCTCCTCGAGCGGGTCGCCGTCGTCGACTGGGACGTGCATCACGGCAACGGCACCGAGGCGATCTATTACGAGCGCGCCGACGTCCTCACCATCTCGCTGCACCAGGAGAACAACTTCCCCCGGCCGGGCGGCGACTTCGCCGACCGCGGCCGCGGCGCCGGCGAGGGTTTCAACATCAATGTGCCGCTCCTGCCCGGCGCCGGCCACGACGCCTATGCCCACGCCTTCGCCCGCATCGTCGAGCCGGCGGTCCGCCGCTTCCGGCCCGATCTCATCGTCGTCGCCTGCGGCTATGACGCGAGCGGCGTCGATCCGCTTTCGCGCACCCTCGCCCATTCCGAGACCTACCGGTTGATGACGACGAGCGTGATGGCACTCGCCGCCGATCTGTGCGGCGAGCGGCTCGCTCTCATGCACGAGGGCGGCTATTCGGAGGTGCATGTGCCCTTCTGCGGCCACCGCACCATCGAGACGCTCGCCAGCGTCGAGACCGGTATCGCCGATCCGGTGCTGCCGCGCATCGCCGCCCAGCAGCCGAACGCCCGCTTCGTCGTCTTCCAGAACGGTCTCATCGACGAGATGGCGGACGCGCTCGGACTTGCCTGACACGAAAGGGCGGGGGCGTCCGCTCGCGTGACCGTCACCGCCCCTCACCTCACTCGTGGCGCAATGCCTCGATCGGATCCATATGTGCGGCCCGCCGCGCCGGGAAATAGCCGAACACGATGCCGACGAGACCGGAGAAGGCGAAGGCGATCACCACGATCGTCGGATCGACGGCGAACGGCACGCCGAGCACCCCCGTCGCGATCGCCGCAAGGCCGAGACCGAGCGTCACGCCGAGCAGTCCGCCGAGCACCGACAACACCACCGCCTCGACCAGGAACTGCATCAGCACCTGCCGCTCGAGCGCGCCGATGGCGAGCCGGATGCCGATCTCGCGCGTCCGCTCCGTCACCGACACCAGCATGATGTTCATGATGCCGATGCCCCCGACCAGCAGGCTGACCGCGGCGACCGCACCCAGCAGCCCCGTCAGCACCTTCGTCGTGCCCGACATGGTCTCGGCGATCTGCTTCATGTCGCGCACCGAGAAGTCGTCCTCGGCGCCGGGCTGGATCTTGCGCCGCTCGCGCATCAGCGCCTCGACCTCTGCCTGCACCACGGCGGTGTCGACATCGTCCTTGGCCGAGATGTAGATGCGCGAGATGTCGGTATTGCCGACGATGCGGCGCTGGAATGTGCGGATCGGCATCAGCACGACATCGTCCTGATCGCGTCCGAAGCTCGACTGCCCCTTGTCGACCAGGACGCCGATCACCTCGCACGACACCTGCTTGACGCGCATGCGCTGGCCGACGGGCTCGCTCGCACCGAACAGCTCGCGCCTGACCGTGCCGCCGATGATACAGGCGCCAAGCCCGGACCGCAGCTCGCCCTCGAGGAACTCCCGCCCTTCCACGAGCGCCCAGTCCTGGCTGATGAAATAGTCGTTGTCGGTTCCCGTGATCGAGGTGCTGCGGCTCTGCGAGCCGTAGATCACCGTCGCCGTCGACTGCGACATCGGTGTCGCCGCCTTGATGCTCGTGATCTGCTCGCGGATCGCCTCGATGTCGCGGCTGGTGAAGGAGCGCGCGCTCTGGCTGGCGCGGCCGGGTCCGAACTGGCCGGGCTCGACGACGAGCAGGTTCGACCCGAGCTTGGAGAGATCGGACGTGACCTTGGCGGTCGTGCCGTTGCCGATCGTCACCATGGCGATGACCGCACCGACGCCGATGACGACGCCGAGCACCGTCAGGAACGAGCGCATGGCGTTGCGGCGCAACGCCTGCAGGGCGAGCTTGACAGTTTCGATCAGCATCAGCCGTTCCCCGCACTCGCCGTGTCGGATCTGATCCGCCCGTCGAGGAAGCGCACCGTCCGCCGCGCATAGGCGGCGATGTCGTTCTCGTGCGTCACCATGACGACGGTGATGCCGTTCTCGACGTTGAGCCGCGTCACCAGTTCCATGATCTCGCGGCTGCGCACCGTGTCGAGATTGCCGGTCGGCTCGTCGGCGAGCAGCACCGAGGGCTCCGTCACGATCGCCCGCGCGATCGCGACACGCTGCTGCTGGCCACCCGACAATTCGGCCGAGGTATGGTCGAACCGCTCGGCAAGACCGACGCGGCCGAGGGCCTTCAGCGCCAGCTCGCGCCGCTCCTTGGCCGCCACCCCGCGATAGACGAGCGGCAGTTCGACATTCTCGAGCGCCGTCGTGCGCGCCAGCAGATTGAATCCCTGGAATACGAAGCCGAGATAGTTGCGCCGGATCAGCGCCCGCTGGTTGCGGTCGAGCCCGCCGAGCTCGACGCCCATGAACCGGTAGACGCCGCCCGTCGGCGTATCGAGGCAGCCGATGATGTTCATCGCCGTCGATTTGCCCGAGCCCGACGGCCCCATGATGGCGACGAACTCCCCGCTATCGATCCTCAGGTCGACGCCGTCGAGCGCGCGCACCTGCGAGCCGCCGCGGCCATAGATCTTGGTGACGCCTGCAAGCTCGACGAGCGGCGTCCTCCCTGTCTGCGGTCTCGGCTCGAGATCTGTGGCGAGCGCGTCCATGCCCTGTCCGTCGATACCAATGCCCGGCGCTATCGTTCTGTCGGGCTCCATTTTCATGTCACAGGTCACAAATCGCGGCTCGCCAGTCGCGCCCGCCTGCGCAGCGGGGAAGCCATCAGCGCGTCGCGGTCGTCTGATCGGTGATCACCTCGTCGCCGGCCTTGAGCGCGCCGCCCTTCACCTCGGTGAAGCGCCCGTCCGTCGCCCCAGTTTCGACCTCGACCGCGACCGGCGCGCCGTCGCGCAGCACATAGACCTGACGCTTGCCGTCCTTCGGCGTCGCCGCGCGCTCGGTGCGGCGCATGCGCGGCGGCCCCGGCAGGATCATCTGCAGAAGGCTCCGCTTGTCGGACGAGGCGGCCGCGGGCGGCGCGTAGCGCAGCGCTGCGTTGGGGACCAGCAGCACGTCCTTCACCTCCTCGACACGGATCTCCGCCGTCGCCGTCATGCCGGGACGCAGCAGGAGCTGCGAGTTGTCGATGGCCAGCACCGCCTTGTAGGTGACGACGTTCTGCACGACCTCGGACGCATAGCGCACCTCGCGCACGCGCGCCGGAAACTTGCGGTCGGCATAGGTATCGACCGTGAAGGTCGCCTGCTGGTCGGACGCCACACGGCCGACATCGGCCTCGTCGACATCGACGAGCAGCTCCATCTGCTTGAGGTTCTCCGCGATCTCGAACAGCACCGGCGCCTGCAGCGAGGAAGCGACCGTCTGGCCGGGATCGACATTGCGCACCAGCACCACACCGTCGATCGGCGAGAGGATCTGCGCCTTCTCCACATTGGTCAGCGCCACGTTGAGATCGGCTTTGGCCGACTGCACGGCGGCGCGCGCGGCCACCACATTGGCGGCGGCCCGTTCCTTGGCGGCGAGCGCGGCGTCGAGATCCTGCGTCGAGACGAGGCGCTTGGCGGCGAGCCCGCGCTTCCTGTCGTAGTCGCGCTCGGTCTCCTTCAGCGTCGCCTCCGCGACGACGACGCTCGCCTCGGCGGAGGCGACATGGGCGCGCGCCGCTTCGGCGGTCGCCTTCAGCTTGTCCGTATCGAGCTCGGCGAGGACCTGGCCCGTCCTCACCGCCGAGTTGTAGTCGACCATCACCTTGCGCACCGTGCCGGACAATTCGCTCGACACCTCGACCTTGTTAGTCGGCTCGACCGATCCCGTTGCCGTCACGATCACCGTGAGGTCGCCCTGCCGGACCGGCACCTCGCTATAGCGGACCGACGAGACCGTGCCGCCCATGTTCCAGACGATGAGGCCACCTGCGATCGCAAGGGCCGCGATGCTCCACAGCAGGTAGCGCCTCGCCCGGCCGCCCGACCGCTGCCGCTGGGCGCTGTCGAGCATGGCGGTGATCTCGGCCCGGCCGTCGCTGGTGACCTTCTGGTCCACGTTCGTCGTCCTCGTTGCCATATGGCATCTCTAGCTCTTGAGGTGGCCCTGCGGTTGATCGGGATCAACGGTGCTGCGACACTGCCGCCGGTCGTGCCGGCACCCGGCCCGGGAGATGCGCCATGGAACTGCCGATCTTCGTCGTCGACGCCTTCGCCGACCGCGCCTTCGAGGGCAATCCGGCGGCGGTCTGTCCGCTCGCCGAATGGCTGCCGGTCGAGTGGATGCAGGCGATCGCCGCCGAGATGAATCTGTCCGAGACGGCTTTCATCGTTCCGGCGGAATCGGCTGCCGGCACCGCGGACTATGACATCCGCTGGTTCACGCCGACCCGCGAGGTCGAGCTGATCGGCCATGCGACGCTCGCGGCCGGTTTCGTCGTCCTCGATCTGCTCGGTTCGGGGCGGAATTGCGTCGGCTTCACGAGCGGCCCTCATCGCCTGACGGTGACGCGGCTCGGCACCGGCCTCGCCCTCGAGATGCCGGCCCTGCGTCCCCGTCGGCTCGAAGCCTGTCCGCCCGCGCTTGCCGAAGGCCTCGGCCGCCGCCCTGCCGCCGTGCTCGCCGCCAAGCACTATCTCTGTGTCTTCGACACCGCCGCCGAGGTGGCCTCGCTCGCCCCCGACATGGGGCGTCTTGCTGGCCTCGACCTTCCCGCCGTGATCGTGACTGCCCCGGCCACGCCCCCGTTCGATTTCGTCTCGCGCTTTTTCGCACCCGCCAACGGCGTGCCGGAGGATCCGGTTTCCGGCGTCGCCCATCTCTGCCTCGCGCCCTACTGGGCCGACCGCCTCGGCCGCACCGGCCTGACCGGTCGCCAGCTCTCGCGCCGCGGCGGCACCGTCGTCTGCGACGATCTCGGCGAGCGCGTCCGCCTGTCGGGCGGTGCGCGGCTCTTCCTGGAGGGGCGCCTCCGCCTCTGAAGCCCGCCCCTCGCCGCGTCCCGCCCGAAGGTCGCACCCCTCGCCGGTTCGCCGCCTCGTCCCTCGATGACGATTCCATGACGCTCCAGGGTGCCGGAATTGCCGGGCTTTCTTTGACCTCTTGATCTGGATCAATTGCCCAAGCGGCGAATGATCGCATCCTGAAAGATCAGTACGGATGGCTAGCCGAGGGGATGGGACGATGGCCAATCGCGGGCCCGACGACCGCAAGACGAACGGCGAGACGCAACCCGCGGCCGGCGTGGCCGGCCCGGCGCCCGGAGCGACGACCGCCAATGGCAAGGCGGCGGTCGACAAGCCTCACGATGGCAAGGCTTCGGCAGGCAAGGCCGCCGACGGTCCGTCCGCGAAGTCCACCAAGCCGGATCCCCGCCAGGAGCTCTCGGCGCTGCGCCACGACCGTGCCGCCATCCGCCGCCTGTTCGAGACCGGCGAATATCCCTACAAGACCCACGTGCCGACCCGCGAATACGAGGAGCGCAAGGCCGAGCTCCAGGTCGAGCTCCTTAAGGTCCAGGACTGGGTGAAGGCGACCGGCCAGAAGATCGTCCTCCTGTTCGAGGGGCGCGACGCGGCCGGCAAGGGTGGCACCATCCGCCGCTACATGGAGCACCTGAACCCCCGCGGTGCCCGCGTCGTCGCCCTCGAGAAGCCGACCGAGCGCGAGCGCACCCAGTGGTACTTCCAGCGCTATGTCGAGCACCTGCCGGCCGGTGGCGAGATCGTGATGTTCGACAGGAGCTGGTACAATCGCGCCGGCGTCGAGCGCGTCATGGGCTTCTGCTCCGCCAACGAGTATCTGGAGTTCATGCGCCAGACGCCCGAGCTCGAGCGCATGCTCGTGCGCTCCGGCATCATGCTGTTCAAATACTGGTTCTCCGTCACCCGCGAGGAGCAGGCCCGCCGCTTCAAGTCGCGCGAGAACGAGCCGCTGAAGCAGTGGAAGCTCTCGCCCATCGACCGCCAGTCGCTCGACAAATGGGACGACTACACCGAGGCGAAGGAGGCGATGTTCTTCCACACCGACACGGCCGATGCGCCCTGGACCATCGTCAAGTCGGACGACAAGAAGCGGGCCCGCCTCAACTGCATGCGGCACTTCCTCGCCTCGCTCGACTATCCCGAGAAGGACCGCTCGGTCGTCACCCAGCCCGATCCGCTGATCGTCGGATCGAGCTCGCAGGTCATCGGCACCGCCGAGCACATTCTCGGCAAGAGCCTTCACCCCGACCAGCGACGCGGCCGCTGAGATCCCCGCCTTACAGGGCGGGGAACGGGCGGGACTGGAGTCGGATTGGACCCCTTCTCCGGTCCCGTCCTTGTCTCTGCGAGCCGCTCAGCCCGGCAGCAGCACCGTCGAGCCCGTGGTCTTGCGCGCCTCGAGGTCGCGATGGGCGTCGGCCGCCCGGCTCAACGGATAGGTCTGGTTGACCTCGATCTTGACCTCGCCGCCCGCCACCACCTTGAACAGCGCCTCCGCCGAGGCGACCAGATCGGCACGCTTGGCCGTATAGGTCATCAACGTCGGCCGCGTCATGAAGAGCGAGCCCTTCTGCGCGAAGATGGCGAGATTGACCGGCGGGATCGCGCCCGACGACTGGCCGAACGAGACGAACATGCCGAGCGGCTTCAGGCAGTCGAGCGAGGCCGGGAACGTATCCTTGCCGATCGAATCGTAGACGACGTCGCACAGCCCGCCGCCGGTGATCTCCTTCACCCGGGCGACGAAATCCTCCTCCCGGTAGTTGATCGTGTGCGTGCAGCCATGCGCCCGCGCGAGCGCCGCTTTCTCCGCCGAGCCGACCGTGCCGATCACCGTCGCACCGACATGGCGGGCCCACTGGCAGACGATGAGCCCGACGCCGCCCGCCGCCGCATGGATCAGCAGCGTCGTCCCCGGCCCGACCTTGAACGAGCGGAACAGCAGATACTGCGCCGTCATGCCCTGCAGCATCATCGCCGCCGCCGTCCTGTCGTCGATCGCATCGGGCAGCTTGACCAGCCGGTCGGCGGCGATGTTGCGATGCTCCGCATAGCCCCCGAGCGAGCCGGCATAGGCGACCCGCTCGCCGGCTTTCAGCTCGCCGACCCCGGCGCCGACCGCCTCGACGACGCCCGCCCCCTCCATGCCGGGAACGAGCGGAAAGGCGGGCGCGGGATAGAGCCCGGTGCGGTGATAGACGTCGATATAGTTGAGGCCGATCGCCGTCTGGCGGATGCGCACCTCGCCCGGGCCGGGCTCGGCGATCTCGCGCGCGCGGTAGACCAGCACCTCCGGCCCGCCATTCTCATCGATCTCGATCGCATGGGTTTTCACTGACATTTCGGTGGGTCTCCTCGCGGGCGCCGCGGCGCGGTGCTATGGAAGTCTTCGGGAATCGGATTTGCCTTGGTCGCACCGGCCCGGCCGGTTGTGATGGCCGTGCCGTCGGCGAGGGCTTGCTACGCCTCCAGTCGGGCGCACGTCCTCTTTCGGGTGCACGTCCTCTTTCGGGCGCACTCTGTCTGTCGGGCTCGGACCTCTTTTGGGATACTCTCCTTGTCGGGGTTCGTCCCTTTGGGGCGCGCGCCCTCAGGCGGGTTCGCGCCGATGGAGGCGTCGGCGAGGCGGCCCGGCGAGCCAGGACGGTAGCGGCCGCCACCCGCCTCGCGCTCAGCCATCGGAGCGCCGCGATCGCCGGCTACCGCTCGCTGGCCCGGGCGCGCCGGGCCGGGGTGCCCGAACGTTCTAGAGCATGTCGAGGGAGAGGGATCGGATTGGCGCTGTCGAATATACTCAATTCCCTGCTTTAAGGGCTCCCCGCGAAGCGGGTTTGAATATCGGGTTCGTTGCGAGAGCATGCAGATCAACACGTGCCGGAAGCGCCGAGCCGATTGCATCGGATGGCCAGGCGCATCGGGAGTGCGCTGAAAGGCGCTCGAGAGGGAATGCCATGTCCGTGAGGCAGACATCCGTGCCGGCGCTCGCATCGCTCGGCCTCGCCGCCTTCCTGCTCGGCGCCTGCGCCGGCGGCCCGACGGCAGGTGGCCCCTGCCTCGACGACAGCCAGGCCTGCGTCGCCTCGCGCGTCGCCATGGTCGATGCTGCATGGTCGCCGATCCCTCCGTGCCTGGGTCGGCAGCCGGTCTCGCGCGAGACCTACCAGTCGGGCGTCCGGCTCTTCGCCTGGCGCTCGACCATGGACCGCATGAGCTGCGACGAACTCGGCTCCGGCATCCGCGAGATGGCGCTCGCCAAGCAGTCGCTCTCGCAAGGCCCGCTGCCCGGCGTCAGCGCCGAACGCAACAACCAGGTAAAAGCCCTCACCGACGACACCCGCACCGAAATCGAGCGCACCGCCAAATCGAAACGCTGCCGGGTTTGATGGGGGGGCGGCAAAGGGGCGGTGGCGGGTGTTGACCCGCCAGAGACATCGGAGGTCTATCAAGGTTGCGCTTGACCGGTATGATGCAAGGGTTATCATCTATGCTTCACTGGATGATGGAACTCAAAATGCCATTGGACCAGTGTGTCTCCCAACACGTGACCTGCTGCCAATATCACAACAGCTCCATGTAAAGGGTCGCCCTGTATTTTCGATCGGATCACGTAACCCATTTGATAAATCGCCTCGAGACGTAGAATTCCCAGCATCGAACTGAACGTGATGGTTCGGGCAAGAGGCAAAGATGTTACCCTTGCGGTCAGGGCCGTCATGAGGTCGACCGGGCTTGATGTGAGACGCATTTGAGTAAAACTCATCAGGATCTGTGGATACGTTGACAGAATAACGCTGGCAAAACTTGCAGCGATTACCGTAAACCCTTTCAACTCACGCGCAATCCTTCCGTCTCGGACCTGCTGCTCAGTTGTTCGAGTCTGCCGGGAAACAGCGACATCACTCGCCTTGCGCGATCTGTTTTCTGGAGAACACCAAGAGCAGCCTTAACGCGATGCAGCCGTCAGATTCGACGTAGAGTTTTGCAACCTCATCAGCGAGTGGTTTCAATGACCTCCCAGGTGATCCCAAACAATTTATACATCATCTTCCGACGCAATTTCTGGACGAGCGTTCGCGCGAGGCATCAACGCTTAGGCAGATTACAGACCATCTAGTGTAAGCCGATCACTCAATGAAGTGGGCTGCAGAGCCATGCATTGCTCCGGTATTGATCAAAGGCATCCCGGTGAGGGAATATAATCACATAGCTCGTTGAGACGGCGGTAGTTGAGCGGACTTTTCTTCGGACTGCGTCACAGAGGCAGTTCACTTTGGCGTTCGAACACTGCAGCATCCATACGCGGAGGGTTTCGAGTGAGGATCGGTGCCAAGCGCCGTCACTCAAAGGCTCTCTCTGACGCATTCATTCGCCCACAGAAGACAGGGGCGCGCTTCGCCGACCTGTGAACCATGCCGATGCCCCATACGACAGTTCATGATGCAAAGAGAGCCAAATCGATCGAACGCTGCAGAATGTTCGCGCGTGACTGCAGTAAGGATGGACAAGCTCATCGACGACAGAAACGCGAATTCTCAGCACCGACAGCATGATTGTGAAGGAAAGTTTGGGATCAGTTCGAGGTCAGGATCATCGACACCGCACTGGTCGCGCCAACGGCCGCTTTTTCGTTACGGCAGAAAGAACGGGCCTTGGAATCCAGAACGAATGGCCTCATGAGAGACGACGGAGGCCCGTGCCGTGCCAAGCATGACAGTTCTTGAGAGAAACTGCCCGGACGATAGGCCATCGCGTCTCTGTTGATCAGCTACGCGGGACCAGCGTTGCAGCACAATTCTGGTATGGGATCAGGTAAAGTCGATTCGAAGATCGGGGGACGCACGCGATGGGCGAGCGAGTTTGAATCGATTTAGCGCGGCCTGCGAAGGGCGGAGCGTATCGGACGGTCCATGCTGAATCGCTCCATGGCAGTTTCAAAACCGAACCGGGAAAATGGCGCCCGAAGGGCATCGCCGACTGTCGCGATACGGCACGATGGATCTTGATGCCATCAAGGCACTGCCAATCCCTTGCGTCGTGGCCGATACAGCGCATCTCTACTTTTATGGGTCCCCAACGCTGCTCCACCAGAGGGCTTTTGGAGTTATAGCTTGGGGGTTCGCCTATAAAGAAAAAGCAACATCGTGTAACAAGATTAGAAAGACGGCGGGCCAGACGGGCGAGGCGTGGGCTTCTATTTTCCCGAAACACCACTGAGTTAGTGCTTTTCGGAGTTCGGGGAAAAAGGCGCGGACGAACGCTCCCGGGCCGAACGGGCAGGCGAACATCATCAAAAACGCAAAAAAGCGTGAGCATTCTCGCAAACCAGACGGAAAGCTTTATGATATCATTGAAGCTTGTAGTGACGGTCCCCTTCCTTAGAACTATTTCGACGAGATCTCGCGGCGCACGCCCGGCTGGACTGACTTTAAGGGATCAGTCTGAGAATACGCACAAGTTGGGCGACCTACGCAAATCATTCGGGCACTGAAGACAAAGGAACTCGATACTCAGCGAACGCGGTATCCCGAGCGCAGCACAACTCAGGTTACGCCCCCGTCTCTGATCGCATCTGAGATATTATTAAGAAAAGAACCGTGAAGAATTGCGGCAGGCCTGAATGCTTTATTGAACAAGCGGTAGAGCCGGCTCCGCGGTTACGCCCTTTCTGTCATCGGCGGCACTGGATGCCTACCGTCAAGAATGCAAGAATGCTGGCAGAAATGGTTATGTCCCGCATTCTGGCGTTCACTTAATTCCTCCGTCACGCGTCTTGGAGGGACAAGACGCGCAGCCGCAGACAGGCGGCATTGCGGCATATGAAGGTGTACGGCTGGCTGCATGAATTCTGTTTTGCCGCTGGTCGGGCGCAAGTCAGCTAGGCACTTCTTTACGTATCCGCATGAACCCACAGCGGCGACCATTCTTTCCCTCTCCCCGCTGGTCGGGAAGAGACAAATGTCAGCACCTGAACATCTCCACTCCCTGGCACGCCACCGCGTTGCCGACGGCGCAGGCGGCGGTGTGCCAGCGCATCGGTCGCGACGGCTTCTCCTCTCGCTTACCGCGGAGAGGGGACAGCGATGGCAGCACCTTCGACGTCGGCGCTCGCGCCTCCGGCGCCGACCGCCCTTCACCTCGCCCCCAGCTCCAGCGTCGCCAGCGCCGGGCGGTGGTCGGAGCCGACATCGACGCCGAGGGTGACCTGGCCGCAAAGCGGATGCCGGGCGTCGCCCAGACATGGTCGATGGCGAGATGCGGCAGTCCACGCGTCCCCGACGGCCAGCTCGGCATGAACCGCCCCATATGCGTAAGCCCGGAGCGCTCGGCGAACAGCGCGAAGGCCCGCGACCACGGCGTCATGTTGAAGTCGCCCGCGACGATCACCTCGCCCGCCTCGTGGCGCACCAGTTCGGCCAGCGTCTCGATCTCCGTCATGCGCCGGCCCGGCCCGTCGATCGGCCGCGTCAGATGCGTGCCGACGACCGAGACCTGCCGCCCGCCGGCCTCGATCCGCGCGATCACCGTCGAGGGCGCATAGCTCGTCTCCGAGCGGATCGCCTCGCTCGACAGGATCGGCCGGCGCGACAGGATCTCGACCGCGCACGACCAGCGCTCGGCACATCCGGTGGAATGGGGGTAGAGGTCGGCGAGCTCGCCGATCAGGTGCTGCTTGTCGGGCCCGAACTCGTAGAGCAGCACCACGTCCGCGCCACTCTCGCGGATGAAGCGGGCGAGCCGCGCATGATCGGGATTGGAATGCCAGGTGTTGAGGCTGACGACGCGGAGCGACGGGACCGCTCCGCCCGCCACCTCCGGCGCCGCCGAGGCATAGGCGGCCGCGATCGCGCCGCGCTCGGCGAGCCGTGCGAGCCCGGCATGGACGCCGAGCGTCGCCACGGCGGCAAGGCCGAGCGTCACGATCTCGCGGCCCCGCCAGCGCAGCGCCAGCATGGCGCCGAGCGCCGCCCCGATCAGATGGCCGCGCAGCTCGGCGAGGATGTCGAAGGGCGCCCACCAGCCGCCGCAGAATCCGGCCGCGATCCCGCCGAGCGCCCCCGCGAGCGTGAGGCCCGCGAGCAGCCGGCCTGCCCCGAAGGCATGATCTGAGGTGCTCGTCATGCTGGCATGTCCCTCGTTCTGACGCTTGGCCGTTCTGACGCTTGCCCGTTCTGACGCCCCGCCGATCTGCCTGGGCCCGCAGCCATCGCCGGCGCCCGGTTGCATCCGCCACCGATGGCAGCCGCCACACACGCCACGCACGCCGCGGGGTCTCTCCGGGCGCGCGGCTGGCGCCATCGCCGGTTTGTCGCGAATCGCCCCGTCTCGCCCGCAGATTATGGCAACGCGATAAGAAGTCGCCTTAATTCGATGTCATCTTCATGGCGGCTGCCGATTCGCTGGAGGTTCAGGATGACGCGTTTCGTTCGCGCGATCCCGGCAGCGTCCGCTGCTGCCCTTGCCGCCGTCCTTTTGGCGCTCCCCGCCCATGCCGAGGATCTCGTCTGCGGCCGTGGCTTCAAGATCGTCTCCGCCACCGATCGCCGGCTGACCTGCTATCGCAGCGCCGAGGTCGAGAGCGAGACGCGCGCCAACAAGCTGATGCGGCTGTGGCTGACCTCGGCCGAATGCACCGGCCGCAAGCGCCAGCCGCAGGCGAGCGTCGCGACCAGCGGCGGCACCGCCTGGCTCGTCACCATGCGCTTCGATTGCGAGGCCCGCGACTGACGGCAAGGACTGGCGGCAAGAAAGGGCGGCGGACGACCGGCGTGACAGAGCGGACGGCTCATCGGCATCCATGGTCCCGCAGGGCAAGGCTGCCGCGACATTGACAGCGGTTGCGGAACGCGGCTTCCTCGGGCGCGGCCGGCGGTTCGGCGGCCATCGCCCCCCGGCGGCGCTCCCATCCGCAAGCCCGCCCGTCCCCAACGCGTGAGATTTCGCCCGCCATGGCGCCGAAAACGACGAGACAGGCCAAGGCGGCGGAGTGGACCGAGCTTGGCATCGGCGCCGCGCGCAGCGGCGACCATGCCGCCGCCGTCAACTTCTTCACCGAGGCCTGCCGCATCGATCCGCGCAATGCCGCGCGCCAGTTCAATCTGGCCGTCGCGCTCGAGCAGACCGGCGAGGTCGACCGTGCCGCCGCCGCGCTGGCGACGGCCCTGCGCATCGACCCCGCCCTCGAGGAGGCGGCCCGCCGTCTGTCGGGTCTCGCGCGCCGCTACCGCATCGAGGCGGTCGCGGGGCTCGACGCCTTCGGCCTCGGCGCCGCCCTTGGCGCCCGCATGGCCGATCTCGATCCGATCGCCCGCCTCGCCATCGCCCGCCAGCGCCAGGCGACCGATCTCGGCGGCGCCATCGAGGTCGCATGCGACGGCAGACCGGCCGAGGTCGCGGCCGAGATCCTCAGCACCCGCACGCCCGCCTTCCTCGCCGATGATCTCCTCCTGGCCGCCCTCGAGGCCGGCATCAATCGCGAGCCGGATCTCGAGGTGCTGCTGACGGGCCTCCGCCATGCTCTTCTGACCGCCATCCCGAACGCGCGCTTCGAGGACCGCGCGCTCCTGCGCCTTCTGCTCGCGCTCGTCCGGCAATGCCGGTTGAACGGCCATGTCTGGCCCGTCTCTCCTGCCGAGCAGACGGCGCTTGCCGCGCTCGCCCCCGATCCGGCCCGCATCGTCGCCGGCGATGTCGGCGAGGCGATCGCTCTCTTGCGCGCGCTCCTCTATCGCGAGCCCCGGGACGTCCTCGGCCGCGATCTGAGACCGGACGAGACCGCCGGCATCCGCCCCAAGGCGGTCCGCGAGCTGCTCGCCGCCCTCGCCGCCGAGAGCGCCGCCGAGGCCGAGGCCCGTGCCCGCCTTCCTCGCCTGACGCCGATCGAGGACGCCGTCTCGTTGAGGATGAAGGGCCAGTACGAGGCCGCCCCCTATCCGCGCTGGACCAGCATCACCCGGCCCCCGCCCGGTGGCATCCACCGCGCCCTCGCCCGCATCGCCGGCCCCGAGCGCACCGCCTTCTTCGACCGGCCGTTCGATGTCCTGATCGCCGGCTGCGGCACCGGCCGGCAGGCCATCCAGTCGGCCATCGGCTACGGCCCGAACGCCCGCATCCTCGCCATCGACCTGTCCGAGGCGAGCCTCGCCTATGCGCGGCGCGAGGCCGACCGGCTCGCCATCGCCAATCTCGAATTCGCCGTCGCCGACATCCTGAAGCTCGACACGCTCGGCCGGCGCTTCGATGTCGTCGAGTCGCTCGGCGTGCTCCACCACATGGCCGAGCCCTGGACCGGCTTTCGCGCGCTGCTCGGCGCGCTCGCCCCCGGCGGCCTCGTCTATGTCGGCCTCTACAGCGCCATCGCGCGCGCCCCTCTCGCCGAACTCCGCAACGCGCCCGATTATCCCGGCGTCGACTGCTCCGACGACGAGGCGCGTCGCTATCGTGCCGCCCTCCTCGCACGCGAGTGGCAAACCCCTGGCCTCGGCTTTCTCGGCTCGCAGGACTTCTACACGCTCGGCGATTTCCGCGATCTCGTGCTCAATCGCAACGAGCATCAGGTGACGATCGCCGAAATCGCCGGCTTTCTCGCCGCCGAACGGCTCGACTTCCTCGGCTTCACCCTCGAGCCCGCGATCGCGACGGCCTTTGCCGCGCGCTTTCCCGACGAACCGCATCCCGGCTCGCTCGACACCTGGCGGATATTCGAGGAGGAGAGCCCCCGCGCCTTCGATGCCATGTACCGCTTCTGGTGCGCCGCGCGCTGACCGGTCGCGACTGAAGGCGCTGCGGTATCCGCGACCTCGCCCGGCCATTGCGCAGGGGCGCCGCAATGACCACATCAACGGCAAGTGCCGGCGACGATCGACCGGCCAAGGGATCGTCAACGGCAGATCGCATGTGGCCCGCTCCAAGAGGCGGGCGGGGCGCGCCGTGCGGCGTCGAGGTGGCCGGAATCCGGCCCCGCCGGGTGGCCACAGCACACGCAACCGGAGCCGATCATGACCGAACCGAGCGCTGCCGAGACCGCCGGGCGCCGCGCCGATGCGGCACTCTATCCACCCCGCGCCGAGCCCCTGTCGGAGGCCGTCTCGCTGCCACGGCTGGCGCTGCGACTGATCGACAATCCGATCTCGGTCTGGCCGGCGGACATTTTCGAGAAGCCGCTCGCGGTGACCCGCATGGGCACCACAGAGAGCGTCTGGCTCGCCGATCCCGCCCATGTGAAGCGCGTCCTGCTCGATGAGCGTGAGCAATTCCCCCGCACCGCCCTCGAGAACCGTATTCTCGGGCCCCTCCTCGGCAAGGGTCTTCTCACGGCCGACGGCGCCGACTGGAAATGGCAGCGCCAGATCGTCGCCCCGCTGTTCCGTCACCATGATCTGCTCGACTTCGTGCCGCTGATGCGTGGCGCGGCCGACGCATTCGTCGCCGAGTGCCTGCAGGGCCCGCCGGGCGTCATGCGCCGGATCGACCGCGACATGGCCGGCGTGACCTTCCGCATCATCTCCGACACCATGCTGCCGGGCGGCGAGGCCTTCGTCGCCGAGGCCTTCGAGGCTGCCGCCGGCGACTATCTCCAGCCGATATCCTGGGAGGTCGCCTATGCGGTGTTCGGCCTGCCGCGCTGGCTGCCCCATCCCGGCACCTTCCGGATGCGCCGCATCGAGCGCGAGATGCGCGCCGCCATCGCCGCCCTGCTGTCGTCCCGCCGGCGCGACCGCAGCCGTCGCGACGACCTGCTCGACCGCCTGCTCGCTGCCCGCCATCCCGAGACCGGCGAGCCGATGTCCGACGACCTGCTGATCGACAATCTGCTGACCTTTCTCTCGGCCGGTCATGCGACGACCGCCATGGCGCTGACCTGGACGCTCTATCTGCTGGCCCGCGCACCCGAATGGGAAGCGCGCGTCCTCGCCGAGCTCGACGAGGTCCTCGGCGATCGTCCGGTCGAGGCTGACGACATGGACAGGCTGGTCGAGACCGGCAAGGTGCTGAAAGAGGCGCTGCGGCTCTATCCGCCCGCGCCGATCATCATGCGACAGGCCCGCGAGGACACCCGCTTCGGCGACACGCCCGTGCGTGCCGGCAGCCATGTCGTGGTTCCGATCTATGCCATCCACCGTCACCGCATGTTCTGGGACGATCCCGACCGCTTCGATCCCGAGCGCTTCACGCCGGAACGCGAGGCGGCGCGGACCCGCTACCAGTTCATGCCCTTCGGCGCCGGCCCGCGCATCTGCATCGGCCAGGCTTTCGCGATGATCGAGGCGATGGTGGTGCTGGCGACGGTCATCCGCGCGCTGCGTTTCGCGGCTCCCGCCGGCGCCCATCCGGTGCCGATCTCGCGCGTCACGCTGCGTCCCAAGGGCGGCATGGCCCTGAAGGTGGGTGCGCGCGCCGCCTGATGCGCCCGACGGCTCGCTCCGCCATCACGGCGCCCTGTCGGCCGGCTCACGCCCGGCGCGTCAGCACCGCATATTGCGCATAGTCGCGATAGAGCCGCTCGAACCGCAGATCGAGCCCGCGTGTTGCCGCCTCGCGTGCGAGCACGTCTCTCAGATCAGCGCGCGGCTCGACATGGAACTTTGCGAGCCAGGCCCGAAGCCCGCTCCGGAACCAGCCGGGCAATTCCGCCTGATCGCCGAAATCGACGATATGCAGCGAGCCGCGAGGCGCAAGCAGCGACAGCGCATGGCCGACCGTCTCGCGCCAGGGCGGTATCATCGACAGCGAGTAGGAGATGAAGACCCGCTCGAAATGCGCAAGCCCGAACGCTGCCGCCGTATCGACGGACGAGGCGTCCCCGGCCGCAAGGCGGATGCGCCGATCGAGCCCGGCCCGCTTGATCGAAGCCGCCGCCGTCTCCAGCATCGCCTGCGAGATGTCGATGCCATGGAGCTGCGCGTCCGTGTGGCGGCGAGCCGCCAGCACCAGATTGCGGCCGGTGCCGCAGCCGAGTTCGAGCACATGACCGCCTGTCGGCGGATCGAGCTCCGCGATCAGACGGTCGCGGCCGAGCAGGTAGTATTTGCGCGTCAGGTCGTAGATGTGACGCTGCGAGCGGTAGATCGCATCCATGGCCCGCGCGGCATCGCTCGCGCCCGCTCCCGCCGAGACCATCACGCGCCGTCCTTCAGCACATAGAGGTGGAAGCCGCCATAGATCGAGGAGCGGTCGCGCTCGGTGAAGGTGCGGCAACGCGCCTCGTCATAGTCCCAGCGCGACAGGAGCGCGTCGGGCACGCGGCCGGGCAGGAGGCTCGGCTCGGCGGCGGTCCGGAAGATCACCCGCGCGCCCGGTCGCGCCGTCCGCGTGATCTCGCGCCACAGCGTCGTCAGCGTCTCGTCGTCCATCCAGTCCTGGGCATCGAGCAGCACGTAGCGGTCGAGGCTCTGGTCCGCCTCACCCTTCAGGAAATCGATGAAATTGATGTGTCGTACCGCCACCCGGTCGGCGCGCTGGCGCACTGCCTCGAAATTCTCCGCTGCCAGATAGGGCGGCACGGGCGCGTTCTCGCGCCGCGCATAGCGCCGGCCGAACGCCTGCCAGGCGAAATAGTTGCTGTCGAGCTCGAAGCCGCAGGCGAGCCGCTCGAGCCGGTCGCGCAGCACCCCCGACATGCTTTCGCCCGAGCTGGCGAGCGCCTTGTATTGGGCGGGCGGAATGCCGAGCCCATAGAGCGCCATCGGCCGGTCGACCAGCCACTTGACGAGCTTCTTGTCGAACAGCGGCGCCAGCTCCGCCTCGAAGATGCGACGCTGCTCCTCGCGCGTGCGGGCGTCCAGCATCAGCGCCGGATTGCGGCCGTGCAGCCGGGCGAGCGCATGCCCCGCGCCGATGAAGGTGCCGAGCAGGCCATAGCGGTAGACATTTCGCGTGAAGAATTTGATCCGCCGCCGGCCGAAAATGTCGCGACCTTCCCAATAATCGCGCGAAGCCTCGTCGAGCGCCGGCCGGATATGGGTCTCATAGAGCGCCAGATTGTCCCGGGCGCGGGCAAGTCCGAAGAAGGCGTAGAAGCTCTGCTGGTCCGGCAGATGGCGGGCCGCGCACAGCTTGAGCTGGTTGAGCGCGATATGGGCGCGATTGAGATCGACCGCGGTGATCTCAGCCGGATTGGCGATGAGATAGCTCATCACATTGCAGCCGCCCGACGCGATGGTGACGATGCGGCTGTCCTCGCCGATCTGCAGCGCCTCCATGTCGATCAGCGGATCCTCCCAGATCTGGGCATAGACGAGCCCCTGGAAGGCGAGTGTGAAGGCCCGCTCGAGCAATCCGCGCTTGCTGAGCGCGGGGTTCTGATGGACGGCCTTCTTCAGGTTCTCGCGCGCGATGCTGCGGCCGCCCTCGCCCTTTGCCTTGAGGCTCTTCAGCACCGCCTTGGGCTTCGCCTTGATGCCGTGGCCGATGCGACGGGCGGCATGGCCGACACGGGCGAGCCGCGACCGACCACCTGGCGGCTCGTAGCCGAGTGTGCCTGCCATGACGAATGCCTCCTCCATGCGATGCGGGACCCGATACTCCGGTCTTCCTTAGACCCGAATTGCGGCGCAATCCACTTGCGCAACGGCCGTGCGTTCGCGACCACTCCTGTCCGGTGACAGCGATTCGTGACCGCCGCGTCACAGGGCGCCCGGTCGAGCATGTGCCGGCCGGGCTCGAGGGATCTCCCGGGGGCTTGCGAGGATCCCGTCCGTCAAGGAGACGTCCGAGCCATGAGCATCGCCGAGCTGGCCCACAAGGTGATCGCCCTCGTCGAGGCCAACGACGCCTATGCCGAGCCCATCGTCTTCGTCGTCGGCATGGCCGAATCCATCCCCATCCTCTCCGCCTTCGCCCCCTCGACCATCCTCTTCATCGGCATCGGCGCCGTTCACGGTGCGGCCGGCGGCTCCTTCGTCCACATCTGGATCGCCGGCACGCTCGGCGCCAGCACTGGCGATGGCGTGTCCTATCTGATCGGCCGGCTGACCGAGCATCGCGTCATGCATGTCTGGCCGATCTCGCGCCATCCCGACTGGTGGACCAGGGCGCATGCCTTCTTCGAGCGATGGGGCCTGCTCGGCGTTCTCGCCGGCAAGTTCACCGGTCCGCTCCGGCCCTTCATCCCGATCATGGCCGGCATTTCGGAGATGCCGTTCCTCTACTTCCTCTCGGCGAGCCTCGTCTCATCGGCCGCCTGGGCCGGCGTCTTCCTCGCCCCCGGCGGCCTCGGCCTCAAATGGCTCATCGAATAGGCAGGAGAGCGGCGGGCGAGTGCCCATCTCATCGGCCGGTTGCCGCCGGCCGGCGGCTCGGCTAGCAAGGGGCCGCAAGAAACCCGATGGAGCCCTGGAGCCAGATGAAGAGTCGCGCCAACCGTCCCGCCAAGATCCGCGTCCTGAAGCGTCGTCGCGCCGCCGACCGCGCGCCCCTCTCGCGCAACCAGGGCAACACCTCGGCCGGCCGCCGCCGCGCCCGCAAGATGGCCGGCCTCGCCCGCGCGCGCCAGGCCTGATCTCCACGGCGGGATCGCCCACGGTTGAGCCGCGCGGCGGCTTGTCGGCTCGAAAGGGCCGGCGCGATTGCGAGGAGGCATGCGTTGAGCGGCGAGGACGAGCCCGAGCGCTGTCGCATCAGCCTGACCATCGATGGTGGCGAGGGCCGGCCCTCGGACGCCGATCTGCGTCAGGCGATTGCCTCGGGCGACGTCGCCGCCGTAGTCATCCGCCCGCCGCGCAGCGGAGCTGACGTGCCGCGGCTGCGCATTCTCGTCAAGGCGATCCAGTCGCGCGATGTCGCGGTGATGATCGCCGACGACCTCGATCTGGCGCTCGCGACCGGCGCCGACGGCCTTCATCTGAGCGACTTCACCGACACGCCGCAGAACGAGGCCCGCTTTGCCGCGGCCCGCCGTCGGCTCGGCGCCGACGCGATCCTCGGCGCCGGCGTCGGCCTGTCGCGCCACGACGCCATGACCGCGGGCGAGCTGGGTGCGAGCTACGTGGAGTTCGCCATTCAGGGCGGCGATGCAGACGCCGATGCGCTGGCCGAGCTCACCGCCTGGTGGAGCGAGGTGTTCGAGGTGCCCCTCGTCGCCGGTGGGCTGACGCGGGCCGCCGAGGCGGGCCTCATGGCCGAGGCCGGTGCCGACTTCGTCGGCCTGATCGCCGGCCCCTCCGATGGTCTTGCCGGGCTCGTCGCCGCCGTCGAGGCCGCGATCGCCTGAGCCGATCGCCGCACCCGGGCGTTCTCCGCGATTGCACCATGATCGGCCATTATTGCCCGACGGATCGGAGCCGGAGCGAAGGCTGGGGAAGCGACGTGAGTGAACAGATCGCTGGAGATGCGAAAGAGCTGGGCGTTCCTGGCAGCCGGCCGCCGCTGTCGGCGCGCCGCGTCGGGCCCGGCCGGCCTTTCAGCGGCCTCGCGAGAGCCACAGCGCCTCATGTCCTCGCTAGCGCCCTCGCCCTCGCTCTTGCCATCGTTCTGGCCGCCGGCCTTGCCGTTCCGAAATCCGCCCGCGCCGCCGCCAAGGCCGGCGAGAGCGAGCCTGCCGCCACCTTCCCTTCCGGCTTCGAAGCCGATCCCGCCTACAAGGCCTTCGACGAGGGCAACTACCTGAAGGCGCTCGAACTCGCCAAGGCCCAGGCCGAGGCCGGCGAGGCCGCCGCCTGCACGCTGATCGGGCGCATCAATGCCGAGGGTCTCGGCGTCCGCCAGGATTTCTCCGAGGCCGCCGTCTGGTACAAGAAGGGTGCCGAGCGCGGCGACGCCAATGCCATGCTGGCATTGGGTCTGCTGCTGGTGGCGGGCGAGGGCGTGAAGCGTGACGAGGTCGCCGCCGCCCAGCTCTTTCGCCTCGCCAGCGAGCGCGGCAATGTGCTCGCCGGCTACAATCTCGCTCTGCTCTATCTGAAGGACGGCGACGTCAAGGGCTCGCCCGACGCGGCCTTCGCGCTCATCGAGCGGGCGGCGAAGGCGTCCTACGCCCCCGCCGAATATGATCTTGGAACGCTCTATGCGGCCGGCCACGGCGTTGCCAAGGACGAGGCCAAGGCGGCCTTTTGGACCGGCCGCGCCGCCGAGGCCGGCCTCTCGGACGCCCGTGTCGATTATGCGCTGATGCTGTTCAATGGCCGCGGCGTACCGAAGGATCAGGCCCGTGCCGCCTATTTCTTCTCGGCCGCCGCCGAGGAAGGCAACCCCGTCGCCCAGAACCGGCTCGCCCGCTTCTATGCCTTCGGCATCGTCTTCGACAAGGATCTGGTGATGGCGACCAAGTGGCACCTGCTCGCTCGTGCCGCCGGCGTCAGCGACCTTCAGCTCGACGTGCTGATGTCGACGCTTTCGCCCGAGGACCGCCGCTCCGCCGATTCCCAGGCGGGGGCCTGGCTCGACCGCCGCAGCGGACTTGAATAGCGGCTCGATCGGCTCGCCGGCGGCCCCCCGCCGCGATCCGCTTCACCTGCGGCGGTTGCCTCAGCAGTCGGGCCTGGGCCGGGGCGAGCGAGTACCTTGTCCGGCAATCAGTGCGCCGACGCCCCGCCCATCCGGCGCAGATGATCGATGGTGAGCTCGGCGCTCATCCGCTCGTCGTCGCTGGTGGCCTGGTCGCGCTCGACCTCGGCCGCCGCGATGGCAGCCTTCAGCGCCTCGCGATCGGCGCCATCGGCGTCGAAAACCTGCTGCGCGAGAATGGTCAGCGAGCCCGGATCGACCTCGGCGAAGCCACCCTTGACGAATATGCGCCGCGTCTTGCCGCCGGCCAGCCGTGCCTCGAGAATACCCGGCCGCAGCGTCGAGAGCAGCGGCGCGTGGCCCGGCAGCACGGCGAAATCGCCCTCCGTGCCCGGCACCACGACCTGGTCGGCGTCCTCCGACAGAACCAGCCGCTCGGGCGACACCAGCTCGAACTTGAAGTGACCGGCCATGCCATGCTCTCCCTCTCCGCCCCCGGGCCGCCTGTCAGCGGTCGCGCCGGGGCGAGACAACTTTTCGATCGCCGGCACGATGCCGGCCTGCCGGACCTAGTGGTTCCAATTCCGACATTTGCATCCCGTTTCAGAACCCGTGAGAGCAAATGTCGGAATGATAGAACCACTGGCAAGCTTATGATTCCAGTGGAGCTTTTGAATTTGACACTCGAGCACGTCGCCGCGCATGGCACTCACGTGTCAAATTCGCCTCCCACCGTGCCCACCCCACCGCGCAAGGTGCTCGCCAGCCGCGGCGCCCCGCTTCAGTCATCCGACGTCAGGCGTCGACCTCCTCGGGATCCTGCAGCTTCGTTCCGCAGAACGGGCAGCAGTAGACCGGATGGTCGAGGAAGTCGCTCGTCGCCCTCTTCCTCGTCCTCGTCAGCGAACTCCACCCCGACCGACATGTAGAGAATGCCGTCGTCGCCGACGCCGACGGCGGCTCAAAGTCGTCCGTCTCGAGAATGTCCTTCAGGTAGCGGCAGCACGAGCCGAACTCGCCGCTGCCGCGCCTGCTCGAACTCTCCTGCCATGACCTGTCTCTCGATCAGCCGTCACGGCCAAGAGCCTGACGTGCGCATGCCTGCGATCAGGCCGCCTCGGCCGCCAGACGCTGCGCCTTCTCGATCGCCTCGTCGATGGTGCCGACCATGTAGAGGCCGGCTCCGGCGGGTAGCGGTCGCCGTTGCACAGTCCTTGAAGCCCTTGATGGTGTCGGCGAGGTTCACGAGCTTGCCGGGCGAGCCGATGGAACACCTCCGCGACATGGAAGGGCTGGGAGAGAAGCGCTCGATCTTGCGGGCGCGCGCCACCGCCAGCTTGTCCTCTTCCGACAGCTCGTCCATGCCCAGAATGGCGATGATGTCCTGGAGCGACTTGTAGCGCTGCAGGATCTGCTGCACCCTGCCGGGCGACCTGGTAGTGCTCCTCGCCGACGATCCGTGGATCGAGCATGCGCGAGGTCGAGTCGAGCAGATCGACCGCCGGATAGATGCCCTTCTCCGCGATCTGGCGCGACAGCACGGTGGTCGCATCGAGATGGGCGAAGGAGGTGGCCGGCGCGGATCGGTCGAGGTCGTCGGCGGGCACGTGGTCGCCTGCACCGAGGTGATCGAGCCCTTCTGCGTCGTGGTGATGCGCTCCTGCAGCGCCCCCATGTCGGTGGCGAGCGTCGGCTGATAGCCGACCGCCGAGGGATGCGGCCGAGCAGCGCCGACACTTCCAGGCCCGCCTGCGTGAAGCGGAAGATGTTGTCGACGAAGAACAGCACGTCCTGGCCCTGGTCGCGGAAATGCTCGGCGACCGTGAGGCCCGACAGCGCGACCAGGCACGCGCGCCCGGCAGCTCTTCATCTGACCATAGACGAGCGCGCGTTTGGAGCCGCCGCCGAGCCGGCAGCTTTAGGGTCCTTGTTGACGCCCAGATCGATCATCTCGTGATAGAGATCGTTGCCCTCGCGCGTGCGCTCGCCGACGCCGGCGAACACCGAGAAGCCGCCATGGGCGCCACAACGAAGCGTTGTTGATCAGCTCCATGATGAGCACGGTCTTGCCGACGCCCGCGCCCCAGGTGGGCCGATCTTGCCGCCCTTGGCATAGGGCGCCAACAGGTCGACGACCTTGATGCCGGTGACGAGGATCTCCGCTTCCGTCGACTGGTCGACGAAAGTCGGCGCGGCGGCATGGATCGGCCGGCGGTCGGCACCCAGCCTTCACGGGGCCGGCCTCGTCGACCGGATCGCCGACCACGTTGATGATCCGCCCGAGCGTCTCGTCGCCGACCGGCACCATGATCGCCAGAGCGGTGTCGGCTTCCTGACCGCGCACGAGGCCCTCGGTCGAGTCCATGGCGATGGTGCGGACCGTGTTCTCGCCGAGGTGCTGGGCGACTTCGAGCACGAGTCGCGTGCCCTGATTGGTGGTCTCGAGCGCGTTCAGAATCTCGGGCAGATGCTCGTCGAACTGCACGTCGACGACCGCGCCCATCACCTGCCTGATCCGTCCGATCTTCTTCTCAGCCATCGCTCGTTGTGTTGTCCTCGTCCGTCGGAATTGTCGGCGGCCGGTCGCGGCCGCGTGGATTGAAAACCTGGCTATCGAGCTCGTACCGGCTTTGGCGCTAGACCGCCTCGGCACCCGAGATGATCTCGATCAGCTCCTTGGTGATCTGCGCCTGTCGCGTGCGGTTATAGGTGATCGTCAGGCGGTTGATCATGTCGCCGGCATTGCGCGTGGCATTGTCCATGGCGGTCATACGGCTGCCTTGCTCGGAGGCGGCGTTCTCGAGCAGCGCCCGGAAGACCTGCGTCGAGATGTTGAGCGGCAGCAGATAGGAGAGGATCTGGTCCTCCTCCGGCTCGTACTCCGTCATCGCCTGCACGCCGCGCGAGCCGCCAGCCTCGCCTTCCTCGCCGATCTTGGCGGGGATGAGCTGCAGCGCCGTCGGCACCTGCGAGATCACCGAGCGGAACTGCGAGAAGAACAGCGTCGCGACGTCGAACTCGCCCTTGTCGAACATGGCGAGAACCTTCTCGCCGATCGGCTTGGCGTGCTCGAAGCCGAGGCGCTTTGCGCCCCTCAGGTCGATCGTCTCGATGATGTTGCGCTGGAACTCGCGGCGCAACTGGTCATAGCCCTTGCGGCCGATGCACAGGATCTTGACCTCCCGGCCGGAGGCGATCAGCCGGCGTGCGTGCTCGCGGGCGAGCCGGGCGATATTGGTGTTGAAGGCGCCGCACAGCCCGCGCTCGGCCGTGGCGACGATCAAGAGATGCACCTTGTCGCGTCCGTTGCCGACCAGCAGGGGCGACACGCCCTCGCGGCCGGCGGCGCGGCGCGCGAGGCTGGCGAGCACCCGATCCATGCGCTCGGCATAGGGACGGGCGGCGACCGCGGCCTCCTGGGCCCGGCGCAGCTTCGCCGCGGCCACCATCTGCATGGCCTTGGTGATCTTCTGCGTCGCCTTCACCGAGGCGATGCGGCTGCGCATTTCCTTGAGGCTGGCCATGACGCTCCCCGTCCGATTCGCCAGTTGGTTCCGGTTTCAGCTATGACGCCGCGGTCAGGCCGTGAAACCCTTGGCGAAGCCGTCGAGGGCGGCGACGAGCCGCTTCTCGAGGTCGGCGGTCAGCTCCTTCTTCGAGCGCAGCTCGTCGAGGATGTCCTTGTGCTTGTCGCGCAGCGTGCGCAGCAATTCGTCCTCGAAGCGGTTCACGGCCGAGACCGGAATGGCGTCGAGATAGCCGCGCGTGCCGGCGAAGATCACCGCCACCTGCTCCTCGACCTTCAAGGGCGAGAACTGCGGCTGCTTCAGCAGCTCGGTCAGTCGCTGGCCGCGCGCGAGCAGCTTCTGCGTCGCGGCGTCGAGATCGGAGCCGAACTGCGCGAAGGCGGCCATCTCGCGATACTGCGCCAGCTCGCCCTTGATCTTGCCCGCGACCTGCTTCATCGCCTTGATCTGCGCCGACGAGCCGACGCGCGACACGGAGAGGCCGACGTTCAGCGCCGGCCGGATGCCCTGGTAGAACAGGTTGGTCTCGAGGAAGATCTGGCCGTCGGTGATCGAGATCACGTTGGTCGGGATGTAGGCCGACACGTCGTTGGCCTGCGTCTCGATGACCGGCAGCGCCGTCAGCGAGCCCGAGCCGTTGTCGGCATTGAGCTCGCCGCCCGCTCGAGCAGACGCGAATGCAGATAGAACACGTCGCCCGGATAGGCTTCGCGGCCGGGCGGCCGGCGCAGCAGCAGCGACATCTGGCGATAGGCGACGGCCTGCTTGGAGAGATCGTCATAGACGATGACCGCGTGCATGCCGTTGTCGCGGAAATACTCGCCCATCGTGCAGCCCGTGAAGGGCGCAAGGAACTGCATCGGCGCCGGGTCGGAGGCGGTGGCGGCGACCACGATCGAATATTCGAGGCGCGCCGCGCTCCTCGAGCTGCTTGACGAACTGCGCGACGGTCGAGCGCTTCTGGCCGACGGCGACATAGATGCAATAGAGCTTCTCGCTCTCGTTGCCGCCCGCGTTGATCGACTTCGGTTGAGGAAGGTATCGAGAGCGACGGCGGTCTTGCCGGTCTGGCGGTCGCCGATGATCAGCTCGCGCTGGCCGCGGCCGATCGGGATCAGCGCATCGATCGCCTTGAGGCCGGTCTGCACCGGCTCGTGCACCGACTTGCGCGGGATGATGCCGGGCGCCTTCACGTCGACCCGCTGGCGGCTGTCGGCCTTGATCGGCCCCTTGCCGTCGATCGGATTGCCGAGCGCATCCACCACGCGCCCGAGCAGGCCCTTGCCGACCGGAGCATCGACGATGGCGCCGGTCCGCTTGACGGTGTCGCCTTCCTTGATGTTGCGGTCGTCGCCGAAGATCACGCAGCCGACATTGTCGACCTCGAGGTTCAGCGCCATGCCGCGGATGCCGCCGGGGAACTCGACGAGCTCGCCCGCCTGCACGTTGTCGAGACCGTAGACGCGCGCGATGCCATCGCCCACCGAGAGCACCTGGCCGATCTCGGAGACCTCGGCCTCCTTGCCGAAGTTGCGGATCTGCTCCTTCAGGATCGAGGAGATTTCTGCGGCCCTGATGTCCATCAGCGAACCTCTTTCATCGCAAATTTGAGATTGTTGAGCTTGGTCTTCAGCGAGCTGTCGATCATCCGGCTGCCGACCTTGACGACGAGGCCGCCGAGGATTGCCGGATCGACTTTCGCGGTGAGCTGGACGTCCCGTCCGACGGAGGCCTTCAGCGTATCGGTGAGCGCCTTGATCTGATCGGCGCCGAGCGGCACGGCCGACGTCACCTCGGCCGAAACCTGCCGGCGCATGGCCGCCACCAGCGCCTTGAACGCCTTGACGATGTCGCCGGCGACGAACAGCCGGCGGTTGCGGGCGAGCAGCCCGAAGAAATTGCGCGTCAGCGGCGTCATACCCGCCTTGGCGAGCACCTGGTCGAGCGCGCGGGCCTGCTCGTCGGCGGAGAACACCGGGCTCCTGACGAGACGCTCAAGGTCCCGGCTCTCGCCGAGCATGGTCTCGAAGCCCTTCAGATCGGTGAGGATCTGGTCGACCGCATTGGTCTCGCGGGCCAGATCGAACAGGGCGGAGGCATATCGGCCCGCCACGCCCGTCACGGAATTGTCGTCGCCTGCCACGGTTAAAGCTCTCGCCCCGCCCAGTGGCGCCGCCCCCTTGAGGAAACGGCAGCCAGGTTGCCCCTGTAAGTCTGCGCTTTTCAGGATTTCAGCGCACGCTGAAAGGGGGCGGGTCCGACGCCGGCACCCCCTCGAAGTCGGGTTCGTCTAGCATGGGGTCCCGCGCCGGGCAATACGCCCTCTCTCCACCCTTTGACGCAGGTTTGGACAAACCGACCGCGAGAGGCCGGAGCCACCTCCGCCGGCGGGCCGGCAAGCCGCCGGGGACAACCTCGAAACGTCCTTGCCCGACACTGGAGCTCGAGCCCGAATCCGGCGACGAAGGTTCCGGGGGTCGCCTTTACCGTCAGGCGTGGCGGCCGAGGAGCCGGTTGCCATGCTGTCCTATCTCGCCATACTCGGCGCCGCGCTGTCGGGCCTCGCCGGACTTGCACCTTGGGCGATCGCCGCCACAGCCATCGCACTTGCCTCGCTCTCCTATGCCGAGCACCAGCGCCACTACGAGAGGGCCCGCGGCCTTGGCCTGACCCGGCTTCTAGACTGGGTGCTGCTCAGGAGCCTTGCCAATGGCCTCCTGGCCGGCGGCCTCGCCTATGCCGGCGGCTGGCTTCTCGCCCACCTCGGTTGATCTGGCGGCGGAAAGCGTTCCAGGAGCGTTCTCGATACCGAGCCAAGGTTCATCGAACGGCACGGGATTGCCGTTCCCGAGCCTCGCCTTCGCATTGCGCAGCCGGGCCCGCATCCGTTTCGCCTCGCTCCGCAGAGTGACGGCCGACTGCCCCTTCAAGGTACCGGCAGGCCTTGAAAACCTCCAACCCTTCACGAGAAGCGGCTCTAGTCGCTCATTAAATAGTTTCCAGGCGAGATCGAGCTGTTGGCTGCGTACGACCGTATAATTCAGACGATGCGCAATATAGGCGCACACGTAATGCATCTCGACGTTTTCAAGCGCATCCCATTCGCAGACCGCGAAAGCATGAGGCGCCGACCGCTCTAGCGCGGTTTGGATGGCGGCATAGGCGTTGAGACTTCCTCCGCGGGCCTCGATCTGGTGAATCTGCGCGATGAAGCGGCTGGCCCGCGCCATCGTCATCTCCCGTTCCCTGCGATGTGGCAGGTCGGAAGCGATCCGCTCGAGATCCTTATAGGCTGCAAGAGCATATGGACGCTTGCCGAGCCTGAACAATTGCTGAGCGATGAGCTCGTGCGCCTTGGCATCTTGCTTGCGGCCCGGCAGCTTCACCACCTCCTCGAAGTAGCGAAGTGCCACAGCGTCGTGATCGCGTCGGCGCGAAGCCTTTTTGGCCTGTCTCGCTCGGCAGACCGCAAGCGCGCCTTGGATGGTGAGAAGATGTGCGTGCTGCTGATTGAGGGAATCGACGGCGGCCTCTGCGGAGCTCTTGCGGTCGAGAAAACTTGGAAAACCCTTCTCCAGTCTCGTCCTGACATGGTCCTCGACCCCCTTCCGCACCTTCCAGTGCCGACCGAGGATGCCAGAAATCTCGCGCGCGAACGTCGGCTGCGGCAGGGCGACCAGTCGCCCCGGACGCAGAAGTGCCTCGACGATCTGATCGCCGGCAGGACCGAGCCGTTGATCGGATTGCAGAATGTACTTGTCGAGACGCAGGTGCAGCGTCTTCTCCCGGTATAGCCACCAACGCCAGATCGCAAATGCTATGCTGACAGCAGCAACGATGTTCGGCAGACGTTCCTTGAGCGTTTGCTGGAACATGCTGCCCGCCCCGAAGGTATCTGCGAGGTATGCGATCCCTGGGCCGGCCAGCCGGCCGGCATCCTCCCCATGCTCCGCCGCCCATTCAGCCAAGTGACAAAGCAGATCATTGCCCCCGCACGACATCGCATCCCCCGACGCAACACCAAAGGACTGCGAAAATAGCCCCCGGTCTTACGCGGTCGCAATAAAATTTCTCCCCTGCGGAACAAGGCATAGCGTCCTGAGGAGAAATTGGCCGGGCTCTCCCCCTTACCTCGAGCCCTGTGGCGGTTGCTGCCGGGGACGGCTAACCTCGGACCCCGCCCCATCCCCTCACGGAGCCTGTCATGTCGCTCGACCACATCCAGCTCACCCCCGCCCTCATCGACTATCTCGCCGCCCACAACCGTCCCGAACCCGACATCTTCCGGCGGCTCCGCGAGACCATGACCGGCGATCCCGATGCCGGCATGCAGGTCGCCCCCCAGCAGGGCCAGTTCATGGCGCTCCTGGCGCGGATCGCCGGCGTCCGGCGCTATCTCGAGATCGGCACCTTCATCGGCTATGGCACGCTGTGGATGGCGAGCGCCCTGCCGGACGACGGCCGCATCGTCACCTGCGAACTCGAGCCGCGCTTTCCCGAGATCGGGCGGCCCTTCTGGCGCGAGGCCGGCGTCGAGGAAAAGATCGAGGTCCGGCTCGGCCCCGCCGTCGAGACGCTCGATGCCATGATCGCCGACGGCGCGTCGGGCTCCTTCGACATGGCTTTCGTCGACGCCAACAAGAAGCCCTATCCGCGCTATTACGAGCAGGCGCTCGCCCTCGTCAGGCAGGGCGGCCTCGTCCTCGTCGACAACGTGCTGTGGTCGGGGGCGGTGATCGACGCCGAGGATCGCGACGTCTCGACCCTCGCCATCCGCGAGGTCAATCGCATCATTCGCGACGACGAGCGCGTCGAGATGGTGATGACGCCGGTCGGCGACGGTCTGACGATCGCCCGGAGACGATCTTGAAGCGATCGTGCAGCGATCGCGATGAAGCAGGCCGGATGAAGCGGTCGTCTCGGCCTCACCCTATGAGGCGCGTGAGATGACGCGGCCGGCGCGCCGCAGCGCTCGCCAGCCGGATGGCATGGCAGGGCCGAGGGATGCCATGGTGACTGCGACAGAGAGGCGACGGGCGGCGATCAACCGGCCGTCTTCCGGTGCGCCTCGGCCATGGCCGCGAGCGTCGGGAACTCGAAATGCACCTTCGGCATCCGCGCAACCGCCTTGGTCGCGCCCGAGCCGAGCCCTTTCTCGCCGCGCCGGTTGATCCAGCAACGGGCGAGTCCGGCCGCCTCGGCCGGCACATGGTCGTGAAAGAGGCTCTGCGCGGTATGCAGGATCCTGTCCTTGGCGACGCCGAGATCGCTTGCCATGTGCCGCACCAGATAGTCGAAATTGGCCGCATCCGGCTTGTAGGAGCCGATATCCTCGGCGGTGTAGATCGCGTCGAAGGTGACGCCGAGCTTCTTGTTGGACGAGGCGAAGCTCGTCCGGTCGACATTCGACAGGATGACGAGCTTGTAGTGCCGCTTCAGATAGGCGAGCGCCTCGGCCGAATCGGTGAAGGCCGGCCAGTCCGGCACCGATCCGCCGAACCGGATGTTCATGTCGGCGATCACCCGCACGCCATAGGCCCGCGCCATGCGGGCATGCGTGGCCGAAAGGAGCTGGTCGTAGCGCAGCGACGGCGTGTCGTGCTCCTGCGCCGATTCGTGCTCGCTGAACTCGACGAGCGCCTCCTCCCGGCCGATCTGCCGGCCCGTCTGCGTGACGAGCGGCTGCAGAGCGTTCCAGATGCCGGTCTCCCAGTCGATCAGCGTGCCGTAGCAGTCGAAGGTCAGCGCCTCGAAATCGGTGAGCTTCATCGCTCGAAATCTCCTGCAGGTCCGGGGGTGAGCGGCACGGACCATGCCATCGCCCGCCCCGTCCGGATCGTGCTCCTTGGTGCAGTCCTGCTGAGAGATGCAGTCCTCGCGAGAGATGCGCTATCGGGCCGCTCGAGCCCGCCCCGGCGCCCCCGAGGCCCACGCTCGAGAAGCCCGCAGCATGGGCATCGGGACGCCCCGCAGCGCCGCTCGCGTCTCGTCAGCTCTCTTCCTCGTCGCCATCGACGGGTCCGTCGATGAAGTCGGCGACGTCGGAATCCTCCTCCTCCTCCTCGGCGAGGAAGGTATCCTCCTCGTCGTTCGAGATCTCCGCGTCGTCGGCCTCGATATCGGCCAGATCGTCGGCGACCACCTCGGGCATATCCTCGCCGGCGACCGGCGGGCTCGCCTCCTTGGCGACCGGCACCCGCGCCGGGCGCGCCACGGGCTCCTCGCCCGCGGCCGGACCGCCGCGCCCGCTGCTCGTCTCCTGGACGTGCTCGGCACCGCAGATCGGGCAGGCGATCGGATCCCTGTTGAGGTCGTAGAACCGGCTCCCGCAGGACCGGCATGTGCGCTTCGTGCCCCGCGCCGCTTTCTGGGACATGCGGATTCCTCATCGTCTGATGTACTGAGATTGCCGCCCGTTTGCCACGCGGCCTTGCGGCTGTCAAAGTCTATCGAGCCATGGAACCGGCGTTGACAGCGGCCGGCCGGCGCTTCACATCTCGCTCCCGATCTGAGGCTCCGCCAGCCGAGCCGTCGGGCCCCGCCCGAGACCGGGAAAATCGCGCCATGCATCATGCCACTCCGAGCCCCATGCGATCCGCGCGGTCGGGCCCGCTCGCCGGCGATGTTCGCCTGCCGGGCGACAAGTCGCTGTCCCACCGTGCGCTGATGTTCGGCGCGCTCGCCTCGGGCGTCACCCGGGTGAGCGGGCTCCTGCGCTCGGGCGACGTGCTCGGCACCCGCGACGTGCTCGTTGCCCTCGGCGTGCCGATCGCCGAGGAAGGCGGCGAGTTCGTCGTCCACGGCCGCGGTGTCGGCGGCCTCGTCGAGCCCTCGGGCCCGCTCGATTTCGGCAATTCCGGCACCGGGACGCGGCTGATGCTCGGCATCATCGCCGGCCACGACATGACCGTGACGATCACCGGCGACGCCTCCTTGTCGAAGCGCCCGATGGGCCGCGTGCTGAAGCCGCTCTCGCAGATGGGGCTCGAGGTGCTCGAGGCGGGCCGCACCACGCTGCCGATGACGGTCCGTGGCTCCGCGCGGCTTCGCCCGATCGTCTATGCGCTCGATGTCCCCTCGGCTCAGGTGAAATCGGCGGTCCTGCTCGCGGGGCTCCATGCCCCGGGCGAGACGACCGTCATCGAGCGCGAGGCGACGCGCGACCATACCGAGCGCATGCTCCGTCATTTCGGCGCCAGCCTCCGCATCGAGGAGAAGGACGGCGCCCGCCACATCACCGTCAGCGGAGATGCCGAGCTTCGTGGCCGCGACGTGGTCGTGCCCGGCGATCCGAGCTCGGCCGCCTTCCTGGCCGCCGCCGCCGCCATCGTGCCGGGGTCCAAGGTGACGATCCGCGGCATCCTCGCCAATCCGACCCGCACCGGCTTCTACCTGACCCTCGCCGAGATGGGCGCCGACCTCGCTTTCTCCAACGAGCGCACCGAGGGCGGCGAGGCCGTCGCCGACCTCACCGTGCGCGCCGGTCCGCTGACGGGTGTCACCGTGCCGGCGGCCCGCGCGCCCTCCATGATCGACGAGTATCCGGTGCTCGCCGCCGTCGCCGCCTTCGCTCGTGGCACCACCCGCATGGACGGCCTCGCCGAATTGAAGGCCAAGGAGAGCGACCGGCTCGCGGCCACCGCCGCAGGGCTTGCCGCCGCCGGCGTTCGCGCCGAGGTCGAAGGCGACAGTCTGACCGTCCATGGCGGCGACGGCCGCGTCGAGGGGGGCGGCCTGGTCGAGACCCATCTCGACCACCGCATCGCCATGGCCTTCCTGACCCTCGGCCTCGCCAGCCGCCAGCCTATGACGGTCGACGATGTCGGCATGATCCAGACCAGCTTCCCCGAATTCGTCGGCCTCATGACCGGCCTCGGCGCCCGCCTCGAGCAGCTTGCCCGGACCGAGAGATGATCATCGCCATCGACGGACCGGCGGCATCGGGCAAGGGCACTCTGGCGCGGCTGATCGCCCGCCATCTCGGCTTCCACCATCTCGACACCGGTCTCCTCTATCGGGCGGTGGCGCGTCGGCTTCGCAGCGAGGGCCTGCGGCTGGACGACCGCCATGCCGGCGTCGCCATCGCCCGCTCGCTCGACGAGGCGAGCCTCCTCGATCCGGCGCTGCGCGACGCCGCCGCCGGCGAGGACGCCTCGGTCGTCGCCCGCATCCCCGAGGTCCGTCAGGCGCTGCTCGAATATCAGCGCGATTTCGCACGGCGGCAGCCGGGCGCCGTGCTCGACGGGCGCGACATCGGCACGGTCATCTGCCCCAATGCCGAGGTGAAGATCTTCGTCACCGCCGCGAGCGAGGAGCGGGCCGCCCGCCGTTTCCGCGAGCTCGTGGCGCGCGGCGAGGATGTCGACTTCTCCGAGATCCACGAGCAGATCCGCATGCGCGACCGCCGCGACGCCGATCGCGCCTCCGCCCCCTTGCGCGCCGCAGACGACGCGCTCTTGCTCGACACGACGGGGTTGGATATAGAAAGCGCGTTCAGAGCGGCCCTCGATCTGATCAATCGTAAGACCGGTCTTTGTGGATGCGCCTAGCCGCTCGCGGCGAGGGCGCTATTCGCGCAGAGACCGGGGCCACGACGGGTTTGCAGCCCCGACGGCCTCGAGCGGCGGCACATCAACCAAGGCAAGGGTCTTCCCGGGCGTCGGCGCCCGTGGCCTGCGGGAACGGCAGGCCGGGTCCGGCATTCTGTACCCGAGACGTCTCGAGCCTCAGAACGCAACGCGTCGTCGTCGACCGCGCATGAAGGAGTCTTGATGAGCACGTCAAACCTTGCCGAGGGCAGCCGTGAGATGAATCCCAGCCGCGAAGATTTTGCCGCGATGCTGGACGAGAGCTTCCAGTCCGACCAGCTCCAGGAGGGGACGGTCATCAAGGGGACCATCGTCGGGATCGAGAAGGATCTGGCGGTGATCGACGTCGGCCTCAAGATGGAAGGCCGGGTGCCCTTGCGGGAGTTCGCGGTGGCCGGCAAGGACGCCGACCTTGGTGTCGGCGACGAGGTCGAGGTCTATCTCGAGCGTGTCGAGAACGCACTCGGCGAGGCGGTCCTGTCGCGCGAGAAGGCCAAGCGCGAGGAAAGCTGGATCAAGCTCGAGGAGAAGTTCAACGCCGGCGAGAAGGTCACCGGCACGATCTTCAACAAGGTCAAGGGCGGCTTCACGGTCGATCTCGACGGCGCCGTGGCCTTTCTGCCGGGCAGCCAGGTCGACATCCGGCCGATCCGCGACATCACGCCGCTGATGCACCAGCCGCAGCCCTTCCAGATCCTCAAGATGGACAAGCGGCGCGGCAATATCGTCGTCTCGCGCCGCTCCGTGCTCGAGGAGAGCCGTGCCGAGCAGCGCATCGAGATCGTGGCCAAGCTGCACGAGGGCCAGGTGATCGAGGGCATGGTGAAGAACATCACCGATTACGGCGCCTTCATCGACCTCGGCGGCATCGACGGCCTGCTGCACGTCACCGACATGGCCTGGCGGCGCGTCAACCACCCCAGCGAGATCGTCAATGTCGGCGACAACGTGAAGGTGCAGATCATCCGCATCAATCCCGACACCCAGCGCATCAGCCTCGGCATGAAGCAGCTCGAGGCCGATCCCTGGGCCGGCATCGCCGCCAAGTATCCGGTCACCGCGCGCTTCACGGGTAAGGTCACCAACATCGCCGACTATGGTGCCTTCGTTGAGCTCGAGCCCGGCGTCGAGGGCCTGATCCACGTCTCCGAGATGAGCTGGACGAAGAAGAACATCCATCCCGGCAAGATCGTCTCGACGAGCCAGGAGGTCGAGGTCCAGATCCTCGAGGTCGATCCGCAGAAGCGTCGCATCTCGCTCGGCCTGAAGCAGACCCAGGCCAATCCCTGGGAGTCCTTCCTCTCCAGCCATCCCAAGGGCTCGACGATCTCCGGCCAGGTGCGCAACATCACCGAGTTCGGCCTCTTCATCGGTCTCGACACCGGCATCGACGGCATGGTCCATCTCTCCGACCTGTCGTGGAACCGGCCGGGCGAGGAGGTGCTGAAGGAGTTCAAGAAGGGCGACGAGGTGAGCGCGGTGGTGCTCGACGTCGATCCCGACAAGGAGCGCATCAGCCTCGGCAT
Organism: Hyphomicrobiaceae bacterium; assembly: GCA_041397765.1. GTDB lineage: Bacteria > Pseudomonadota > Alphaproteobacteria > Rhizobiales > Hyphomicrobiaceae > JAWKWA01. Next base: position 70,737 of record JAWKWA010000007.1, on the reverse strand, counting down.
CAAGCAGCTCGACGGCGATCCCTTCGAGTCGGTCGCGGGCCTGAGGAAGGGCAGCCACGTCACCTGCGAGGTGGTCGCCGTGCAGGACAACGGCATCGAGGTGAAGATCGCCGAGACCGACATGACCGCCTTCGTCAAGCGCTCCGACCTCTCGCGCGACCGCTCCGAGCAGCGGCCCGAGCGTTTCGCGGTCGGCGACAAGGTGGACGCCCAGGTCACCCAGATCGACAAGGGCGGCCGGCGCATCTCGGTGTCCATCAAGGCGCTGGAGATCGCCGAGGAGAAGGAGGCGGTCGCCCAGTTCGGTTCGTCCGATTCGGGCGCCTCGCTCGGCGACATCCTCGGCGCCGCCCTGAAGCGGCGCGGCAGCGGCGAGGAGAGCGAAAGCTGAGATCGGCGCGGCACCTGCCCTGATCGACCATTGGAGGGGTCCGCCGGCAAGTCCGGCGGACCCTTCGTCGTTTCGGCGCCGGGGCCGTCCTCCCGGCCTCGCCGCCGGCCACCACCCGTGCCGAAAGCACATTCGAGACCAAGGGGTTGACGGCACGCCCCGCTTGGGGCCTACATGCCGGCGATGTGGGGCGAAGCCCTGCCCGGCCGGCGGCCGGGCATCCGGATGGCCCGCCCGGGCGAGGCACCGCGCACGCCGCGTCCCGCGCCCCTTGCGTGCCCATGCGGCGCCGGTCCGGACGCTGCCTGAGGGAGGCGGTCGTCTCCGCCGCCCGTCATTCGACCAGGGTTCGACGATGACACTCGACATAGAGACGGTGATCGAGCGCCGCCAGCTTCGCCGGCGGCTCGGCATCTGGCGCCTGGCCGCGCTCGTCCTCGGCCTCCTGATCGTGCTCGGCCTCTCCGCGCGCCTCTCTCAGGGTCTCGGCCCGCTCGGCCGCCCGCACATCGCCCGTATCGACTTCAGTGGCCTCATCACCGACGACCGCAAGCAGATCGAGCTCCTGCGCAAGGTCGGCGAGGCCGAGAACGTGAGCGCCGTCATTCTCGCCATCAACAGTCCGGGCGGCACCACGACCGGCGGCGAGGCGCTGTTCGAGGCGATCCGCCACACCGCCGAGAAGAAGCCGGTCGTCGCCGTCTTCGGCACCATGGCGACCTCGGCCGCCTATATGATCGGCCTTGCCAGCGACCGCATCGTCGCCCGTGGCAACACCATCACCGGATCCGTCGGCGTCATCTTCCAGTTGCCCGAGATCTCCGGCCTCATGGACAAGCTCGGCGTCCATATGACCGAGGTGAAGAGCGGCCCCCTGAAGGCGGTGCCTTCCATGTTCGAGCCGCTCGATCCGGCCGGCCGGGCCGTCGCCGAGGATGTCGTCCGGGAGACGCAGGGCTGGTTCCTCTCGCTCGTTCGCGAGCGGCGCGGCATCGACACCGCCGCCGTCGACGGCCTCGAGGCCGGCCGCATCTTCTCTGGCCGCCAGGCGCTCGCCCATCGCCTCGTCGACGAGATCGGCGGCGAGCGCGAGGCGATCGCCTGGCTGGTCACCGAGAAGAAACTGCCCGAGGGGCTCGATGTCGTCGATTGGCGGCCCGAGGGCGCCGAGAGCTGGAGTCTCCTCGGCGGGCGGGCCGACGGCGGCGGCAGTATCGTCGATGCCTTGGCCCGCGCCCTTGCCGGCGGATACGTCGAGGACCGGGTATTGCAGCGGCTGAAGCTTGACGGACTTCTGTCCGTCTGGCACGCTGAAGTGAATTAGTCTTTCTTTACAATGATTTCGTGCGGCAGGGGGCGCGAGCATGATCAAGTCGGAGCTGATCCAGAGGATTGCGGCGGCAAACCCTCACCTGACGCACCGCGATGTCGAGCGGATCGTCAACGTGGTCCTCGACGAGATCGTCTCGGCGCTGGCACGCGGCGACCGGGTGGAATTGCGCGGCTTCGGCGCCTTCACCGTCAAGCATCGCCAGCCCCGCCAGGGTCGCAATCCCCGCACCGGCACCCCGGTCGAGGTCGACGAGAAATACGTGCCGTTCTTCAAGACCGGCAAGGAGCTGCGCGAGCGGCTGAACCGCGACACGACCGAGAAGCCCGCCCAGCGCCGGCGCGGCCGTCCGCCGAAGTCGGGCCGCAGCCAACCCTCCGTGCCGCGGGCGCGCTGACCGGCAGCCGGTCACGCAGCGCATGGTGGTTCGATTCCGACATTTGCATCCCGTTTCAGAACCCGTGAGAGCAAAGAAGTGGAAACCGGTTCGCCGTTGGAACGCGCTCGAAATCAATGACTTGGAGCGGGTTCACGATTTCGCGTGATCTGAATCCGCTCTAGAGTGGCGGCTCGCCGGCCGGCCGCGGAAAGCCGGGCCGTGGGAACCGACCCTTCATCGATGCCGGCCGATAGTCCCCGCGTCTGCCCCCGGCGGGCATCGAGGACAAATCCAGTTGAGAGTCTGAAACCGTGCAAAAGGTCCTATCGGTCATCCTGGCGATCCTGGCGATCGCGATCATCGTCCCCTTCGGCGTCGCCAACCGCCATCTCGTGCCCGTGACGCTCGACCCGGTGCGCCGGCTCGATTCGACGCTCGCCTATGACGTGCCCCTCTCGCTCGTCATCTTCGTCGCCTTCATGGCCGGCCTCCTGATCGGCGCCTTCGTCATGTGGATGAGCCAGAGCCGCTGGCGTCAGACTGCCCGCATCAGAACGCGCGAGGCCTATCGCTGGCGCTCCGAGGCCGATCGGCTGGCGCGCGAGCGTGACGAGCGCGCGGCGAAGGGCTTGCCTGGACCATCCGCCGGCGCCGCCCGCGTTGGCTGATACCAGCGAGCGAAAGGTCTGATTTTCGCGAGGTTGTATGCGCGCGGGGGTGGCGGGGCGGCCGCGCGCAAACAAAGGAAACAACGGCGCGCATCCAACTGGATCACGCGTCGAATCTCCTACGCGCCGGTTCGACACGTCCCGATGACGCCCGCCATCTGATGCGCGTTGGATGGCGACGCGCGCTCGATGCGCGCGCCTTGGCTGCGAAGCGCGCTGTCCCCTCCCCCGCCGCCTCAGTGCGACATCAGCACCGGCACGCTCATCACCGAGAACATGTCACGCGTCGCCCCGCCGAACACGATCTCGCTCCAGCGTGCGTGGCCATAGCCGCCCATCACCACGAGGTCGAGGCTCTGGGCCCCCGCATAGGCCATCAGATCGTCGGCGATGCCCGACCTGACCGCCATCGGATTGGCGACCTTGCAGTTGACGCCATGGCGCGTCAGCGTCGTCGCGATCTCGGCACCGGGAATGACGCGGTCCTGGTTGCGCCCCTTCAGCGTGTCGAAGGTCACGACATGAACCTCGCGCGCGCCCGCAAGCAAGGGCAGGGCGTCGAAGGCCGCCCGCGCCGCCTCGCGGCTGCCGTCATAGGCAAGCGCGATAGCCCGGCCGATCTCCTCGAACGATCCCTTGCGCGGCACCACGAGCACCGGCCGGCCGCATTCCATCATGACGACCTCGCCGACATCGCCGGGCGGATAGATGTCGTCGGAATTGTCCGGCTGGCCGACCACGACGAGATCGGCGGCCCGCGCATGCTCGCACACGATCGTCTCGATGAGGCCGCGCGGCTCTTTCACCTGCCGCCATTCGCTCTTCAGATCGCTGCCCTCGAGCGTCCGGCGGAAGGCGTCCTCGACGCGCTGCCCCTCCTCATCGAGCGCCCGCTTCTGCATGGCGACGATCTGCCCGGCCGCGTCCGCGTAGGTCGCCGGCGGCGGGGGAACGCGCGGCACGATCGACAGGCCGATGATGTGCGAGCCGAACTGCCGGGCGACCGCGGCCGCCGCGCGGGTGACCTCGGGCGTCCGCCGCGACGCGTTCAGATAGGCGAGTATGGTCTTGTAGCTCACTTCGGCCCTCCTGCCGTTCTGGCCTGCCGGGGCCAGCATTCCGCCAGCCACGACAGGCCTCCACTTCACGTCCCCGACACTCGACTGGGGCCCGTTCCCTCTGGAGCACGTTCAGGCGAAGCGGAAACCGGTTCGCCGAATCGAACCACTAGAGTGCGATGACGGATTCGAAATGCGACGCGAGCTCCTGCTCGGGAATGCGTGTCAGGTCCTTGTCGAGCTCGGCGACGGTCGCCTCCTTCACGGCGGCCGACCCGGCCTCCCGCAGGTCGCCGAGCATGACGGGGGGCGCCGCGACGATCAACCGGTCGCAGGCCTTGCCGGTGACCGCCCTGTCGAGCATCTCGGCGACCTCCGCGGCGAACCGTTTCTCCTCGATGCGCTCGGGATCGCTCGAATATTCGAGCGCATGGCGCGCCGTGCCCATCCGCTCATGGGTTCGCCCCGGCTTGTCGGCCATGATTTCCCGGGCCTCGCGGTGTCGGGTCTCGAGCGCCATCCCCTCGATGCGGGCAAGCCCGCTGCCCGGGCCCCGATTGCGATAGACCTGGGCGCGCCGCGCATCGGCGACGAGAATGAAGGTCTCGACAGGCTTCATGACGGGTGTCTCCTCTCATCGCGCGCCGCGACCAAACCCATCGTGCGGCGCCAAGTGGTCCGAGCCGGAGCTTGAGGACGCAACTCGCCACTCCTGGAACTCATACCAGCGGGCGAAAGTTCTGACTTTCGCGAGGTGGTATGCGTGCGCGGGGGTGGTGGGGCGGCCGCGCAAGAACAAGGGAGATACCGGCGCGCGTCCAACTGGATCACGAGCCGAAACTTATGCGCGTCGGCATCAGACGTCGAAATCGCTCCGCGGGCATTGACGCCTGTCAACGGCGGCAAGCCCCTCGATCGGTCAACGCACGAGCTCCGCCGTTCGATCCAGCTGCATGGCTGGTGACCGCGCCTTCGTGCCGTTTGCGCTTCGAGAGGCCCCGGCGCTTCGAGAAGCCGGAGCGACCGGCTATGATCGAGCCGGATGCGCGGGTAGGCGGCGATCCGCACGGCACGAGAGCGAGCGGGACGGTCATGGCCATGGGCGACCAGGACGAGGTGATCCGCTTCCTCGCCGATCCGGCGAGCCACCGGGACGGCTCAGGCGGCGTCGAGCGCATCGACACCCACGCGGCCATCGTTTTCCTCGCCGGCGCCGAGGCGCTGAAGCTGAAGCGCGCCATCCGACTGCCCTATCTCGACTTCTCCACCATCGAGCGCCGCCGCGCCGCCTGCGAGCGCGAGATCGCGTTGAACCGCCCCGCTGCCCCCTCGATCTATCGCGACGCCGTGCCGGTCACGCGCGAGGCCTCAGGCGCACTCGCCATCGCCGGCACCGGCCAGCCGGTCGAATGGCTGGTACGGATGTGGCGCTTCCCCGACGACGCTCTGCTCGCCGACCGTGCCACCCGTGATGGCCTCGCCGAGCGTCTCCTCGGCGATCTCGCGCAGATGGTCGCCGCCTGCCACCGCCGTGCCGTGCCGCACCGCATGCGCGAGGCCGCGTCCCGCGTCGACCGGGTCCTGCGCGATCTGCGCGCCAATCTCGAAGGCGACGCCGCCGCGCTGCTCGGCCGCGCGCGGATCGACGCGCTCGGTCGAGGGCTCGAAGCCGCCTTCGCCGCCAGCCGCACCGTGCTCGATGCCCGTGGCCGGCTCGGCTGCGTACGGCGCTGCCATGGCGACCTCCACCTCGCCAACATCGTCCTGCTCGACGGACGGCCCGTGCCGTTCGATGCCCTCGAATTCGACGAGGACATGGCGACGATCGATACGCTCTACGACCTCGCCTTCCTGCTCATGGATCTGGAGCGCCGCGCCGGCCGGCCGGCAGCCTCGGCCGTGCTCAACCGCTATCTCGAGGAGATCGGCACAGCCACCACGCTTCGCGGCCTCGTCGCTCTTCCCCTCTTCCTCGCCATGCGCGCCGCGATCCGGGCCATGGTGACGCTCGAGCGGGCCCGGCGGAGCAGTGGCGGCGACGATCTCACCTCCCATGCCGGCACCGCACTCGATCTCGCGCTCGGCTATCTGACGCCCGCCGCGCCATCCCTCGTCGCCATCGGCGGACTCTCCGGCACCGGCAAGTCGACCCTTGGCCGTGCGCTCGCACCCCACATCGGGGCATCACCCGGCGCCGTCCATTTGCGCAGCGACGTCATACGCAAGCGTCTGGCCGGCGTCGCCGCGACGACGCGTCTGCCGGCCGAGCATTACGGCGAGGCGGCAGCCGCCCGTGTCTATGGGCAACTCGCCCTCGACGCGGGCGCCGCCTTGCGCGCCGGCCGGGCGGTGGTGCTCGATGCGGTGTTCGCCCGCCCCGGGGAGCGCGCCGCGGTGGCGGCGCTCGCCGGACGCCTCGGCGTGCCCTTTCACGGGCTCTGGCTCGAAGCCTCGCCCGAGCGGCTCATCGACCGCGTGGCGGAGCGTCAGGGCGATGCCTCCGATGCCACGCCGGACGTCGTCAGCCGCCAGCTCGCCTATGACCTCGGTCCGGTTGCATGGACGAAGATCGACGCCTCTGGCCCGCCCGAGACGACGCTCGCGGCTGCACGACGGCATGTATGAGGTCTGATGGGAATCGCGTGACGCGGCCTCGGCGATCAGCCGTCACCGCCGCCGCGCGTGCCAGGTCCCGAGCGCAGGCCCCGCCTCAGCTCGGCGAGGCTGCCCCTCGGCGCCGCCGGCTCGCCGGGCTCGCCGCGACCGCTTGCCCCCTCGACCGGGCGACGACGTGGTGCGCTCGCCTCCCGGATCGGACGCGCCGCACCCGTCGTGCCACGCGCCGGCGCTCCGGCCGCGGCACCGCCATCGCGATTGCCCGCCATGCCCCCGGAAGCGCTCCGCTCTTCCGTTTCCCGGCCGTCCGCCCCGTAGCCATCCCTGCCACGGACATCGCCGGTCGAACCGTCGGTCCCTCGGCCGTCCGCACCGGCCTCCGGCCCGGCGCCCTTGCCCGCCGCGCTTGCCCCGGCCACGTCCGTGACGGCCCGCGCCATGCGCCGGCTGAGCTTGGCGAGCCCCCCGCGCATCGCCTCGACCCGTGCGCCGATGCCCTGCGACGGCTCGCCGGGTTCACCGTCCGCGGCCGCCGCCGCCGTGCCCGGGCCGACCGTCCCGTCCATGCCCGGCAGCGGCGAGACCGGCACCGGTCCGTTCGGCACCATGCCGCCGGCGCCGTGCGCCGGCAGTCCCCGGTCGCCGCCGGCATGCGCAACCGGCTCGCCCTCGCCCGAGAGCGCCGCGCGCGGATCGAACTGCGGCGGCCGGAACTGCCGGCCCTTGGCATCTGCCGCGCCCCGCTCGCTCGCCTGATCGCGCATGTGCGCCCCCTCGGGCAGCGAGGATGCCCCGCGCGGCGACGCCGCCGCGCCGCCCCTCGGATCGGACGGTACGAAGGAAGCAGCCGGGGTGCCTGCTGCCCCGCCCGGGCCGAGGGCCGATCCGCCACCATCATGCGGCCGCGATCCACCGGCCATGCCGGCGGTCGCCCCGCCGGCCCCGGCGCCATGGCCCACCGGATGCGATCCATCACGATGGGGTGGCACCGGACGCGCCGTCGCCCCGCCAGCCGCCGCCGATCCCGGCGGGTGCCCTCCATCCCGCGAAATCCCGTCCCGAGAGCCTCCGTCGCGTCTCGCCGCTTCGCTCCGATCCCGGTGCATCGGCTCCCGGTGTCCGCTGCCATGCGTCCCGCCGCCGCCCGGAACGCCGTCGCGATGGCCTGCCTCACGCCCTTGATGCGCATCGCGACCTTGATGCGGATCGCGCCCCGGATGGGCGTCGCGTCCGAAGGGCTCGCGCGCCGCCCCTTCGCCCGGCACCTGTGCACCGGGACGTCCGGATGGCCCGGCGGCGGGATGCCGGCCGTTCCAAGCCGTCGGATCCATGCCGTGCCCGCTTCCCGGACCCGTCGTCGCGGCGCCCGGATGAGCCCCGCCAGCCCCACGCCCCGGCTCATCGCCGGTCGGCCCTGCCCCCGTTGCCGGGCCGCGCGAGGGGGCAGCCGACGATCCCGCACCGCTCTCGCCACCGGGCTCCGGCGCCCCTTCATCGAATGCCCCGGGCCCCTGATCGCCGGTCGCGCCGGCGTCGTCCTTCGACTTTCCGGCACGCCGCGTCAGCCCCGACAGGAGCCCGCGCCGCTCGACCTTGCGGTCCGTCTTGCGCATCACCTTGAGCAGCTCGATGACCTCCCGCTCGGTCATCGGCTCGCCATAGAGGAAGCCCTGCGCCAGCTCGCAGCCGATGGCGCGCAGGAATTGCGCATCCTCCGGCTCCTCGACTCCTTCGGCGACCACCACCCGGCCGAGCTCGTGGGCGAGCGCCACCACCGAGCGCACCACCGCGCCTGCCTGGGCGTCCCGCGACACCTCGCCGACCAGCGTGCGGTCGAGCTTGATGGTGTCGAAGGCGAAGCGCGTCAGATAGGCGAGCGAAGAGTAGCCCGTGCCGAAATCGTCGATCGAGAGGCCGGCACCGGCCTGCTTCAGCCAGTCGAGGATCTCCGCCGCCCGTTCGGGGTTCTCCATGACGAGCGATTCCGTCACCTCGAGCTTGAGGCAGCCCTTGGGCACGGTTTCGCGCCCGAGAATGACGCGGATCTCCTGCACGAGGTCCTGGCGGAAGAGCTGGCGGCTGGAGATGTTGACGCTGACGAACAGCGGATCCTCGGACCGGCCGAGCGTCTTCTGCCAGCGCGCGGCCTCCTCGGCGGCGCGCTCGAGCACATGGCTGCCGATCTGCGTGATGAGATCGGCCTCCTCCGCGATCGGGATGAACTCGGAGGGGTTGAGCGTGCCGAGCCGGGGATGCTCCCACCTGACCAGCGCCTCGAAGCCCGCCAGCTCTTCGTTCGAGAACCGGAGGATCGGCTGATAGTGGATGTGGATCTGCTTGCGTTCGACGGCGCGCCGCAGCTCGCTCTCGATCGCCACCCGCTCGTCGGTCTCCCCGCGCATGCTCGGCTTGAAGATCTCGATCCGGTCCGAGCCTGCCCGCTTGGCGCGGTACATGGCCGTCTCGGCCTCCTTCAGCAGGTCCTGGTGCGAGGCCTGCTCGCCGTCATAGACCGCGATGCCGATCGAGCCGGTCAGCACCACCTCCTTGCCGTTGATCTTCAACGGCGTGCGCAGCGACCGGCGCACCCGCTCCGCCAGCATCGCCACCTCGCGCGGCTCGAACTCGGAGGTCAGCAGGATGGCGAAGCGATCGCCGGTGATGCGCGCCAGCGTGTCGCCCGGCGCCAGATGCCGCGACAGCCGCCGCGCCGTCGTCAACAGCATGCTGTCGCCGACGATGAGGCCGAAGGCGTTGTTGACGTTCTTGAAGCGGTCGATGTCGATGAACAGCACCGTCGGGCGCGCCGCGCCGGCCTGCCGGGCCCGGTCGATGGCGACGGCGAGCCGGTCGAGGAAGAGCTCGCGGTTCGGCAGCCCGGTCAGATTGTCGTGCACCGCGTCGTGGACGAGGCGCTCGTGCGCGCGCTTGGCGGCGGTCACGTCGCGCAGCAGCCCGACGCATTTCAGCGTCCGCTGGTCCGACGCCGGCAGCGTCTCGGCCGTCAGCTCGAACCAGCGGTAGGAGCCGTCCGAGCGGCGCATGCGGAACTCGGCGTTGAGACTGCCGCCGTTCTTCTCCTGCAGCGACAGCAGCATCAGCCGGAAGCGCTCGCGGTCGGACGAATGCATGTGCTTCGTCCAGTCGTCGACCCGGCAGGAAAGCTCGCCCGGCGTCAGCCCGAGCAAAGCCTCCAGATTGCCGCTGGTCTGGATCTCGTTGCGCCGCGAGTTCCACTCCCACACCGCCGCCCCGCCCGCCTCGATGGCGACGGCCCGCGTCTGCAGTTCGTTCTGCGGCGCTCCATAGAGCGGCTCGAAGGCCCTGAATGCGAATTGCGTGACGATGAAGCTCTTCAGAAGCGTGATGAGCACGATGCCCGACACGAGGCCCGAGATCACCACATCGCCATTGAGCCGGCCCTCGGCGGCGAGCGCGGCGGCGAACACCCACACCATGAGCAGAAGCCAGGCCGGCAGCAGCGCCAGCGCCCGGTCCTGTCCCCGCACGGCCAGATAGCCGATCACCAGCGAGCCGATACCGGAGAAGAACAGCAGCGAGCTGCGCGCCAGTGTCGAGGCGAGCAGCGGATCGACGATGGCACCGGCGACGAGGCCGATCTGCCCGAGGATCCACACGGCGAACAGGAGCCTGATCCAGCCGTGCCACAGCCCCAGCCTGAGGAAGACGTAGAAGAACACCACGAGACTGGCGACGAAGGCCGACTCGGTCGCCGCCCGATAGGTTGCATTCTCCGATGCCGAGAGCTGGAAGATCTTGTTCCAGAAGCCGAAATCGACGCACAGATAGGCGAGCACGCTCGCCGCCACCATCGCCGAGGCCGGGAAGATGGACCGGTGGTTGGCGGCGAAGATGGCGATGAGGAAGATGGCGATCAGCCCGGATATGCCGAGCATGATGCCATTGAAGAGCGAGCGGTCCCGGAGCTTCTTCTCATAGACCAGCGGATCCCAGAGGAGGGTCTTGGGGAACCGGTCGGAGGCGAGTTCGACCGCGAAGGTGATGGTTTCGCCGGGCTCGAGCGTCAGGCGGAAGACGTCGGCCCGGTCGTTGGGGATGAGATCGGGCACGAGGCCGAGCGAGGGCGTGACGGCAAGCAGCCGCGGCTGGTCGAGATCGGGCCACAGCAGGCCCGAGCCGATGATCGAATAGCGCTCCGACACCAGCCAGCGCTCGATGCGCCGGTCGGTGGCGTTGTGCAGCGCGAACACCATCCAGTTCGGGTTCGTGCCCGGCGTCTGCGCCGGCACCTCGACGCGGCTCGCAATGCCGAACTGGCCGGCCGCCGTCTCGATCTGCAGCCGGTCGCCGCGGCCCGCATACTGGTCGGAGATATCGGTGAGGTCGATCCTGACCGTGCTGCGGTCGATGTCGATGGCCTCGAGCGCATCGGCGCGTCCCGCCCCGACGATCGTCGCCATCGCCAGGGCGACGAGGACCAGGACGAGCCGTGCGGCCGTCATGACACCGCGTCCGGCCACGCATCCGCGCGACCGGGCCCCGGCGCCCGCCCTCGAACCCGTCCCTCGACCTCGCACGCCGATCTGTCCTTCGAGCCGGTCCTTCCCGCGCTGCGTCCCACTTGGCGCAGGTGGCATCCGGAATGGGGTGGAAGCGTGGCCGTCAGCCCCGCGAATCGTCCGCTAGGGTTGCATAGAGGACATGATCCTGCCAGCGCCCATCGATCTTCAGATAGCGCCGGGCGATGCCCTCCTTGACAAAGCCGTTTCTTTCCAGAACGCGGGTCGAGGCGACGTTGCGAGGCAGGCAGGCGGCCTCCAGCCGGTGCAGCCAGAGCGAGTTGAAGACGAACGGGAGGACCGTACGCACCGCCTCCGTCATGAAGCCCTGCCCGGCATGCGGCATGCCCATCCAGTAGCCGAGTGCCGCCGACTGGGTGACGCCCCGGCGTATGTTGGAGAGCGACAACCCGCCGAGCAGGGCGCCATCCTCGTTGCGGAAGATCAGGAAGGCATAGCCCGTCTCATCGCGCAGCTCCTGCGCGTAGTGCCTGAGGCGCCGCCGGTAGGCGCCGCGTGACAGCTCGTCGCGCGCCCAGGTCGGCTCCCAGGGCGTCAGGAACTCGCGGCTCTGCGCCCTGAGCTCGGCCCAGGCCTGGTAGTCGGCCGCCTGCGGCATGCGCAGCGTCAGGAGGCCGCCCTCGACCACCGGGCCGCTGTCGATCGTGGGAACCCTCAGGAACGCCATGCACCTTCTCTCCTTGCGGTGCCCGTCGCAGTTTGCCGCCGCGCCGGCGCTTGTCGAGTCGCCACAACTGCCGCCGCTCCGCAAGGGATCGGGGCCGGCACCAGCCGGCCGGTGCGAATCGGCCGGCGACGGCCTCCCCTGTCACAGAGGAAGCGGGCAGGCTCAAGGCAGGCCGCCGCCCCACCGCATCGGGCATTCGCCAATGCGGCCGGCGTCCGGCCGGCCGTCAATGAACAGTCGCCGCCGGCGAGGGCACGAGAAGTCCGGTCAGCCTTTCGAAGGTGCGCGCCGAGGCGCCCGGACCGACCTCGACCAGCGTCGGCGCCGAGCCGGCGAACAGCCGGCGGGCGAGCTCGCGCACCTTCTCGAGCGACACCTGGCCGATGAGATCGGCGAGCTCTTCCGTGCCGAGCACCCGGCCATGCGCCATCACCTGCCGCGCCAGCTGCTCGGCACGCGCGCCCGAGCTTTCCAGGCTCATCAGCATGCCGGCCTTGAGCTGCGCCTTGGCGCGCTGCAGCTCGGCATCCCCCGGCCCCGTCTCGGCCACTGCCAGCACCTCCCGCGCGATCACGTCGACGAGCTCGGGCACATCCTCCGGAGCGGTCGCGGCATGGATGCCGAAGAGCCCCGAATCGACGAAGCCGGAGGCGAAGGAATAGATCGCGTAGCAGAGCCCGCGGTTCTCCCGAACCTCCTGGAACAGCCGCGACGACATGCCCCCGCCGACGAGGCCCGACAGCACCTGGGCCGCGTAGAACTCGTCCGACATGTAGGAGGGCGACTCGAAACCGAGCAGCACATGCGACTGCTCGACGCTCTTTGCCTCGATCGCCGTGCCGCCGCGATAGAGCGCCGGGGCGAGGCCGAGCGTCAGCTCGCCCGCCGGCGTCGGCCGAATGCCTGCGAGCCGGGCCTCGACCTCGGCCACCACCCGTCCGTGTTCGATCGCCCCCGCCGCCGCCACGACGATCCGCTCGCCCGTATAGTGCCGTTCGAGATAGCCGCGGAAATCGGCCGAGGCGAAACGCGCCACGCTCTCCTCGCTGCCGAGGATCGGCCGGCCGATCGACTGGCCCGGATAGGCGGTCTGCTCGAGGAGGTCGTAGGCGACGTCGTCGGGCAGGTCGCGGGCCGCGGCGATCTCCTGGGCGATCACCTCCGCCTCGCGCCGGATCTCGCCGGGATCGAGCAGCGGATTGGTCAGGATGTCGCAAAGCACGTCGAGCGCCAGCGGCTCGTCGCCTTTCAGCACCCGGGCGTAGTAGGCCGTCGCCTCGATTCCCGTCGAGGCATTGATCTCGCCCCCCGCCGCCTCGATCTCCTCTGCGATCGCCCGGGCCGTGCGGCGCGGCGTGCCCTTGAAGGCCATGTGCTCGAGGAAATGCGAGATGCCGTGCTCCTCCTCGCTCTCGTGGCGGCTGCCCGCCGCCACCCAGATGCCGAGCGAGGTGGTCTCCAGATGCGGCATCTCGTCGGTGACGACGCGGACGCCGGACTTGAGCGTGCTGAGCGTAACGGTCATCGGGCGCCACCGCCTGCCGACGCCCGCACGCGACCGGCGACGAAGCCGGCGAGCGTCGTGAGGTCGTTGTCGAGCACCTCGAAGCGCTCCGTCGCCGTCATGAGTTCCGCGAGCCGCTCCGGCAGCGGCGGCCGGCGTCCGGTCACCGCCTCCATGGCATCGGGGAACTTGGCCGGATGCGCGGTCGCCAGCACGATCCGCGGCTCGAAATGGCCCTCGCGAAGGCCGGCATCGGCGGCGAGATAACCGCAGGCGGTATGGGGGTCCATCAGATAGCCCGATCGCGCGTGGACCGTGCGGATGGCATCGGCGATCGCGGCCTCGCTCGCGGCGCGGGCGGCGAAGTCCGCGGTCAGCCGGCCGTGCAGCGGACCGAGCTGAAAGCCGCCACTCTGGGCAAGGCTCGCCATCATGGCGCGGACCTTGGCGGCGTCCCGGCCCGAAGCCTCGAACAGATAGCGCTCGAAGTTCGACGAGATCTGGATGTCCATCGAGGGCGAGGTGGTCGCGACGACGCCGCGCATTTCGTAGGCGCCGCCTGCGACCGTCCGCGCCAGGATGTCGTTGGCGTTGGTCGCGATGACGAGCTGGCCCATCGGCAGCCCCATCTGCCGCGCCACGTAGCCGGCGAAGACGTCGCCGAAATTGCCGGTCGGCACCGAGAAGTGCATGCGCCGGTGCGGAGCGCCAAGAGCAGTGGCGGCGGCGAAATAGTAGGTCACCTGGGAGGCGATGCGGGCCCAGTTGATCGAATTGATGGCCGAGAGCTGCACCCGGTCGCGGAAGGCGTGATCGTTGAAGAGGCCCTTCACCAGCGCCTGGCAATCGTCGAAGGTGCCATCGATCGCAACGGCATGGACATTGTCCTCGACCGGCGTCGTCATCATGCGGCGCTGGACATCCGACACGCGTCCGCGTGGAAAGAGGATCACGACGTCGACCCGCTCGGAGCCGCGGAACGCCTCGATCGCCGCTCCGCCGGTATCGCCCGACGTCGCCCCGACGATGGTCGCGCGCCGTCCGGCACGGGCAAGCGCATGGTCCATCAGCCGTGCGAGCAGTTGCATCGCCACGTCCTTGAAGGCGAGCGTCGGCCCATGGAAGAGTTCGAGGACGAAGGTCTCCTCGTCGAGCTGGACGAGCGGCGTGACAGCGGGGTGGCCGAAGGTCGCGTAGGCCTCGCGCGCCATCCGCCCGAGGTCGCGCCGCTCGAAGCCGCCGCCCGACAGCGCATCGATCACCGAGACGGCGACCTCGGCGAACGGCCGGCCGGCGAAATCGGCGATCCTCGCCGAATCGAAACGCGGCCAGCTCTCGGGCACGAAGAGGCCGCCGTCGCGGGCAAGGCCCTCCAGCAGCACGTCCTCGAAGGAGCGCCCCGAGTCCCCGCCTCTCGTACTCAGGTAACGCATGTCAGTCGCCTCGCTCGCCCCCATCCGACCAGCCTGCTGCAGACGCGCCAAAGCGATCGTCCCGATCAGCCGGCGGCGGCCACCCTGCCGCCCTCGCGCAGCCGGCTGCGGATGAATACGGCATAGACGCCGACGAGCGCCAGCGCCAGCCCATACCAGGTGAGCGCATATTCGAGGTGGCGGTTCGGCAGCTCGAGCCGCGTCGCGCCGCCTCGCGGCCAGCCGCCTGGAACCGGCAGCCGGTCGAGATCGACGAAGAATGGCAGATAGGGAGCCCGCTCGCGATTGCGCGCCGGCCCCGCCGCGATCATCGCCTTCATGTCCCGCCAGTACCAGGCGTTGGCCGCCACGTCGTTCTCAGGCACGAAGGCGCCACGCTCGGCCGGCGGTAGCCGCACGAGGCCGGTGATCGATACCGGCCCCTCGATCAACCCCTCGCGGCGCTTTGCCGGATCACGCAATTCGTCCGGCACGAAGCCGCGATTGACCATTACCGTCTTCGGCGCGAAGATGACATGGCGGAACCCGGTCGCGAACGGCACATACACATTCCAGCCGGCTACACCGTTCTCGACCGCCTGCAGATAGATTTCGTGATCGTTGAGGAAGGTGCCCTCGAGCCGCACATGCAGATATTCGACGTCGCCGTCCCGCCGCCACGCCGCCAGGGCCTGCTCGAGCGGCACCGGATCGGCATGCACCCTCGCCTCGATCCGCGAGATGAGCTCGAGCTTCCAGTCCCGTCGCTGCAATTGCCAGGTTCCAAGCCCGATCAGCACCGAAAGGCCGGCGAGCATGGCGATGGTCGGCCAGAGGATCGACTTGGAACGCATTCTTCCTGCCATTTCCGCTTCGGTATTGCCGGATCGGGACCGGTCCTTCACGACCTGTGCGCTTGCGCGGCCGCGCCTCGCCCCTGAGATCGTCGGGCGCATCGGGCCATCGTCACGGACACCGGCCGGCCCGCCCCGACGGTCCCCCGCCGTCACTCGTCCGCCAGCCGCCCCTCTTGCGCCTTGTGATGGATCTGCATGGCCGCCAGCACGCCCTTCATCGGCCGCAACAGCCCCAAAACGAGCGCGGCCGTCAGCGGGAACCAGAGCGCCAGATGCACCCATAGCGGCGGCTCGTAGCGCAACTCGACGACGAGCGCCGCCCCGACCACGATGAAACCGATGATCATGATGGCGAACACGGCCGGCCCATCGCCCGAGTTCACCCCGCCGAAATCCTCGCCGCACACGTCGCAACGGTCCGCGATGTCGAGGAAGCCACTGAACAGATGCCCCTCTCCGCAGCTCGGGCACTTGCCGGTGAGCCCCGCCCTGACCGGCGGTATGGGCGTGCGAGGCGTGCTCGCCATGTCGGCCAACTCCTTCTGAGGCCCCCGCCGCCGCCCCCTCCAGTGGACCCCTCTGTCAACCCCGGCGCCTTGCCGGACAGGCGGCCGCGGTCACCCGCCGCCGCCTGCAGACCGTTCAGCCAGGACAAACCGCGCCCGTCCAGCAGGGGACGCGTCCGCCCGATCCGCGCGTCAGTGCGTCACGCCGCCCGAGAACAACGGACCGCCCTTGCCCCAGACATAGATGCACGCGAACAGGAACAGCCAGACCACGTCGACGAAATGCCAGTACCACGCCGCCGCCTCGAAGCCGAAATGCTGCTTCGGCGTGAAATGGCCGGCGAGCGCCCGGAACAGGCAGACGATCAGGAACAGCGTGCCGATGATCACATGCGCGCCGTGGAAGCCGGTCGCCATGAAGAAGGTCGCGCCGTAGATGTGGCCCGAATAGGAGAAGGCCGCCTCGCCATACTCGATCGCCTGCAGCGCCGTGAAGGAGAGGCCGAGCAGGATCGTCAGCACGAGGCCCCAGACGAGCCCGCGCCGATTGCCCTCGAGGAGGGCGTGGTGAGCCCAGGTCACCGTCGTGCCCGAGGTCAGCAGGATCAGCGTGTTGATGAGCGGCAGCTTCCAGGGATCGAAGGTGTGCTGGAAGTTCTCGCTGGCGATCGGCGGCCAATGCCCGCCCGTCAGGTCGCGCCGCTCGATGAGGCCGATCACCTCCTGCGAGTTCGGCAGCGTCCAGGTCTGCCCCGGATAGAGCGCGGCATCGAAATAGGCCCAGAACCAGGCGACGAAGAACATCACCTCCGAGGCGATGAACAGCAGCATGCCGTAGCGCAGATGGAGCTGCACCACCGGCGTGTGGTCGCCGCCGTGGGCCTCCTTCACCACGTCGCGCCACCACAAATACATGGTGAGGAGGACGATCGCGAAGCCGGGCGCCAGATACCAGTATTGCGGCTCACCGGCCTTGTGCGAGATGAAGAACTGGATCGCACCGAAGGCGAGCGTGAAGGCCCCGATCGAGCCGACGAGCGGCCACGGACTGGGGTTGACCAGATGATAGTCGTGATGCTTGGCGTGCGCGTCGGCCATCTAGATCGCTCCGTTCCTTCCCCAATGCCGGCTCGCCGGCAGTCCTTGCCTCACCTGTCCGGGAGGCTCCCGTCCATAACTCGCATCGACGGCGCCGGCCACGCGGGCCGTCGTCCTCCCGCTCATCCCCCGCTCGTCGCCGTCGCCTTGTCCCCCGAGCTCGCCGCCGCCGGCGCCGGCGTCTCCGTCTCGAAGAAGGTGTAGCTGAGCGTGATGAGCCCGATCCTGTCGCCGCCCCGCTCCTGCAACATCGCCGGATCGACGAAGAAGCTGACCGGCATGTCGGCCACCTCTCCAGGCGCCAGCGTCTGCTCGTTGAAGCAGAAGCACTGGATCTTGTTGAAGTAGGCGCCGGCCGCCTCGGGCGTCACATTGAAGGTCGCGGTCCCCGTCACGGTGCGGCCGGCGAGGTTCTCGGCGCGGAAATGAACAAGCCTCGTCTCGCCGAGCCGGACCGTCACCTGCCGCTCGACCGGCTCGAACCGCCAGGGCAGGCCCGGCGTGATGGTCGTGTCGAACCTGACCACCACGGTCGCGTCGACGACATGCTCCGACCCGGCCGCGGCGCGCTGCGTGGTGCCGTTGAACCCGGTCGCCTGGCAGAACATCCGGTAGAGCGGCACGGCGGCGAAGGCCATCCCGAGCATCGCGAAAGCGACGACGGTCAGCGTCACGGCGGTGGCGCCGACGCCCCGTCCCGTCCGCGACGTCCTCGCCTCGCGCCCGTTCCCGGCCTTGATCTCTTCGCCTGCCATCTCTTGCTTCACCTCTCGCGGGGCATCCGCCCGCGCGCTCTGCCTGTCGCCCGCTGTCCGCCGCCCCTCAGAGCGGCCTGTTGAGCACCTGTCCGCCGAGCCTGACGATCGTCACCACGAAGAACAGAATGGCAAGACCGCCGAGCGCGAGCGCGATGGCGATCGAGCGCCGTCGGCGCCGCTTCTCGAAATCTTCGTTCCCGCTCATCTCGTCCACCTGAAGCATTCACTCTGTCGGCTAGGCCCCCTCCCGCCCCGCTCGACGTTCACAGCCACCAGTCCCGCACCACACCGAGCGGTGCCAGCACCCCGCGCTCGACGAGCAGCGTCAGGAACAGCATGAAGAGATAGAGGATCGAATAGCCGAACAGCCGCTTGGCCGCCTGATCGCCGGCCCGCCCCTCGCGAACCCGATAGACCCGCAGCGCGAGCACCAGGAACCAGGCGCCGAGCGCCGTCGAGACCGCCAGATAGCGTAGTCCGCCAGGTCCGACGATCCCCGGCACGATCGCGACCGGGACGAGCGCGAGACTGTAGAGCAGGATCTGCCGCCGCGTCTCGTCGGGCCCGGCGACGACCGGCAGCATCGGCACCCCGACCCGCTCGTAGTCGCGCGCCCGATAGAGCGCCAGCGCCCAGAAATGCGGCGGTGTCCACATGAAGATGACGAGGAACAGCAGCACGCTCTCGAGGCTGACGCCGCCTGTCGCCGCCGCCCAGCCGATCATCGGCGGAAACGCCCCCGCGGCGCCACCGATCACGATGTTCTGCGGCGTGCGCCGCTTCAGCCACATCGTGTAGACGAGGATGTAGAAGGCGATGGTGAGCGCGAGCAGCGCGCCTGCCACGATGCCGACGGTGAGGCCGAGCGTGGCGACCGAGCCGACCGCCAGCACCATGCCGAAGCCGAATGCCTCCTCGCGCGTGATCCGCCCGCGCGGGATCGGCCGGGCCGCCGTGCGCTGCATCCGCGCGTCGATATCGGCGTCGTACCACATGTTGAGCGCGCCCGAAGCGCCCGCCCCGACCGCTATGCAGATGAGGGCGACGATGCCGAGCACCGGATGGATCGGCTGGGGCGCCGCGACCATGCCGACGAGCGCGGTGAAGACGACGAGCGACATCACCCGCGGCTTCATCAGCGCCACATAGTCGCCGACCGAGCCGCCGCCTGCGACCGCCGACGGGGACTTGAAGCCCTCGTCCAATGTCAGCCCGGCATCACTCACTGACGTCACCTTTCCTTCTCGCCCGTCCTTCACGCCCGACTTGGCGGCCCCCTTCGGCGCCGCCCATGGTGCCTGCCGCCTCGATCCCGGCCCGTGGCCGGCACACCGCTCATCCCCTCAGGGAACAGGACCCTCGCCCGGCCGACCGGCGCGCCGTCTCACCTGCGGCGGACCGGCCGATCTCGTGGCGGCCGGCCTCTCGACATGCTGTCGCGGCCACCTCCATCGGGGAAGCGGCCGCGTGAGCATTGCCGGAAGGCAGCGGTCGATCGAGACCTTCGGGCCCGAGGCGACGGAGGGCTCCGGCGGTGCCCTGCCGCCCCCTTTACCTGATCCGCGGCAGCTCCTCGAACGAATGGAACGGCGGCGGCGAGGACAGCGTCCATTCGAGCGTCGTCGCACCGGCGCCCCAGGGATTGTCGGCCGCCTTCTGGCGCCTGACGAAGGCCTGCACGAGGCCGAACAGGAACACCGCCACGCCGAGCGCCGCGATATAGGCGCCGATGCTCGACAGATAGTTCCAGCCCGCGAACGCGTCCGGATAGTCCGCATAGCGGCGCGGCATGCCGGCAAGGCCGAGGAAATGCTGCGGGAAGAAGGCGAGGTTCGCGCCGATGAACATCACCCAGAAATGCAGCTTTGCGACAAACTCGGAGAACATGTAGCCGGTCATCTTCGGGAACCAGTAGTAGAAGCCCGCGAAGATGGCGAACACGGCGCCGAGCGACAGCACGTAATGGAAGTGCGCCACGACATAGTAGGTGTCGTGCACGGCCCGGTCCATGCCGGCATTGGCGAGCACCACGCCGGTCACGCCGCCGATGGTGAACAGGAAGATGAAGCCGATCGCCCAGATCATCGGCGAGCGGAACTCGATCGAGCCGCCCCACATGGTGGCGATCCAGGAGAAGATCTTCACGCCCGTCGGCACCGCGATGACCATCGTCGCGAAGACGAAATAGGCCTGCGCATCCACCGACATGCCCGAAGTGTACATGTGGTGCGCCCAGACGATGAAGCCGACGAAGCCGATCGCCACCATCGCATAGGCCATGCCGAGATAGCCGAACACTTCCTTCTTCGAGAAGGTCGACACGATCTGGCTGATGATGCCGAAGCCCGGCAGGATGAGGATGTAGACCTCCGGGTGACCGAAGAACCAGAACAGGTGCTGGTAGAGCAGCGGATCGCCGCCGCCGGCCGCGTCGAAGAAGGTCGTGCCGAAATTACGATCGGTCAGCAGCATGGTGATGGCGCCCGCCAGCACCGGCAGCGACAACAGCAGCAGGAAGGCCGTCACCAGCACCGACCACACGAACAGCGGCATCTTGTGCAGCGTCATGCCCGGCGCGCGCATGTTGAAGATCGTGGTGATGAAATTGATCGCGCCGAGGATCGACGAGGCACCGGCGATGTGCAGCGACAGGATCGCATAGTCCATGGCAGGACCCGGCGAGCCCGAGGTCGAGAGCGGCGCATAAATCGTCCAGCCGCCGCCGACGCCATGGCCGCCCGAGTCACCCTCGACGAACATGGAGATGACGAGCAGCGTGATCGAGGCCGGCAGCAGCCAGAACGAGATGTTGTTCATGCGCGGGAACGCCATGTCGGGCGCTCCGATCATCAACGGCACGAACCAGTTGCCGAAGCCGCCGATCATCGCCGGCATCACCATGAAGAACACCATGATGAGACCGTGCCCGGTGACGAACACGTTGAACAGATGCGCATCCCCGAAGATCTGCATGCCGGGCTCCTGGAGCTCGGCGCGCATCATGATCGAAAGATAGCCACCGACGAGGCCCATGAGGATCGCGAACAGCAGATAGAGCGTCCCGATGTCCTTGTGGTTCGTCGAGAACAGCCAGCGCGTGATGCCGGTCGGGTGATGGTCGTGGTCGTGATGGACGTCCGCCTCAGTCGCCATGGTCCTTGTCCGTCCTGCCTTTAAGAATGCCTGTTGTTCCAGGTGCTTGCCCAGAAGGCCCCGCCTTGCGATGTGCCGGCTGGGGCCCTCGGGACGATCTCTCGTCCGGCCGTCCTACTGGCTCGCCGCCACCGAGCGCGGCTTGTCGGCGAGTGCCGCCTGCTCGATGATCTCGCGCGCCTTGTCGCCGTCCCCCGCCTTCTGCGCCGCAGCCCAGGCGTCGAACACGGCCTTGTCGACCACCCGGACGGCAATCGGCATGAAGGCGTGATCCTTGCCGCACAGCTCCGAGCACTGCCCGTAGAAGACACCCTTCCGCGTCGCCTGGAACCAGGTCGCAGCAAGACGCCCCGGCACCGCGTCGACCTTGGAGCCGAAGGAGGGGATCGTCCAGGAATGGATGACGTCGCGCGAGGTCGTCATGACGTGCACGACCGCATCGACCGGCACCACCACCTCGTTGTCGACGGCGAGCAGGCGCGGCGCCTCGAGACCGCGGCCGATCATCGCCTGCCGGTCGCTGTCCTGCAGCATGAAGCTGTCGAAGCTGATGCCCTGGTCGGGATATTCGTAGGACCAGAACCACTGATTGCCGATCGCTTTGATGACGAGATCGGCCTTGGGATAGGAATACTGCTTGTAGAGCAGCTTGAAAGAGGGCACCGCGATTAGGACGAGGATCAGGATCGGCACCAGCGTCCACGCCACCTCGAGCATCGTGTTGTGCGAGTTGTGCGAGGGGACCGGGTTGGCCGACTTGTTGTAGCGGAAGATCACGATCAGCAGCAGCGCCAGCACGAACACGGTGATCGCCGTGATGATCGGCAGCAGCAGGCTGTTGTGGAACCAGTGGATGTTCTCCGCGACAGGCGTCGCGGCATCCTGCATGCCGATCTGGTAGGGCGAGGGCTCGCCCATTCCCGCGAAGGCCGCCGTCGCCGTGAGGAGCGCGCCACCCGCCGTCAGGATGCCGAGGCACCCCGTCCCGAACCTCGTGCCGACCATTCTCAGAACCCTCGTCATCCTGGCCAAATTCGCCTTGTCGTTCCAGGCTTTGCGCCTGCTTGTCCTGCCTGCCCGCCGGCCGTGACGCCTGCGTCCGCGCCCCATTCCGTCGCCGCTCGCCGCGAGCCGCCTTGCCCCCGGTCCGCATGAAGGTCGAGCGCTGAGGCCGATCCGCCATGGCCGAACGCACCGAACGGCCATGCGGCCGAGCGGGGACCGAAGCACCGGATGGAACACGACGGCAGGGAGGCGCTTCTAGCCCGGCGCATTTGCCTTGGCAAACGCAGAATGCGAGCACTTCTCATGCAATGAGCACGATGCCCCTTGATCCCACAAGGGAGCGGGCATGCGGCATATCCACGCGACGGCGCCGGCATGTGGATGGCCGGCCGGCGAGAGCATTTCTCGACGGAGCCTGTCCGGGCGAAGGCGGGGACGGATACCGGCTCGTCGAACGAAAATGCGCGAAGACGAGAACCTTGAGCACCGATCCGGGTCCGTCGGATCGCAAAACGCTCCAGACTTGCCATCGGTCGAATTTAGGCCCTATTGCTCGCCGAAACCGGGCGGCGACCGGTCGGCATCCACGCCGGCGCAGCGGCGCCTGCCACCGGGGAGGCCGGCGTCGGCATCTGCGGTTCGAACCGCATTGGGCGATGGATCTTCGTTTGCGGGGGATCTTCATCTGCTGGGAAGCCGGCGGCCTCCCGCATGCCGGACGGGACGACGAGGGAGATCGGGAAGTCTTGAACGCGCAAATGCACATGACAGCGGCCATCCGCCCGCGCTGCCTCTCCCGGCTCGCCGCGGCGGGCTGCGCCCGCCTCATCGCCCTGATCGCTCTTTTCGCCGCGACCGCCGCCGACCCGGCCGCCGCCGCCGACGATGCCACCGTCAAGGCCCAGCACGGCGACTGGCAGGTGGTCTGCAAGCAGCCGGCCGGTGCCAAGAGCGAGGTCTGCGCCCTCGTCCAGGACGTGACCTCCGAGAGCAATCCCAATATCGGCCTCAGCGTCCAGTTCCAGGCGAGCCCCGACGGCACGCATGTGCTGCGCGTCTTCGCGCCGCTCGGCATCCTCCTGCCGCCCGGCCTCGGCCTGCAGATCGACGAGGTCAAGATCGGGCATGCGCCCTTCGTGCGCTGTCAGGTGGTCGGCTGTGTCGCCCAGGTCACCGTGACCGCCGACATCCTGGAGAAGTTCAAGGCCGGCACCACCGCCTGGTTCATCGTCTACCAGTCGAAGGAGGCGGGCATCGGCATCCCGGTCTCGCTGAAGGGCCTCGCCGACGGCATCGTCACGCTGAAATAGCCGGTCGCGGCCGCCCGCCCCCGTGCGCGTCTCACGACCTCAGGATCTTCTCCATCGCCCGGCCCCGGGCGAGCTCGTCGATCAGCTTGTCGAGACAGCGCACCTTGCGAACCAGCGGGTCCTCGATCTCCTCGACCCGCACACCGCACACCACGCCCTTGACGAGATCGCTTGCCGGATTGAGGGCCGGGGCCTCGGCGAAGAAGGTCTCGAAATCGCTGCCTTTGGTGATC
Source organism: Hyphomicrobiaceae bacterium (assembly GCA_041397765.1). GTDB lineage: Bacteria > Pseudomonadota > Alphaproteobacteria > Rhizobiales > Hyphomicrobiaceae > JAWKWA01. The sequence goes on along the minus strand of JAWKWA010000007.1, from coordinate 47,230 downwards.
TGCCGCGCGAGCCCCTCGGCATCATAGCCCGTCAGCCAGAGGATGATCTGGTCGACCTCGTCCCGGCTCCTGTTCTTGCGCTCGGCCTTCTTCACATAGAGCGGATAGACGGTCGCGACCTTCATCGTGTGGATGCGCGATGGGGCCATCGTCATTGCCTCGCTGTGTTGCCTGCTCGCGATCCGCCCGTCCCGCAATCCCCCTGACGAGGCCGCTCGAGAGAGCCGCCTCGCCCCGGCGAGCCGCAACGAGACGCGGCCCCTCACGCATCCTCAGAACATCACCACTGAGCGGATCGACTTGCCCTCGTGCATGAGATCGAAGGCCTTGTTGATGTCCTCGAGCGGCATCCGGTGCGTGATCATCGGGTCGATCTGGATCTTGCCGTCCATGTACCAGTCGACGATGCGCGGCACGTCGGAGCGGCCGCGCGCGCCCCCGAACGCCGTACCCTTCCAGGTCCGACCGGTGACGAGCTGGAACGGCCGCGTCGCGATCTCCTGGCCGGCACCCGCGACCCCGATGATGACCGACTGCCCCCAGCCGCGATGACAGCACTCGAGCGCCTGGCGCATGACCGTGACATTGCCGGTGCAGTCGAACGTATAGTCGGCCCCGCCGATCGTGTCGGCGCCGCGCTTCGTCAGATTGACGAGATAGGGCACGAGATCGCCGCCCACCTCCTTCGGATTGACGAAGTGCGTCATGCCGAAGCGCTCGCCCCAGGCCTTCTTGTCGTTGTTGAGGTCGACGCCGATGATCATGTCGGCCGAGGCGAGCTTCAGGCCCTGGATGACGTTGAGGCCGATGCCGCCGAGCCCGAAGACGATCGCCGTGGCGCCGGGCTCCACCTTCGCCGTATTGAGCACCGCTCCGACGCCCGTCGTTACCCCGCAGCCGATATAGCAGATGGTGTCGAAGGGCGCGTCCTCGCGCACCTTGGCGACGGCGATCTCGGGCAGCACCGTGAAGTTCGAGAAGGTCGAGGTGCCCATATAGTGATGCAGCTTGTCGCCACCGAGCGAGAAACGTGACGTGCCGTCGGGCATCAGGCCCTGGCCCTGTGTGGTGCGGATCGAGGTGCACAGATTGGTCTTGCGCGACAGGCAGGACGGGCAGGTCCGGCATTCCGGGATGTAGAGCGGGATGACGTGATCGCCCTTCTTCACCGAGGTGACGCCGGGGCCGATATCGACGACGACTCCCGCCCCTTCATGGCCGAGGATGGCGGGAAACAGGCCCTCCGGATCGGCACCCGACAAGGTGAATTCGTCGGTGTGACAGATACCCGTCGCCTTGATCTCGACCAGCACCTCGCCGGCACGCGGGCCCTCGAGCTCGACCTCGGTCACCTCGAGCGGCTTGCCTGCCGCCACCGCCACTGCCGCACGGGTCTTCATGCCGTTCCCTCATCGCTGTCAGGTTTGCGCATGGGGCAGTTATGCCAACCCCCTCTCGGCAAGGGCAAGCGGAAATGGCCCGGCTCGTGCTCAGCCAGACCGCCGCTGCATCCCCCGCAAGGCCCCCCATCTCGCGACGCCGAAGCGCGACGGAAGCACCCCGCCGCTGTCAAAGCGAAACGGCCGGCCCCGCGAAGGACCGGCCGTCGATTTCGCTGGCATCGATCGAGTGCCGGCAGCCTTTGCCGGCGCTCGGGATCGGCCCGCCGTCAGCGGCCCTGGCGTGCCCAGACCGTGATCTGCGGATCGCGGCCACCGGGCCGGAACTTCTCGAACGTGATATCGACCCTGCGGATCTGACGGGACGCCCCCGGCAGATCGAAGGGGCCGGCCGTGTCGCCGGACCGGAACACGATCGGGCGGCCATTGTTGATCGTCACGTCCCGGCCGTTCTGGAAGAAGATCCTGACCGAGGTGATGACGATGTCGCGCCGGTCGGACTCGATGCCGATCGCCGTGTAAGGACCGTCACCCCGATCGACCCGGATGCTGAGCTGGTTGTCGGTCTGCCGGAAAGCACCCCGGCCGAGCTCGTCCCAGTTCCGTCCGAACGGCGAGGCCGAGCCGCCACCGGTCTCGGCACCCGTCGCCTTCTTGCCCCAGATCGCCACCCAGGCCCGATCCTCGCGACGACGGTCGGACGAGTAGACGATGTCGATCGACTTGATGAACCGCCGCGGACCATTCAGCGACACAGGCTTCGCCGCCCGGCTCTCGCCGACACGCGAGCGAATGTCGAGGTCGTCCCGCTCGCCATTGCCGTAGGTGACGGTGAGCCGCTGGATCGACACCGGGTTACCGATCACCGACAGACCGATGTCGGTCATCGCGCCCTTGTCGGCACCGACCTCGAACACGTCGCGGTCGTTGCCCTGGTCGACGCTCTGGAAGCCGAGCAGCATCCAGCCGCCACCATAGGGCGATGCGGGCGTCGGAGGTGCCTTCTCACCCCAGACCGCCACCTCGGGCCGGCGGCCGCGCCGGTCGGACGAGTAGCGCAGCTCGATCTGCTGGATCCGCCGCCGGTCGCCATTGACCCGCACCGGTCGCGAGAACTCGCCGTCGCGAAGCTGCGACCTGACATCGAGCTCCTCGGTCTCGCCGTTCGCATAGGTCACCTTCACCGAGTCGATGCGGATGCCCGCACCGCGCACGGAGAGGCCGATCGAGGCATAGAAGCCCTCCGCGGCACCGACCCGCACGATGTCCCGGTCGCGACGCCCGTCGACGCTCTCGACGCCGAGCAGATCCCAGTCGCCGGAGCGATAGGGCACCGTCGGCAGCGGCGGCGACTTGAGGCCCCACACCGTCACCTCGGGCCGGGGCCCGCGACGGCGGTCCTGCGAATAGGCGAGCTCGATGCGATCGATGGTCCGCCGGCCGCCCGACAACTCGACGGGCTCCGTCGTGCCGCCATCGGCGACGTCACGCTGGAAGTCGATGTCCTCGCTGTCGCCGTCCGTATAGAACACCCGCACCGAGCGGATCTTCACGGCCCGGCCATAGACCGACAGCGCGAGCGCGTCGAACTGCCCCTCGCGACGGCCGACCTTCACCGTGTCGCGGTCGCGACCGCTGTCGATCGTGCCCGAGCCGAGATTCTCCCAGCCCTCGCCCTGCGGCGCCACCGGCTCGGCGGGAGCCGGGTTGCCCCACAGCGTCACCTCGACCCGGCGCCCGCGGCGACGGTCCTTGGAGTAGCTGAGCTGCACCTCGCGGATCGCCCGGCGGCGGCCGGTGAGGTCGATCTCCTCGGTCTTGCCGCCGTCGCGGATCTGCTGGGCGACGTCGAGATCCTCCGTGTCGCCGTCGGCATAGACGACGCGCATCGAGCGCAGATCGATATCGCCGCCATAGACCGACAGGCCGAGCGCGCTGAACCGGCCTTCACGGCGGCCGACCTCGATCACGTCGCGATCACGGCCGGTATCGACCGTCTGCTGACCGAGCTCCTGCCAGTCGCGACCGAACGGCTCGACCGGCGGCGGCGGCGCAGCGTTGCCCCACAGCGTAACATCGACGCGGCGACCTCGACGACGATCCCTGTAATAGGAGAGCTCGACGCTTTGGATCGCACGGCGGCGACCGGAGACGTCGATCGGATCGGTCTTTCCACCATCGCGGATCTGCTGATTGATCTCGATCTCCTCACGATCACCGTTCGCGTAGGTGACCCTGATCGACTTGAGATCGATATCGCCGCCATAGACTGAAAGACCGATCTGGGCGAAGCGACCGTCACGACGGCCACCTGCATCGATGACGGCCCCGTTGCGTCCCGTATCGACCGTCTCCTGACCGAGCTCCTGCCAGTCGCGGCCGAACGGCTCGACCGGCGCGGCCGGCGCCTTGCTGCCCCAGATGGTCAGCTCGACCGGCGGTCCCCTGCGGCGCTGATCGCCATAGACGATCTCGATCTGCCGGATGGCGCGGCGACGGCCCTCGATCTCGATGGGATCGCTCGGCCGGCCCTCGGCGATGACGTCGTCGATCTTGACGTCCTCGGTCTCGCCGTTCCCGTAGACGATGCGGATGGACCGCACATTGACCGGACGGCCACCGACCGAGATGGCGATGGCGCCGTAGCGGCCCTGGTCGCGGCCGACCCGGAACACGTCGCTGCTGCGGCGATCCGGATCGACCGTGTCGCTCGCCAGCTCGTCCCAGTCGGGTCCGGGCGAGGCCGCCGGACGCCGGCTCGCGCGACGCTCCTCGAACTTGCGGCCATAGACCGTCACCTTCGGGCTGAAACCGATCGTGACGGCGGTGCGCTGCTGCTGGAGATCGAGCGCCGTGACCTCCCGGCGGATGTCCGGCAGATCGATCTCGCCACGGCTGTCGGCGGCGCGGGCGAGTTCGCTCGGCGTCAGCGTGTAGGACGTCCCGTCACGGAAATGGACCGTGACCGCCAGGATGCGGATACCCTTGACCGGCGTCTCGAACCGGAGGCTGTCGATCGCCATCGGGCGCGCCAGCGTCACCGTATCCTTGTCGATGCCGAAGCTCGGCTTCGTCTGGCCGAGCTCGACCCATTCGTCGGCGTGTGCCCGCTCGACCGGGCCGAGCCCGGCCGCAAGGCCGATCCACGCGATGATCGCGGCCAGTGCCGCCCTACCGAAACTCATGTTTGCCTCGCCTTCCCACGTCTGCATTGTGGACCGGGATCCGGCCCCGCGACGCTTGCTTCTTTCGCTGTTGAGCGACAGCGCGCCCGTCGGTCGGAGCCTGATCATTCAAACGATGATCAGATATCCGCAATTTGTCACAAGCATGAATTTCCCGCGGCGGCCAGAGAAATGTTCGCGGCGGAATTGGGCGGGCGCAATAAGTAGTTCCCCTGAACGGCGCGCTGATCTCAAGAGAAACTCCAGTCTAATCAGGCACATGAGGCGGGCGCCGGGACACCATGCCGCTCCACCCGCCGCCACCCTTGCATGGCCCTCCCCGCTTGCCTCATTCTGCCCATTCCCCGTCCCGCCGAGGCCCCTTGTGACCTCCCGGGCGTGCCCCGCAGCCTCACTCCCTGGCCCGAGGATCGTCATGGCCGCCCACGCCCACCTGCCCTCCCGTCCGGCCCCGCCCGATCCCGCCGCGCTCACGGCTGCCCTGTCGCTCCTCAAGCAGCGCTTCGGCGAGCGCCTGGAGACCGGCGCCGAGATGCGCCGCCAGCATGCCAACACGCTGACCTGGATTCCCTCGGAGCTCCCCGACGCCGTGGTCTTTGCCCAGAGCGGCGAGGAAGTCGCCGAGATCGTCGGCATCTGCGCCCGCCACAAGGTGCCGATCATTCCCTTCGGCGCCGGCACCTCGCTCGAGGGGCAGATCAACGCCCCCGCCGGCGGCGTCTCGCTCGACCTGTCGCGCATGACGCGGATCATCGCCGTCAACGAGGGCGACCTCGACGTGACGGTCGAGCCCGGCGTGACCCGCACCATGCTGAACGAGCATCTGCGCGACCGGGGCCTGTTCTTCCCCATCGATCCCGGCGCCGGCCATGCCACTCTCGCCGGCATGGCCTCGACGCGCGCCTCCGGCACGACGGCGGTGCGCTACGGCACCATGCGCGAGAACGTCCTCGGCCTCACCCTGGTGATGGCGGACGGCCAGGTCGTCCGCACCGCCAGGCGTGCCCGCAAATCCTCCGCCGGCTACGACCTGACCCGCCTCGTCGTCGGCGCCGAGGGCACGCTCGGCGTCATCACCGAGTTGACCGTCAGGGTCTACGGCATCCCCGAATCGACGCTCGCCGCCGTCTGCCCCTTCGCCACCCTCGAAGGCGCCTGCAACACCGTCATGCAGTCGATCCAGCTCGGCCTCGGCCTCGCCCGCATCGAGTTGCTCGACGAGTTGCAGATCCGCGCCTGCAACATCTATTCGAAGCTCGACCTCGCCGAGACCCCGACCCTCTTCCTCGAGTTCCACGGCACCGAGGCCGGCACCCGCGAGCAGGTCGAGACCTTCCGCGCCATCGCCGAGGCGGAAGGCGCTCTCCGCTTCGACTGGGCCGAGCGGCCGGAGGATCGCAGCCGGCTGTGGAAGGCCCGTCACGACGCCTATTGGGCGACCAAGGTGCTCCGGCCCGGTGCCGACCTGTTCGCGACCGATGTCTGCGTGCCGATCTCGCGGCTCGCCGAATGCCTCGCCGAGACCAAGGCCGATCTCGCCCGCACCGGGCTTCTCGCTCCCATCGTCGGCCATGTCGGCGACGGCAACTTCCATCTCGTGCCGCTCTTCGACCGCAGCGACGCGGAGGAGGTGGCCCGGGTCGAGGCCTTCTGCGAGCGCCTCGTCGCGCGGGCGCTCGCCTTCGATGGCACCTGCACCGGCGAGCATGGGGTCGGCGAGGGCAAGCGCAAATATCTGGAGGCCGAGCACGGGCCCGGCCTGTCGGTGATGGCGGCGATCAAGCGGGCGCTCGATCCCGACGGCATCATGAACCCGGGCAAGATCCTGCCCGCGGTGTGACGAGGGAACCGCCGGCGGGCCCCGCGTACCGGCCGACCGCTGGCAGACCCGACGTCAGTTGGTCGCCTCGGTGCCCTTCGCCTTCAGCTCCTCGAGCTGACGTCTGAGATCGTCGGTCGCGGTCTTCAGCTCGTCGCGCTCGGCGATCGCGCTCGTCACCTGGGCGGCAAGATCGCTCTCGCGTGCCTTCAGCGCGTCGCGCTCCTCGGTGATGGTCGCGAGCTTGCCGGCGAGATCGCCCGCCTTGGCAGTGGCGGCCTCGAGCCCGGCCTTCGTGCCCGAAAGCGCCTCCTTTGCACTCGCAAGCTCGGCCCGCAGCGACTCGAGCTCGCCTCTCAGCGCATCCCGCTCCTTCTCGGCAGCCGAGAGCGCGGCCTTCGCCGCTCCGATCTCGGCCTTGATGCTGTCGCGGACCTCGTTGGAGACCGAAAGCGCCGCCCGCGCCTCGTCGCGCTCGCTGGTCAGGGCCGTCACCTGATTGGTGAGATCCTGCGCCGAGATGCGCAGCTTCTCGCGCTCGGCGGACATCGCCGTCACCTGCTCGCCGGCATCCTTCAGCTTCTGTCCGAGATCGGAGGCGCCACGGCTCGCCGAGAGCGCCAGATACCCCGTCACCGCCGCCGCCACCAATGCCGCGATCGCAACCAGTCGCCAGCCGCTGGTCGATCCTGATTCCTGCGCCATTCTTCCTCCTCCTTGCCGCCGGATGCCGGCTTTCTTTTTCGAGCCCCTCGCTCCGGCTCCTGCCGGGCCGGACCGCGAGACGCCCTTGGCGCCAGACGCGCCGGCCCGACCGCTCTCGCCGGGCCCGCGCGCATCTCGCATCCGGGCAATCTAGCTTGAAGCGGCGCGGTGCGGCAGCCCCGCCGTCGCGACCTGGTTGACGTTTCTCCCTCGTCGTCAGCGCCCATCGGCCGCCAGCGCCCGACCGGGCGATCCGGTCGCCGTCCGCTCAGCCGATCTCGCTGCGGATGAGCCCGACGATGCGCTCGATGATCCGGCCGATCAGATTGCGCGCCGGGGTCTCGATCGAGGCGAAGCCGAATGTGCTGCGGTCGGGCAAATCCCTGTCTCCCCAAGCCCCGACCGGCTCCAGCACGACGCGGTAGAGCGTGACCTCCGGCACCAGGTGCCCGCCGGTCTCGAGCCGCGCCGGGATCGGGCCGCCATGGACGGAGGCGATCAGCGGCTGCTCGATGGCGGCGACCGGCTCGGCACGGACCGCCACGACGCGGGCCTCCAGGCCGGCCGCGACGAGCCCTTCGAGCCTGATCCGCGCCGACGCCCCGTCCCTGATGCTGCCAAGATCGCGCTCTTCGACGAACCCGGTCACGATCGGCCGGCCCGGCATCAGGATACGCACGAGCGGCTGCTCGCGCGTCACCCAGGCCCCCGGCCCCAGCCCCTCGACGACCTCGACCGCCCGCCCCGCCACCGGGGCTATCAGCCTGAGGCGGGCCTGCCGCTCCTCGAGCCCGGCGAGCTCGGCCGACAGGCGCTCGATGTCGGCCGCCCTGACGAGAGCCGCCTCGACGCTGCCGCTCCCGGTCCGCTCCCGCGCGATGACGAGGCGCAACGCCGCGATCGAGGCCCGGTCCGCCTCGATCCTGAGATCGAGCTCGGGCGAGGTCAGCTCGGCAAGCGGCGCCCCTGCCGCGATCGTCGCGCCGGGCCGCACACCGAGCCGCACCATGCGCGCCGGCTCGGGCGCATAGATGTCGCGCACGATGCCCGCCTCGAGGAGCACGGGCACGGTGAGCGTGGTGCGCCAGGGCACGAACAGTGGCAGCGCGACGGTCGCGCCGGCCAGCGTCAGCCGCAGCATGCCGCCGAGCCGGCCATGCCGGCGGGCCGCGATCCGCCACCACAGCGCCATCTCCCGCATCGCCGGCCGAGCCACGTAGAAGGCGACGACAGCCGCGCCAAGAAGCGCACCGACGGCCTTGATGCCGAATGCGTAGAGCATGACGGCGATGCCCCCGTAGAGCAGCGGACGATAGACGAGCAATGCCGCCCCGTAGCAGGCGAGCACCAGACGTGCTCCCCGAGGCAGGCCGGGCTCGGGAGTGTCGACCCTGTCGCCCGAAACCAGCCGGCGCAGGTGATGGACGACGAGATCGAGGGCGCGCTGCTGCAGGTTCTCCAGACCGACGACCTCGCTGAGCACGAAATAGCCGTCGAACCGCATCAGCGGATTGCCGTTGATGGCGAGTGAGACGAGTACCAGCGACGTGGCCGCGAAGACCAGCGCATTGCGTGCGAGACCGGGCTCTGCGATCGCTGCGGCGAAGAGCGCGAAGGCGGCGAGCAGGAGTTCCGCCGCCACACCGGCGGCCGCGATCTCGATCCGCTGGCGCCGCGACGACAAGGTCCAGGCCGCCGAGGTCTCGGTGTAGAGCACCGGCAGCAGCACGACGAGCGCGATGCCCATGGATGGCACCGCCACGCCGTGCCGCCGCGCCGCATAGGCATGCGCCAGCTCGTGCACCGACTTGCCGACCGCGAGCGCGAGCGCCACCGCCGCCGCGCCCTCCGGCGAGGCCATGGCTGCGAGGCTGACCGCGAAGGTGGCGTGCTCACGGCCGGCGAGAAGGAGCCCGAGCAACCCGACGAGAAGCGTCAGGATCACGAATCCGCGCGACATCAGCGGCCGGACGAATGGCAGCGTCGCATCGAGGAAGCGCTCCGGCCTGACGAGTGGCAGCTTGCGGAACATGAGGCTCCCGCCGAGAAGGCGCGAGGCGACGGCGGCAACACCCGAGCGCGAACGGCGGCGACGCTCGATCAATGCGCCCGCGCGTGCCCTGACGAGACCATTGCCGGCGAGAAAGGCGGCGACCGCCTCCACCTCGCTTTCGCCGACGCTCAGCGTCGTCGAGCGTGCCAGTGCGGCGGCGATGAGCCTCGGCTCGCCGAGCGACCAGTGCGAGAGGATCGCGAATACCGTCGCGCCGATCTGGAAATGATTGCCGCTGGCTGGATCGCTCAGCACCCATTGCGGTGCCCCGTAGCGGTCGCGACCGACCGGTGACAGGCAGATGTCCTCGCGCAGCGGTGCCGACTGCAAGTCGTCGCCGGGATCGGATGCATCCGCACCGCCCCTCGCCGGTGCTCCCGGGCGCGCCGTCACTCCCGTGCCTTCACCCGCTCGCGGTCCCGCCATGCCGTGCTCCTCACATGCCGAGCACGCGCCTCAGCCGCGAGAGCGGCTTGCGCAGCAGCACATAGACGAGCGGCCGCATCGGCCCGGAGATGCGCGCGGTGCCGGTGAGGCCGAGCCGCGGCAGCTCGGCTGCAGCAGCGAACGCCGCCTCTGCGATGAAGGCGGTGCGCCCGCCCGCGAGCATGCGCGCGTCATAGCTGATGCGGGTCAGGCGCCCGGACACCGCATGATCGGGCGCGACCGCGAGGAACAGGTCGACGGTTGCCCCTGGTTCGGCGACGAGCACATCCTCCGCCGAAAGCTCGATGTCGATGCGCGCCCGGCTCGGCTCGGCAATGGCGAGGATACGCTCCCCGACCCTGACAGGACGGCCGATCCAGGCGCTCCTGTCCTCGATGAGCGCGATGCCGTCGCTGCGGGCCCGCACCTCGGTCCGCGACAGCCGGTCCTCGGCGAGGGCGAGCTCGCTCTGCCCCTCCGCGAGCCGCGTCGCCGCCAGCGCGAGCCCCGCCCGCGCCTCGTCGTCGGCGAAGGCCTTCTGCAGCAGCCGGTCGCGCTCGGCACTGAGGATCTCGACGCGCTTCTCGGCGATCTCCCGCGCCGAGGCGAGTTCGCGCCGATCGAGCACCACCACGATATCGCCCGCACGCACGCTCTCGTTGGGCGACACCGGGATGTCGCCGACGACGCCGTCGATCGATGCCGTCACGATCGCCGGCTCGACTGGCACGACGCGCGCCTCGGCGAGCACGTTGAGCGGTACCGGGATCATCAGCGCGCCAGTACCGGCAAGGAGGAGAAGCGCCGCTATGGCGCGCCGCCGGCTTCGCGATGAGGTGCGCGGCGGGCGTCCGCCAAGTCCCGTCAACGCATGTCCGGCGGCTCCGGCGAGGCGCGAGAGGATGCGGATCTCGCCGTCCTGGAAGGGCTCGTCACGCAACAGGATGAGGCCGCCCGCCAGGTGTCCCCACGCGCCGCGCATCGGCAGCCAGAGCGGATTGCGCAGACCGAGCCGGCCGGCGACGAGGCCGAGCCGCGGCGGCAGCGATGCGACATCGACCGGTCCTGCGATCGCGCCGGCCGATGCGCGCGCAAGCCAGCCCATGAGATCGCGGAATGCGATCATGTCGGGTTGCGTCGGATCGACCGCGAGGCCCCCCGACACCACGCCGATGCGGTCCTTGTCGGCACGCCACACCACCGCATGACCATAGGGCACGACGCGATGAATGTCGTTGGCGGCGATGTAGAGCACGGCCTCGACGCTCTCGGCCTCGCGCAATTCGAGCTCGACCTGTGCAAGGCGCGACAGCGCGATGACCTGGCGTGGAATCGCCTCGCTCATGGCGCCCCGTCCGCATCGTCTCTGCGCTCACGCGCCATCGTGATCGAGGCGGTGCCGCTCATCCCCGGCAGCAAGCCGGTCCCATCTCCGGCGAGGCTCGCGCGCAGCTCGACGATGCCGCTGACATTGTCGATCCAGGCTCCGATCGCGCTGACCTTTGCCCGATAGCTCGCCCCCGTCTCGTCGATCCGCACCGATAGGGGATCGCCGATCGCCACACGCCCGACCAGGCGCGAGGGCACCAGCGCGCGGAACTCGACCTCGCGATCGGCGACGATCTCGACGAGCGGCGTACCGAAGCCGACGGTCTCGTGTGCGTTGGCGATCCGCTTCACCACCCGCCCGGCAAAGGGCGCGGCGATCACGCATTCCGCCACCACCTGCTCGGCAACCGCGACGTCGGCCCGTGCCCGTGCCGCATCCGCTTCGGCGAGCAGCGCCTGCAGCCGACTTGTCGAGCCCGCGCGCGCCAGCTCCTCGCGCACCCGCGCCGCCGCCTCCGCCGCGTCCGCCGAGGCCACCGCCCGCAACCGCTCGGCCTCGTAGGACCGGCAATCGAAGGCGACCAGTTGATCGCCCGCCGCGAAGGCCTCGCCGTTCTCCGGCCCGATCGCGAGGATGGTCGCCTGCAGGCGGCTCGAGATCGTCGCATGCCGGAGCGGCACGACGAGTGCGCGCAACTGGGCGCTGGCCTCGCCGCGCTCATCGGCCTGTCCGGCCACGGCCGCTCCGGCGAATGCGAGAAGCAGGAGGGCCGCAACACCAGCCGCGGGGCGCGGTGTCGCCCCGCCTCGCCATCGCATCGCCCGGCAACGGGTGGGCGGCACCGGCCGCCCCCCGCATGGCCGCGCCCCGCCGACCGCGTCCCGACCGCTCATTGCGCGCCTTCGGCATCGATCGAGGCGAGGGCGGACATCTCGCTCGGCGGACGCCACTCGTCGAGGATCGGGCGCAGCTCGGCTGCGAGGCTCGCGACATCGAGCGATTCGATATCGGCAGACAGGCGGTGCGCGCCGACCGAGTTGAGCACCCGCCCATAGGCGTTCTGCAGATCGGCATAGGCGGAGTAGTATTGCAGCTCCGACACCGCCTTGCGCGACAGTGCCGTCAACGCCTCCGCCGCCGAGCCTGCCGTCGTCTCCGAGCCGTGCGCGGCGACGTCGGCCAGCCTGCGGTCGACGTCGTAGAGCCGCTCGGCCGAGCGGTAGACGTCGGTGGCGAGCGCGAGCCGCTCGAGCGAGAGGTGCAATTGCGCGATCACCGCCATGCTGAGCGACTGCCGACGCGCGTCGGCGACGACCACGCCCTGCTCGGCAAAGCCGATCGAGCTGCCGGCCGTGGCGATCTCCATGAGGTTCTTGGTGAGGAGCCCGGCTGCATTCTGCCAGGTCGGCTCATAGAGGAACGAGTTGGAATCGTAGTTCGTGCCGAGCCGCAGCTCGATACCCGGTAGCAGCCGCACATAGGCGGCCCGCACCTCGGTCAGCGAGATGCGCTTCTTCAGGTCCTCCTCCCGCAGTTCCGGCCGGCCCGCCAGTGCCGCCATCTCCAGATCCTCGATGCTGGCTGCGACTTGCGGCACGGTGAGGCGCCGCATGGCCGGCATCGCGATCATGAAATCCGTCCCCGGCGCCACGTTCATCAGCGCCGCGAGCTCGCTGCGTGCCAGCGACAGCCGCCGCCGCACCTCCTTCAGGTCGCGTAGCGTCTCGAGCAGCAGGCGCTGCAGCTTGAGCTCGTCCGAGGGCTCACCCGATCCCGACGCGACCACCGCCGCCGAGCGTCCGACCGCACGCTCGATCTCGGAGATCAGCCGGCCGAGCCCCGGCAGCATCCGCTCTGCCGCGACCGCCCGCCACCATGCATCGCGGATGTCGAGGATGATGTTCTGCGCCACCTTGATGCGCCGCTCCTCGGCGATCAGCACCTGATCGGCGTCCTCCCGCGCGCGCAGATAGGTGAGGCCGAAGTCGAGCAGGTTCCAGACCATCTGCAGGTCGGCGGTGCGCAGATGCTTGTCCTCCGAGGTCGAGACCTCGAGCGACTGGCGCCCGGTGATCAGCGACCGGCTCGACGATCCCCGATAGTCGTCGCGTCCGCGATAGCCGGCGCTCGCCACGACCTCGGGCAGCAGCCGCGTCCCGGACTGCTCGAGCGCACGGGACGCGAGCGCGCTTTCCATGTCCTTCAGCCGCTTGTCGAGATTGTATTTGAGACCGCGCGCGACCGCCGTGTAGAGATCGATCGGCGCCGCGATGGGCTCCTGCTCCGCCCACATGACGGCGACATCGCCGCTGATCCGCGCCGAGATCTCGGTCTCGGTCAGCATATCCGGCTCGATCGCGCAGCCCGCCGACAGGCCCGCGAGCACGATCACCGTCCCGATCGCCGCCATCCGCCCGATCCCGGGCTCGGCCGCGCCAATCGCTCCGCGGAGCGCTCCAGTCCTCTTCGCCACAGCTCTTTGCCCCCTGCCGTGTCGGGCGCGGCGACTGCTTAGGTTGCAGCTCGCGACTTCACACGCCCCGGTTGAACGGCTCGCATAAGGTCTGTGATTCGAGGTTATTCACCAGAGGAATTTGCCGGGAGAATTCATTCTATATTGTCGACGTGTCTCGCAATATTTCAGCGAAACAGAGTTTTGCTTTCAGACGGCGCGTGCTCCCCACCTGGCGCCACGACACGGCAAGATAACTTTTCGCTGCACGCGGAAATTGAATGTCCGCCGGCCGCTGCCGCCGGGGTCGCTGCCGCCGGGGTCGGCCATTGCAACCCGGAATGTCGAAACGCGCCGACAGCCTTATCGGTTGCCGGCGCGCTTCGGGCTCTCTCGATGTCGCGGTATCAGGCGACCGCGGTGAGATCGGCGAGGAGGCCGATCGCCCGCCGGTCGAACTCCGTCGCGGTCGCACCGATCCGCCCGGCGAGGCTCGATCCATCGCCGCTCGCCTCGAGCGCGGCCAGCATCCGATCGAGGTTCCGGGCGAGCTCGGCTTCGGGACCGCCGGCCAGATCGATCGCGGCTGACCCGGAATGCCCCCCGAGTGCAGCACTGTCGCCCGCCGGCTGCTCGTCGAGCACCTCGAGGTCCTTGAGACCTTCGCCCGAGCCCCGCGGGGCCAGCGGATCGAACAGCCCCGCACCGTCGTTTGCCGTGTTGGTCGCGGCATCGAGCCCATAGCGCAGGATCTCGCTGTCGACCCCCATGCCGAACTGCGTCTCCAGCCGGACCACGTCCTCCTCGATGACGAACTGGATGAAGACGTTGCTCGGATAGGTGACCTCGATCTCGCCGTAATCCCGATCGATCGGATCGAGGATGTCGCCCGCAAGGCCGCCGGCCTCGCCGGACGATGCCGATCCGCCCGACATCATCGTGATGTTCAATCCGCCTTCGGGCGCCAGCACCTCGATCTGCATCACCGCCCGGCTCGACGCACCGTCGGCATCCCGCACTTCGTAGACGAAGCGGTCGATGCCTGAGAAGCCGTCGGCGGGACGATAGGTGAAGCTGCCGTCGGGCCGCAGCACGAGCTCGCCATTGAGCGGAGCCTTGACCAGCGAGAAGTCCAGCGGATCGCCATCGGGGTCGCGATCATTGCCCCCGACATGGCCCGAGAGACTTCCCCCCGCATCGACCGTCCCGCGATCGTTCACCGCGATCGGCTCGGGATTGCCGACGATCCAGTTGAAGGAGATCCTGGCCGAGGCACCGTGCTCGTCCGTCGCCGTGACAGTCACCTGATAGGGGCCGTCATGCGACGCCCGACTGTCGACCGTGCCCGAGATCACCCCCGTCGCCGGGTCGATCGCAAGGCCCGCCGGCAGGCCGCTCGCCGAGAAGGTCAGGGTGGTCCGAGCCATCGGGATCGGCGAACACGCCCGACACATCGAGCGGCCTTATCGGCAAGCTGTCGATCCCGGCCTGATCCTTCACGACGTGACCGGCATTGCCGAACGCCAGCCCGGTCGCCGGATCGACCACCACCGGCGCGTCGTTGACGCCGGTCACCGTCACCGTGACGACCGCCGTGTCGGTGCCGCCCTGACCGTCGCTCACCGTATAGGCGATGCTGCTCGTGCGCGTCTCGCCGGCCGCGAGGTCCTCGAACCCGCCCGCCGGATCGAACGTCACCTGGCCGTCGCCGAGGATCGTGAAGACGCCGCCATTGGAGCCTGCCACGCCGGCGCCGACCGCGCCGGATCGCCGTTCACCGCCGCGACCGTCAGCGCTGCTCGCTGGCTGGCGGTACGATCGGCACCGCCGTTGTCGGCGAGCATTGCTGACGCCGCCCGCCGTCCTCCGACGCATCGAGCGCATCGTCCAGCGCCACCGGCGCCGGATTGCTCACGGCATAGACGAAGCCGACCTCGGCGAAGGCGCCATGCGGATCGGTCGCCGTCACCGTCACCATATGGGGACCAGTGAGCGAGGCCGAGGGATCGACCGTGCCCGAGATCACCCCCGTCGCCGGGTCGATCGCAAGGCCCGCCGGCAGCCCGCTCGCCGTGAACACGAGCACGTCCGTCGCATCGGCGTCCGCGAACACACCCGACACATCGAGCGGCGCGATCGTCTCGCCGTCCGCCGCCGACTGCGCCGGCACCACCGCCGCCGGATCGCCCGCCAGCCCGGTCGCCGGATCGACCACCACCGGCGCGTCGTTGACGCCGGTCACCGTCACCGTGACGACCGCCGTGTCGGTGCCGCCCTGACCGTCGCTCACCGTATAGGCGATGCTGGTCGTGCGCGTCTCGCCGGCCGCGAGGTCCTCGAACCCGCCCGCCGGATCGAACGTCACCTGGCCGTCGCCGAGGATCGTGAAGACGCCGCCATTGGAGCCCGCCACGCCGGCGCCGACCAGCGCCGGATCGCCGTTCACCGCCGCGACCGTCAGCGCGTCGCTGTCGGGGGCCGTGTCGTGATCGGCACCCGAGCCGTTGTCGGCGAGCACATTGCCGACCGTCACCGGCCCGTCCTCCGACGCACCGAGCGCATCGTCCTGCGCCACCGGCGCCGGATTGCTCACGGCATAGACGAAGCCGACCTCGGCGAAGGCGCCATGCGGATCGGTCGCGGTCACCGTCACCATATGGGGACCAGTGAGCGAGGCCGAGGGATCGACCGTGCCCGAGATCACCCCCGTCGCCGGGTCGATCGCAAGGCCCGCCGGCAGCCCGCTCGCCGTGAACACGAGCACGTCCGTCGCGTCGGCGTCCGCGAACACACCCGACACATCGAGCGGCGCGATCGTCTCGCCGTCCGCCGCCGACTGCGCCGGCACCACCGCCGCCGGATCGCCCGCCAGCCCGGTCGCCGGATCGACCACCACCGGCGCGTCGTTGACGCCGGTCACCGTCACCGTGACGACTGCCGTGTCGGTGCCGCCCTGACCGTCGCTCACCGTATAGGCGATGCTGCTCGTGCGTCTCGCTGGCCGCGAGGTCCTCGAACCCGCCCGCCGGATCGAACGTCACCTGGCCGTCGCCGAGGATCGTGAAGACGCCGCCATTGGAGCCCGCCACGCCGGCGCCGACCAGCGCCGGATCGCCGTTCACCGCCGCGACCGTCAGCGCGTCACTGTCGGGGGCCGTGTCGTGATCGGCACCCGAGCCGTTGTCGGCGAGCACATTGCCGACCGTCACCGGCCTGTCCTCCGACGCATCGAGCGCATCGTCCAGTGCCACCGGCGCCGGATTGCTCACGGCATAGACGAAGCCGACCTCGGCGAAGGCGCCATGCGGATCGGTCGCCGTCACCGTCACCGCATAGGGACCAGTGAGCGAGGCCGAGGGATCGACCGTGCCCGAGATCACCCCCGTCGCCGGATCGATCGTACCCGCCGGCAGCCCGCTCGCCGTGAACACGAGCACGTCCGTCGCATCGGCGTCCGCGAACACACCCGGACACACCGAGCGGCGCGATCGTCTCGCCGTCGCCGCCGACTGCGCCGGCACCACCGCCGCCGGATCGCCCGCCAGCCCGGTCGCCGGATCGATCACCACCGGCGCGTCGTTGACGCCGGTCACCGTCACGGTCACCGTCTGCTCGACCGAGGTGGTGCCGTCGCTCACCGTGTAGGTGAAGCTGTCCGGGCCAAGCTGTAGTCGGCGGCCGGCGTGTAGACGTAGCTGCCGTCGGGATTGATGACGACGGTGCCGTGCGACGGCGCCGTGCCACCCGCCGCGTAGGTCAGCGGATCGCCGTCGACGTCGGTCGCGACCGGCAGCGTGCCGGCGATCGCGACATCCTCCGGCGTGGTGATCGCGTCATCCGTCGCGACCGGCGCGTCGTTGACCGGGGTGACCGTCACGGTGACGGTCTGCTCGACCGAGGTGGTGCCGTCGCTCACCGTGTAGGTGAAGCTGTCCGGGCCGTTGTAGTCGGCGGCCGGCGTGTAGACGTAGCTGCCGTCGGGATTGACGACGACGGTGCCGTGCGACGGCGCCGTGCCACCCGCCGCGTAGGTCAGCGATCGCCGTCGACGTCGGTCGCACCGGCAGTGTGCCGGCGATCGCGACATCCTCCGGCGTGGTGATCGCGTCATCCGTCGCGACCGGCGGGTCGTTGACCGGCACCACATGAATAGTGGAAAGCGCGAGATTGCTCGTGGTGTTGAAGGTCGCATTGCTGACCGACACCGAGATCTGCCGGTCGACCGACGATGGAGCCTCGCTCGCATTCTCGAACGTGATCGCCTGCAGCGCAGCTTGGTATTGCGAGAGCGTCGCGGTTCCCGAGAGCGCAACCGTGATCGCGCCGCCCGACGAGGTGACCTGGTAGTTGAACGTGGCGCCGCCGGCGCTGTACGTGCCGCTGGCCGCCGCCGATCCGCCGACCAGGAGCCCGTCACCCGCCTGCGCGTTGGTGAGAACGATGCTCGCCCCGTGCAGCTCGCTGCCGAGTGCGGCGTGCTGCGAGATCGAGATGTCGGTATCGACCACAGGCACCGCCGCGCCGTTCTCGGTGAACGTGCCGCGGTATCCTGTGCCGGTCACGGTCGAGTTGTCGGCGTCGAGGTCGATGCCGAGCATGTAGGTGGTGTTCGGCGCAACAAAGGTGAAATCGCCGTCGCCGTCATGGAAGAAGTAGCGCGCACCCCCAGCCGGGCTGCGCCGTGTAGGTCACCTGCCAGGAGGAGACGCTCGTCCAGTCGAAGGCGACGAGCGAGTTCGACTCCGCATTCTGGCTGGCCGAGCCGACCACGGCGAGATTGCCGCCGCTGACACCGGTCAGCAGGTTCGTCGGCGTGTCGACCGTGTAGCTCGTGAGGCTGCTGAGGCTCGGCGCGACGGTCTCGACCTCGTTGGTCGGAAATGCGGTATTCACCGCCCCATCGCCGTCGATGTCCGAGATCCGGAAGCTCGGATCGCCGAGCGCATGAACGGTCTGGCCGGTTCCGGACGCGAAGATCTCCCACTTGATGGCTGCCGTGCCGCCGGTCACCGCGACCCACAGATCGTCGGCGTCGCGGCCGGCACCATAGAAGTCCGTGCCGAAGGCGGTCGAGAATTGCACGACGGTGCCGCTGGTCGCGGAGATCACGGTGGCGCGGATATCGATGGAGGTGCCACCGATCGAGCCGGCATTGGTCCAAAGGCCGACCGCGCCGGCTCCCGTTCCCCCCGAGGTTGTCGGCAGGCTCGATGCGGAGATGGTGAGGGGCGCCATCAGGCCGTTCCACTCCGGCGCCTCAAGGACCACCGCATCGATCACACCCGTCTGCGACTCGAGCACCCAGTCGCCGCCGAGCTCGGCCGAGCCGGTGTCATCGGTGGAAGCGGCGATGTCGGCACCCGTGGCGCGGCTCAGCGCCTCGATGAATTGCGCGCCCGTTTCACCTGCCCCGACGTCGCAACCGTAGATGAGAATGTCGCCGTCTTCGCCGATCGCGTCGCGGATGAGTGCAAGCTCGTCGGCATGCGCGCCGGAGATCGAGGCGAGATCGACCTGGCCGTTGCCGAGATGAAGCTCGCCGGCCGCACCATGGCTGACGATGTGGATGGCGGAAACGTCGCTGCGGCCGGCAAGCGCATCGGCGATCTGCCTGAGACCGTCCGATCTGCCGTCGATCAGCACCACCTCGGCGCCGGCGGGCGCAGCGGCGGCGATGACGCCCGGATCAGTGACGGCGCTGTCGATGAAGACGACCACGCCACCATGATCCGCACCATTGCCCGACGTTGCCGCCTCGCCGGCAGTCGTCACCGCGACGGCGGCGAGATCGGTGGCGGTATCGTGGTCGCTCGCCGCATCCGCGGTGTCGATCGGCGCATCGTTCGTTCCGTGCCCCGCATCGCCGAGCGCCGCCTCGGCCGTCGCGATCGCTGCGGCATCGAACATCAGCCGCGGCTCCAGACGCCGCATCACGAGGGACTGGGCGAGCCCGCCGAAGGGTTGGCGGATCAATGCGGCGCTCGAGGTCGAGGACAGGAGGTCGGCAGACTTGGTCGGCTTCATCAGGGTCTCCGGTTTGGCAGGCCGGACCGGCATCGCACCGCGCATCGAGCGGCGGGCGGACGGTTCCGACGCGGCTCGTTGCGGCCGCTATGCCTGCAGATTGAGACCCGATCGGTAAACAAATATCCAAACAGAATGCCGGAACTACTTGGTTTCAGGCAATAAAATACATTGCATTGCTTGTAGAAATACAGCTATTCGCTTGGCGCGCCCGGCCACTGCGGCATCCCCGTCATCCCGGCAGCACAGTCTTTCCTCGGGCACGGCAATGGCCGGCGGCGAAGCGATCCCCCTGCGACTGAGACGGCGTGCCGACATTGGCACACCGCCCATCGCCTCAGGTGACGGCGAGCGGCACGTCGCCCGCCCCCGCCAGCATGCGCAGCCCGCCGCGCTCGAGCACATATGTGCCACCCTGCACGACGCCGATCGCTTCGTCGGCGAGCTCCAGGCAGGAATGCAGGACGAAAACCATGCCGGGCGCCAGACGCTGGTCGATGCCGCGCGAGATCTGCAAGGGCTCGAGCCAGATCGGCGGATAGGCGATGCCGATGCCATAGCCGAACCGCATCATCGCCGCATGCTCGAGCCCCTCGCGCCGCAGCGGCACCAGCGAGGCCTCCTCGACCTCGGCGACCGGCACGCCGTCGCGGACCGCCGCGACGCCGGCCGCCAGCGATTGAAGGCCGATCCGGTAGAGATCGCGCGCCCGGCCCGAGGGGGCGCCACAGGCGAGCGTCTGGATCGCGGTCGCATGGTAGCGCTCGGCGACGCCCGCGAACTCGATATGGACGAGATCGCCCGGCTCGATCACCCGCTCCCGCGCCGTGCCGTGCCCGCCCGCCGTCCGCTCGCCCGAGGCGAGCTCGACCGGGATCGACCAGTAGTCGCTGCCCGAGCCGCGCACCGCCGCCTCGACCGCGGCCGAGAGCGCCATCTCCGTCACGCCAGTGCGCGCTGCCTGCCGGAAGGCCTCGAGGCCCTTCGCGGCATGCTGCCCGGCCCTCGTCAGGAGGGCGATCTCGGCATCGGACTTGATGAGCCGCAAGGCCCCCAGAACGTCCGTCGTGTCGACGAGCTCGGCCGGGGCGAGCGCCGCCGCGAGGCTGCGCCCCATCGAGAAGGGCAGCGCATAGGTCTGGAACTCGACGCCGACGCGCCCGCCCTTGACACCCTTCTCGGCCAGCACCTTGGCGACGAGCGCGCCGAAGTCCTCGGCGTGGAGATGATAGGTCCGGATGTCGGCGACCCAGCTCGTCTCCCGGGCGAGCGGCAGATCGACATTGCGCACGATCAGCGTCGGCGCGTCCGAGCCCTTGGTGAAAACGAGCGCCTGCGGGCTGTTGACGCCGACCCAGCAGTCATAGCCGCCGAAATAGTAGAGATGCTCGAGCGCGACGACGAGCGTGGCATCGAGACCGGCCGCGGCGATCGCCCCGCGCGCCCGCGTCAGCCGCTCCTTGAAAACCTCCTCGGCAAACGGCGAATAGCGTCGCGTCATCCCGATCGTCCTCCAACCCGCCGGCCCGCGCCTGGGCCGCAACACTTCGGCGATCGCGGCATCTGACGCCACCCTTTCCTCGCCGGCAAGTGCATCGCCCGCATGCACCCCCTGTCGTCCCGACCGGTTTTGCTGGTCCCCGCCAGCCGCTAAAGTGGGACCGACAGCTCCACCCTTGTCCCGAGGATCCGCCATGCCCGCTGCCGCCGACATCATCATCGAGAACGGCCCCGTGCTGACGATGGACGACGCCCGCCCGCGCGCCGAGGCGGTGGCGATCCGAGGCAACGAGATCCTCGCCGTCGGCTCGCGCGCCGATGTCCTGGGCCTGAAGGCCCCCCATACGCGGATGATCGACGCCAGGGGCGGCACCGTCATGCCGGGCCTTATCGAGGGCCATGTCCATATCTTCATGGGCGCGGGCGAGCTCGACAATCTCGACCTGTCGGGCGTCCACGGGCTCGACCAGCTGACGAGAGCCGCACGGTCCTTCGCCGACTCGCGCCCCGAGCAGAAACTCGTCTATGCCAACCAGGGTTCCTACACCGTGCTCGACGACCACGTGCTGCCGACCCGCCACGATCTCGACAAGGTGATGCCGGACCGGCCCTTCGCCATGATGTGCTACGATCACCACACGGTGTTCGCCAACACGAGGGCGCTGGAGCTTGCCGGCATCCTGAAGGGCGCGCCGGTGCCGACCGGCTCAGAGATCGTCATGGGCGCCGACGGCCTTGCGACAGGGGAGCTGCGCGAGCCCGGCGCCTTCCGCTATATCCTCGCCCTGACACCGACGGGCGGACGCGACACGCTCGGTTTCACCGAGGCGGCCGATCCCGATCCCGCGCCGACGGCGGAACAGCGCATCGTCGACCGCTATGTCCTCCTCCGCGGGCTCGAATACTGCGCCTCTTTCGGCATCACCACTGTCCACAATATGGACGGCAATTTCTACACGCTCGACCTCCTCGCCGAGATCGACGCCGCCGGCGACTTCTGCCTGAGGTGCCAGAGCCCCTTCCACTACAAGAATTTCCGCCCGCTCTCGCAGCTCGAGGCGGCGAGCGAGATGGCGCGCCGCTACACCGGCGAGCGTGTGTCGTCGGGCCGCGTCAAGCTGTTCATGGATGGCGTGCTGGAATCCTGGACCGCCCTCACCCTCGAGGATTACCCCGACAAGCCCGGTCACCATGGCGATCCCAACTACACGGCCGAGGAATTCGCCGCGATCGCCGTCGAGGCGGACCGGCGCGGCCTGCAGATCGACGTGCACGCCATCGCCGACGGCGCCATCCGCCGCACGCTCGATGGCTACGAAGCGGCGATGAAGGCGAACGGCCGGCGCGACAGCCGCCATCGCATAGAGCATCTGGAGACCATACATCCCGACGACGTACCGCGCCTCGCAGAGCTCGGCGTCCTCGCCTCGATCCAGCCGACGCACGCGCCAGGCGCCGTCTTCCCGCTCGAGCCCGCCATGACGCGCATCCGCGCCCGCGACCTGCCCTATGCCTACCCCTGGCGCACGATCATGAATGCCGGCACCCGCGTGCTCTTCAACAGCGACTGGCCGGTCGCCCCCATCGACCCGATGATCTCGCTCCATGCCGCACTCGTCAGGGCGCCCTACCGTCCCGGCGATCCCGAGCACCGGCTGACGCGCATGGAGGTGTTGAAGGGCTACACGACCTGGGCCGCCTATGCCGAATTCATGGAGCATCGCAAGGGCATGCTGCGTCCTGGCATGCTGGCCGACGTCGCGATCTTCTCAGCCGATCTCGAAACGGTCGATATCGAGCGCATCGAGGAGGCCAAGGCGGTCGCCACCATATGCGACGGCCGCATCACCCACGAGGACTGATACCGCCGCGCATCAGTCTCGACTGGTGATCCAGTTGGATGCGCGCCGGTGTCTCCATTCATAGGGCGCGGCCGCCCCGCCAACCCCGCACGCGCATATTTTGTTTGCGCGCGGCCGCCCCGCCAACCCCGCGCGCATGTTTTGTTTGCGCGCGACCGCCCCGCCACCCCCGCGCGCGACGCCTCGCGAAGGTCAGAGCTTTCGCGAGGTGGTATGAGGCCTCCTCAGCGCCATCACGTCGCGCCGGCGGAGCCGGTCCCGCGGAGATCGGGGCCCGAGAGGTGGCGACGCCCTCGCGGCCCGTCCGCGGCCCGGTCTTCCGCCGGCGCCCGCGAGGTCAGCGCACGGTCGTCACCAGATGCCCGCGGTTCTCGCGCGAGACGACGGCCGGACCATCCGGAAAGATGCCGCGCGCCTCGGCCAGCGTCTCGCCGACCTCGCTCATCGTCCCCCTGAAACCGTCGATCACCTCGGGAAGCGCGGCGAGAATGGCGATGGCCATGGCGGCCGTGAGAATGGTGTGATGCATGGCGGGCCTGCCTGTTCTTTCGGGTTGGGGTCTCGTCTGTTTCTTGTCCGCACACTATGCGCGAATCGACGCAGGTCTTTCAACCCATGGTTGTAGCGAGGCTTGCATCCGGGGTAACGGCCGGGGCCGCAATCGAATAAACAGCGATACAAATTCAAGAGGGGCGGCCGAGCAGGGCTGAGGACGTGCGGTCAGCCGGGATGCGCCACGTTTGGCGCATCCGCCCCCCGCGCTCTCGGGTGCAAGGGGACGCCGACAGCGATGCGCCCGCGGCCCCTCATCGAGCTCTGCGCCTTCAACCGCCGACAGCGCCGGCCGCCTCGCTCCCGCGATAGGCGAGATAGCCACGCTGAGTCGAGATGTGGTCGGCAATGTATTTGGCGTCGTGCCACACACCCCAGATGAAGGTCGAGCCGCGTCGCGACAGCCAAGGCAGGCCGAGGAAATAGACACCCGGCTCCGAGGAAACGCCGCGCTTGTGGACCGGCTTGCCCTCGGCATCGAGCGCGCCGACCTTCAGCCACGAATAGTCGTTGGCAAAGCCGGTCGCCCAGATGATCGAGGCGATGCCGCTCGCCTTCAGGTCGAGCTCGCGCACCGGATCGCGCATGGCGGCCGGTGCCGGCCCGATCACCCGCGCCTCCGGCTCCTCGGGCAGATCGAGCCCGTTGCGCGCGATGAAGGCGTCCGCCTCGTCGAGCAGCGAGAGGTAATTGTCGTCGCCCCGCTCGATATTGGCGGCAAGATCGCCGGCGAACCTCATGACGCCGGCACCAAAGGATTCCGCCCGCCCGAGCAGCATCATCCCCGCCTCCGCCAGCTTGCGGAAATCGACAGTCCGCCCGCCATAGGCACCGCTGACCGCGATCGTCACATGCTGGGTGCCAGGCGCGGCCGCCTCCGCGTCCCATTTGCCGAGCACGCCGAGCCACCATACGAAATCCCGGCCGCGATAGCGCCGCGGCGGCCGGTCGTGCGGTCCGACCGCAAGGAACACGCGCCGTCCCGAGCGCAGGAGCTCGTCGGCGATCTGCGTGCCCGACGAGCCCGCCCCGATCACCAGAACGGCCCCTTCCGGCAATTGCCCCGGATTGCGGTAGGCCGCCGAATGGATCTGCATGAGGCCTGCCGTCTCGGGTACGATCGACGGGATCACCGGATTCTGGAAGGCGCCGGTGGCTGCCACCACGAAGCGCGCCTCGATCGGCCCGGCCGAGGTCTCGGCGCGGAAGCCCGCCCCGCCGATCCGTTTCTCGACCTGCCTCACCTCGACGCCGCAGCGCACCGGCGCCCCGATCTGCTCGGCAAAGCGCACGAAGTAGTCGGCCACCATCTCCTTGGGCGCGAACTCGTCCGGCCCGATCTCGAACTCGAGACCAGGGAAGCGGTCGTGCCAGGCCGGCCCGTTGGCGACGAGCGAATCCCAGCGCTCCGACCGCCAGCGCTCGGCGATCCGCCGGCGCTCCAGCACGATGTGCGGCACCCCGGCCTTTCCCAGATGCTCGCTGAGCGCAAGACCTGCCTGGCCCGCCCCCACGACGAGCACGTCCGTTCTCTCGATCGACATCAGAGCCTGTCCTTCTCCCGTGTCCGGTCCCGCGTGCATTGCGGATCACCGTACAGGAGCGGGCGGCGGACCAAAAATCCGAATTCTCAAACCATTGCTTGCAGAGCGCCGAAGCGGCGGCCGGTGGCCGCATCGCCCGGCCCGGCGCACCGGCACCGGCTCGAGCCCGGCTCGGAGCCACCAGGATGTGTACTGCGGCTCAGAACCGCTGCGCCCGGAACGGCTCGGCGTCGATCGGTGACGCCTTCTGGCTCACCATGGCGCCGACGATCTCGGCGGTCGCCGCCGATTCGGTCAGGCCATGATGGCCGTGGCCGAAGGCGTAGACGATGCGGTCGGACGCGCTCGATCGCCCGATCACCGGCATCGAATCGGGCAGCGAGGGCCGGAAGCCCATCCAGCGCGTGCCATCGTCGAATTTCGCATCCGGCAGCACGCGCTTCGCCCGCGCGATGATGGCATCGACGCGCTTGTAGTTGGGCGGCGCATCGAGGCCTGCGAACTCGACCGCACCGCCGATGCGGTCGGTGTCGTCGAACACCGAGGTGGCAAAGCCGAGCCCCTCGTGGATCACCGGGCGCGTCAGCCCGAGCGAGCCCTTGGGCAGCGTGAGGTTGTAGCCGCGCTCGGTGTCGAGCGGGATCCTGTCGCCGAGTTGCGCCGCGAGCGGTTTCGACCAGGCTCCGGCCGCGATCACCGCCATGTCGGCCTCGAGCGTCCCACCGTCCTTCAGGCCGATCGCCACCCCGCCCTGCACCGGACGGATGGTCTCGACGGCCGTCTGGCGCATCGTCGCGCCGCGCTTCAGGGCCTCTGCCCCGAGCGATTTGGCGACCGAGGCCGGCTCGTCGACCCGCGCCCCCGTCGGATAATGCGCCCCCCCGACGATCGCCGGACCATAGGCCGGCTCGAGCTTCCTCACCGCCGCGTTGGAGTCGAGGATCTCGACCGGAATGCCGAGCGCCTGCTGGCGCTTCAGCGTCGATTTCGACGCCTCGAAATCGGGCCGCGAGGCCCACACATAGAGATAGCCGGACCTGCGCAGATGCCGGTCGGTGAGGCCGAGCTTCTTCAGCCGTCGCTCCCAGGCCGGCAGCGACAGCCCGTTCAGTTGCGTGAGTGCGGCGATGCTCGCCTCGATGCGCGACGGCGCGGAGGCGGCGACGAACCGCAGCATCCACGGCAGGATGCGATGGGCATAGCTCGGGCGGATCGTCAGCGGACCGAGCGGATCGAGCAGCCAGCCGGGCAGATGACGCCACACCTTCGGGCTCGCCAGCGGCATGATGTCGGTATGGGCGATGAAGCCGGCATTCCCGCGCGAGGTGCGCTCGGCGATGCCGTCGGGGTCGACGAAGGTGACCGAGTGGCCGTCGTCGAGCAACTCGTGCGCGACCTGCACGCCGACGATGCCGGCTCCGATGACTGCGACATGCATCAGAATGCCTCGCTCAGGAATTGGCCTGCGGCCCTCGCACGCCTCAAGCCCGGCGCCCGGGAATCCCGAAAATCCGCCGCCAGATCGTGCCGCCGAAGTAGCGGTTGAGGATGAAGAAATAGCCGATGATGAGCACGATGAGGGCGATCGCCGGCCGACCGGAGAGATTGAAGCCTTCCTCGGTGAGGTTGCCGGTCAGCCAGCCGATCGCATAGCCGCCGGCAAAGAACACCATGAACGCATCGAGGATCGAGGCGATCACATATTTCCACACCGGTGCCGGTGCATCTGGATTGGCCACCGTCAACTCCCCTGTGTGCATGAACTCGAAAGACCCTTGGCCGGGCGGGATGTCGCCCGTCAGCGCGCCAGGCAACGTCCCGCGGGTCTGTTTCACGCTCTCGATGCGCGCGCGATCAGGCTCCAAGCCGCCTTGCTCTAGGCCGCCTTGCGCGCCTTGAGGCCGACATCGGGCAGCTTCTTCGGCCGCTTCTTCATCGCCTCCTTCATGATCTTCTCGACATGCGTCTTGTCGGCGCCCTCGAGCGCGAGGCGCGGCGGCCGCGTCAGCGCCGAGCCGCGCCCGGCGATCTCCTCGCACAGCTTGATGCACTGCACGAGATCGGCGCGCGCATCGAGATGGAGGAGCGGCATGAACCATTCGTAGATCGGCATCGCCTCCTCGAACCGGCCCTCCCGCGCGAGGCGGAACAGTGTCTCGCCTTCCGCGGGAAACACGTTCGACATGCCCGAGACCCAACCGACCGCACCGAGCATGACACTCTCGACGATCACGTCGTCGAGCCCGGCGAACATGACGAACCGGTCGCCGACGAGGTTGCGCACGTCGATGAAGCGGCGCGTGTCGCCCGACGATTCCTTGAAGCAGACCACCGTCTCGCAATCGGCGAGATCGGCGAGCATGCGCGGCGTCACGTCGGTCTTGTAGACGGGCGGGTTGTTGTAGATCATCACCGGCAGATCGCTCGCCTTGGCGACGCCGCGGAAATGCGCGACCGTCTCGTGCGGCTTGGCCGAATAGACCATGGCGGGCATCACCATGACGCCATCGACGCCGGCCTTGCGTGCCTCCTTCGCCATGCCGGCCGCAAAGGCGGTGGTATATTCGGCGATGCCGGCGATGACCGGCACCCGGCCCTTGGCGACCCCGGCCGCCATCTCCATCAATTGTATCTTCTCGGAGCGCTCGAGCGAGGTGTTCTCGCCGACCGTGCCGCAGATGATGAGCCCCGACACGCCGTCGTCGATCAGCGCCTTGATGACCTTCTCGGTCTTCCTGAGGTCGAGCGAATGGGCGGCATCGGCCTTGAACTGGGTGGTGACGGCGGGGAACACCCCGTTCCAATCGACGCTCTTTCCCCCCGACCTGCCTGCCATGCTCCGGCCTCCCTCTCGAACAGCGGGGCTCGCCGCCCCAGTCTCTCGTCTCTATGGCACGGCGCCTGCGGCCCGCGCAATTCCACGCAATGTCCGGGGAGACATGCGCGAGGCTCGAACCCTCGCCTCGCCATCCGTCCGGCCTTGACGGCGCGCGTCCGCCGTCCGACCTTGCCGGGCCCCGAGCCGGCCCTCCGCGCCGCCCGTTCTGATCGGAAGCCCGCCCATGAAGATCACCCGCATCAGCGCCTACCAGGTCGACCTCCCCCTGAAAGAAGGCCGCTACTCCTGGTCGAACGGCAACTTCGTCGAGACCTTCGATGCGACCGTCGTCGCCGTCGAGACCGACGCCGGCATCACCGGCTTTGGCGAATGCTGCCCGCTCGGCCCCGCCTATCTGCCCGCCTATGCGGCCGGTGTGCGTGCCGGGTTGAAGGAGCTCGCGCCCAAGCTCATCGGTCGCGACCCGACCCATCTGCGCGTCATCAACCGGGCGATGGACGAGGCGATGCGCGGCCATGCCTATGTGAAGGCGCCGATCGACGTCGCCTGCTGGGACATTCTCGGCAAGGCGACGGACGAGCCGGTCTACAAGCTTCTCGGCGGTGCCGAGCAGGCCGACGTCGCCCTCTATCGCGCCATCTCGCAGCGCGCCCCCGACGAGATGGCCGAGAACATCCGCGGCTACCGCGCCGAGGGCTACCGCAAGTTCCAGCTGAAGGTCGGCGGCGATGCCGACACCGACATCGCCCGCATCCGCGCGACGGCGAAGGTGCTCGGCCCCGGCGACATGCTCGATGCTGACGCCAATACCGGCTGGACCATGCTGGAGGCGGCGAGGATCGTGAACGCGGTACGCGACGTCGACGTCACCATCGAGCAGCCCTGCCGGACCTATGAGGAATGTCTGACGGTCCGCCGCCGCACGCCGCTGCCCTTCATCCTCGACGAGAACATCGACGGCCTCGCCATCCTCCTTCGCGCCATCGCCGACGGCGCCATGGATGCGATCAACCTCAAGATCTCCAAGGTCGGCGGACTGACGCGGGCCAAGGAGATCCGCGATTTGTGCGTCGCCACCGGCCTCTCGATGATCGTCGAGGACACCTGGGGCGGCGACATGGTGACGGCGGCGATCGCCCATCTCGCCCGCTCGACGCCCGAGGAGTTCCTGATCGCCGCCACCGACTTCAACAGCTATGGCACCAAGCGCATCGCCGAGGGTGCGCCCGAGCGCATCGACGGCCGCATGACCGCGCCCGACCGTCCCGGCCTCGGCTTCACCCCCGTCATGGATGCGCTCGGCGATCCGGTGCTGACGATCGGCGCCTGATCTGGCGGGACCTGCCGCTCCCGGACGATCACGAGCTGAGATTGCATCTTGCGGCGCAACGGACGCGCCACGTAGAATTGTCACGCTCCGATCATCGCCATTCGAGGGGGCGACGGTGGTGTGGACGAGATTTCTTCCCGTTCTGGAATCCCTGCTCCTGGCGCTCATCCAATTGATCGAACAGGGAGCATTGGCCTTGACTGGCGCCGCCGGCCTCACCGGCGGCATCGGCATGGCGGTCGTCTATGTCCTGTCGTCGGGCTACTTCTTTCCCGAGATGCGCCACAAGAGCCGGGCACTCTACTTCGCGGGAGGTCTGGTCGCCTTGCTCGGCGGTGCGATCCTGATCGGCGACATGGGCCGACATTTCGGCCTGTCGCCGCTCCTCACCAGCGCTGGCACGCCGCCGGCCGTGGCGGACCCCGGAGCGGGTGACGATCTCGCCCTCTCCCTGCCCGCCCCGACCGGGGGATCCAGCGAGCCGGACAGCTCGGGCGGGCCGCTCATTCCGGTCTATCGCGTGCTCGCGCTCTCGGACGGTGGATGGCCGCCGCTATGGTCCGAGCTCAGCCGGGATGCCCGCATCGTTGCCAATCTGCCGCCCGGCAGCCAGGTCGAGTTGCTCGGCAATTGCGCCTATGACACTACGGGCTGGGCCTGGTGTCCGGTCGGCTATGGCCTGCTGTCAGGCTGGATCTCGGGACCGAGCCTGCAGGCGAACTGAGCGCGCCTGCCGCGTCCTGGACGTCGGCTGCCGGCGAGGGGGCCGGCGACCGCAAGCCGCCGGGCCCGATAGCGCAAGGTCGATGGCAGTCGAGACATGGCGAGAAAGACCAATATCTACGCGACCGGCCCTGAGCCCGCCGCAGTGCCCGGCAAGCGCCCCGAGCGCCTCTCGCTCGCCCGCGCCCGCCGCATCGCGCTCGCCGCTCAAGGCTTCGCCCGCTCGCGCCCGACGGGACCGATCACCCGGCGGCATGTCCGCCAGACGATCGAGAGGCTCGGCCTCGTGCAGATCGATTCCGTCAACGTGCTCGTGCGCTCGCACTATCTGCCGCTGTTCGCCCGCCTCGGCGCCTACGACGCGGACCTACTCGACCACGTCGCCTATCATCCGATGAAGCGTGGCCTCTTCGAGTACTGGGGCCACGAGGCGTCCTTGATCCCGCTCGACCTGCAGCCGCATTTCCGCTGGCGCATGGCCGGCGCCGAGCGCGGCGAGGAGGCCTATCGGGAGCTGACCCGCTTCGGCCGCGAGCGCGCGGGCTATGTCCGCGACGTCCTCGCCGAGATCCGCGAGCGCGGGCCCCTTTCGGCCTCGGAATTGTCGGAATGCGGCGCCTCGACTGGTCCCTGGTGGGGCTGGAGCGAGGGCAAGCGCGCCGTCGAATGGCTGTTCTGGACGGGCGAGCTGACGACGGCGACACGGCGCAATTTCGAGCGCGTCTACGACATCCCCGAGCGCGTGCTGCCGAAAGCCGTCATCGACCATCCGACGCCCGACCCCGAGGCTTCCCACCGCCATCTGATGGCCCTCGCCCTCAAGGCGCTCGGCATCGGCACCGAGCGCGATCTGCGCGACTATTTCCGGCTCGGCGTCGAGGATGCGCGTCGCGCGCTCGGGGAGCTCGTCGAGACCGGCGAGGCGCTGCCCGCCGAGGTCGAGGGCTGGACCCAGCCGGCCTATCTCGATCCCGCCGCCACCTGTCCGCGCCGGATCGAGGCCGCGAGCCTGCTCTCGCCCTTCGATTCCCTCGTATGGGAGCGCCAGCGCACCGAGCGCCTGTTCGGCTTCCGTTATCGCCTCGAGCTCTACACGCCCGAGCCGAAACGGCAGTACGGCTACTATGTGCTGCCGTTCCTGATGGGCGACCGCATCCTCGCCCGCCTCGACCTCAAGGCCGACCGCGCCGCCGGTGCGCTCCTCGTCAAGGGCGCCTTTCTCGAGGAGGGCGCCGCCCCACGCATGGTGGCCGGCCCGCTCGCCGGCGAGGTCGCCCATCTCGCCCGCTGGCTCGGCCTCGGGCAGGTTCGCATCGACGACCGTGGCGATCTCGCGCGCCCCTTGCAGGCCGAGGTGAAGTCGCTCCAACCTCGCTGAGCGCATCGGACCTGCCGATGCCGCTGAAGGGAGCGACCGACCATGCCGCATTTCATTTCGCTGATGCGCTACACCGAGAAGGGCCTGAGGGAGATCAAGGGATCGACCGAGCGTGCGCGGCTCAGCGCCGAGCGCGTCGAAAAGCTCGGTGGCCGCTCGACCGATTTCTATCTGACGATGGGAGCCTACGATCTCGTCCAGGTGTTCGAGATGCCGAGCGAGGAGAGCATGATGCGCTATCTCCTCACCGCCCGGGCCGACGGCTATGTCGATCCCCTGGTGCTCCGGGCGTTCCCGGCCGCCGACTACCGGCGGATCGTCGAGAGCCTGCCCTGAGCGGTAGCCCGGTCAGGCGCCGAGCACATGGTCGACCTCGACGGTCTCCGCCGCGCCATAGCCGTTGAAGCGCGTCGCCGTCGCCACGCCATAGGCGCCGAGCGGTCCGAGCTCGACATAGTCGCCCTCGGCGATGTCGACCGGCAGCACGAGGCCGCCCGGCAGCACATCGAGCGGATCGCAGGTCGGGCCATAGACCGTGAACTGGCCGACCTCGCCCGCCGGTGCCGTGCCCCCGACCCGCATCACCCGGTGCGCCGGACGCAGCGCGCGCGCCTGCGACCACTCGAGCAACCCGCCATAGATGCCGTCGTTGAGATAGACCTCGCCACTCGCCCGCTTGACGAGCTTGACCCGCGCGACGAGCGAGGTCGAGATGGCGACGAGGCCACGGCCCGGCTCGCACTCCAGATGCGGGCGAGACGGCCCGGCGAACACCGCGCTCGAAGGCCGCGCCGATCGTCGTGAAAAAGCCCTCGAGCGCCGGGGCGGCGAGCTCGGCATAGGCGACGGGGAAGCCGCCGCCGACATTGAGGATGGCCGGGGCGACCCCGGCCTCGGCCGCGATCCGCCCCGCCGCCTCGATATGGCGGACATAGGCCTGCGGATCGACGCAGGCCGAGCCGGGATGGAAGGTGAGGCCGCACGCAAAGCCGAGCGCCGCCGCATTGCCGAGCAGCGCCGCGGCCTCGTCCTCGCCCGCGCCGAACTTGCTGGCGAAGTCGTGGACCGAGGCCCCCGCCTTGGCGAGGCGGAAGCGCACGACGATCTCGGTGCCGGCCGCCTCGGCCCCGACGATCCCGGCGATCTTCTCCAGTTCCTCGATCGAATCGACCGCAAAGCGCCTGACGCCGTGCTCGCGGAACGCCCGCTCGATCTCGGCACGCGACTTGACGGGGTTGTGGTAGTGCAGGACCGCGTGAGGGGCGAGCGCGCGCACCCGCTCGATCTCCTCCAGCGAGGCGACGTCGAACACGCCGATCCCCGCCTCGTAGAGCGTGCGGATGACCGCGGGCGAGGGGTTCGCTTTGACCGCATAGGCGACCTCGCCGGGAAAGCCCGCGAGAAAGACCTGCGCACGCTCGGCAAGGGCGGCGGGCGAGAAGCAGAACACCGGGCGGTCGGGCAGCGTCTCCGCCACCATCGCGGCCGCATCGGCAAAGCGCTGGCGCTCGCAGTCGAAACGCAGGCCCGAGCGGAGTGCGGCGTGGCGGGCGGCAAGATGCGACATGGGCTGAAGTCCTCGTCAGCGTGGCGGCGTCATCTGACTATCGCCGCGGCATCTGTCGGACCCCATCCCGCAATGTGACGGCAGCACCCGCAATTTCCGGCGAATCGACGGAATTTCCGTTAGACTGCCGAAGATGGGCCCGCCGGCGCAGACCCGAGACGGCGTAGTCTGCCCGGCCTCTCCCGCGCCGACGCCATGCCGAGCCCCTGAACGACGACGGTTCCGCCGATGGCCCGCCCGACCCCGACCGACAAGGACGAGGCGCTGATCGCGCTCCTGAAGGCCAACGCTCGCGAGCCGGTGGCGAGCCTCGCCCGCAAGCTCGGGCTTTCGCGCACGACCGTGCAGGATCGCCTGCGCCGCCTGGAGGAGACCGGCGTCATCGCCGGCTACGACGTCCGCCTCGCCGGCAACCGGCCGGAGGGCATTCGCGCCCTCGTCACCCTCTCGGTCGAGCCGCGCCTGACCGTCGAGGTGACGGCGGCACTCAGGCGTTTTCCCGAGATCGAGACACTGATGAGCGTGTCCGGCAAGTACGACATGGTCGCCATGATCCGCGTCGCCGACGCTGGCGCCGTCGATCGGGTGCTCGACCGCATCGGCGTGACGCGCGGCGTGCTGAGGACCGAGTCCCACATCATCCTCTCGACCAAGCTCGACCGGCGCTGATGAAAGACCGGCCCCGCGCAACTGCGCCGCGCCTCGCCCGCCGTTCCGTCATTCCAATGGACCGAAAAAGGCTCTAGAAGCCGGGCGAACGATGCGTCCGGCACGGCCGGGACGTCGAGATGGACGACGAGCGGGAAAGGCGAGCGGGCGATGCGGCTGTTGGGTTTGACGGGTCTCCTTCTTGCGCTTCTCTTGGGCCTCGCCCGGCCCGCATCGGCCGAGGACGTCCGGGTGGTACCTTCGGGCGCCGGCGAGGTGACCCTCTCCTATGCCCCGATCGTCAAGCGGGCCTCCCCGGCCGTCGTCAACGTCTATGTGCGGCGACGGGTCAAGCAGCTCGTCTCGCCCTTCTCCGATCCGATCCTGCGCGAGTTCTTCGGCGACAGCCTCGGCATTCCGCGCGAGCGCATGGAGAACTCGCTCGGCTCGGGCGTCATCGTCAGCGCCGATGGCCTCGTCGTGACCAATGCCCATGTCATCGCCGGCGGCGAGGATGCCGAGATCAAGGTGGCGCTCGCCGACAAGCGCGAGTTCGACGCCAAGCTCATCCTCGGCGACCGCAAGGCCGATCTCGCGGTGCTGCGCATCGTCGCCGACGGCGTCACCTTCCCCTATCTCGAATTCGCCGATTCCGACGTGGTCGAGGTCGGCGATCTGGTCCTTGCGATCGGCAATCCGTTCGGCGTCGGCCAGACGGTGACGAGCGGCATCGTCTCCGCGCTTGCCCGCACCAGCATCGGCAAGGTCGGCAGCCAGTATTTCATCCAGACCGACGCCGCCATCAATCCCGGCAATTCCGGCGGCGCCCTCGTCGACATGCAGGGCCGGCTGATCGGCCTCAACACCGCCATCGTGTCGCGCTCGGGCGGCTCCCAGGGCATCGGCTTCGCCATCCCCGCCAATCTGGTGAAGCCCTTCGTCGAGCAGGCGGTCTCCGGCCGGGTCATCAAGCGGCCCTGGTTCGGCGCCCGACTCGAGCCGGTGACGCGCGAGATGGCGGCGGCGCTCGGGCTCGACCGCGTGACCGGCGCCTTCGTCGCCGAGGTCTATCCCGACGGTCCCGCGCGCGAGGCCGGTGTCGAGGAGAAGGACATCGTCATTGGCTTCGCCGATCACGAGATCGAGGACCCGGGCGCCCTCTCCTACCGCCTGCGCACCAGCGAGGTCGGCGGCACCGCCAAGCTCGCCGTCATCCGCGACGGCAAGCCGGTCGCGCTCGACCTGCCGCTGAAGGAGGCGCCCGCGCTCGCCGCCGCCGAGCAGCGCGCCATCCATGGGCCGAACCCCTTCGACGGCTCGCGCGTCGCCGAGGTATCGAAATCGCTCGCCTCCGAGCTCGGCTCGGAGAACCTCGCCGGCGTCGTCGTCGTCCATGTCGACACCGGCTCGATCGCGCAAGGGCTCGGCCTGAGGGCCGGCGACGTCATCCTGAGGGTCGGACGCTCGCGCATCAACTCGATCGACGAGCTCGAGCGCGTCATCGCCAGACCCCAGCGCCTGTGGCGGCTCGACATCCGCCGCGGCAGCCAGGTGTTCCAGCTCGCCGTACCCGGCTGAGCCGCGCCCCCCGCGAGGACGAGCGGATCGGCAGGGCCGGTCCGCTGCGATGGGAGCCCCCGGCGCTTCAGACCCGTGTCAGGTCGAACACCTTGATGCCCTCCGCCGCATCGAACGGCTGCAGCCAGTGCGGCTGGCCGATCGTCCGCGTGGCATCGTCGAAGCCGGCCCGCCAATGCTCTTCCATCGCGGCGCGCGAGAAGTCGTAGTCGATCGCCTGTCCCTCATAGGACCGGCGGCGATAGATGAGATGCACGATCGCCACCGCATAGGACCGGCCGAGCGCGGCGACCCGCTTCACCGCCTCCTCCTGGCGAACCTCCTCCGGCAGCCGGTCATGGAGCGTCGCGATCGCCTGTTGCAGCCTGTGGCGCTCGCGGAAGAGATCGGTGTTGAGCCTCGTTCGGCTCGAGAAGACGATGTGCTTGCGCCGCTCCTCCGCCTCCATGAGATCGCCCGGCACCTCGCCGCGCGCATTGAACAGGTCGAGCTGGAACACCAGCGTGTCGTTGGCCATGTCGCCGTCGAGCACATGCACGAGCGGCGTGTTGGAGACGAGGCCGCCGTCCCAGTACATCTCGCCGTCGATCTCGATCGGCGGAAAGCCGGGCGGCAGCGCGCCGCTCGCCATCACGTGCAGCGGCCCGATCCTCTGCAGGGCGCTGTCGAAATAGGCGAAGTTGCCGCTGCGCACATTGACGGCGCCGAGCGACAGCCGCGGCTCGCCCCGATTGACGCGTTCGAAGTCGACCAGCGTCTCCAGCGTGCTCTTGAGCGGCGAGGTGTCGTAGACGCTGTTGGCGCCCACAGCCCCGTGCGGCCGGACGATCGCCGGGGGAATGCGCGGCACGAAGAAGCCCGGCTGGCCGGCGATCAGCGAGTGGCTGGCGCTGGCCGAGTTGAAGAGGCGCCGCGCGTCGTCGCCGAGCTCGGGCGCCGGCCAGGCGAACGGCTCTGTGACCTGCTCCCAGAAGCGCCGCAGCGCCTCCACCCGCCGGCCCGGCGGATTGCCGGCGATGATGGCGGCATTGATCGAGCCGATCGAGATGCCCGACAGCCAATCGGGCTCGCAGCCCGCCCGGCTCAGCGCCTCGTAGACCCCGCACTGATAGGCGCCGAGTGCACCGCCCCCTTGCAGCACGAGTGCGACGGTGCCGAACCGCCCTCTCAAGTCTTGCGTGTCGGTCATGGTCTTACCTGGTGGGTAATCGTCGGGAAGGGGCCGGCGAGAGGGGAGCCGCAACACTTCGGCTTCGGCGCGACAACGCCGGTCCCCCTGAGTGCCGGTCCCTCCGCCGGCAAGCCGCATCTTTCAGACGAACCGCGCTCGGCCTCTGCCGTTCCCGCTGCGACGTCACGTCCCGCCCGCGCCCGGCCTGCGGGGCTCGCTTCGGCTCAGGCCGCCTGGCGGAGAGGCCGCCTCGAGCGGATCAGCCACTGGCGCAGCCGCTCGCAGTTCCGGTCGACGATCACATAGAAGGCGACCGACACGGCGAGGATCGCCGCAACCGTCAGCACACGCCGGTCGAGCCCGGCGCCATCTCCCGCGATCAGCCGCCGCGACAGCCAGATGACCGGCCAGTGCGTGATGTAGAGCGCATAGGAATAGTTGCCGAGGTGCTGGTCGAGACGGCTGCTCGGCCGGTGCACGTTGTAGGCGATGAAGGGCACGAGGGCCAACATCCAGGCGATGCCGAACAGGTCCTCGTGCAGCGTCGTCTCGACATCCTTGAGCATGAGCCCGCGCCAGTCCGGCTGGAGCCAGACGAGCCCGCCGATGCCGAGGAAGACCGCGACCGAGAGCATGGCCGTACGCCAGCCCGGCCGCCAGTCGCTGCGCCAGAGGAGGATGCCGGCGGCAAAGCTCGGCAGGAAGGCGAGCACGGTGGTGACGTCATGGCGCAGGATCAGCCACCATCCGGGCACGGCGAGGGCGATGGCCGCAAGCATCGGCCATAGCACGGGAACCGCGCGGCGGCCCCCGGCTCCCCGGGCCACGTCGCCGCCGTGGCGCTCGAGCAGCAGCCAGATCGCCGGCACCAGCAGGTAGAACTGCAATTCGATGTCGAGCGACCAGGAGACGCCGAGCACGTCGACATGGCTCGTCGCGATGCCGAGGATCGGCAGCGAGACGAGCGCGCCCGCCCCGCCTTCGCCGAAACCGGCGCTCTTGATCGTGAGAAAGCCCAGATAGGCCACCGCGAACGGCAACCAGATCCTTAACAATCGCGAGATATAGAAGATGGGGGCGCCGCCCGCCCCGCGGTACTTCTCGTCATACATCCGCATGACCCAGAAGCCGCTGAGCGTGAAGAACGCGAACACGGCCGGGCGGCCGACCTCGTAGTTGGACAGATGGCTGAGGACGACCGCGAGCGCCAGCAGCACGCGGAATTGTCCGGGGCCGAGGCTCATCATGGCAGGATCTCGTGTGCTCGCCGATCGGACGAGCTTCCGAGATTCGCCGCGACGGGGCAAGGGCAGGCGGTTCGGGTGGCGCCGATGGCGACGATTTTTGCCGACAGGCTGGAGAGCTTTGGCGACCGCCCGGCCTTGATCGAGGCCGACGGCACCGTCGTCGCCTATCGCGCGCTTGCCGCCCTCGCCGACGACTTTTCGACCGAGGCGCTTGGCCGGCTGCCCACCGGCATCGAGCGCCCGCTCGTCCTGATCGAGACCGCGAGCACGCCCGCCGCGATCGCCGCCTATCTCGGCGCCTTGCGCGCCGGCTGGCCGGTCATCCTCGCCGCCGAGGGAGCGACCGCGGCCGACCCGCGCATCCGCGACACCTATCGCCCGAACCTCGTCGTGACGGCTGGGGCCGATGGCACCGGGTTGCAGATCACGCCCTTCAGCCCCGAGCCGGCGGCCATGCATCCCCAGCTCGCCGTCCTGCTCTCCACCTCCGGCACCACCGGCGCGCCAAAGCTCGTCCGCCTGTCGCGGCAGAACATCGAGGCCAATGCCCGCTCGATCGCCGAATATCTCGGCATCGACGAGACCGAGCGCGCCATCACCACGCTCTCCTTCCACTATTCCTACGGCATGTCCGTGCTGAACACCCATCTGGCGATGGGCGCTTCGCTGGTGCTGACCGAAGCCTCACTCGTCGATGAGCGCTTCTACGAGATCTTCGAGCGCAATGGCGCGACCTCGCTCGCCCTCGTTCCCTTCCAGTTCGAGCTGCTCGAGAGCCGCGGCTTCGCCGATCGCCGACTTTACGGCCTCAGAACCATCACCCAGGCCGGCGGCCGCCTCTCGGAGCCGATGATCCGCCGCTTCGCCGCGCTCGGCCGGCGCGACGGCTGGCGGCTCTTTGTCATGTACGGCCAGACCGAGGCCTCGCCGCGCATCGCCTATCTGCCGCCCGAGGATGTCGAGCGTCATGCCGGCGCGATCGGCCGCGCCATACCCGGCGGCCGCCTCGAAATCGTCGGCGCGGACGGCAGGCCCGTGACCGCGCCTGGCATCGCTGGCGAGCTCGTCTACGAAGGCCCCAACGTGATGATGGGCTATGCGGTCGACCGGGCGGGTCTCGCGCTCCCCCTCGGCCCTGCCCGGCTGGCGACCGGCGATGTCGCCGAATGGCTGCCCAACGGCTATGCCCGCATCGTCGGCCGCCTCAGCCGCTTCGTGAAGCTGTTCGGCCTGCGCATCAGCCTCGACGAGATCGAGACGCGGCTCAGCGCCGAGGGTGTCGCTGCCTATGCCGTCGGCGACGACGAGGGCATCACCGTCCTCGCGACCGGCGACATCGATCCGCCCGCCCTCGCCCGGCGGCTGATCGCCCATTACGGCCTGACGCCCGAGACCTTCGCCGTCCTGCCGATCGCCGAGGTGCCGCTGCTCTCATCCGGCAAGGTCGACTACCGGACGCTGCAGGCGATCGCCGGCGCGACGCGACCCGAGCCGGCGTCACCGCCCGCCGACCTCGTCGAGGCGCTGCAGGCGGCCTTGCGCACCGAGGAGATCGACACCTCGCTGAGCTTCGCCGAGCTCGGCGGCGACAGCCTCGCCTTCCTCGAGATCCAGATCTTCCTCGCCGATCGCCTCGGCGCGGCGCCGGCCGGCTGGGAGACGATGCCCATCGTCGATCTCGCCGCCCTCGAGCCGGCCCGCCGCCAGCGCTTCACCGCCGTTGCCATGGACGTCCTCCTGCGCGTCGCCGCCATCAGCTCGGTGATCGCGCTGCACGCCACCCAGCTCCCGACCGCCGGCGGCGCCCACATCCTGCTCGTCCTCACCGGCTTCTCGCTCGCCCGCTTCCAGAAGGCGCGCTTGCTCGCCGGCGAGACCGGCCGCGTCATCGAGACCATGCTGCTGCCGATCCTCGCCGCCTACTACCTGATCCTGACCGGCATGCATCACCTCATGCAGCCGGTCGATCCCGAATGGCTGCTGCTGCTCGGCAATTTCGATCAGGACATCCATCCCCGCGGCATCACGCCCTACTGGTTCGTCTGCCTCTACGTGCAGATCCTGCTTCTCGTTTCCCTGCTCTTCGCCAGCGCGCGGCTTCGCCGTGCGATCGGCCGCCGGCCGCTGTCCTCGGGCCTCGTCCTCGTCCTCGGGCTCGCCGTGCTCGGCGAGGCGAGCGGCCTTGGCGCCCATCTCGGCGACCTGCGCCTCAGGCATCCGCTCTTTGCGCTCCAGCTCGTCGCGCTCGGCTGGGCGATCTTCCATGCCCGCGACCACCGGACCCGCGCCGCCGTGCTCGCCGTCGCAGCCCTCGATCTGGCTTTCGTCTGGAGCACGACCGGCTCGATCCTCGCCATCCTGTCGGCCGCCGTGCTCGCCTTGACGCTCGTCGACCGCATCCCCCTGCCGGGGCCGGTCGCCCGCCTCGCCCTCGAGATCGGCCGCTCGTCGATGTATCTCTACCTCGCGCACCCGATCGTCATCTCGCTGCTGGTCGCCGCCGCGCCGGCCGGCCGCGCGCTGCATTTCGTCCTCGCCTATGCCATCTCCTATGCGATCGCCCGTTCGCTGGTCGCCCTCGCCGACCGCCAGTCGCGCCTGCGTTCTCATCTCGCGCGGCTCAACATCTCGGCTATCCGCCGGCGTGCGCCGACCGGCGCCTGAGGCCGGGCCTTCCTCGCCGGTCCGCCAGCGTCGCCCCATGGCGCGACCGCATGATCCCGCCTATATCATCGCCCCATGACCACGCTCTTCGAAGCCGCCGGCATGGACGACGGCGCCCCCCGGCCGCTCGCCGACCGGCTGCGCCCGAGGAAGCTCGCCGAGGTCGTCGGCCAGGAGCACCTGACCGGTCCCGACGGCACGCTCACCCGCATGATCCGCTCCGGCCGCCTCTCCAGCGTCATCTTCTGGGGACCGCCCGGCTCGGGCAAGACGACCGTCGCAAGATTGCTTGCCGGCGAGACCCGGCTCGAGTTCGAGCAGCTCTCGGCCATCTTCTCGGGCGTCCAGGATCTGCGGAAGGCCTTCGAGCGCGCCCGCTCGCGCCGCGAGACCGGCCGCGGCACGCTGCTCTTCATCGACGAGATCCACCGCTTCAACCGCGCCCAGCAGGACAGCTTCCTGCCGCATATGGAGGACGGCACCATCACGCTGGTCGGCGC
Source organism: Hyphomicrobiaceae bacterium (assembly GCA_041397765.1). Lineage (GTDB taxonomy): Bacteria > Pseudomonadota > Alphaproteobacteria > Rhizobiales > Hyphomicrobiaceae > JAWKWA01. Next base: position 6,733 of record JAWKWA010000007.1, on the reverse strand, counting down.
GACCACCGAGAACCCGTCCTTCGAACTGAACGCCGCCGTTCTGTCGCGCGCCACGGTGCTGACCTTCAACCGGCTCGACGAGGACGCTCTCGAGAGGCTGATCACCCGCGCCGAAGCGATCGAGCACCGCCCGCTTCCCCTCGATCCTGACGCCCGGATGGCCCTCCTCGGCATGGCCGACGGCGACGGCCGCACGCTTCTCAATCTCGTCGAGGACGTGCTCGCGACGGTGCCCGAGGGCGAGGGGCCGATCGGCCGTCAAGACCTGACGCGGCTCGTCCAGCGCCGCGCGCCCCTTTACGACAAGTCGCGCGACGGCCACTACAATCTGATCAGCGCGCTCCACAAGGCGGTGCGCGGCTCCGATCCGGACGCGGCGCTCTACTGGCTCGCACGCATGCTGGCGGGCGGCGAGGATCCGCTGTTCCTGGCACGCCGGCTCGTGCGCATGGCGGTCGAGGACATCGGCCTTGCCGATCCCGATGCACTGAAGATCACCATCGCCGCCAAGGACGCCTACGATTTCCTCGGCAGCCCGGAGGGCGAGCTGGCCCTCGCCGAGGCCTGCCTCTACGTCGCGACCGCACCGAAATCGAACGCCAACTACGTGGCCTACAAGGCGGCCATGCGCGCGGCCAAGGAGAGCGGCTCGCTGTCGCCGCCCAAGCACATCCTCAACGCCCCGACCCGGCTCATGAAGGACGAGGGTTACGGCTCCGGCTACGCCTACGATCACGACACGCCCGAGGCCTTCTCCGGCCAGGACTATTTCCCCGAGGAGATGGGCCGGATGACCTTCTATGATCCCCCCGACCGGGGCTTCGAGCGCGAGATCCGCAAGCGCCTCGCCTATTGGGAGGGGCTGCGGCGCAGGAAGGGCGGCTGAGCAGCGCCTGCCCGCGGGCCGTTCGATCCCTCACCGTCCGCCTGGCCCTCGGACAGTCATCCGCGCCACCTGAAAGCCATTCCGGAGAGAGAGCCCATGCGCATCGACGCCATCGCCATCGGCAAGTCGCCGCCTGACGACATCAACGTCATCATCGAGGTGCCGGTCGGTGGCGAGCCGATCAAATACGAGATGGACAAGCAGGCCGGCACGCTCTTCGTCGACCGCTTCCTCTATACGCCCATGCGCTATCCGGGGAACTACGGCTTCGTGCCCCATACCCTCTCGGCCGACGGCGATCCGATCGACGTCCTTGTCTGCAATACCCGCGCCATCGTGCCGGGCGCCGTCATCAATTGCCGCCCGATCGGCGTGCTCGTCATGGAGGACAATGCCGGCGGCGACGAGAAGGTGCTCGCCGTCCCCGCCGACAGCATCACCCAGCGCTATTACAAGGTGCGCAATTTCTCCGACCTGCCCGAGATCACGCTGAAGCAGATCGAGCACTTCTTCGCCCACTACAAGGATCTGGAGCCCGGCAAATGGGTGAAGATCCATCACTGGGGCGATGCGGCCGAGGCCCGCCGCATGATCACCGAGGCGGTCGCCCGCGCCAAGGGCTGAACTCCCCGACCGGGCGAAACGATCCGCATTCAGATCAGCCGCAGGCGGGGCATTGGCGCACCCCCCCCGCCGATCGCCCGTTTTGCCCGAGCCGGCATTCTCGCCTATGATCCCCGTGGCCCGGGACGGGGCCGCAGGGCCGGCGGCGTTGGCGCCGCCACGGCCGGCGAGGGCGACGGGCGGCAGGAAAACACCACATGGCGACACTCGATTTCGACAAGCTCTGGCGGGCGCATCCGCTCAACAATGCCGAACAGCTCCCTTGCCGGCTGCCCAAGGACATGGAGGTCGACGGCAAGCTGCTGCTGAAGGGGCTGCCTTCCTACGCCAACCAGTGCGCCATCCGCATGGGCGTGTGCATGCACCGCGCCGGCATCACCATCGGCGAGCTCGGCGGGGTCGCCACCTGCTCGTTCCATGGCCGCGAGGAGATGCACACGCTGAACGCCCAGCAGATGGGCGACGCGATCTCGCGCCTGCGCTACGACAATCTGAGCCCGGTCGAGAAGCTGACCGGCGCCGACGCGGCCGGCTTCTACACGAAGATCATCAATCGCCGCGGCTTCATCTTCTTCAAGGACTACTGGGCACGCTCGGTCGCCATCAAGGGTCCGGCCGGCACCACCGAATGGGTGCACGAGAAGTCGCCGACCGGCGATCATGTCGATCTTTGGAACGGCTATCGCACCAGCGCCAACTGGCTGATGGAATGGTTCTCCTGGCTCGGCTACTACCACACCTATTCGAAGTCGAAGGAGATCTGGTTCTGGGAGATCAAATGATCCCGCGCGGCATCGCCGCCGGGTGACGACCTCGGGACCAGCCCTGGAACATGAACGCGAAAGAGTTGAGGGCAGGACGGCATGAGAGTTTTCTTCGCATTCATCGGTGCGATCCTCGGCCTGTCGCTCGGCATCTGGCGGATCGGCAGCATGGTCGGCGACCTGATGGTGAGCTGGCAGCCCGCCCAGAGCCCCGACGATGTCAGCGGCACCCATGCGCTCGCCTATCTGGTGGCGATCTTCCTTTCGCTCGCCATCGGCTGGGCGATCGGCTGGGGCATCGGCGGCCTCGTCGCGCCGAACCGGGACGACGACCTGGCATGAGGCTGCCGCGCGTCGGGACGCTCATCGCCTCGCGGCTGTGCGCCCTCGCGCCAGCCAACCAGTGCGGACAGGCTCGCATCCCGTTCCGGCGAGGCGGGAGGCGATGAGGCTGCTTCTTCTGGCAGCCGCCGGCGGCGCCATCGGCTCGGCGCTGCGCCATCTCGTCAACATGGCGGGCCTGAAGCTGCTCGGCCCCGGCTTTCCCTGGTGGACGCTGTTCGTCAACGTTGTCGGCTCCTTCATCATGGGCCTCGTCGTCGTGCTGATCGCGCTGCGCGCCAACGCCGCGACCGAGATCCGCACGTTCGTCGCGACCGGCATGCTCGGCGGCTTCACCACCTTCTCGGCCTTCTCGCTCGATTTCGCCGCGCTCATCGAGCGGCGCGAGATCGCCGGGGCCTCCAGCTATCTGGTGCTGAATGTCGGCCTCTCGATCACGGCCGTCTTCGCCGGTCTCTGGCTCGCCCGATGGCTGAGCTCGAGCCTGTGACCGATACCGCCGCCGGGCTGCCGGATGGCCTCCCGGGCGATCGCCTCGCCGCCCGCGACTTCGTAGATCGCCTGACGCTCTATCGCGACGACGATCTCCTCGTCCTCGACAAGCCCGCCGGGCTCGCCGTCCAGAAGGGTACGCGCACCTCCCTCGACCTCGACGCCATCCTTCTTGCCGCCTTCGCCGGCGCCCCCGACCGCCCGCGTCTCACCCACCGCCTCGACCGCGACACCTCCGGCTGCCTGCTCGTCGCCCTTTCGCTCGTCGCGACCCGCGCCATCGGCCGGCACTTCATGGCGGGCCGGATCGACAAGGAGTACCGCGCCCTGACGCTCGGCCTGCCTGACGCCGAGACCGGCATCATCGACCGCCCGCTCCTGAAGGCCCGCGAGCCCGGCGGCGATCGCATGCGCCCGCCGCAGAATGCCGCCGAGGCCGCATGCGCCAAGCCCGCCTCGACGCTCTTTGAGGTTCTCGCCGCCTCGCCCGGCGCCCGCTTCGCCCACCTCTCCTTGAAACCGCTGACCGGTCGCCAGCATCAGATCCGCGCCCATCTCGCCGGTCTCGGTGCCCCCGTGCTCGGCGACCGGCTCTATGGCGGCCTCGCCGATCTCCCCGACGGCATCGGCACGCGCCTCCATCTCCATGCGCGCCGGCTCTCCTTCCTCCATCCCGCCACGAGGCGGACGCTCGATGTCGTCGCGCCCTTTCCCCCGCATATGACGGCGGCTTCCACCCGTCTCGGTCTCCAGTGAACGCCAGGGGTCGCCAAGACGCGACACGCCGCTTGCGCGCACATGGCATTCCGTGAGATGGGTTTTTCAAGAATCTGATTTGGCTAGGCTTTTTTGATCCCCGGGTCGGCGGTCGGCACGGCCGGCCCATTGCGGATGCGGCGATCATTCTGGATATTCGGCGGGACGGGACATGAAACGCGACAAGGGCCGCGGCACGGGCGGCGCGGGGCGGGGCGAGGGCGGCGGCAGGTCCGGTCCGGGCCGGGGTCACGGCAAGCCGGGCGAAGGTCGCCGGCCCCCGCGTGGCGGCGAGGGACGTTCCGGACCAGCGCGCGCCGGCTCCGGCCGCAGCGACGATCGGCGCAAGGCCCCCTCGGGCGGTGGCGAAGGCCGCCCCGCGCGCGATGGCCGTCCGCATGACCGCGCCGAAGGCGGCCGCCCGCCGCGCGAGCACAAGCCCTGGCAGCGTCGTGACGGCGACAGCAGCCGACCTCCCCGCGACCGGGCCCGGCCTGAGGGCCGCGACGGCGAACGCCCGCGCGCGGCCGCGTCGGGATCGGGTGAGCGCAAACCCTGGCAGCGCCGGGATGGCGATGGCGAACGCTCGCGCGCGCGGCCGGCGGCCGACAGCGGATATCGTCGTCGCGAGGATCGCCAACGCACCGGCGAGGGGAGTGGTGAAGGTGGCGGCGAGCGTCCGGCCCCCCGTGGCCCGCGTCGTGACACTCGTTTCGGCGGAGATCGGGCGGGCGCAGATCGGGCCGGACGTGATTGGCGCGGCCGCGGCGAGCGCGCGGGCGAAGGACATCGCCGCCCCGATGGCGATCGCCCAGACCGCCCCCACAGCGACCGATCCCACAGCGACCGGCCGCGCCGCGCAGACCGCAGGGCGCACGCGCCACCGCCGATGGCGAGCGCGGCGGCCCCCGCGAGCGCTTCCGCGCCCGCCCAGCCTTCCCCCGCGATGGTGATCGCAACGGTCGCAATGATCGCCCCGAGGCGGGCGCCGAGACCGAACGGCCCCGCCGCGCCCGTCCCTTTGCGAGACCCGAGCGAGATGATCGCCGCCCTGGCGGCCCCCGCAGCGAGGGGCGCCGCTTCGGCGGCCGCACCGACCGTCCCGACCATCGCGGCCACGCGGAGGGCGCTGGCGAGGGACGTCACGAAGGTCGTCCCGACCGGCGCGACGGCGACCGGCGCGGCCATCGCACCGCCGGCGACCGTTTTGCGCGTTCGCGGCGATCCGAGACCGAAACCTCTGGCGATCCCCGCCTCGACCCGACAGTCCGTCGGCCGGGCAAGTCCTTCCTGAAGTCGCGCGGGCCGCGAACCGATCGCCGCGACGCCGTCCAGTCATCGGCCGACGCCGCCGCCGATCCGGCCACCGCCCCGGCTCCGTCCGGCGCCCCATCCACCCCGGCCCAGACCGTCACCATCGGCCCCGACGAGGCCGGCATGCGCATCGACCGCTATCTCGAGGTGCATTTCCCCGAGCTCGCCTTCTCCCACATCCAGCGCATCGTCCGGAAGGGCGAGCTCCGGCTCGACGGCCGCCGCGTCAAGGCGAATGCCCGCCTCATGGTCGGCCAGTCGCTGCGCATTCCCCCGATGAAGACCGAGGCTCCCGCGCCGCGCGCCGCGAACACCTCCCGCGACGCCGAGACCCGCGCCTTCCTCGCCTCGATCACTCTCTATGAGGACGACGACGTTCTCGTGCTCGACAAGCCGATGGGCCTTGCCGTGCAGGGCGGCTCGGGCACCACGCGCCATGTCGACCAGATGATCGGCGCGCTCCTCGTCAAGGGCGGCCAGCGCGCCCGTCTCGTCCACCGCCTCGACAAGGACACCGCCGGCTGCCTGCTCGTCGCCAAGACACGCTTCGCCGCCCAGGAGCTGACCCGTACCTTCCGCTCGCGCGCCGCCCGCAAGGTCTACTGGGCCCTCGTCGCCGGCTCGCCCAAGCTCCGCCAGGGCCGCATCTCGACCTATCTCGCCAAGGATCTCGAGGCGGAGGCCGAGGGCGAGGCCAAGATGCGCATCGCCGAGCATGGCGAGGAGGGCGCCAGCCACGCCCTCACCTACTACGCCGTCGTCGAGCATTCCGCGCGCATCGCCGCCTGGGTGTCGCTGAAGCCGGTGACCGGCCGCACCCATCAGCTCCGTGCCCACATGGCCCATATCGGCCATCCGATCATCGGCGATGCGAAGTACTTCATCCGCGAGCAGTGGGAGCTGCCGCCGGGCATGCAGAACCGTCTGCACCTCCTCGCCCGGCGCATCACCGTGCCCCATCCTCGCACCGGCGATCCGATCGACGTGACGGCACCGCTGCCGCCGCATATGCGCCAGTCCTGGTCGCTCCTCGGCCTCGACGCCGACCGCTACGACCCCATCGACGACGCCCCGGAGGAATGAGTGGCGCACGGCGGATGGCGCAGGCCGTCCGCCCCGTCGTCGGAGGGGCGAGCGGCGCTCGCCCATGACGTGCGGACCTGCTCTGACGACTACGGGCGACCCCGCTCGTTCGCTCGTCGCCGCATGCGCCCGGAGCGCCATCCGCACGGTCGAGGCGGGCGAGCAACGCTCGCCCCTCTACCCAAACCGCGCGATGGATCATACCGGCGCGCATGGGTCGCGACTCGTGATCGAGTTGGATGCGCGCCGGTATGTTCTTTGTTTGCGCGCGGCCGCCCCACCAACCCCGCGCGCGCACACCACCTCGCGAAAGTCAGAGGTTTCGCGAGGCGGTATCAGACCTGCGGATCAGAGACTCGATGCGGTCGCTCAAACCTCGCGGCGCTGCCACCAGCCGCGACGTGGCGGCTCGACGGGCCGGGGCTCGGTCGGCCGGGCCTCGGCGACCTGCTCGACCTCCGGGACGCTCTCC
>JAWKWA010000006.1:0-238115 GCA_041397765.1 Hyphomicrobiaceae bacterium | reverse complement strand
GGCAACTCGCCGAACAGCTCGATCATCGTCTCGGCGATCCGCATGCCCATCTCGCAGAGCGTCTTGTCGAGGCCGCTCGCCTCCAGCACGCCCAGCACGTGCGCATTCGCCGGCAGGTTGTCGGTCTCGTAGGCCGGCGACACCGCGGTGCCGAACAGGAGATTGGCGGCGATGGGCGACAGGCGGTTGTAGCGCTCTGCGTCGAAGGGCTCGACGAGGCGGGCAAGCCGCGGCTCGGCGAGGCGCTTCCTCAGATTGTGCCGAGCCGACAGCACGCGACCGGCGATCGCCTCGTTGCCGTTCGGGTCGATGCGGCTGCGCAGGCCGAGCTGATAGACATCCTCGTCGAGCTCGACCAGCTTCAGCACCTCGACGAGCCGCCGGTCGAGCGCCTCGGGACCCTCGACGCCGGCGCCCTGATAGTCCGTCCACTCGGCCGCGACATCGAGCTCGGAATTGGCCGAGGCGCGCGCCTCGGCGACCTCCAGCTCGCGCCGCCGCGCCGCCTCGCCCTCGTAGGTGCGCGCGCCGAGCGGCCGGTTGCGCAGGCCATAGAGCAGGCAGTCGCGGATCGACTGGTTGGGAAAATAGGGGCTCGGGCCGACATAGCCGAGCCGCCGGCCGGTCAGCGCCTCGGATGCCTCGAGGATGTCCTGGCCTTCGAGCGCGAGGCGGCCGGATGTCGGCCAGATCAGTCGCGCCAGTGCCTCGCTCACCGTCTCGCCGCCGGCATTGACCTGACCGACGAGGGCGATCCGCTCGCCGGGCCGCATGCTGAAGGACACGTTCTCGATCAGCTTGGCACCGGTGTCGTCGGTGATCGAGAGGCGGCTCGCCTCGATCGGACGGGCGAGGGCGGCGGGCGTCGCCTCGCTCGCGGCCTGCAGGCCCGCCGGAATCATCTGGTCGGGCGAGAACTGCTCCATCACCTGCGTGAACTTGATCTCGACGTCCTGGCGCTGCTGGTCCCAGTCGATCAGCTCCTTGATCGGGCTCGGCAGATCCTTGTAGGCGGCGATCACGGCGACGAGCTGGCCGATGTCGAGTTCGCCCCTCAGCGCGTACCAGCCGCCGATGAGATAGAACAGGAACGGCGTCACCTGGGAGAGGAAGTTGTTCAGGAACTTGACGAAGAACTTCCGATTGTAGAGCTCGTAGCGGATGAAGAAGATCCGTCCGAGCCGGTGCGCGATGTCGGCGCGCTCCCAGTTGGTCGCGTCGTTGACGCGGATCTCGCCGATGCCCTCGACCACCTCGCCGACACGGCCGGCGAGCTCGCGCGCCGTGATCTGCCGCTCCTTGCCGAGCACCAGCAGCCGCCGCCTGAGCTTGGGGATGAGGAAGGCCTGCACGCCGACGATCGCCGCCGCGATCAGGCCGAGCCAGAAGCTCTGCGTCAGGATGAAGGCCATGGCGGTGATCGCCTGGCCGCCGAGGAAGACCGGCTGCACGAAGGCATCGCCGATGAAGCCGCCGAGCGGCTCGACCTCGTCCTTGACCATGGTCGCGACCTCCGCCGACTTGATGCGGCGGAACTGTCCGGGGGGGAAGCGCAGCACGCGATCGACGAGGTCGAAGCGCAGGCGGCGCAGCATGCGCTCGCCGAGCCGGCCCTTGTAGACGTTGATGTAGAGCTTGAACCCGCCATTGATGCAGACGAGCGCGAGGAACAACAGGCTGAGCGCGACGAGCGCCGTCTCCCGCCCGATCATGAAGCCGGGGAAGAGCGTCAGCGGCTCGGAGAGTCCGGGCAGCGAGATCGAGAATTTGAGGAAGGGCGCGGTCGCCCCCGCCGTCTCGAAGCCCCGGCCCTGGATCGGCCCGTTGACGATCGACTTCGGCAGGTCGAGCGCCATGAAATAGAACGGCATCGAGATCAGGATCACCGCGAGGATCCAGATCTGCTCGCGCCGGGTGTGCTGCCAGATATAGGGGAAGAGCGAGGTCTGCATTGCGAGGTGCCGTCCACGGGTGGGTGCACGACCCTAGACTGCCGGGGAGGGGCTGTGAAGTTGCGAGCGCGTGATCGAGGTTTTCCGCGTCGGCCCCGGCGCACGCGGCTCTTCTGATCGGCCTTCGCCCGCTTGACCACGGCTTGGCCCGCGCGCCATAGAGGCGGATGGGAGCCGGAGAGCCGGCCACAGGGGAGGAGCCGCGCCATGGCGAGAAAGCCCAAGGAGAGAAAACCCGAGATCCCCTCCGAAGGCGACCAGGCCTTCCGCAAGAAGGACCCGATGGGTCGCTGGCCCGAGCTCACCTTCTCGGGCGCGCTCAGCTTCATGCGCCGTCCCTACACCCGCGATCTCGAAGGTGTCGACGTCGCGGTCAGCGGCATCCCCTTCGACAGCGCGACGACCGCCCGGCCCGGCTGCCGCTTCGGGCCACGCGCCATCCGCCAGGGCTCGTGCGAGACCGCGAGCCTGCTGCCATTTCCGTTCGGCTTCGATCCCTTCGACCATCTCGCCGTCGTCGATTATGGTGACTGCTTCATCGACCATCACCGCCCCGACACCGTCGAGCACACGATCGTCGCCCATGCCAGCCAGATCCTCTCGGCCGGCGCCTCCATGCTGACCTTCGGCGGCGACCACTATGTCTCCTATCCGCTGATCAAGGCCCATGCCCGCAAGCACGGGCCTGTCGCCCTCCTCCAGTTCGATGCCCATTGCGACACCTGGCCGGACGACCGGGCGAGCTTCAATCACGGTTCGATGTTCCTGCGCGGCGCCGAGGAAGGGCTGATCGACGTCACGCGCTCCGCCCAGGTCGGCCTCAGGACCTTCAACGACAGCGACCATGGCTTCGAGATCCTGACCGCACCCTGGGTGCATCGCAACGGCGTGGAGGCGACGATCGCCGCCATCAAGGAACGGGTCGGCAATGCCCGGGTCTATCTCTCCTTCGACATCGACTGCCTCGATCCGGCATTCGCGCCGGGGACGGGCACGCCGGTACCCGGCGGGCTCGCCTCCTGGCAGGCGCTCGAGATCCTGCGCGGCCTCGGCTCGCTCGATTTCGTCGGCATGGATCTCGTCGAGGTGGCGCCGGCCTACGACCATGCCGACATCACGGCGCTCGCCGCCGCCCATGTCGCCAACGATTATCTCTGCCTGCTCGCCGAGAAGCGGGGCGCAAAGCGCCGGCCGGTCGGGCGCGTCTAGAGCCTGATCGGTTGAGAAGCGAGCGTCCGCGCGAGCATCGAAACCGTGAATCAGACTCTAAGGACAAGAGAGCCTGATCGGTTGAGAAGCGAGCGTCCGCGCGAGCATCGAAACCGTGCCGGGAGCCTGGGTGTCATCCGGCAGCTTGAGTTCGACGGGGCCGCGGATCATAGTCGGCCGGGAGTAGCGCCCCTTGTATGCCGCTCCGCACCATCGGGCGTATTGGATGCGGAAGACGGCACCGGTACATCGCGGACCGCCGCCGCTGATCCCTTGAGAGGAACACCGCCATGCTGATCGGCATTCTCGAGACCGGCCGCCCGCCGGACGCCCTGAAGGACGAGCACGGCTCATATCCCGACATGTTCCGGGCGCTGATCGGACCGGTCGACGCCAAGCTCGAGTTCCGCACTTATGCCGCCCTCGACGGCGAGGTGCCCGAGGATCCGCATGCCTGCGACGCCTGGCTCGTCACCGGCTCGCGCCATGGTGTCTACGAGCGGACGGACTGGATGCTGAAGGCGGAGGAGCTGCTCCGCCGCGCCGTCGCCGAGAAAGTGCCCGTGGTCGGCATCTGCTTCGGCCATCAGCTCCTCGCCCAGGCGCTCGGCGGCAAGGTCGTGAAGTCCGGCAAGGGCTGGGGCATCGGCTTCCACGACTACGAGCTTTCCGAGGCCCATCCGAAGTCGGGATTGAAGCCCGGCCGCGTCACCATCCCGGCCCTCCACCAGGATCAGGTCGTCGAGGTGCCCGAGGGCGGCCGCGTGATCGGCTCGTCCGAGTTCTGCCAGAACGCCATCATCGCCTATGGCGACACGGCGATCACCTTCCAGGGCCATCCCGAGTTCGACCGCTCGTTCCTCGAGGGATTGATCGAGGTCAGGCTGAAGGGGCTCGCTCCCGACGCGGTGCTCGACGAGGCGCGGCGGACGCTCGCCGACAAGCAGACCGACAGCGCCGGCATCGCCCGCTGGATCGCCCATTTCATCATCGAGCGTGTCGGCCAACGCGCCGATGCCGCTGACGCCCAGGCGAACCGGAATACGGCCGCGGCGGAGTAGCCCGACAGCCAGCGATCCCGCCTGCCGCCGGCGACCTGATCCCGCCGTCATTGTCGCGGGACCTTGTCGGCGCGGGCGGTAACGACGCGGCCCTCATCGGCGCGGGCACATTCCCTTCGCCGGCCGCCTCTACTCTGGTTCGCGTGGTCGTATGCCGGATCAGAGGCGAGCGTCGCCGACCGCAATGGTCGCGACAGCCGCTACCGCGCCGCGCCGCTTTCGCAGGAAGACGCCCGCTCGCCAAAGGGATGCGCGGTGAGAAAGTACGCCCGGCGAGCCGATGACGGTGCACTCCGCCCCGCCGGATGTTCCGACGGAGTGCGCGACGCTCGGATCGGGTGCGGGCCCTACTGCGCCAGCACCACCACGTCGTCCGGCGCCCACGACACCCAGACATTGTGCCCGATGTCGAGGCCGTGCACGGTATTGCGGGTCGCGTTCTGCATGTTGACGCTGAGGCGAAGCCCGTCCTTGGTGTCCACATACATATGGCTGACATCGCCGTAATAGGCCCAGGCGGCGATCTTGCCCTCGGCGCGCATCAGGTCGCCGCCGGGCGCGGACTTGGAGAGCTGCACCTTCTCCGGCCGGACCGCGATCGACACCGCACCTGCCGGCGCCGTCCCCTCATAGGGAATGCGGGCCCGCCCGATCCGCTCGACGTCGACCTCGACCTTGCCGTTCGCGCTGCCGACCACCTTGGCATCGAGCAAATTCACCTTACCGATGAAATCGGCGACGAAGCGCGAGACCGGCGCCTCGTACAGTGCCGCCGGCGTCGCGATCTGCCGGATGTGACCGGCCTCCATGACGGCGATGCGGTCGGCCATCGACAGCGCCTCGTCCTGGTCGTGGGTGACGATGATGAAGGTGATGCCGACCTGGCTCTGCAGGCTGGCGAGCTCGAGCTGCATCTGCTCGCGCAGCTTGGCGTCGAGCGCCGACAGCGGCTCGTCGAGCAGCAGCACCTTCGGCCGTTTGACGAGCGCGCGGGCGAGCGCCACGCGCTGGCGCTGGCCGCCCGAAAGCTGGTGGGGCTTGCGCTTGGCGAGATGGCCGAGCTTGACCATCTCGAGCGCCTCGGCGACGCGCTTCGCGGTCTCGTCGCGCGCAACGCCCGTGACGCGCAGGCCATAGGCGACATTGTCCTCGACGCTCATATGCGGGAACACGGCGTAGGACTGGAACACCATGTTGACCGGCCGCTTGTTGGGCGGAATCTCCAGCATGTCGCGGCCATCGAGGATGATCTGGCCGGAGGTCGGCGTCTCGAGGCCGGCGATCATGCGCAGGAGCGTGGTCTTGCCGCAGCCGGACGGCCCGAGCAGCGCGAAGAACTCGTTCGGCTTGATGTCGAATGAGATGTTGTCGACGGCGGTGACCGAGGATCCGAAGCTCTTGGTCACGTTCCTGATCGAGATGATGGCGTCACTCATGTCGGCTCCGTCCCCGGCGTCTGAAATCCCGGCCCTTGAATTCTTTCGGCAACTCGTTGGGCCGTGCCTCCCGGCCCCGTCCCGGGACCCTTGCCAGGCTGCTTCTGCGTCCTGCCTGGCCCGACCGCCCGCTCTCGGCCGGGACGCCGGCGCCGCCTCTTTGGTGGGCGTCTACAACCCGGCCGCCACCCCTCAATGCCCCTCGGACTTGTCGGGTGCCTGCAGGCGCATGGCAAGGATGGTCGCGACGATGGTGATGACGATCAGCACCGTCGAGGCGGCGTTGATATCGGGCGACACGCCACGGCGCACCAGCGAGTAGACCTTGACCGGGAAGGTCACGGTGTCGGGTCCGGAGGTGAAGAAGGTGATGACGAAATCGTCGAGCGAGAGCGTGAAGGCGAGCAGCGCGCCGGCGATCACGCCCGGCTGCATGAACGGGAAGATCACCTTCCAGAAGGTCTGCCACTCGCTGGCGCCGAGGTCCTTTGAGGCTTCCTCGAGCTCGCGGTTGAAGCCGGCCATGCGAGATCGCACGACCACGGCGACGAAGGGGAACGAGAAGGCGATGTGCGAGATGGTGATCTGCGAGAGATTGAGCGGCCAGACGAGATCGCTCGGCCAGCCGATCCGCGCGAAGAAGGCGAGCAGCGCCACGCCCATGCAGATCTCCGGGATCACGATCGGCAGCGCCATGAAGCCTTCATAGGCGGGCTTGAAAGGGAAACGGAAGCGCCACAGCAGGAGCGCCACCATGGTGCCGAGGATCGTCGAGACGATGGTCGACAGAAAAGCGATGGTGAGCGAGTTGGTGAATGCCTCGACGAGGCCGACATTCTCCCAGGCGATCCGGTAGTATTTGGTGGTGAAGCCCTGCCAGACGACGTTGCGCTTGGGATCGTTGAAGCTGAACGCGATCAGCATGAAGATCGGCACGTAGAGGGCGATGAAGGTCGCCGCCAGCAGGATCTTCATCCACAGCCGGTTGGCGTAATCGAGCGGCTCCTTGCGCGGCCTGACCCGGCGCCTTGCGGCCGTGCCGGAGGATGGGGTCGCCATGGTGTCTGTCGTCGCCATCTCGCGTCCTCCCTCAGACGTCCACGCCGCGGCTGTTGCGCGCCAGCAACGCCCTCAACGCCAGGGCGCCGAAGGTCGCATACATCAAGAGGAATGACAGCGCTGCGCCGAACGGCCAGTCATTGGCGGCCTTGAACTGGTCCTCGATCACATTGCCGATCATGATCGCGTTGGCGCCGCCGAGCAGCGCCGGCGTCAGGAACGAGCCGAGCGAGGGGATGAAGACCAGGATCACGCCGGTGACGATTCCCGGCATCGTCAGCGGCAGCGTCACCGACCAAAGCGTGCGCGACTGGCTGGCACCGAGATCGAGGGACGCCTCGAGATAGGATTTGTCGAGCCGCTCGATGGTCGCATAGAGCGGCAGCACCATGAACGGCATGTAGACATAGACGAGGCCGGCGACCACCGCGGCGTTGTTGTAGAGCAGTGTCAACGGCTGGAACTGGTCGCCGATCAGCCAGCCGAGCGAGACGACGCCGAGCACGGCGTGCAGAACCGACCAGAACCATTCCAGCACCCAGTTGACGAGGCCGTTGGTGCGGAAGACGGCGATCAGCGCATAGGTGCGGATGAGCAGGTTGATCCAGAACGGCAGGATCACCAGCAGCAGAAGCAGCGGCTTCCAGCGGTTGGGCGCGAAGGCGACCGCGAAGGCGACCGGATAGGCGATGACGAGGCACAGGAACGTGCCGAGCGCGCTGATCCAGATCGATTTCCAGATGATGTCGAGATAGACCGGCTCGAAGGAGCGGATGTACTGTTTCAAGGTGCCGGTGATGGCGATTTCGGTCACCGAGATGTGGCCATCGACCATGGCCTTCTCGCCGAAGGACAGGATCCAGATGATGGCGAGCGGCGCGATGAAGAACAGCGCCAGCCAGACGGTGCCGGGAATCCCGAGAATCCAGAAGACGAGCGGATTCTTTTTCCAGCTTTCCATGGCGTCGCCTTCCCTCCCCCTTCACGCGCGGCCGGGGCGGTTATCGGTCCGCCCGCAGATTTTCTTTGCCGTCACGTCATTTGGCCGTCACGTCGTCCGGCCGTAACGTCATCTGTCAGTCACGTCGTCCGGCCGCAACGTCGTCCGGACGTCGCGTCAACAGTGTCCGACGTCATGCGCGGCGGACATCGGCCGGGTGTCACCGCCCAGCTCCATGGTGTCCGGACTCCGCCCCCGACGCGGCACGCGGCCGGTTAGCGGCAGGGAAAACCTTGCGTCTCGTGTCACCCGTGGCCGCGACCGACGGCGCAAGTCCGGCAAGCTGGCCCGGACGGCCACGAGGGGCAGTCCGGACCCATTCTCGTTCTGCGACGGCTCAGGCGGCCTGGATACGGGTCCAGGCGTCGTTGTAGAGCTTGATGCCTTCTTCGCCGAGATATTTGGAGGCTTCCAGCTTGTCGATGGTCGCCTGCAACGGGAAGATCGCCGGGTTCTCCAGATACTCCGCCGGCATCAGCTTCTTGGCTGCGGCATTGGTCGTCGCATACTGGATGGTCTCGGCGATATGGGCGCCGGCCTTGGCGTCGAGCACGAAGTTGAGGAAGGCGTGCGCGTTCTCCGGATGCGGAGCGCCGGTCGGGATCGCCATCGTGTCCTGCCAGAGCAGCGAGCCCTCCTGCGGGACCACATAGGCGAGGTTCTCGTCCTCGCTCATCACCTGGATGATGTCGCCGTTCCACCCTGCGTCAGCGTCACCTCGCCCGAGGCCAGGAGGTCCTGGCCGTTGTCGTCGGCGAACACCTTGATGTTCTTCTTGTTGGCGATGATCAGCTCCTCGGCCTTCTTGATCTCGGCCGGATCGACCGAGTTCAGCGAGTAGCCGAGATATTTGAGCGCAATGCCGATGACGTTCATGGCATCGCCGAGGAGCGCCACCTGGCCGCCGTACTTGTCCGAATCATACAGCCACTTCCAGCTGTCGGGCGTGCCCTCGACCTTCGACTTGTTGTAGCCGACGCCGAGCGTGCCCCACATATAGGGAATGGTGTGCTTGCGGCCGGGATCGAACGGCGCATCGACGAACGGCTTGTCGATGTTCGCCATGTTCGGGATCTTGGAATGGTCGAGCGGCATCAGCATGTTGGCCGCGACCATGCGCTCGATCCAGCTGTCCGACGGCACGATCACGTCGTAGCCCGGATTGCCTTCCTTCAGCTTGGCGAACAGCTCGGCATTGTCGGCGAAGAGATCCATCTTGGTCTCGATGCCGCTGGCCTCCTTGAAGTCGGCAAGGGTGTGCTCACCGATATAGGTGTCCCAATTGTAGAGATTGAGCCGCTTCTCCTCCTCCGCGAGCGTGCCACGGGGCAGGAAGGTCACGCCCACGGCGAAGGCGCTCGCGCTCTGCAGGAAGCTGCGGCGGCTCGGCCGGAAAGCCGGACGGTAGGTGCTCATCGATTTGGTCTCCTCAGCTCGTAAGCTCCCGACGGAATGTTATTCCGCATACGAGACGAATGCGGCTTTGTGTTGATCACGGCGGGTGCCCCTGGCCCTTGGAAGGCCGGCCTCACCTGCCGCTTTCCGCACCGGCGCCGGACGACGCCGCCACGGGGAGATAGACGGACCCGCATGGACCCGCAGCCGACGGGGTTGCAGGAAGCGCATTTCCCGTCCACACGAACCGGCGACGGCGGGGAGCCGCACTTGCCGGCTACACGGTCGCCCGTGTAGTCTCGCAGTGTGATCACAATTTCGGCGCTGATACAAGCGTTGTTACACTTTCGATCACAGGCCGCGCGGGGCCGGTGCGGCGTGCCGGCAGGGCCCGGGCGCATGTCTCGCCCGGCGCCTCGACCCCAAGCCGGCTGCGCCGAGCCCTCAAGGTCGGGATCGCTCTTGCGGGGAATGGGAGGTCCACCAGGTGGCGGGTCAGTTCAGCGCGACGGCCACGGGTCCGCTCTCCGAGGAGGATGGCGAGGCCACCGTGCACGAGCGCGTCTATCGGGCGCTGCGCGAGCGTATTCTTTTCGGCGGTTTCAGGCCGGGCTTCTCGGTCACGCTGCGCGGCCTTGCCGAGGAGCTCGGCGTCAGCCCCATGCCGGTGCGCGAGGCGGTGCGCCGGCTGATCGCCGAGCGCGCCCTCGAATTGCACGGCAACCGCCGCGTGACCGTTCCGGCCATGACGGCGGCGAAGTTCGAGCAGATCGTCTTCGCCCGCCGCGCCCTCGAGCCGGAGCTCGCGGTCCGCGCCATGCCGCGGCTCGATACCCAGGCGATTACCCGGCTCGAGACCATCGACGACCGAATCGACACCGCCATGCGCGAGGGCGATGCCGAGGGCTACATGCGCGGCAATCACCAGTTCCACATGGCGATCTACGAGCGGGCCGAGGCTGCCACGCTGCTCGCCGTCGTCACCTCGATCTGGCTGCAGTTCGGCCCCTTCATGCGCCTCGTCTATGGCCGCTTCGGCACCTCCGACCTCCAGGACCAGCACATGCTGGCCCTCGCCGCCCTGAAGGATGGCGACGCAGGCGGCCTGCGCGCCGCCATCGAGGAGGACATCATGCAGGGCATGCGCTTCATCGGCGAGGCCGCGCTCGCCGGCTGAGACCGCCCCCGAGCCGGAGATGCATGGCCGCGCACGCATGCAGGAACGCAGCGGCCTCGGCGGACGTTGGCAGCAAAGGGAGGATCGGCATAGATGCGCAGCGGATCGTCGGTCTGCCGCGCCGATCACGGAGCCCATGCGATGCCAGTTCCAGGTCCTCCGCGCAAATGGTGGCTCGAAAGCAAGCCATCCCCCGGTGCGAGCGAAGCTCTGCCGCTCCTCGTCGTTTTCCTGATCGGCCATGCCGCGATCGGTGCGCTCATCGGCATCATCGTCGCCGGGCTGATCCTGTTGACCGATCTGGCCGGTATCAAGAGCCTGATCCTGATGAGCGGCGATCCGGTCACCCCGCTCGTCCTGCTCGCGGCCGGCTTCGCCGTCCTGTTCGGCGGCGTCTATTCGGCCGCCGCCGTGATGCTGCTTCCCTGGGATTGATCGCACGCCCCGGGAGCACCCGCCGCGACCCGGCAGCCGGCCCGAGCCGGCGCGTACACCGCCATCCGCCCCTCGCTGCGCCTCCCGCGCACCGGGCCCTCTCCCGTGGCCGGCGCGCGTCAGGCTTTGACAAAGCGATTTTGTGATCACATTATGCCTCGGACCGCCAGGACGGGCTCGGCACGGCCGGACCGGCCGACGCGCCTCGATTGAGGAGGAGTGGCGCTCTGCAAGGGGTGGAGCCGGGGCGCAAGGCCGCGCATCGGACGAGCCCCGTGGTGCCGGCGGCAGGTAAAATCCCTGAGCAAACTCCCTGAAGAGACCGGCGACAGGACCATGGACGATCACGCCAGCAAGGCCGCCAAGCCCGATCCGCTTCCCAAATACGAGCTCGATCTCGCCCCGCCGACCAAGAAGAGCGAGGTGCTGCCCTGGCTGCGCGCGCATCGCATCGACGAGGTCGAGTGCGCGGTGCCCGACATCGCCGGCATCGCCCGCGGCAAGGCCATGCCGGCCGTCAAGTTCGCCGACCTGAAGCCGATGCACCTGCCGGTGTCGATCTTCTTCCAGGGTGTCACCGGCGACTACGTCGATTTCGAAGGCGATCAGGGCTACACCGAGGGCGATCTGCTGCTCGTGCCCGATCTCTCGACGCTGCGGCCCGCGCCCTGGAGCAAGAGCCCGACCGCCCAGGTCATCCACGACGTGCTCTGGCAGACCGGCGAGGCGGTCGAGTACGCGCCCCGCTCGGTCCTGAAGCGCGTGCTGAAGCTCTATGCCGAGGAGGGCTGGGAGCCGGTCGTCGCGCCCGAGATCGAGTTCTACCTGACCCAGAAGAATCCCGATCCCGACTATCCCCTGGAGCCGCCGGTCGGGCGCAGCGGCCGCGTCGGCACCGCGCTGCAGAGCTATGCCCTTTCGGGCGTCGATGAATATGCCGAGATCGTCGACGACCTCTATGATTTCGCCGAGGCCCAGCGCCTCGAGATCGACACCATCATCCAGGAGGGCGGCACCTCCCAGCTCGAGATCAACCTCCAGCACGGCAATGCGCTCGAGCTCGCCGACCAGGTGTTCTTCTTCAAGCGCACGCTGCGCGAGGCGGCGCTGCGCCACGGCTGCTACGCCACCTTCATGGCCAAGCCGATGGAGGACGAGCCCGGCAGCGCCATGCACATCCACCAGAGCGTGGTCGACGTGAAGACCGGCCGCAACATCTTCTCCGACGCCAAGGGCCAGCCGACCGCGCTGTTCTACGGCTTCGTCGGCGGCCAGCAGGAGTACCTCCCCGCCGCCGCCTGCTTCTTTGCCCCTTACGTCAATTCCTATCGCCGGCTGGTGCCCGATGCGGCCGCGCCGATCAATGTCGAATGGGGCATGGACAACCGCACGACCGGCCTGCGCGTGCCCGTCGCCCCGCCCGAGGCCCGGCGCATCGAGAACCGCCTGCCCGGCGCCGACAC
Organism: Hyphomicrobiaceae bacterium; assembly: GCA_041397765.1. Lineage (GTDB taxonomy): Bacteria > Pseudomonadota > Alphaproteobacteria > Rhizobiales > Hyphomicrobiaceae > JAWKWA01. Next base: position 225,928 of record JAWKWA010000006.1, on the reverse strand, counting down.
CAATCCCTATCTGGTGCTCGCCGCCTCCCTCGCCTGCGGTCTCCTCGGCATGAAGCAGGCGCTGAAGCCGCGCGAGCCCGTCACCGGCTCGGCCTATGAGAGCTCCTACCAGATCCCGCGCAGCCTGCTCGAGGCCGTCGCCCAGTTCCAGGAGTGCCAGGCCCTGCAGGAGATGCTGGGACCCGGCTTCTCGGCCCTCTACGGCAAGATCAAGCACGCCGAGTTCGAGAACTTCATGCGCGTCATCAGCCCCTGGGAGCGCGAGCATCTGCTCCTGACCGTGTAGGGCCGCCTGCCGCGACCGGTTCGGCGCCGCGCGGCCTGCGCGAACGCTGCCGCGATGCCATTCGATGAGACGATTGCCCCTTGGGGCTCTTTCCCGGAGGTTTCCCGATGAACTACATGGCCAACCTGCCCCCGACCGAGGAGATCCAGGCGAGCGACGCCGCCTATCACCTGCATCCCTTCACCGATTCCAAGCAGCTCCACGAGCAGAAGACGCGCGTCATCACCCGGGCGAGCGGCGTCTATGTCTACGAGGCGGACGGGCGCAAGCTCCTCGACGGCATGGCGGGTCTGTGGTGCGTCAATGTCGGCTATGGCCGCGAGCGCATCAACGAGGCGGTGCATCGCCAGATGAGCCAGCTCGCCTACTACAACACCTTCTTCCAGTGCACCCATCCCGCCGCCACCGCCCTCGCCGAGAAGGTGGCGAGCCTGACGCCCGGCACGCTGAAGCACATCTTCTTCACCAATTCCGGCTCGGAATCGAACGAGACCATCATCCGTCTGGTCCGCCATTACTGGAACGTGATGGGCAAGCCGACCAAGACCGCCATCATCAGCCGCAAGCTCGGCTATCACGGCTCGTCCATGGGCTCGGCGAGCCTCGGCGGCATGACCGCGATGCACCGCCAGGGCGGCCTGCCGATCCCCGGTATCCACCATATCGATCCGCCCTACTGGTTCGGCCACGAGGGTGACATGACGCCGGAGGAGGTTGGCCGCGACCGCGTCCGCCAGCTCGAGCGCATGATCGACTGGCTCGGCGAGGACAATGTCGGCGCCTTCATCGGCGAGCCGATCCAGGGTGCCGCCGGCGTGCTGATCCCGCCGGACAACTACTGGAAGGAGATCGAGCGCGTCTGCCGCGAGCGCAACATCCTGCTCATCGCCGACGAGGTGATCTGCGGCTTCGGGCGCACCGGCGAGTGGTTCGGCTCGCATCATTTCGGCATCGAGCCCGACATCATGGCGATGGCGAAGGGACTGTCCTCGGGCTATCTGCCGATCGGCGCGGTCGCCGTCTCGAGCAAGGTCGCCGAAGGCTTCATCGACAAGGCCGGCGAGTTCTATCACGGCTATACCTATTCGGGTCATCCCGCGGCCTGCGCCGCCGCCCTCGAGAACATCGCCATCCTCGAGGAGGAGGGCCTCGTCGAGAACGCCAAGTCGGGCGTCGGCGCCTATCTGCGCCGGAAGTGGCTGGAGCTCGGCGATCATCCGATCGTCGGCGAGGCGCGCATGACCGGCATGATCGGCGCCCTCGAGCTCGTGCCCGACAGGAAGAGCCGCAAGCGTTTCCCCGAGGAGGGCAAGGCCGGCACCATCTGCCGCAACATTTCGGTGAAGAACGACCTCATCATGCGCGCCTGCTGGGACCGCATGGTCGTCTCGCCGCCGCTCTCGATCACCCAGTCCGAGGTCGACGAGCTCATCGAGCGGGCGAAGAAGACGCTCGACGAGACGGTGGTCGCGGTGAAGAAGGAAGGGCTCGCCTGACGCAAGGATCGACGCAGCCGATGCAACATGGTGAGGCCGTCCGGTGGGCACCGGGCGGCCTTTCCCGTCTCCTCGGCAACGCGAGCCGGCAAGGCAGCGACGAACGTCCGTGCGCGCATCGAAGCCGTGCATCAGTCTCTGGAGCAAAGAGCCAGAGCATGTCCGGCACGCTCGAACCTTTTCCAACCAGGGCGGACATGCTCTAGAGACGTCGAGCAGGATGGTGGGGACGGTGCGGCGCGGAGCGGAGATGGCCATGCGGACGATTTGGGACCGGGCGAAGGAGCTGGCGGAGGGGGCGACGAGCGCCGAGGCGATCGCCGAGGAGGCGCTCGCCCGGATCGCCGATCCCGCTGGCGAGGGCGGGCGCGCATTCGTCCATCACGATCCCGAGAAGGTCCGCGCCTTCGCGCGTCAGAGCGACGAGATGCGCCGCCGTGGGGTGGTGCCCTCCCCCCTCGCCGGCCTCCCGGTGTCGCTGAAGGATCTCTTCGACGTCGCGGGCGAGGTGACAAGGGCCGGCTCGCGCATCCTCGACGGTACGCCGGCGGCGGCGCGCGACAGCGTCGTCGCGGCGCGACTGCGGGCGGCGGGCGCCGTTCTCGTCGGACGCACCAACATGACCGAGTTCGCCTATGGCGGCATCGGCTTCAATCCCCACTACGGCACGCCCGCCGCCCCCTACGACCGGGCGACCGGCCGTGTTCCGGGCGGCTCCTCGTCGGGCGCGGCCGTCTCGGTCGCCGATGGCATGGCGGTCGCCGGCATCGGCACCGACACGGGCGGCTCCTGCCGCATCCCGGCCGCCTTCTGCGGTGTCGTCGGCTACAAGCCCTCCCAGCCGCGGGTGTCGCGCGAGGGCTGCTTCCCGCTGTCGGACACGCTCGATTCGATCGGCCCGCTCGCCGCCTCGGTCGCCGATTGCGCGCTCGTCGATCAGGTCATCGCCGGGCGGCCGGTCCGTCCGCTCGCCGAACTGCCGGCCAGGGGCCTGCGCCTCGCCATTCCCACCACCTATGTCATGGACGATCTGGAGAAGCCGGTCGCCGACGCTTTCTCGCGGGCGATCTCCCGGCTCTCCTCGGCCGGCGCCCATGTGCACGAGGCGCCGTTCCGCGTCATCGGCCGCATGCCGGAACTGTTCGTGAAAGGCGGCATCGGCGGTGGCGAGGCCTTCGCGCTGCACCGCCCGTGGCTCGAGACCCGCTATGGCGACTACGATCCCAAGGTCGCGACGCGCCTGGAGATCGCGCGCGAGCAATCGGTCGCCGACTATCTCGCATTGAGAGCGCTGCGCGCGGAGATGGTCGCCACCCTCGAGCGTGAGACCGTCGAGGTCGACGCCCTGGTCTTTCCGACCGTCGCCATCATCCCGCCGGCGATCTCCAGCTTCGGCGACCACCAGTCGCTCGAGGACTATACGCGCGTCAACGGCCGCTCGCTCCGCAACACCTATGTCGGCAACGCCTTCGACCGCTGCGCCATCTCCATTCCGTGTCACGGGGAAGGCGAGCCGCCGGTCGGCCTGATGCTGGTCGGTGCGCATGGTGCGGACGATCATCTCTTCCGCCTCGCTCTGGCGATCGAGCGGCGGCTCGCGAAAGTCTGACACGGGGTGCCATTGACTGTATCCTGACGCTGTTTCAAGATCGGCTCGGTCGGGTGCGAAGGGGTGCTTTCGGCGTCGCGAGGCGCTCCAGACCTGCCCTCGGGCCGTGCCTTCCAGCCGCGGTGCGATCGCCAGCCCTGCTGGCGTCGCCTTACGCGGAGTGTCTCGCCTCACACGGCCGCTCCGGTCCGCCAACGGCCGGGGTTCGGCGGCAATCGAAAGTCCCCGCTTCATGCACATGTCCGGTTCGCGTCAGTTGCCCGCCTCCAAGGCCGTCGTGTGGGAGAAGCTCAACGATGTGGAAACGCTGAAGCGCTGCATCCCCGGCTGTGAGACCCTCGAGAAGACCTCCGACACCTCGTTCAAGGCGACCTCGGCCCTGAAGATCGGGCCGATGTCCGTGCGCTTCTCCGGCGACGTCGCCCTGAAAAATCTCGACCCGCCCAACAGCTATCGCATCGAGGGCTCGGGCAAGGGCGGACCGGCCGGCTTCGCATCCGGCGGGGCCGATGTCCGTCTCGAACCGAGCGAGGGCGGCACGCTCCTCACCTATGACGTGGACGCCACCGTCGGCGGCAAGATCGCCCAGCTCGGATCCCGCCTCATCGACGCGACCGCGGCCAGCATGGCCGGACAGTTCTTCGACAAATTCGCCGCCGAGGTTGCGGCGGCGGCCGATGGCTCGCCGGCCGCCACCATGCCGGTTCCGGTGCCGGCGCGCCCGGCAGCTGGCGCGGGCGTTCCCATCTGGGCCTGGGTCGCCGGCGGCCTCGTCCTCATCGCCCTCGTCTACTATCTCGCGCGGTGAGACGGGGAGGAGTTGCGGGTGCCGAGGGGCGGGAAGAAGACGCGATAAGCCAGAAGACGCGATAGGCGAATAGGCAAGATAGAGAGGGACGCCGGAGCCCCTGCGGGCGCCGGTCGAAAATCGAAGGAGGAGACAGTGCCTCAGGTCAAGATGCGTGTGAACGGCAAGGAGATGTCGGCGGACGTGCCAGCGAACACGCTGCTCGTCGACTTCCTGCGCCGCAATCTGTCGCTCACCGGCACCCATGTCGGCTGTGACACCAGCCAGTGCGGTGCCTGCCTCGTCCATGTCGACGGTCGCTCGGTGAAGAGCTGCACCATGCTCGCGGCCCAGGCCGAAGGCGCCGATGTGACGACCATCGAGGGCCTCGCCGCCGGCACCGACCTCCATCCCGTCCAGGCCGCGTTCCGCGAGGCACATGGTCTCCAGTGCGGCTTCTGCACGCCGGGCATGGTGATGTCGGCGGTCGAACTGCTGAAGGTCAATCCCAAGCCCTCCGAGCCCGAGATCCGCAGCTGGCTGAAGGGCAATATCTGCCGCTGCACCGGCTATCACAACATCGTCAAGGCGATTCAGATCGCATCGGGCCAGGCGAGCGCCTGACGTCACCCGCGCGCTCGACCGTGCCCGTTGGCGGGGGCGACAGCCCCGAGCCGCGCAGGCCGGTCACCACGTGGGGCGTGAGCCCGGAATATCAAAGCCCGAAGAAAGTCGAGCACGCTCGCTCGGACACGCTGCGACGAGCATCTCAGGGAGAGAACCCCAAATGGCACAGGACGGTATCGGCGCCCCGGTCAAGCGGCGCGAGGATTTCCGCTTCTTGAAGGGCCTCGGCAAGTACACCGACGACATGAACATGCCCAACCAGACCTATTGCGCGATCCTGCGCTCGTCGGTTGCGCATGGGCTCATCAAGAGCATCGACACGAGCGCGGCCGAGAAGATGCCGGGCGTCGTCGCGGTGCTGACCGGCAAGGATTTCGAGGGCGTCGGCGGCGTCCCCTGCGGCTGGCTCGTCACCGGCAAGGACGGCCCCATGAAGGAGCCGAAGCATCCGATCCTCGCCGTCGGCAAGGTGCGCCATGTCGGCGATCCGATCGTCGCCGTCATCGCCGAGAGCCTCAACGAGGCCAAGAATGCCGCCGAGCAGGTGGTCGTCGACATCGATGAGCTGCCGGCCGTCGTCGACATGCGCTCGGCGATCAAGGGCGGCGGCACGCCGGTCCACGACGAGGCGGGCGACAATATCTGCTTCGACTGGGATTTCCCCGGCGAGAGCGCCGATGTCGACGCGGCGATCGCGGCGGCCCACCATGTGACGAAGATCGACCTCGTCAACAACCGCCTGATCCCCAATGCGATGGAGCCGCGCGCGGCGATCGGCGCCTACGACATCGCCTCGGAGGAATACACCCTCGTCACGACCAGCCAGAACCCGCACGTCATCCGCCTGCTGATGGGCGCCTTCGTGCTCGGCATCCCCGAGCACAAGCTGCGCGTCTATGCCCCCGATGTCGGCGGCGGCTTCGGCTCCAAGATCTACCACTATGCCGAGGAGGCGCTGGTCACCTGGGCGGCGAAAAAGGTTGGCCGGCCGGTGCGCTGGACCGCCGAGCGCTCGGAGAGCTTCGTCTCCGACGCCCATGGCCGCGACCATGTCACCCATGCCGAGATGGCCTTCGACAAGGACGGCCACATCACCGCGCTGAAGTGCCAGACGCTCGCCAATATGGGTGCCTATCTCTCGACCTTCGCGCCCTGCATCCCGACCTATCTGCACGCCACGCTGCTGGCCGGCCAGTACCGCACGCCGCTCGTCTTCTGCAATGTGAAGGCGGTCTTCACCAACACCGTGCCGGTGGACGCCTATCGCGGCGCCGGCCGGCCCGAGGCGACCTATATCCTCGAGCGGTTGATGTCGAAGGCGGCAGCCGAGATGGGCGTCGACCAGGCCGAGCTGCGGCGCAAGAACTTCATCCAGCCGAGCCAGTTCCCCTACCAGACGCCGGTCGCGGTCATGTATGACACGGGCGACTACGAAGCGAGCCTCAACAAGGCGCTGGAGATGGCCGACTACAAGGGCTTCGAGGCCCGTCGCGCCGCCGCCAAGGCCAATGGCAAGCTGCGCGGCATCGGTGTCGCCAGCTACATCGAGGCTTGCGGCATCGCCCCTTCGAGCCTCGTCGGCGCCCTCGGCGCCCGCGCCGGCCTCTACGAGGCGGCGACCGTGCGCGTCAATCCGACCGGCTCGGTCGCGGTCATGACCGGCTCGCACAGCCACGGCCAGGGCCACGAGACTACCTTCGCCCAGGTCGTCGCCGACAAGCTCGGCATCCCCGCCTCCTCCGTCGAGATCGTGCACGGCGACACCAACAAGGTGCCGTTCGGCATGGGCACCTACGGCTCGCGCTCGCTGGCCGTCGGCGGCACCGCCATCGTCAATGCCCTCAACAAGGTCATCGACAAGGGCAAGAAGATCGCCGCCCACCTGCTCGAGGCCGCCGAGGCCGACATCGTCTTCGAGGGTGGCGCCTACAAGGTGAAAGGCACCGACAAGCAGAAGACCTTCGGCGAGATCGCGCTGACGGCCTATGTGCCGCACAAATACCCGATCGACCAGATCGAGCCGGGCCTCGAGGAGACCGCGTTCTACGACCCCAAGAACTTCACCTACCCGGCCGGCACCTATATCTGCGAGGTCGAGATCGAGCCCAAGACCGGCGAATTGCAGATCGTGAAGTTCGTGGCGGCCGACGATTTCGGCAATATCGTCAATCCGATGATCGTCGAGGGCCAGGTCCATGGCGGCCTTGCCCAGGGCATCGGCCAGGCCCTGCTCGAGGGCGCGGTCTATGACGAGTCCGGCCAGCTCCGCACCGGCTCCTACATGGACTACACGATGCCGCGTGCCGACGACGTGCCCTCGTTCCAGGTGGCGACGACGGTGACGCCCTGCACCCACAACCCGCTCGGCGTCAAGGGCTGCGGCGAGGCCGGCGCCATCGGCTCGCCGCCGGCCGTCATCAATGCGATCTGCGATGCCCTCAAGGAGCACGGCGTCCAGCACATGGACATGCCGGCCACGCCCGAGAAGATCTGGCGCGCCGTCAACCGCATGCCCGCGCTGAAAGCGGCCGAGTAAGGGAAGGACGAGAACCCATGTACGACTTCACCTATGTCCGGCCCGCCTCGATCGACGACGCGGCCAAGGCACTGACCGGCGAGGCCAAGCTCCTCGCCGGCGGCCAGACATTGCTGCCGACGCTGAAGCAGCGCCTCGCCAGCCCCGGCAAGCTCGTCGATCTCGGCGGCCTTGCCGAGCTGCGCGGCATCCACCGCGATCCCAAGGCCATCGGCATCGGTGCCTGCACCACCCATGTCGACGTGGCCACGAGCGCCGATGTCAAGGCGACCATCCCCGCCCTGGCGAAGCTCGCCGCCGGCATCGGCGATCCCCAGGTCCGCAACCGCGGCACCATCGGCGGCTCGCTCGCCAACAACGACCCCAATGCCGACTATCCGGCCGCCATCCTGGCGCTCGGCGGCATCGTCCACACCAACAAGCGTCAGATCACCGCCGACGACTATTTCACCGGCCTTTTCACCACCGCGCTCGGCCCCGACGAGATCATCGTCGCCATCGGCCTGCCGATCCCCAAGCGGGCCGGCTACGCCAAGATGGAGCAGCGGGCCTCGCGCTATGCTCTCGTCGGCGTCTTCGTCGCCGAGACCGAGAAGGGCGTCCGGGTGGCGGTGACGGGTGCGGGCGCCGGCGGCGTGTTCCGCTCCAGGGAGCTCGAGGCGGCGCTTTCGGGCGGCCTCAACGCGGCCGCGGCGGGGGCGACCAAGGTGCCCTCCACCGGGCTGATGAGCGATCTGCACGCCTCGGCCGACTATCGCGCCGCGCTCATCTCGGCGCTCGCCGAGCGGGCGGTCGCAAGCGCCGCCTGACGCGCGTCTCCAACGGAGCCGGCCCCAAAGGGGCCGGCCTCCTCGTCGCGTGATCGCGGGGTTCGTCGTGCGCCGCCCCAGCGGGCGTCGCACGGCTCCCGCGATCCGGTCGACACGGGATGGATCGACGCGCGCCTCTGACGCGGCCGTGTGATCGAGATCGGGAAGCCCGCCGCGGGCCTTGCCCGTGAGCCATGGCGCCAGCTTCTCGGCCGTCGCAAGAGAGATGCGCGAGAGATGCCGGCCCAGCATTTGCCGGAGACAGCGATGACGTCAGCTCCCCAGTCCGTCGCCGAGCTGAAGGGGCTCCTCAAGGAGGGCGGCTACATCGCCGACGAGGCGCTGGCGACCGCCGCCTTCCTCGCCATCCGCCTCGCCCGTCCGCTGCTTCTCGAGGGCGAGGCCGGCGTCGGCAAGACCGAGATCGCCCGCGTGCTGGCCGACGTGCTCGCCCGCCCGCTGGTCCGCCTGCAGTGCTACGAGGGTCTCGGCATCTCGGACGCCGTCTATGAGTGGAACTATTCCCGGCAGCTCCTGCATATCCGCGCCACCGAGGCCTCGGGCGAGCGCCACGACCTGACGACCATCGAGCGCGACATCTATGCGCACGACTATCTGCTCAGCCGGCCGCTGCTGCAGGCGCTCCAGCTGTCCGACATCGGGCCGGCGCCGGTCCTCTTGATCGACGAGCTCGATCGCTCCGACGAGCCCTTCGAGGCCTTCCTGCTCGAGCTCCTTGCCGATTACCAGGTGACCATTCCCGAGCTCGGCACCATCAAGGCGAAGGCGCCGCCGATCACCATCCTGACCTCCAACCGCACGCGCGAGGTCCACGATGCGGTGAGGCGCCGCTGCTTCTATCACTGGGTCGACTACCCCTCCGCCGAGCGCGAGCGCCAGATCCTGGCATTGCGGGTGCCCGACGCCGGCCCCGAGCTGACGCGCCAGATCGTCGCCTTCGTGCAGTCGCTGCGGGCGATGGATCTCTACAAGAATCCGGGCATCGCCGAGAGCATCAACTGGGCCCAGGCGCTGACCGCCCTCAACGTCGTCGCGCTCGATCCGGCCGCCATCGACACGACCCTCGGCACGCTCCTGAAATATCAGGACGACATCGCCCGCATCGAGGGCAGCGAGGCGGCCCGCATCCTCGACCGGGTGAAGGGCGAGGCCCGCGCCACCGCCGCCTCGGCACGGGCGGGTAGCTGATTGAGCCACAGGTTGCCGGCGAAGGCCGGCAGGGGCATCTCCCGGCCTTGGTCGCAAGCCGGCGGTGGCTGCCAGTGGAGGCAACGAAAAGCCCTCCGCCGAACCCTGTCGGGGAGGGCCTTTCACGTCGGTATGGAGCGGCCGCCCGTGCTGTTGCCCGAGCGGACCGCGACCGCCACCTGCCGTCAGTTGGTGACGGCCGGCGCCGTTGCCGACGGCTCGGTCGTGACGGACACGGCGATGTCGCCATAGCCGAAATAGACCAGGAGCCCGAACAGCACCGCGAACACGATGGCCGTGACCAGCGCATTGACGAAACGGTTGCTGAAGGTCAGCGTGTTGCCGATGAGGTCGACAACGAACACGACGAGCGCGGCGACGAGCACCGGCTCGAGCCAAAGATACTTTGCGGGCAGAAACATCTGATCCCCCATGAGTGACATTCTGGGCCGACCCGCCTGGCGGGAGGGCGCCTCCTTATAGCAGGACTGCGACTTTGGTAGGGGACAAGAACGCCGCATCCATGCCGCATGTGCGAAAAGCGATGGACGACCTGCCCGCCGCCCTGACCGGCAGCGAGCGGCACGCGGGCGGAGTGCGACCATGAGTCGGGAAGGCGACGACCTTGTGACGGGGCCGGAGGGAGCCGGGGGCGCGTCCTTCTCGGCGCCCCAACGGCTCGATGCGAACATCATCGCCGCCGAGGTCGACGGCGGCCGGATCGCCGAGAACATCCTCTATTTCGCCCGCCTGCTGCGGGCCTCGGGCCTCGAGGTCGGCCCCCAGAAGACCGTACTCGCCACCGAGGCGGTGCTTGCCGCCGGCATCGAGAACCCCTGGACGCTCTACTGGACGCTCGCCGCCGTCTTCGTCAATCGCCGCAGCGAACTGGAGGTCTTCAACCAGGCCTTCGTCATGTTCTGGAAGGATCCGGGCTATATCGAGCAGATGATGTCGCTGATGCTGCCCAAGGCCCGTCCCGAGAAGGCGGCCGACGACAAGGCGCTGTCGCGACGCGTGACGGAATCGCTGTTTCGCCAGGCCGAGACCCCGGCGCCGTCCGAGGAGGATCGCGTCGACTTCGACGCCGAGCTGACCTGGAGCGCCGAGGAGAAGCTGAAGGAGCGCGACTTCGAGGAGATGAGCGCCGACGAGTTGCGGCGGGCCAAACGCGCCATCGAGCGCATGCGCCTGCCCTTCGAGGAGATCCGCACCCGCCGCTTCGTCGCCGCCGGCCCCCGCGAGAGCCTCGACATGCGCCGCATCCTGCGCGGTATGGCGGCCAAGGGCAGCGATCACATCGTGCTCCATCACCGCAGCCGCCGCTGGCGCCGTCCGCCCGTCGTCGTGCTGGTCGACATATCCGGCAGCATGGAGAGCTATGCGCGGGTGTTCCTGCACTTCCTCTATGCCCTGACCGGCGATCGCGACCGCGTCTCCTCCTTCCTGTTCGGCACGCGGCTCAGCCACGTGACGCGCCTCCTCAAGGACCGCGATCCCGACAAGGCGCTGGCCCGCATCGGCCACGAGGTGACGGACTGGTCGGGCGGCACCCGCATCGGCGAATGCCTCGCCGAGTTCAACCGGCGCTGGGCGCGGCGCGTGCTCGGGCAAAACGCCGTGGTGCTGCTCTTCACTGACGGCCTCGACCGCGAGGGCGGCGAGGGCATCGAGCGCGAGGCACGACGCCTCGCCGCCAATGCGCGCCGCCTGGTCTGGCTCAACCCCCTGATGCGCTATGACCGCTACGAGCCGGTCGCGACGGGCGCCTCCATGCTCGCCCGCCATGTCTCGGAGATGCGCAGTTGCCACAATCTGCGCAGCCTGGAGGAGGTGGCGCGCGCCTTGTCGGCGAGCACGAGCCCGGCGCCCTTGCCGGACCTGTCGGCGCGCCGCCATATCGCATAGTATATAACGCGAGGGATCCGCGGGACGGCCCCCGCCACCTGCCGGCGCCAACCGCGATGCGAACCAAGGAGCGAGTTCATGGCAGCCGCCGATACGACCATCCTGCCGCGCGCCCTCCAATGGATCGGCGAGGGCCGTCGAGTGGCGCTTGCGACCGTTGTCGAGACCTGGGGCTCGGCGCCCCAGCCGGTCGGCGCCCAGCTCCTGATCGATGCCGACGGCAATTTCGAGGGCTCGGTCTCGGGCGGCTGCGTCGAGGGAGCGGTCATCACCGAGGCGATCGAGGTGATCGACAGCGGCCGTCCGCGCACGCTCGCCTTCGGTGTCGCCGACGAGACGGCCTGGAAGGTCGGGCTCGCCTGCGGGGGGCGCATCCGCGTGCTGGTCGAGCCGATCCTCGAGGGAGGAGCCTGATCCCATGAGGAAGGAGACCGCCGAGCGCATCGTCGCCGATATCGCCGCACGCCGCCCCGCCGTGCTGCTGACGCGCCTCGCCGACGGGGCCGAGGTCTATCTGTCGGAGGCCGAGGCGGTGCGCCACCCGGTCCATGGCGCCGCCCTCTCCGAGGCCTTCCGCCGCGACCGCAGCGGCATTCTCGGCGAGGCCACGGAAGAGGTCTTCGCCAACATCTTCAATCCGCGGCTGCGCATGGTGCTGATCGGCGCCGTGCACATCGCCCAGAGCCTCGTGCCGATGGCACTCGCCGCCGGCTATCAGGTGACGATCGTCGACCCGCGCACCGCCTTCGCGACGCCCGAGCGCTTCCCCGGTGTCACCCTTGCGCCGGTCTGGCCCGACGACGTGCTGCCGGGGCTCGGCCTCGATCGCCGCACCGCCTTCGTCGCCCTCACCCACGACCCCAAGATCGACGATCCCGCGCTCGCCGTCGCCCTCACCTCCGAGGTCTTCTATGTCGGTGCGCTCGGCTCCACCCGCACCCACGCCAAGCGGCGCGAGCGGCTTTCCGCCAAGGGCATAGACGAAGCGGCGCTCGACCGCATCCATGCACCGATCGGCCTCGACATCGGCGCGGTCGGAGCGCCCGAGATCGCCATCTCGATCATGGCGGAGGTGACGGCTGTGTTGCGCAGCAAGAGCGGGCGGCCATCGTGAAATTCGGCCCCGTCCCCGTCGCCTCGGCCGAGGGCGCCGTGCTCGCCCACACCCTCCATCTCGCCGGCGGCGCGCTGAAGAAGGGCCGCCGGCTGACCGCCGAGGATGTGCGGCGGCTGGCCGAGGCAGGACAAGCCGAGGTGATGGCCGCGCTCGCCGAGCCCGGCGATGTCGGCGAGGACGACGCCGCCCGCCGTGTCGCCGAGGCGCTCGCTGGTCCTGGTGTCACCGTCGCGGCGGCCTTTACCGGCCGCGCCAACATTTTCGCCGCCGCCGACGGCATCGCCACTCTCGACCGCGATCTGGTCATCCGCCTGAACGCCATCGACGAGGGGCTGACGCTCGCGACCGTGCCGCCCTTCGAGCGCGTGACGGCGGGCCAGATGATCGCAACCGTCAAGGTCATCACCTTCTCGCTTCCCGAGGCCGTCGTCGCCGCGGCAGTCGATCTCGCCCGGTCGGCGGTCGGGTCGGGTAGCGGCGCGATCGGCCTCAGCCCGTTTGCGGCACGGCGCGCCGGCCTCGTCCTCACCGAGGTTACCGGCACCAGGCCGGCCGTCCTCGCCAAGCGCGAGGCGGCGATGCGCACGCGCCTCGAGGCGCTCGGCGGCAGCATCGCGCGCGTCGAGCGCGTGCCGCACCGGACCGATGCGGTCGCCGGCGCGATCGCCGAGATGGCGGCGGCCGGGCTCGATCCGATCCTCGTGTTCGGCGCCTCGGCCATCGTCGATCGCGGCGACGTCGTCCCGGCCGGGCTGAGCGCCGCCGGTGGCACCATCGTCCATCTCGGCATGCCGGTCGATCCGGGCAATCTCCTGCTCATCGGCCGGATCGGCGCCGCCGATGTGATCGGCGTGCCGAGCTGTGCGTCCTCGCCGAAGATCAACGGCTTCGACTGGGTGCTCGAGCGGCGGGCCGCCGGCCTGCCGGTCCGACGCGGCGAGATCATCGCCATGGCACCCGGCGGGCTCCTGAAGGAGATCGAGAGCCGGCCCCAGCCGCGCCATTCTGCCTCCGCTCGAGGCAGCGCGTCGGGTGAGCCGCGCCGCGCCCCGCGCATCGCCGCGCTCGTGCTCGCAGCCGGCCGCTCGAGCCGCATGGGCCCGAGCAACAAGCTGATCGCCGAATGGCGCGGCAAGCCGCTCGTCCGCCATGTCGCCGAGGCGGCGCTTGCCTCGCGGGCCGACCCGGTCGTCGTCGTCACCGGCCATATGGAGCGCGCCGTCCGCGAGGCGCTGAGCGGTCTCGACGTCCGCCTCGTCTCCAACGATCGCTTCGCCGAGGGCCTCTCCACCTCGCTCGCCGCCGGGCTCGATGCGCTTGCCCCCGAGATCGACGGCGCCCTCGTCCTGCTCGGCGACATGCCGGGCGTGACACCGGCCCATCTCGACCGCCTCATCGCCGCCTTCGCACCGAAGGAGGGCCGCGCCATCTGCATTCCCCTGGCCGGCGGCCGGCGCGGCAATCCCGTGCTGTGGGCGCGCGCCTTTTTCGATGAGATGCGTGCCGTCAAGGGCGACACCGGCGCACGGCACCTGATCGGCGAGCACGCCGAGGAGGTCGCGGAGGTCGAGATCGCCGACGAGGCCGTCCTCACCGACATCGACACGCCCGAGGCGCTGGCACGCCTGAGGGCCGGCGATGCGGCCGCTCAGAAATAGTCGCGGTCGGGCTCGCGCTCCTTGCGCCGCGCGATGAAGGCCATGAGCGCCTCGTCGATGGCCGGTTCGAGCCCCGGATCCTCGTAGTCCTCCAAGAGCTTCTTCCAGCGCTGGTTGGCGCGCATGGCGACATCCTGGGCGCCGTCCTTCGTCCATTGCTCGAACGAGTTCGCATCACTCATCGTCGAGGCATAGAAGGCCGACGCGAAATTCGCCTGCGTGTGCGCCGAGCCGAGGAAATGCGCCCCCGGTCCGACCTCGCGGATCGCATCCATGGCGAGCGCGTTGTCGCTCATGTCGATGCCCGAGAAGAAGGCCTGCATCTTGCCGCACAGATCGGCGTCGATGATCGTCTTTTCGAAGCCGGTGACGAGCCCGCCCTCCAGCCACCCGGTCGCGTGATGGATGACATTGGCGCCCGCCAGCATCGCCATCATGAGGCCGACCGTGCCTTCCTGTTCGGCCTGACCGTCCGGCAGCTTGGAGGAGGAGAGCGTTCCGACGGTGTGGAAAGGGACGCCGAGCCGGCGGGCGAGCTGGCCCGATGCCAGCACCATCTTGCCGGCCTCGGGCGTACCGAAAGTCGGCGCACCGTTCTGCATGGAGATGGTGCTGGCGAAGCTGCCCATCAGCACCGGCGCCCCGGGGCGAACGAGCTGGGCGAGGCAGAGCGCACCCAGCGCCTCGGCGAGCACCTGCGTCAGCGTGCCCGCCACCGTGCACGGGCTCATGGCGCCCGCCAGCGTCCAGGGCGTGCAGGCGACCGCCGGGTTGTTGCGCGCATAGGTCTTCAAGGCGCCCGACATGGCGCTGTCGAGCACGAGCGGCGCATTGGTGTTCGAGACCGCATAGAGCACCGTGTTCTCGGCGACGAACTTCTCGCCGAACACGATCTTCGCCATGTCGATCGAATCCTGCGCCCGCTCCGCCCCGATCAGCGCCCCGTAGAACGAGCGGTCCGACCAGCGGATATGGCTGTAGAGCATGTCGAGATGGCGCTTGTTGGCGGGCAGGTCGACGGGCTCGCAGACGACACCACCCGAGGAATGCAGCCAGGGGATCATCTGGTGGATCTTCACGAGGCGGCGGAAGTCCTCGATGGTCGCGTAGCGGCGGCCCTCGTCGAGATTGTGGATGAAGGGCGGCCCCCAGGACGGGCAGAGCACCGTGGCATTGCCGCCGATCCGCACCGAGTTGGCAGGATTGCGGGCGTGCTGCACCAACGACCTCGGCGCGCTCGCCGTGACGATCTGCCGGCACATGCCGGGCTCGAAATGGACGCGCTCGCCCTTCACGTCGGCGCCGCCGTCCTTGAGGATCTGCAGCACCTCCGGGTCGCCGCGGAACTCCATGCCGATCTCCTTCAGGAGGATGTCGGCATTCTGCTCGATGATCTCGAGCCCTTCTGCGCAGAGCACGTCGTAGGTGCCGAGCCGGCGTTCGACATAGGGCGCGCGGACCGGCCGGGCCGTGGCGTGCTGATGGAGGCGCGCGGCCCGGCCCCGGCTTTCGCGGCGCCGGCCGCCGGGTCCCGCATCGGCAGTGCCATCACTCGTCCCGGACATGGTGTCTCTCCGATTGCGCGGTCCCGGCTCAGACCTTCATGCGACGGTTGTCGGGATCGTAGGGTGGATGAACGAGCTCGACGGCCCGATGGCGCTCGCCGAGGATCAGCATTTCGAATTCCCGCGCACCGGCCGCTTCCGGCTTCAGGAAGGCGAGCGCGAGGGACTTGCCGGTGCGATGCCCGTAGGCGGCCGAGGTGACGATGCCGACCGGCTGCTCGCCGTGCAGCACCACATGGGCGTAGAAGGGGTCGGAGTCGTTCGGCCGCGCGATTTCGAGGAGCGCCATCCGCCAGTGGTCGTCGCGGGCGGCGCGAGCCCGCATGGCGTCGCGCCCGACATAGTCGCCCTCGTCAGGGCGTACGAGATGATGGAGCCCGGTCTCGAGTGGCGTGCGCTCGGTGGTCAGGTCCATGCCGAAGGCGCGATAGCCCTTCTCGAGCCGCATCGCATTCATGGCGAAGGCGCCATAGGGCCGGATGCCGTGCGCCCGCCCCGCCTGCCAGAGCGCGTCGTAAAGGTGGCCGAGCTCACTGGCGGGCGCATGCAACTCGTAGCCGAGCTCGCCCACATAGGAGACTCGTAGCAGCCGCACCGGCACGCCGGCGACCGAGGTCTCGACGGCCGACAGCCAGGGCAGGCGCGCCGTCGAGAGGTCGGCCTCGGCGAGCGGCGCCAGGATCTCGCGCGAGCGCGGCCCCATGAGCCCCAGAATGCCGCGCGCCTCGGTGACGTTCTCGAGCCGCAGGTCCGGATGGGCGGCGATCCGGGTGCGCAACAGGTCCTCGTCCTGCCGCTCGGCCATCGCCGCGCTCGTCAGGTAGAACCGGTCCCCGCCGAGCCGCGTGACGGTGAATTCGCTGGCAATGCCGCCGGCGGGCGTCAGCACCTGGGTGAGGCCGATCCGCCCGTCGCGCCGTGGCGCGCGATTGCTGCCGAGGCCATCGACGAAGCGCTGGGCGGATGGCCCCGTCACCTCGAACTTGGAGAACGGCGACAGATCGGCGATGCCGGCGGCGTCCATCACCGCGCGGCACTCCCGACCGACCGCTTCCTGCCAGCCCTGGCGGCGGAAGGTGAGAGCGGGCGCCGCATCGCCGGCGGTCCGGAACCAGTTCGGCCGCTCCCAGCCATAGGCGGTGCCGAGCACGGCCCCCTCGGCGACGAAACGGTCGAGCGCCGCCGACATGCGCCGCGGCCGCCCCGCTTCGCGCTCCTCGAAGGGGAAATGCACGCCGAACTGCAGGCCGAAGCACTCGATTGCCTTGTCGAGCCGGTAGGCCCGATCGGCATAGCCGCCGAAGCGGCGCGGATCGATGGCGAGGGCGTCCGACGGCGGCGCACCCGAGGTGATCCAGCCCGCGAGAAACCGCCCTGCCCCGCCGCCTTCCATGACGCCCATGCTGGAGCCCGTCAGCAGCCAGGCGTTCGGCAGGCCGAAGGCCGGTCCGATCAATGGATTGGCGTCGGGCGTGAAGGTGATCGGACCGTTGACGACGGTCTTGATGCCACCGGTTGCGAGTGCCGGCACGCGCGCCATCGCCTTCTCGAGGATATGCTCGACACGGTCGAGCTCGGGCGGCAGCAACTCCATGCCGAAGGCCGGCGGCACGCCGTCGACCGCCCAGGGGGTCGCCGCCGCCTCGTAGGGGCCGACGATGAAGCCGTCGCGCTCCTGTCGCAGATACCAGCTCTCTTCCGGATCGCGGATGATCGGCAATTCGGGCGCACCCGCCGCGATCCGCTCGGCCACCGCCGGCACCGTGTCGGTGACGACATACTGGTGCAGCATTGGCACCATCGGCACATCGACACCCATCATGGCGCCGACCTCGCGCGCCCAGGTACCGGCCGCATTGACGACGTGCTCGGCGCGGATCGTTCCTTCCTTTGTCGTCACCAGCCATTCGCCGCCGGCCGTCCGTGCGATCGCCGTCACCGGATTGTGCCGCACGATCTCGGCGCCCGCGGCCCGCGCGCCCGCCGCCATGGCGTTGGTCGCGAGCGTCGGATCGACGTGACCGTCATTGGGCTCGTACCAGGCGCCGATCAGCCCATCGCCGGTCTCGGTGAGCGGATAGATCTTCTTCAGCTCATCGAGCGTCAGGACGTGGAACTCGTGGCCGACGAAGCGGCCGAGCCCCTGCACCTGGCGGAACTCGTCCATGCGATCCCTGGAGCGCGTCACCCGGAGTGCGCCCGTCGGATGGAACCCGGTCGGTAATCCGGTCTCCTTCGGCAGGATGTCGCGATAGAGCCGGACCGAGGCCGCGCGCATCTCCATGATGGTGGCGTTGTGCGCGAAATGCGTGCACAGCCCCGCCGCATGCCAGGTCGAGCCCGCCGTCAGTTCCTGGCGCTCGACGAGCACGCAGTCGCTCCACCCGAGCCGGGCAAGATGATAGAGGAGCGAGACGCCCATGGCGCCGCCGCCGATGACGACCACCCGCGCTGTCGTTCTCATGTCGTCTGCCTCGTCGTCGTTTGGCGTTCAGCCCCTCAGCCGCAGGCCTTCGGGGTCATAGGGCGGCTTCAGGTGGATGCGTGCCGGCAGGCGCCGGCCGGCGACGCCGATCTCATAGCGCCCCTCGGCGAGCGCGGATCTGGCGGCGCCCGGTGCCGTATCGATGGTCGCGATGGCGAGCGAGAGGCCGGTGCGGAAGCCACGTGCCCC
Organism: Hyphomicrobiaceae bacterium; assembly: GCA_041397765.1. Classification (GTDB taxonomy): domain Bacteria; phylum Pseudomonadota; class Alphaproteobacteria; order Rhizobiales; family Hyphomicrobiaceae; genus JAWKWA01. The sequence continues at coordinate 207,647 of JAWKWA010000006.1, read as the reverse complement.
CGACGTCGTGCGCCCGGCCAGCCGGCCGTCGCGGTAGACCGGCTCGTCGTGCAGCAGCAAGACGGGCTCGTCAGCCTCGACCGACAGGATCGCGAGGCGGCGCCTGAGGCCCGCCTCGCGCTGACGCAGCAGCGCCTCGCGGCCGACGAAGCCGCCGTGCTTCTCCCAGGCGACGGCGAAACCGAGCCCCGCCTCGAGCGGACCGTCCTCCGGACCGATCTCGTGGCTCCAATGGCCATAGCCCTTCTCGATCCGGCAGGCATCGAGCGCATAGTGGCCGGCATGGGCAAGACCGAAAGCGCCGCCCGCCTCGACGAGCGCGCGATGGAGCGCATGCGCGCTCTCGGCGGCGACCGTCAACTCATAGCCGAGCTCACCGACGAAGCTCACCCGGGTCGCCATCACCGCGACCGGCCCGACATCGATCTGCCGGGCCGTCTGGAAGGGGAAGGCGGCGTTGGCAAGGCCGGCGCTCGACAGCGATTGCAGCAATTGCCGCGAGCCCGGTCCCATGACGCCGATCACCGCCTCGGCCGATGTCGCATCGTGGATCGACACGGCAAGGCCACGATCCTCGGCGGCCCGCCTGAGATAGGCGAGGTCGCGCCAGCGCGTCGCCGCGCCCGAGGTGATGCGGAACAGGGTCTCGCCCACCCGCGTCACCGTCACGTCGAGCTCGACACCGCCACGCGCGTTCAGCATCGGCGTGTAGACCACGCGTCCCGGCACGACGTCGAGATCGGCGCTCGCCAGGGTCTGGAGGAAGGCGAGCGCGTCCGTCCCGGTCACGTCGATCTTGGTGAAGGGGGACAGTTCGATGAGCGCCACCCGGTCGCGGATGGCGAGGCATTCGCGCTCGGCCATCGGCCACCAGCCTTGCGCCCCATAGGAATAGGCGACCTCGCGCTCGGCCTCGCGCGCCGCGAACCAGAGCGGTCGCTCGATACCGGTCGGCGCGCCGAACACGGCGCCTGCCGCGGCGAAGGCCTCGTGCAACGGCGTGCGGCGGAGGTCGCGCGCACTTGTCTTCTGCTTGTAGGGCCAGTGCATGGCGAACTGCGTCTCGACCGCCTCCTTGACCCGCGCGGCAAGGAAGCGCGGGCTCGCCGACGCTCTGTCGAAGCGCGCGATGTCGACGCCCCAGAGGTCCATCGGCGCCTCGCCCGTCGCGACCCACTCCGCCATGACACGGCCGACGCCGGCCGATGACATCATGCCGATCGAGTTGAAGCCGGCGGCGACGAAGAAATTCCTGAGGAACGGCGATTCCCCCATCGCCTGCGCGGTGTCGGGCGTGAAGCTCTCCGGTCCGTTCATGAAGTGCTGCACGCCGACCTCGGCGAGCACCGGCATGCGCGCGAGGCCGGCCTCCATGAAGGGCTCGAACTGCTGCCAGTCCTGCGGCAATTCGAGGAACGGCCGGTCGCCGTCGGGGCCCGCGGCATCCCAGATCTTGGCGTCGGGCTCGAAGCCGCCCATGACGAGCCGCCCGGCGTCCTCCTTGATGTAGATCCGGCCCTCGAGGTCGCGGATGATCGGGAAGGGCTGGGGCAGGCCCGGCACCGGCTCGGTGACGATATACATGTGCTCGACCGCCTGCAGCGGCACCGGTACGCCGGCAAGCGCCCCCAGATCGCGCGACCAGGCGCCGCCCGCCAGCACCACCTTCTCAGCGGCGATGTGCCGGCCATCGGCGAGATCGACCCCGGTGACGCGGCCGCCCGCCCGGGAAAAGCCCGTGACCTTCGCGCCCTCCTCGATCCGGACGCCGCCGGCCTTTGCCCCCTTCTGGTAGGCCATGCAGATGTCGACCGGATTGGCCTGTCCGTCCTCGTCGACCCAAAGCGCGCCGGCGAGATCGGCGACGTTCAAGAGCGGCAGCCGCTCCCTCACCGCTGGGGGCGTCAGGATGTGCGGGTGAAGCCCCGTCATCTCGCCCATCGCGGCGATGCGCTCCAGTTCCTCCATCCGCTCGGGAGTGCGGGCGAGCCAGAACCCACCGGTCTGGCGATAGCCGGTCGATTGGCCGGTCTCGGTCTCGAGTCGTGGAAAGAGCTCGGTCGCATAGATCGCGAGCTTGGTCAGGTTCATGCTCGCCCTGAGCGGCCCGACGATGCCGGCGGCGTGCCACGAGGTTCCCGACGTCACGCTGTTGCGCTCGAGCAGCAGCACGTCCCGCTCGCCGCGCCTGGCCAGATGATAGGCGATCGACAGGCCGATGATGCCGCCGCCGACGATGACGATGCGTGCGCCAGTCTGCGCGCTCATGACGGTTCCATGGGTAGCACCGGCCGGGCGCCGGACGCCGCCGACCATGAGGGAGGCGGGATCGGCGGCTCAAGGCTTTCCAAGTCCCATAAGACAATCTAATTCTTGGCCGGGGTCGCCACCGCCGTCAAACCTCGAGGAGCAACCGACCGTGAGCAATGCCGAGCACTTCGGCTTCAACTTCCTCAGGGCGATCGAGATCTTCGTCGCCGTCGTCGAGACCCGCCATATCACGCGCGCCGCCGAGATGCTGGGCATCACCCAGTCGGCGGTCTCGCAGAACCTGAAGAACCTCCAGCAGGCGCTCGACACCGAGCTGTTCGCCACGAAGGTCCGGCCGATCCAGCTCACCCAGGCCGGCATCGCGCTGCACCGCCGGGCGCTGGAGGTGCTCGACCGCGTCGAGGCCCTGCGCCAGGACGTCCGCCGCGAGATCGCCGTGCCCTTGCCGGTGCTGCGCATCGCCATGCTCGCCTCGATCGCGACGACCTTGTCGGCGCCGATCGCGCGGCTCGCCCGCAGCGAGATCGGCATCCCCGAGATCAGCCTCTTTGCCGGTCTCTCGAGCGATCACCAGAACCTCCTGCGCGCCCGCCGTATCGACCTCGCCATCACCTCCGACGCCTTCTTCGACCTCGAGGGGCTGATCCGCCGGCCGGTCCTCACCGAGCAGTTCATGCTGGTCACGCCGCGCGCCTATCGCGGCCGCACGGACGATTTCGACGCGGTGGCGCGCGCGCTCCCCTTCGTGCGCTTCTCGAGAGAGACGCCGGTCGGCCAGCGCGTCGACCAGCATCTGAGGCGCGTGCGCATCGAGCCCGGCCGGCAGATCGAAGGCGACCGGGCGAGCGTGATCATGGCGCCGGTCGCCGCCGGCATCGGCTTTGCCATCCTGACACCCTCGCTCCTGATCGACGGCCTCGCCGAGGGCATGGAGGTCGAGGTCCATCCGCTGCCGCTCCCCGCCTTCAACCGCGACATCACGCTGGTCGCCCGCGAGACCGAGCTCGGCGACCTGCCCGATCGCATCGCGGACGCCTGCGCCGACGTGCTGATCGGGGTCTTCGAGCGCCGCCTGCCGCATCTCTCCGGCCTCGATCTGTGGCGGCGCGAGGCGGGCCGGCCGGCGCAGCCGATCGCGGTGCCGGCATAGCTCCGCTCGACCGGGGGGAAGGGCGGCCCCTCCCCCTGTCCGGCGCGCGCGCCGCAAGCGACCCGCTCTAATCGGCTCGATCAGTCTTCGCGATTCCTCACCTGCCCGGCTTCCGTCGGCTCCCGCCGGTGGCATAGTCGTGACGCATCGGGCGACCGGCGAGGGTCGGACGCTCGAGATCAGGGCAGGGTGCGGTCGGGGCATCGCCTGCCCGCGAGGCGGAGAAGACATGCGCGAATCCGGCGGCAGGGCCTGCCGGATCGCCGCGCCATCAGGCAGGAAGGAATCCGGCGCCATGACCGACGACACGGCTGCACTCGGCGGCGGGCTCGAGCTCGACTGGTCGACCCCGGCGATCGCCGCCCGGCGCGACACCTACTACGCCGCCTCCCAGCGCAAATTCGTCCCCTACGAGACGCCGCTGATCTTCAAGCGCGGCGAGGGCCAGTATCTCTTCGACGCCGACGGCCGGCGCTATATCGACCTGCTCGCCATGAATCTGTGCATCTCGGTCGGCCATGCCCACCCGAAAGTGGTCGAGGCGGCCGTCGCCCAGATGCGCGACCTGCCGCATGCGACGGCGATGTTCTATCACCCGGTGCCGGCCCATTTCGCCGAGGAGCTCGCCGCCACCATGCCGCGCGGCGAGGACTGGGTGGTCCATTTCACCAATTCGGGCGCCGAGGCCATCGACCTCGCGCTGCTGATGGCGCGCAGCCACACCGGCAATATCGACTTCCTGTCCCTGCGCACCAGCTATCACGGCGCCACTTTCGGTGCCCAGGCGGTGACCGGCATCTCCGGCTTCCGTCACAACGTGCCCCAACTTGGCGGCATCACTTTCGTCGCCGAGCCGAACCAGTATCGCGGCGTCTTCGGTCCGGGCGTTCAGCCCTATCTCGACGAGATCGACCGCACCATCCACTACGCTACGAGCGGCGGGCTCGCCGGCATGATCATCGAGCCGGTGCAGGGCTATGGCGGCATCGTCGTCATGCCGGAGGGCTATATCCGCGGCGCGGCCGAGCGCGTGCGTGCCGCCGGCGGCCTCCTCGTCATCGACGAGGTGCAGTCGGGTTTTGCCCGCACCGGCGCCAACTATTGGGCCTTCGAGGCGGACGGCGTCGTCCCCGATATCGTCGTCATGGCGAAGGGCATCGGCAACGGTTTCCCGCTCGGCGCGGTGGTGGCGAGGCGCGCCATCGCCGAGAGCATGAAGGACAAGTTCCTGTTCCACACCTATGGCGGCAATCCGGTCGCCTGCGCCGCCGGCCGCGCCGTCTTGCGCGTCATCGAGGAGGAGCGGCTGCAGGAGAACGCCGCCCGCGTCGGTGCCGCGCTCTATGAGCGGCTCGTCGCGCTGAAGCAGAAATACGGGCTGATCGGCGATGTGCGCGGCAAGGGGCTGATGATGGCGCTCGAGCTGGTCGAGGATCGCGCCACCAAGGCGCCGGCCACCGCCGAAACGGCGCGCATTTTCGAGGCGACGCGCGAGAACGGGCTTGTCGTCTCCAAGTCGGGCCCCTATCGCAGCGTGCTGCGCATGGTGCCGCCGCTCTGCCTGTCGATGGACGATGTCGGCGAGGTGGCGGACCGGCTCGACCAGAGCTTTGCCACAGTCGGCAGGGCGGGGGCCTGAGGCCGAGCGCCGACCGAGTACCACACCGGCAACGGCCACAGCCAGCAACGAAAAAGGCCCGCGGGAGGGATTGTCCCCCACGGGCCTTCCTGCCTTTTCAGGCAGAACGCAGCGTCACATCAGGGCGTCTCGGTCTCGGCGTAGTTGCCCTTCGACCAGACATACCAGACATATTTGGCGTTCTGGATGTCGCCCTTGCTGTCGAGCATCAGCGTGCCGAGCACCGTGTTGAGCGGCATGCCCGAGCGGAGCGCCTCGGCGACCTTCGGGCCATCCATCGTGCCGGCCTTGGCGACGGCCTGCGCCCAGGCCTGCATGGCCGCATAGGCGTAGAGCGTGTAGCCCTCGGGGTTGATGCCGGCCGCCTTGAACTTCTCGACGACGGCCGCCGCCTCCGCGAACTTCTGCGGATCGGGCGCGAAGGTCATGATCGTGCCCTCGCCGGCGTCGCCGGTGATCGCCCAGAACTCCTGCGTCACGAGCGCGTCGCCCGAGACCATCTGCGCCTGCACGCCCTGCTCACGCATCTGGCGCAGGATCAGGCCGGCCTCGGTGTGGTAGCCGCCCACATAGACCGCGTCGATGCCGGCCTCCTTGAACTTGGAGACGAGCGCCGAATAGTCCTTCTCGCCGGCGGTATAGGCCTCGTACATGGCCTCCTCGAGACCGGCGGCGTTCATCGCCTTCTTGGTCTCGTCGGCGAGACCCTTGCCGTAGGCAGTCTTGTCGTGGATGATCGCGACCTTCTTGCCGGCATACTTGGAGGCGAGGAACTGACCGGCGACGATGCCCTGGGCGTCGTCACGGCCGCAGACGCGGGCGACGTTCCAGCCACCCTCGTCGGTGAACTTCGGATTGGTCGAGGCCGGGGTGATCATCACGATCCCCTCTTCCTCGTAGATCTTCGAGGCCGGGATCGACGAGCCCGAGCAGAAATGGCCGGCGACGAACTTCACGCCCTTGCCGACGAGCTGGTTGGCGACCGACACGGCCTGCTTGGGATCGCAGGCGTCGTCACCGACCTCGAGCACGAGCATGTTGCCCATGACGCCACCGGCGGCGTTGATGTCGGCGACGGCCATCTCGGCACCGGCCTTGAGCTGCGCGCCGAAGCTCGCATACTGGCCCGTCATCGGACCGACGGCCGACACCAGCACGTCCTCGGCCTTGGCAGCCGTGGCAGCCGCGACGCCCATGGCGAGCGCGGCAGCCGTAACGAACAACTTACGCATCAATGGAAGTCCTCCCTTGGGTGATGCGCCGCGCAGCGCCGCAAGGCGCCGAACGGTCAGTAAACGGCGAGGGTCTAGCACACTTATTGCGGCGGAAAGAGGTCCGTTCACAGCAAACATTTCCACCCGGTGGGCAACCCCCTGCCGTGAGCACGGCGGCGTGCTGCCACCGCCATGTTGCGTCTACCATGCCGCCTCGGTGCGCCATTTTCAACTCCGATGACGTGCCGGTTCACTGTCGCGGCAGGCAATCGGCAGTCGAGCATGGAAACGAAAGGGCAGGTGCTGCAAGTCTCGCCGCGACATCGGAGCGAACTCGTCGTCGCAGGTCAACGGATCTGGAGGCAAGCACGCAATCGGAACTGCGAACGGCGATCGTCGGGCGCGGTGCCGGGACGGTCGCGACGGGCGCAGGCCACCGGTCAGGCGGCCTTGCGATCGCTCCAGGAGAACGGGCTCGTCCGCCGGTAGAGCCAGTGATACTGCGTCACCATCTGATTGGTGCGCGCATAGCGGTAGCTGAGCGCGGCGATGAGCATGAGGACGAGCGTGTCGACGACGTAGAAGTGCACCGACAGGAGGCTGCCCTGGAACAGCCCCCAATGCAGGAAGCGGATGGCGAAGCCGAAGATCGCCATGTAGAAGATCAGTAGCGGCAGCGGGCGCCACGACCGTGCCAGCGCCTTGCCCGCCATCATCGCCGCAAGGCCACCGAAGATCACGGTCATCACGAGGAAGATCCAGGGCGAATCCTCCCAGAGAATGCCTTGTAGATCGAGCATCTTGACCAGCCTGTCCTAGATCAACCCGTCTTGCCGGCCAGCTCCCGCCGGCCTGCCCTCGCCTGTCTCCTGCCCGGCCGCGGGCCAAGGCCCGCCACCGTACTCAGGCGTGCCCGCCTTCCAGATAGGCCTTGCGGACCTCCTCCTTGTCGAGCAGCTCCCGGCCGCTCCCCGACAGGGTGATGTTGCCGTTGACCATCACATAGCCGCGATGGGCGAGCTTCAGCGCATGATAGGCGTTCTGCTCGACGAGGAAGATGGTGAGGCCTTCGGTCCGGTTGAGCTCCTTGATCGTCTCGAAGATCTGCCGGACGATGAGCGGCGCAAGGCCGAGCGAGGGCTCGTCGAGCAGCAGCAGCTTCGGCCGCCCCATCAGCGCACGCGCGATCGCCAGCATCTGCTGCTCGCCGCCCGACAGCGTGCCGCCGCGCTGGCCCTGGCGTTTCTTCAGGATCGGGAACATCTGGAAGACGCGGTCGAGATCGGCCTCGAAGCGGTCCTCCTTGGCGAGGATCGTGCCCATCTGCGAGATGTTCTCGAGCACGGTCATGCGCGGGAAGATGCGCCGGCCCTCGGGTGACTGGGCGATCGAACGGTGCATGATCTTGTGCGTCGGCAGCGCGGTGATGTCCTCGCCATCGAACACGATGCTTCCCGAGCGCCTGCAGCTTGCCGCAGATCGTCATCATCAAGGTGGTCTTGCCCGCGCCGTTCGAGCCGATCCAGCGTGACGATCTCGCCCTTGTGGACATCGAGGTCGACGCCTTTCAGGGCCTGGATCTTGCCGTAATAGGTCTCGACGCCACGAATGCTGAGCAGGGGCTCGCTCACGAGTGGACCTCCTTCTCGACCGCCTCGACCTCCTCGTCGGCCACACCGAGATAGGCGGCGATGACATGCGGGTCGGCGCGGACCTCGTCGGGCGTGCCGTCGGAGATCTTGACGCCGTAGTCGAGCACGACGATGTGGTCGGAGATCCCCATGACCACGCCCATGTCGTGCTCGATGAGCAGGAGGGCGACATCCTCGCTGTCGCGGATCGAGAGCAGGAGCTCGTTCAATTCCAGGCTTTCGCGCGGATTGAGGCCGGCCGCCGGTTCGTCGAGGCAGAGCAGCACCGGGCGCGTGCACATGGCGCGCGCGATCTCGAGCCGGCGCTGGGCGCCGTAGGGCAGATCGCCTGCCGCATCGTCGGCGCGCTCCAGGAGCCCGACCTTTCTCAGCCAGCCGGTCGCGAACTCGACCGCCTCCTCCTCGGCGTGCCGGAAATGCGGCAGGCCGAGAATGCCCCCGACCGTGAAGCCGGAGGCCCGCATCAGCACGTTGTGCTGGGCGACCAGCAGGTTCTCGAGCACGGTCATGCCCGAGAACAGGCGGATGTTCTGGAAGGTGCGGGCGACACGGGCGCGCGAGGCGATGCGGAAATCGTCGAGCCGCTCGAGCAGGAAGGGCTCGGCGCCGCCCTCGTGCCTGAGCGAGATCATGCCCTCGGTCGGTTTGTAGAAGCCGGTGATGCAGTTGAAGACGGTGGTCTTGCCGGCGCCGTTGGGACCGATCAGCGCGGTGATCTGCCGGCGCGCCGCCGCAAAGGACAGGTCGTTGATGGCGACGAGGCCGCCGAAGCGCATCGTCAGGTGCTCGACCGTCAGGATCGGATCCTGCTCCCAGGGTCTCATCCGTGGCCCTCCTTGACGAGATCGCCCGAGATCGCCTGGCGTTTGCCGAGCGCGATGGAGGGCACCCGGCCCGATATGATGCCGCGCGGCCTCAGCACCATCACGGTGACGAGCGCGAGACCGAAGATCAGCATGCGATACTGGGTCGGATCGAAGCTCGGCCCGAAGATCGCCTTCAGGAAGTCGAGTTGTCGCAGGAGCTCGATGCCGCCGATCATGACAACCGAGGCGATCACCACGCCGAGCTGGCTGCCGAGGCCGCCGAGCACCACGATCGCCAGGATCGTCGCCGATTCCATGAAGTTGAAGCTCTCCGGGCTGATGAAGCCCTGCCGCGTCGCGAAGAAGGACCCGGCGAAGCCGCCGAACATGGCGCCCATGGCGAAGGCCGTGAGCTTGGTGTTGGTGGTGTTGAGCCCGAGCGAACGGCAGGCGATCTCGTCCTCGCGCAGCGCCTCCCAGGCCCGTCCGATCGGCAGCCGCCTCAGCCGGATGGTCACGTAGTTGGTGACGAGGGCGAGCACCAGGATGATGTAGTAGAGGTAGATGATGCGGTCGAGCGGGCTGTAGGTCAGGCCGAAGAACTGATGGAACGAGTTCTCGCCGGAGGCCTTGAACTCCAGTCCGAAGAAGCTCGGCCGGGGGATGTTCGAGATGCCGTTCGGACCGTTGGTGAAGCTCACCCAGTTGAGCAGCACGACGCGGATGATCTCGCCGAAGGCGAGCGTGACGATGGCGAGATAGTCGCCCCGGAGCCTCAGCACCGGCAAGCCGAGGATCAGCCCCCACAGCGCCGCCAGGATGCCGGCGAGCGGCAGGCAGATCCAGAACGACCAGCCGAACGTCGTGCCGAGCAGAGCGTAGGAGTAGGCGCCGACCGCATAGAAGGCGACGTAGCCGAGGTCGAGCAGTCCCGCGAGCCCGACGACGATGTTGAGGCCCCAGCCGAGCATCACATATGTGAGGATCAGGATGGAGACGTCCATCACATAGCGGTTGGCCCAGGGCGTGAACGGCAGCACGACGGCGGCGCCGAGCATGATGAAGCCGAGGGAGTTGAACAACATCGATGCCGAGCGCGAGACCGCGGCGCTGCCCGCTCTCGTCTTGCGTGTCCCCGACGAGCCGCCGCGCGCATAGAGCAGGATGGCGAGGAGGCGCAGCGCGAAGAACGCCCCCGCCGAGATCGGCAGCCAGTACCAGCGGTCGACGAGCTTCAGCGTATCGAAGTTCTCGGCCGTGAGCTGCGTCAGGATTGGCGTCGAGAGCAGCGCACCGATCGCCGCCCAGAACAGGCAGTCCTTCAGCACGCCGCCGAAATCGAGGCCCGTTCCCGATGCGCTCGGCAGCGATCGCGCCGCCTTCACGGGGGTGGTCGTCTGATCGTTCGCCATCGCCTCAGACCTTCTCGACGGCGGGACGGCCGAGCAGGCCTTCCGGCATGAAGATCAGCACGATGGCGAGGATCGAGAAGGCGGCCACGTCCTTGTACTCGACCGTGAAATAGCCCGACCAGAGCGTCTCGATGAGGCCGATGATGAGCCCGCCGAGCATGGCGCCCGGCAGCGAGCCGATGCCCCCGAGCACCGCCGCCGTGAAGGCTTTGATGCCGGCGACGAAGCCGATGTAGAAGTCGATCACCCCGTAGTAGAGCAGATACATGAGGCCGGCGACGGCGGCGAGCGCGGCGCCCATGATGAAGGTCAGCGAGATCGTCCGGTCGACGTCGACGCCGAGCAGCGCCGCCATCTTTGGATCCTGCTCGCAGGCCCGCTGCGCCCGCCCGAGCGGCGTCTTGGCGATCAGCAGTGAGAAGATCGTCATCAGCGCGACCGTCACCACCACGATGACGATCTTGATATTGGAGAGATCGACGGTGAAGCCGGTGTCGCTTCGCATCAACTCGTGGGTGCCGGTGATGATCGGCTGCAGGGGCTTCACCCGCGCGCCCTGGGCGACCTGGACGAAGTTCCTGCAGGACGATCGACATGCCGATCGCGCTGATGAGCGGGGCGAGACGGAACGAGCCGCGCAAGGGGCGGTAGGCGACGCGCTCGACCGTCCAGCCCCAGACCGCTGCGATGAGCATGCCGATGATGAGCACGAGGATCAGCGCCGCGACGATGATGACGAGCGCCGAGGCGCCGGTCAGCCCGAGCGCGAGGATCACGATCAGCGCCACGAAGGAGCCGATCATGAACACGTCGCCATGGGCGAAGTTCACCATGCCGATGATGCCGTAGACCATCGTATAGCCGATGGCGATGAGCCCATAGATCGAGCCGAGCGCAATTCCGTTGATGAGCTGCTGGACGAAATATTCCATGAGCTCTGAAGCCTCCTTCGACGCGGTCAGTCCCGCCACGACCAGAGCTCGGCACTTGTCCGATCCCTGCGTTCGATCTGCCGCTTGTTCTATTTGCGGGGAAACCGTGGCCAGTCCCGGCCGGTCGGATTCCGCAAGTCTTGGCCTGAGCCTATCCCACTTTTCACTCGGCCTTCAATGGCCTCCCCCGCCGGAAAGAGCGCCGGAGCTGGCGCAGCCCCGAACCTGTGGCCAATCGGTCGCCAATTGGAATACCGCAGCGCGGCAGGCCCTGGCAGCGACAGGGTCGCACCGGCCGGTCGCCGACGGGTGGGGCGCCGCAGACTGGAGAGCCGCCGTCTGGTGAGCCCGCCGGGCCTCCGCCCCCACCTCGCCCCGCCTCACGCGCCGCAGCACCGGCAGAGCGGGCGAAGAGGCCCCTCCCGTGCGACAGGGCGCGTGCGCCGATCGCCCGGGCGAGCCCCGCCCTCATTGCCGATGCAAGTCAGGCTAGTGGAGCGAATTTGACACGCGAGTCCCGGTTGCTGCGAAGTGCGTTCTCAAGTGTCAAATTCAAAAGCTCCACTGGAATCATGAGCTTGCTAGTGGTTCACATGATTCCGGCATTTGCGCTCACGGGTTCTGAAACGGGATGCAAATGTCTGAAACGAACCACTAGATCAGCAGGTGGCTGCCGTCGCAATAGGGCATGTCGTCGGACTGTTTGCAGCCGCACAGGTTCTGCACCCCGCCGGTCTCGGCGACGAAGGCGAGCGGCTCCATGCCGGTGCCCTTGTGCGCACCGTCGCAGAACGGCTGCTTGGCCGAGCGTCCGCAGCGGCACCAGAAATAACGCTTGCCGGCCACGAGCTCGACCTGGAACGGCCCCTTCTGGGCGACCTTGGGCTCTTCGGACATGATATGACCGCCCTCCATCTTGCCGGCGCCGTCAGCGCGGGCTTGCCAGTGCCGCGGCCGGGGGCAGGAGACCGCCGGCCGCCTCCCCGACCCCTAGCCGAGTGCACGATGCGAGACAATCGGCCCGAGCGTCGCGGCACCATGGCGGGGCGCTCCGCGAGGCATGCCGTAACGCTCTCTTCACCGAATCTTTCGCATGTGCATGTAGGACCAGCGTTTGACGGTCCTGACGGCGACGCCTAGGCTCCGATCCGCGTGCCTGCGCCCAATCATCGCAGGGGCGATGGCGGTCGCGGCGCGCCGTCAGGAAGGACAGAGGAGGCACCGAGCCATGGCCGGTCTGATGCTTGCGGTGCTCGGCATCGCCGCGCTCTTCGCCCTTGCCATGAACCGGGCGCCGCTGTGGAGCTACGCCGCGCTCTCGGCCATCCTGGCGGTGCTCTGGCCGACCGGGCTCTTGCAGGGGCTCGCCGGCGGGATCCCGACCGCGAGCCTTGCCAGTCCCTTCGTCCTTGTCATGGCCGGCCTCGCCGCCGTTCTCGGATTGATCTCGGTTCCGGCCATCCGCCGCGCCCTGGTCGTCCGCCCGGCCTTCTCGGCCGTTCGTGCCATCCTGCCGAGCGTCTCGGCGACCGAGACCGAGGCGCTCGAGGCTGGCACGGTCGGCTGGGACGCCGAGCTCTTCTCCGGCCGGCCCGACTGGGCGAAGCTCGGCGCCATCCCCGGCATCGAGTTGACCGACGAGGAACGCCGCTTCCTCGACGGCCCGACCGAGGATCTCTGCCGGATGATCGACGACTGGCGGATCCGCCATTTCGACAAGGAGATCCCCGAGGAGATCTGGCGTTTCGTCGCCCGCCACGGCTTCCTCGGCATGCTGATCTCCAAGGCCCATGGCGGCCTCGGCTTCTCCGCGCAGGCCCAATCGCTGATCCTCGGCAAGATCTCCTCGCGCTCACCCGATGTCGCGACCATCGTCATGGTGCCGAACTCGCTGGGCCCCGGCGAGCTCATCGAGAAATACGGCACCCCGACCAGAAGGAGCACTACCTGCCGCGCCTTGCCCGCGGCGAGGAGATCCCGGCTTTCGGGCTGACCGGCCCGACCTCGGGCTCGGACGCGGCGACCATGCGCGACATCGGCGTCCTCGAGCGTGAGGTCGTGGACGGGCGCGAGACGCTCGTCATCCGCCTCTCCTGGGAGAAGCGCTACATCACGCTCGGGCCCAAGGCGACGATCCTCGGTCTCGCCTTCCGCCTGTTCGATCCTGAGAACCTGCTCGGCCGCGGCGAGGATGTCGGCATCACCCTCGCGCTCATCCCGTGCGATCACCCCGGCGTGCGGATCGGCCGGCGCCATCTGCCCTCCGGCTCGGCCTTCCCCAACGGCCCCAACTGGGGCGAGGACGTGCGCGTGCCGCTCGACTATGTGATCGGCGGCCGCGACATGGTCGGCCAGGGCTGGCGGATGCTGATGGAATGCCTGTCGGCCGGCCGCTCGATCTCGCTGCCCTCCTCTTCGGCGGCGGGCGCCAAGATGATGCTGCGCGTGACATCGGCCTATGCCCGCATCCGCCGCCAGTTCGGCCTCGCCGTCGGGCGGATGGAAGGCGTCGAGGAGCCGCTCGCCTATCTCGTCGAGCAGGCCTATGTGACCGAGGCCGCCCGCGCGATGACGGCCGCCATGGTGGCGCGCGGCGAGAAGCCGTCGGTGATCTCGGCGCTCCTGAAATACCAGTCGACCGAGCGCATGCGCGCCTGCGTCAACGCCGCCATGGACATCCATGGCGGGCGCGGCATCTGCGACGGCCCCTCGAACTACCTGCAGTCGGCCTATCAGATGGTGCCGGTCGCGATCACGGTGGAAGGCGCCAACATCCTGACGCGCTCCCTCATCACCTTCGCGCAAGGGGCGCTGCGCAGCCATCCCTATCTCTATGCCGAGGTCAAGGCCGGCGAGGACGCCGACCGGGCCCGTGGCCTTGCCGCCTTCGAGACCGCCTTTCTCGGCCATGTCGGCTTCTCGGTCTCGAACATCACCGGGGCCTTCTTTCACAATCTGACCGGTGGCCTGTTCGGCCGCGCGCCATCCGGGGCAGGTGGCGTCGCGCGCTGGTACCGCCAGCTCTGGCGCGCCTCGCGCAGCTTCGCCTTCCTCGCCGACATCACGGTGGCGCTGCTCGGCGGCGGCATGAAGACCCGCCAGCACATCACCGGCCGCATGGCCGACGCTCTGTCGGAGCTCTACATGCTCTCGGCCGTCCTCAAGCGCTTCGCGGACGACGGCCGCCCCCTCGCCGACCGGGCCCTCGTCGACTATGCCGCGACGAATGCCCTCAACCGCTTCGAGGAGGCGGTGCGGGGCGTCGTCGACAACTTCCCCGTCCGCCCGGCCCGGCCGTTCCTGCGGCTCGTGCTCCTGCCCCTCGGCGCCCGTCGCCGTCCCGCCGCCGACCATCTCGGGCGCCGCATCGTCCAGCCGGTGCTGGCGCCCGGCGAGCAGCGCGACCGGCTGACCCGCGAGATCTTCGTCTCGCATGATCCCGCCGATCCGACCGGCATCCTCGAGCATACGCTGAAGAAGGTGGTCGAGGCCGAGGACGCGCTGAAGCGCATCGAGCGCGCCGTCCGCAAGGGCGAAATCCGCCGCTATCACGGACGCGACTGGATCGGCGAGGCGGTCGAGCGTGGCGTCGTCACCGCCGCCGAGGCGCCGCTCCTGCGCGAGGTCGAGGACCTGACGGGCCGCGTCATCGCCGTCGACCATTTCGACCCGGAAGAAGTGCGGCCGCACTACCGCGTCGTCACCAATGCCTCGCGGCCGGCTGCGAGCGACGCGGCCGAATAGCAGGACGCGCGCGCCCCACTGCGGACCGCCGACCACACCGAAGGACTGGCAGGAACTCATGACCGCCGACATCGACAGCTTTGAGGACTGGCGCTTCGAGATCGACGGCGAGCGGCTCGCCTGGGCGATCTTCGACCGCGCGGGGGAATCGACCAACACCCTGTCGCGGCGGGCCATCGAGGAGTTCGCCGCGATTCTCGCCCGTGCCGAGACGGCCGCCGCCGCCAAGCAGATCCGCGGCCTCGTCATCATCTCCGCCAAGGAGCGCAGCTTCATCGCCGGCGCCGACATCCGCGAATTCGAGAATTTCCGCACCGAGGCCGAAGTGATCGAGGCCGTCAAGGCTGCCACCGGCCTCCTCGACCGGCTCGAGAAGCTTGCCGTGCCGACGGTCGCCGCCATCCACGGCTACTGCCTCGGCGGCGGTCTCGAGCTCGCCATGGCCTGCAACTACCGTATCGCCACGCGCGACGAGGGCACCCGCATCGGCCTGCCCGAGATCAAGCTCGGCATCTTCCCCGGCTTCAACGGTACGGTCCGCTCGCTCCGTCTCGCAGGGCCCGTCCAGGCCATGCAGATGATGCTGACCGGTTCCATGCTGCGCCCGAGCGTGGCGCGCGCCATCGGTCTCATCGACGAGCTCGTACCAGCCCGACCGAACCTGCGCTGGGCGGCCCGCAAGGCGGCACTGCAGGGTCGGCGATCGCGCGCGCCCTCGGCGCTGAAGCGTCTCGCCTGCCAATGGCCGTTCCGCGGCTATCTGGCCGGGCGCATGCGCGACCGCACCAAGGCCAAGGTCCGCGCCGACCACTACCCGGCGCCGTTTTCGCTGATCGAGCTCTTCGAGCATTTCGGCGGCTCCGAGCCCCGCATGAAGGCGGCCGAGACCCGCGCCTTCGCCCCCCTGATGGTCTCCGAGCAGTCGCGCAATCTGCGCCGCGTCTTCCAGCTTTCCGAGCGCATGAAGGACCTCGCGCCCAAGGGCATCGCCTTCAAGCCGCGCCGCGTGCATGTGATCGGTGCCGGCACCATGGGCGCCGACATCGCCGCCCATTGCGTGATGTCCGGTCTCGAGGTCTCGCTGCAGGATCTCAGCGAGGAGCAATTGAAGAAGGCCGAGGCGCAGGCCAAGGGCCATTTCCGCAAGCGCTACAAGTCGCGGACCGATCTCGAGGCGGCCACCGCCCGTCTCATCCTCGATCAGAAAGGCGATGGCGCCGCCCGCGCCGACGTGATCATCGAGGCGATCGTCGAGAAGCTGGAGGCCAAGCAAGGCCTCTTCCGCGCGCTCGAGGCCCGCGCCAGGCCCGACGCCGTCCTCGCCAGCAACACCTCCTCGATCCCGATCGAGGACATCGCCCGCGGCATGGCCGACGAGGCGCGCCTCATCGGACTGCATTTCTTCAACCCCGTCCCCCAGCTCCCCCTCGTCGAGGTGGTGAAGGGCTCCGGCACCCGCGAGACCGAGGTCGAGAAAGGCTGCGCCGTCGTCACCACCATCGGCAAATACCCGCTCGTCACCAAGAGCACGCCGGGCTTCCTCGTCAACCGCGTGCTCGCCCCCTACATGATGGCTGCCATGAAGCGCCACGAGGAAGGCACCCCGCGCGAGAAGATCGACGACGCGGCCCGCGCCTTCGGCATGCCGGTCGGACCGATCGAGCTCGCCGACCAGGTCGGCCTCGACATCTGCAAGCACGTCGCCGAGATCCTCGGCATCGCCGGCGCCACCATGGAGGGCTCGAGGCTCGCCAAGCTCGTCGCCGCCGGCAAGCTCGGCAAGAAGAGCGGCGAGGGCTTCTATGTCTGGAAGGACGGCAAGCCCGTCCGCGAGGCGCCGAAGGAGCCCTTCAAGGCGGCCGAGCTCGACAGCCTCGGCCGCGATCTCGTCAAGCCTCTGATCGACGAATGCGAGAAATGCGTCGCCGAGCGCGTCGTCGCCGGTGCCGACATGGTCGATGCCGGCGTCATCTTCGGCACCGGCTTTGCCCCATTCCGCGGCGGTCCCCTGCATTATCGCGAGAGCGAGCGGGCCAAGGGGGCGCCGTCGTCGCCGGCCCGGCCTGAGACAGTCTGAACATGCGTGACCGGGCGGAAGCCCGTCATCTTTCGCGAACGGGGAGGACGGAATGGCGGGCGGCACGTTGCGCCGGGTGGCGGTTGTCGGGGGCATCAGGATTCCCTTCTGCCGCTCCGGCACGCTCTATCAGGAACTCGGCAATCTGGAGATGCTGACGACGGCGCTCAACGGCCTCGTCGAGCGCTTCGGCCTCGAGGGCAAGCTGATCGACGAGGTCGTCGGCGGCGCCGTCATCACCCATTCGCGCGACTGGAATTTGGCACGCGAGGCGGTGATCGGCACCAAGCTCCATCAGAACACGCCCGGCATCACCATGATGCAGGCTTGCGGGACCTCGTTGCAGGCGGCGATGGGCATCGGCGCCAAGATCGCGACGGGCGAGATCGATTGCGGCATCGCCTGCGGCTCGGACACCACCAGCGATTCGCCGATCGTTTTCGGGCGCAAGTTCTCGCAGCGGCTCATACAACTCCAGAAGGCGCGCTCCTGGGGCGACCGGCTGAAGGTGTTCAAGGGCTTCCGGCCGGGCGAGCTGGCGCCGCTGCCGCCGAGCGTCGCCGAGCCGCGCACCGGGCTTTCCATGGGCCAGCACGCCGAGCTGATGGCGCAGGCCTTCGGCATCACCCGCGAGGCCGAGGACGATCTCGCCTTCCTCAGCCACCGCAATGCCGCAAAGGCCTATGCGGAGGGCTTTCACGACGATCTCGTCGTGCCCTGCGCCGGCGTCTATCGCGACAACAACATCCGCGCCGACATCGACCGCGAGAAGATGCGCACCTTGAAGCCGGTCTTCGAGAAGAGCGAGCGCGGCACGCTGACGGCGGCGAACTCGACCCCCCTGACCGACGGCGCCTCCTCCGTCCTGCTCGCCTCGGAGGATTGGGCGGCCCGCAACGGCCTGAAGCCGCTCGCCTACCTCACCGCCTCGCAGACCGCCGGCATCGACTTCGTCGCCGGCGAGGGGCTGCTGATGGCACCGGCGATCGCCGTTTCACGCATGATCGACCGGGTCGGCATGACGCTGCAGGATTTCCAGCTCTACGAGATCCACGAGGCCTTCGCCGCCCAGGTGCTCTGCACATTGAAAGCCTGGGAGGACCCCGAATACTGCCGCCGCGTCATCGGCCGCGACGCTCCGCTCGGCGCCATCGACCGGGCGAAGCTGAATGTGAAGGGCTCCTCGATCGCCTATGGCCATCCCTTCGCGGCGACCGGCGGGCGCATTCTCGGCCTGCTCGCCAAGCAGCTCGCCGGCCGGCCGGGCGAGCGCGGCCTCATCTCGATCTGCACCGCCGGTGGCATGGGCGTGGCGGCGATCCTCGAGGGCGCGCCGGCGTGACGGCGGCAGTGCGATGCCCGGAGCCTTGAGGGACGGCGGCGACGGCTCGCCGGTCCGGCGCTGGTCACCGCTGCGCCTCGCCGAGGCTTCGGCGTCGATGATCTGGCAAATGTCTCGCCGGCCGGCACACTGCCGGTAGCATGCCGGCGCTGCACCGGATCGCTCGAAAGGAGAACGGCGTCCCGGCCGAGCCCCCGGCCGCTTCGAGGGCCGTCGTGACCGTCAGCGGATCTGCGAGTCGGCGCCAGGGCCACCCGGCTGCTGCTCGCTGCCGCGAGCCTTGCGCCGGCGCCGCCACATCAGCACGCCACCTCCCAGCGCCACCGCCTGGCCGAGGGCCGTCGCACCGAGCAGCGGGATCGGAGCGCCTTGACCGCCACCGCCCGTGCTGCCGCCGCCGGTGCCGCCGCCACCGCCTCCGCCGCCTGCCACCGGGCCGCCGCCACCGCGCCCGGGCGGATTGAACACCCCGAATGCCGAGGCGTGGTCGACGACGACGACGAGCGTGGCCATCGTCGCTGCGACTGTCAGGATGCGCACGACGTTCATCGCCTTCTCTCCTCGGCTGAGCGGTTCAGCGCCCGAAGCGCTCCCGCATTGTTCTGGGCCGCGGCGGAACGTCACCAATCCGCGGCATCGGTATTTGGCATTGAGCGGTAATTTTGCTCGCAACCGCTCGAGGACATTAATCTCCCGGCATGAACAAAGCCCTAAGGCCTTGCTTGGGCGGGCATGACGGGTGCATGGAGCAAGGATGCCGCCGGCCGCGCGCAAGGCCCGCCGGCGGGAATGCCAGGGCTTCTACCGAGCGATCCGCTCAATTGTCCGCGTCCGCCGCCGCGTCGAAGAGGGGCGACCGGCAGGATCCCTCTGGCGACACCTCGACCGCACCGATCTCGACGAAAGGCCGGCCAGCCTTCGCCCCCGTGCCCGCGTCGGCCGCGAGCAGCACGTGGACCGGGCGGGGACAGCCGGGCTTCTCGAAGAGGATGGAGAGACTTTCGCGCTCCTCGACCCCGTCATGGGGAACGACGCGCCAGCCCTCAGATGCGAACAGCGCCACCACCTCCGCCTCGGCGGCGCTCGGCCCCATGCCCGGTTCACTCAGATAGCGGCCGATCTTCAGCCCGAAGCCTGCCGTCACGACGACCAGCAGCATCCCCGTTCGCACTCCGCCGGGCCATCTCATCGCCGCACCGCCAGAGAGGCCCCGGCGAACACCGACAGCGCCGCGACGACGTCGAAGATGTTGGAGCCGACCGCGCCGTGCGCGAGGTGGAAGTGCTCGAGCGAGAACGTCATCACCGCGACGCGGGCGGAGTTCGCGAGCACCACCACGAGGGCGAGCAGCCCGCCTGCCAGCGCGAGCCGGAGATGCGAGACCTGTCCGAGCCCCAGCGCCAGCGCGACGAGCCCGAGCAGCGCCTTGGGCAGCACCTGTAGCGAGGTGCAGGCCGGCATCAGCACCACATGATGCTGATCGGGCGGACCGATTGCCGTCCCAGCAAGTGGCGTGTCGAGGCCGGCGAGCCCCATCAGCGCATGGATGAGCCGCGCCTCGGCGAGTGTCACGGCATCGCCGACGAGCCTGATGCCGACCCCCGACCAGAGCGAGGCGAGCGCGAGGAGAACGAGGATCAGCGCGCCCTTGCGGCCGTCGCCGTCGTGGCGGAGCGCGAGCCATGCCCCATAGCCGGCGAGCGCGCTCCATGCCGCCGTCGAGCTCGGGATCAGCATGGCGGCGGCCAGCAGCACCTCCGCAACGCCGATCGTGGCCGGAGCTGTCGCCATCAGGCCGGGCCGCAGCAGAACGAGCGCGACGCCGAGCGCGATGAGCTCGAACGGGCTGATGCCGAGGAGGAGTGAAGGGCCGCTTTCGGCCTGCCAGGATTCGGCGATCAGCACGGCAAAGCCGTTGAGCGCGACGCCGGCGACGATGATGAGCTGCGGCGGCACCCCGGACCGCTCTGACCTGTCGATGTGATCGCTGGCGACGGCCATGGTGCGCTGGTCCCTGTGTCCGCGGCTCGAACGAATCGGGGGTTGGGCGGTCAGTTTCCGGGGCGGGAATTGCCGGATGGTTAACATCGCCCGTCGGTGTCGCGGCTATGCGCGGGCGCACCGGCAGGGCCGCCCGTCCTTGCGATCGCGGTCCAAGCCGCGGCCGACCTCGCGCGGGCCGTCAGCGACCGCGAAGAACCGGGCCGGTCGAACCGATTTCAACGAGGACGGACATGCTCTAGGCTTGCCGGCGGGGGCGAAGGCTCGGCCCCGGCGTCGTGGCGTCCGGAGTGAACCCGGCATGCGCATCCTCAACCTGCCGATCGATCTCCTGCGCACCTTCGTCACCGTCGTCGACCTCGGCGGCTACACCAAGGCCGGCGTCGCCCTCGGCCGCACCCAGCCGGCGGTCAGCCTGCAGATGCGCCGCCTGGAAGAACTGCTCGCCACCCGCCTCATCAATATCGAGGGCCGCCATCTGCGCCTCACCGGCGAAGGCGAGCTGCTCGTCACCTATGCCCGCGAGCTGCTGCGGCTGAACGACGAGGCGGTCGCCAATTTCGAGCGCAACCAGGCCTCCTCCGCCCTGCGGATCGGACTGCCGCTCGACTATGCGGTGGCCTTCCTGCAAACGGTGGTCACCGACTTTTCCCGCGCCAATCCCAATGCCGAGATCGAGATCCGCTGCGAGCTCTCCTCGCGCGTCCTCGACATGCTGGCGGGCGACGAGATCGATATCGCGGTCGCCATCATCGGCCGGCCGGGCTCGCCCTATCTCTCCCGGGTCTGGGTCGAGGAACCGGTCTGGGCAGTGGCCGAGGGCAAGGGCGTCGAGACGCGTGACCCCCTCCCCCTCGTCGCCCATCCCGAGGGCTGCGAGTACCGCCAACGCATGATCACTGCGCTCCAGGCGACACGGCGGCGTTGGCGCATCGCCTATTCGAGCCCCGGCATCTCCGGGCTCCAGCGCGCCGTCGAGGCCGGGCTCGGCGTCTCCGCGCTCACGCGCGGAACCATGGCCCCCGGCATGCGCGTGCTCGGCGAGAGCGACGGCTTCCCGCCCCTCGAACCCATCCGCATCGGCCTTTGCTACAAGCATCCGCGACTGTCGGGGCCGGGCCTCAAGCTCGTCGACACCATCCGCACCAAGCTCGACCAGGCGGGGTTCTGCCGGGCAGAGGACGGCTGGCGCGAGCGTCTTCAGAGCGGCTCCGGCGGTTGAGCCGCGACAACCCGAAAGCGGCCCGCCCGCAGCGGCGAACCCGGCCCTTCGCTCCATCATAAGCAAAACTGTCCGCGTTCATTTAGGGAATGCGATGGCTCCGCCGGCGCTTCTTGGCTAACCATGCAGGCGCAGGCCCGCCGGAAACTCCGCACTGCCTCCGGGCAGGAATCGTCGATCCGATCGTGGTCTTGCCTGCCGGTGGTTCGATTGCGACATCTGCTTGCCCCTTCAGAACCTGCGCGAGCCAATGCCGGAATCGCCAGAGCCGCCAGCAAGCCCTTGAACCTGGTGAGATGTTTGAATTTGGTGGCTGAGAACGAACCCGGCGGAAACCGGAACTCGGCTGTCGAATTCGCTCCACTAGGCTTTGCCGCATTTCGTCGCTAACCTGTAGGCCTCGGGCGTTCCGCTCGTCGCCCGGGCCACGCAAAGGGAGGAATGCCAACTCATGTCCGATATCAGTCGCCTGACGCTGCTTGCCCGCCTCGGCAAGCTCAACCGCCGCGAATTCATCGTCGGCGCGGTCTCCATGGGCGTCGCCGCCACCACGGCGAACACCATGTTCAGCAGCATCGCCCGCGCCGAGCCCAAGAAGGGTGGCACGTTCCGCATCGGCCTCGGCCATGGCGCCACGACCGACTCGCTCGATCCCGCCACCTATCCCGACCAGTTCACCCTGATGGCGATGTGGGGCACGCTGGCCAACAGCCTGACCGAGATCGCGCCCGACGGCAGCGCCGTTCCCGATCTCGCCGAGTCGATGGAGCCCTCCGACGGCGCCAAGAAATGGGTCTTCAAGATCCGCAAGGGCGTCACCTTCCACGACGGCAAGACGGTCACCGCCGACGACGTCCTCGCCTCCTACGCCCATCACCGCACCGAGGATTCGAAATCGCCGGCCAAGTCGCTGCTGAAGCCCGTCACCTCGATCAAGGCCGACGGCCCCGACACGGTGGTCTTCGAGCTCGAGGCCGGCAATGCCGACTTCCCCTACCTCGTCAGCGACTATCACATCCCGATCATGCCGGCGAAGGACGGCAAGGTCGACTGGCAGTCGGGCATCCGCACCGGCGCCTTCATCCTCGAGAAGTTCGATCCGGGCGTTAAGGCCACCTTCAAGCGCAACCCGAACTACTACAAGCCCGTCTGGTTCGACAATGTCGAGGTCCTCTCGATCAAGGACGTCGCCGCCCGCACCAACGCGCTGACCTCGGGCGAGGTCGACTATATCGACCGCTGCGACCTGAAGACCCTCGGCCTGCTCGCGCAGAACCCGAACGTCAAGATCTTCGAGCAGGCGGGCTACGGCCACTACGTCTACGTCATGAACGTGGAGACCAAGCCCTTCGACGACGTCAATGTCCGCCTGGCGCTGAAGCACCGCTGAACCGCGAGGACATCGTCAAGAAGGTGTTCCAGGGTCACGGCACCGTCGGCAACGACAATCCGATCGCCATGGCGGTCAAGTTCGGCGTCGATCCCGAGCCCAAGCACACCTACGACCCCGACAAGGCCAAGGCCTATCTGAAGAAGGCCGGCCTCGACAGCCTGAAGATCGACCTCTCGGTCGCCGATGCCGCCTTCGCCGGCTGCGTCGACTCGGCGGTGCTGTGGCAGGAGCATGCCAAGGCCTGCAACATCGACATCAACGTCATCCGCGAGGCCGACGACAGCTACTGGGACAATGTCTGGCAGAAGAAGCCGTTCTGCGGCTCCTACTGGGGCGGCCGTCCGACTTGCGACTGGATGTTCACGACGGCCTATGCGGCGGATGCGGCCTGGAACGACACGTTCTGGAAGAATCCGCGCTTCAACGAGCTCCTGCTCATCGCCCGCGCCGAGACGGACGACACCAAGCGCGCCGCCATGTATGCGGAGATGCAGCAGCTCGTCCACGACGACGGCGGCCTCATCAACCTCGTCTTCAACTCCTATGTGGACGCGCATTCGGCCAAGCTCGCGCATCCCGAGAAGTACGCGGTGAACTGGCCGCAGGACGGCGCCCGCATCGCCGAGCGCTGGTGGTTCGAGAGCTGATCGAAGCGCCGGGAGACGGCGTTTCCCGGCACTCGAGGCTGTGACGGATGGGCCGCCTTAGGGCGGCCCATTTGCCATTCGGCCGATTTTATGGTGGCCTTTCATCACCTTTTGGCCGACTATGGCACCAAAGGGAGCAAACCATAACGAGGGATGCGGCGAATGCACCCCATCTTGCGGACCGTGGTCCAGCGTCTGGCGCTGGCCCTGGTCACACTCTTCGTCGTCTCGATCATCATCTTCTCGGCAGTCGAGATGCTGCCGGGCGATTTCGCCAAGGCCATTCTCGGCCAGTCGGCGACCCCCGAGACGGTGAAGGCCTTCCAGCACGAGATCGGCCTCGATCGCCCGCCGATCGAGCGCTATGTCGATTGGATCACCAACGCGGTCCAAGGCGACTTCGGCTCGTCCTACGCTGCGCGCGCCGGCTACAAGCGCACCGTCGCCGGCATCATCGAGCCACGGCTGTGGAACACGCTCTTCCTCGCCGGCGTGACCGCGCTCGTCGCCGTGCCGCTGGCCTTGTTCCTCGGCATCACCGCCGCCCTCTACCGCAACAGTCTCTATGACCGCACGGTCAACGCCCTGACGCTGACGACGATCTCGTTCCCCGAGTTCTTCGTCGCCTACATGCTGATGCTGTTTCTCGCGGTGAAGTACCCGATCTTCTATTCGCTCGCCAATGTCAGCGCCGACACGCCGCTCCTCGAGCGCATCTCGAGGATCGCGCTGCCGGTGATGACGCTGACCCTCGTCATCGTCGCGCATATGATGCGCATGACCCGTGCCGCGCTCATCAACCTGCTGGCGAGCCCCTATATCGAGATGGCGCGCCTCAAGGGCATCCCCAATCGCGAGGTGATCCTGAAGCACGCGCTGCCCAACGCCTGGGCGCCGATCGTCAATGTCATCGCCTTCAATCTCGCCTATCTGGTGGTCGGCGTCGTCGTCGTCGAGGTGGTGTTCGTCTATCCCGGCATCGGCCAGCTCATGGTCGACAGCGTGACCTCGCGCGACATCCCGGTCGTCCAGGCCTGCGCCCTCATTTTCGCGGGCACCTACATCATGCTCAACCTGACGGCGGACATCATCGCCATCGTGACCAATCCGAGGATCCTGCACCCGAGATGACGACGACCACGCCATCGATCGAGGAGCGCGCGGGCGCGGACGGCGAGCGCTCGACGATCTCTCTAGTCCTCCGCGAGCTACGCAAGGCGCCGCTCACCGCCTGGTTCGGCATGCTGGTGATCTTCGCCTATCTGTTCGTCGCGCTGTTCGCCCATTGGGTGGCGCCCTACGGCGAGTCGCAGGTCTTCGACACGCCCTACGCCAACTGGGCCTATATCCCCCATTGGAGCTGGCTCGGCCCCATTCCCTATTGGGTCACTTTCGAGCCGACCGGCTCGGAGTTCCTGCTCGGCACCGATCAGCTCGGCCGCGACATGCTGACGAGGCTGATCTACGGCGCCCGCAACACCATCGGCATCGCCGTCGCCACCACGCTGCTCTCCTTCGCCATCGGTGGCGGGCTCGGCATTCTCGCCGCCGTCCGCGGCGGCTGGTTCGACCAGATCCTCAGCCGCGCCGTCGACGTGCTGATGGCGATCCCCTCGCTGATCTTCGCGCTGATGCTGCTCTCGATCTTCGGCTCCTCGGTGCTGAACCTGATCATCATCATCGCCATTCTCGACTCGACCCGCGTCTTCCGCCTGTCGCGCGCCGTGGCGATGAACGTCGTCGTCATGGATTTCGTCGAGGCGGCACGGCTGCGCGGCGAGCGGCTCGCCTGGATCATGCGGCGCGAGATCCTGCCGAACGTGCTGCCGCCGCTCGTCGCCGAGTTCGGCCTGCGCTTCTGCTTCGTCTTCCTGACGATCAGCGCGCTTTCCTTCCTCGGTGTCGGCATCCAGCCGCCGACCGCCGACTGGGGCTCGATGGTGCGCGAGAACGCGACCCTCATCACCTACGGCAACGTGACGCCGCTGCTGCCCGCCGGCGCCATCGCGCTGCTGACGGTGGCGGTGAACTTCGTCGTCGACTGGTTCCTGCACAAGACGAGCGGACTGCGCGATGAGCACTAGCATGAACGGCAAGGCGGCCTCCGCCACAGGCGCCGCCGAGGATGTCCTGCTCGACATTCGCGGGCTGAGGATCGAGGGCCAGAGCGACGACGTCTGGTCGCAGATCGTCAAGGGCGTCGACGTGAAGCTGGTGCGCGGCCGCGTGCTCGGGCTCATCGGCGAATCGGGCGCCGGCAAGTCGACCATCGGCCTTGCCGCCATGGGCTTTGCCCGGCCCGGCTGCCGCATCACCGGCGGCGAGATCTATTTCGAAGGCACCGACATCCGCAAGCTCTCGCAGAGCGAGCAGATCCGTCTGCGCGGCCGCCGCATCGCCTATGTCGCACAATCGGCGGCCGCCGCCTTCAATCCGGCCCACCGCCTGATCGACCAGGTGGTCGAGGCCTCGCTCGCCCATGGCCTGATGACGCGCGAGGAGGCGGTCGCGCGCGCCATCGAGCTGTTCGGCCGGCTCGGCCTGCCCGACCCTGAGAATATCGGCAACCGCTATCCCCATCAGGTCTCGGGCGGCCAGCTCCAGCGCATCATGACGGCGATGGCGCTCGCGCCCCGCCCCTCGCTCGTCGTGTTCGACGAGCCGACCACTGCGCTCGACGTCACGACGCAGATCGACGTGCTGGTCGCCATCAAGAACGCCATCCATGCCGAGGGCGCCTCCGCCCTCTACATCACCCACGACCTCGCCGTCGTCGCCCAGATCGCCGACGAGATCATGGTGCTGCGTCATGGCCGCATGGTCGAGCTCGGCGCCACCGACGACATCATCAGCCGCCCCAAGGAGGAGTACACCCGCGATCTCGTCGGCATCCGCCAGATCCACAAGACCGAGGGCAATGGTCTTGCCCGCGAGCCGCTCCTCTTCGTCGACGGCGTGACGGCGGCCTATGGCAACGCGCTGACCGTGCTGCACGACGTGACGGTGTTCCTGCCCCAGGCACAGACGCTCGCCATCGTCGGCGAGTCGGGCTCCGGCAAATCGACCATGGCGCGCGTCATCACCGGGCTCCTGCCGCCGAGGAAGGGCGTCATCCGCTTCCAGGGCCAGAACCTGCCGCCGCGGCTCGCCGACCGGAGCAAGGAGCAGCTTCGCGTCCTGCAGATGATCTACCAGATGCCCGACGTCGCGATTAATCCGCGACAGAAGGTGCGCGAGATCATCGGCCGGCCTCTCGATTTCTATTTCGGCCTGTCGGGGCGCGAGCGCGACGCCCGCGTCAGCGAGCTGCTCGAGCAGATCGAGCTCGGCCGCAAATTCCTCGACCGCTACCCCGCCGAGCTTTCGGGCGGTCAGAAGCAGCGCGTCTGCATCGCCCGCGCGCTCGCCGCCGAGCCGCGTCTCATCATCTGCGACGAGCCGACCTCCGCGCTCGATCCCCTGGTCGCCGACGGCATCCTGAAGCTGCTGTTGCGCCTGCAGGCCGAGACCAAGGTCTCCTATCTGTTCATCACCCACGACATTGCCACTGTCCGTGCCATCGCCGACAGCGTCTGTGTGCTCTATCGCGGCAAGGTCGTGCGCTTCGGGCCGAAGGCGGAGGTGCTCGCCCCGCCCTTCGACGACTATACGGATCTCCTCTTGAAGTCGGTGCCGGAGATGCAGGTCGGCTGGCTGGAGGACGTGCTGAAGACCCGCCGCATGGAGAGCGCCGGCAACTGACCCGCTTGGGGCCGCTGCGACGCGCCGGGACCGGCCACCGACAGGGGGCGAGCACCTGGAGCGCCAGCCATGCGCCCGCAGCAGAGCGCGCGGCCCCGGCGCCCTCTTGCTGGCGAATGTGCTTCGTTCGATAGCTTTTCCGACAGGGCGAGACGAGGGGCCGCGCTCCCAGCGGCCGATGGAAGACGAGGGATCGAGATGGCTGGCAAGACGGTCAGGAACGGCAAGGCAGGGGCTGCGAAGACGGCGTCCGGGGCGGCGAAGGCCACCGGCCCGGTGCCGCTGCGCGCCCGCGTCGAGGGCGGTGGCACGCCGCTCCTCGAGAAATGGGGCATGCGCTCGGAGGCCGGCACGCTGACCGACGTGCTGCTCGGCCCGGCCGAGGGCTTCCGCTGGATGGGCGAGGAGAACGCCGCTTGGTCGGCTCTGGTGCGCGACACGCTGCGCCGCGGCTACCAGTTCGACAAGCAGGTCGCCATGCGCCAGCATCGCGAGATGGTCGAGGCCTACCACGAGGCCGGCGTCACCACCCATTTCCTGCCGCTCGACGAGTACAATCCCTATCAGGTCTATGCCCGCGACTCGTCCTTCATGACCCCCTACGGCGCCGTCATCTGCCAGATGGCCAATCCCCGCCGGCGCGGCGAGTACGCCGCCTGCATGCGCTTCTACATCGAGAACGGCATCCCGATCTACGACCTCGTCTCGTCGGGCAATTTCGAGGGCGGCGACTTCAACATGATCGGCCACAAGGCCGTGCTGCTCGGCTATACCGACCACCGCTCCGAGCATGTCGCGGCCAAGCAGATCGCCGGCTGGTTCGAGGCGGAAGGCTTCGAGATCAAATGGGCGCCGATCGACCAGTTCTACGTCCATATCGATCTGATGGTCTGCATGCTCAACGAGCATTGCGCCGCCGTCTGCCTCGATACCACCGAGGACGACGTGATCGAGTGGCTGAAGGCGCGCAAGATCGAGATCATCCCCGCGACCTTCAAGGAGACCATGGCACTCGGCTGCAACGTCGTTGCACTCGGCAAGGACCGCATCCTCTCGACCGCCGGCGCCAAGGACCTCAACAAGAAACTCCGGGCCGCCGGCTTCGAGGTGCTCGATCCCGACATGACCATGTTCACCTGGGCCGGCGGCGGCGTCCACTGCATGGCCCAGCCGCTGCGCCGCGAGGCGGCCTGATGACGAGCCGGCACTGCCGCCTGCGCGCTCGCCTCAAGTGGGGAGTGCGCGGGCGGTCGGCGGCGCAACCTCATGGAGCGAGGTGGGAGAAACGGTGACGACCCGCCTCAGCCGCCGCAGCGGTCGGCGTCTGAGGGCGTGCCACCGCCGGTGAGCGAGGCGGTCCGCCCGTCCGGAAGCTGAAACACCGCCTCGAGCGGCGCCGCGCCCCGCTTCATCGCCGCCACCTCGACGAGATCCTCAGCACCGATCGCCGCGAGCGACTGACGCAGCGCCGCCGGCGCGCCGCTCCGCACGATCACCTTCTCGAGCCGGATCCCGAGATCGGCCATCCGCGTCGAGACATGCGGGCCGGGCGGCCATTCGATCACGATCGGAAAGAGGCCCGCCATCGGCACCGCCCCGTCGTCGCGGACCGCGATCTGCCATCTGAGATCGCCCCGCGACATCTGCCGGACCGTCCCGAGATCGACCGGGCTCGCCGCGACCGTCGCCGCCACGTTCACCGAGCGGACGATCCAGGCGACCAGCAGCGGCCCCTCGGCCGCGAGCCGCGCCTTGAGGTTCGCATCGTCGAGCCCGAACCAGCGCGGCCGCTCAGACGGGCCCGCCTCCGGGTCGATGGCGATCACCTCGAGATAAACTCCCTCCCCGAGGCTCATCACCGCATTGTGCGTGTTCATGATCGGATGCCGCCCGCCTGCCGGCACGGTGACACCGAGCCGCTCACGGCAGAACGCCACGCCCTCTTCGAGCGTCGTTGCGGCGATGGCGATATGGTCGAAGGCGAGCGCCGGAAGATTGGTCATTGCATCTCGCCCTCGCCCCGACTGCTCACGCCTTGGCGCGGACATAGCTGCCGGGCGCGTCCTCGATGACCGGGAGGCCACCCTTCTCCGGGTCGCGCGCCGGCACCTTCTCGCCCGACTGCGCCGAAAGCCAGGAGATCCAGTCCGGCCACCACGAGCCCGGATTCTCCTTGGCCGCCGCCAGCCAGTCGTCCAGCGTCGCCGGCAGATGCGCATTGGTCCAGTACTGGTATTTCTGCTTGTCGGGCGGATTGACGACGCCGGCGATATGGCCCGAGCCCGCCAGCACGTAGCGGACATCGCCGCCGAACATCCGCGCGCCGATATAGACCGACTGGGCCGGCGCGATGTGGTCCTCGCGGGTGGCGAGCTCATAGATCGGCAGATCGACCTTGGACAGGTCAAGCCGCTCGCCCGAAAGCTCCATGAGGCCGCGCGCCAGCCGGTTCTCGTAATAGAACTCGCGCAGGTAGAAGCCGTGATTGGCCGCCGGCATCCGCGTCGAATCCTGGTTCCAGTAGAGCAGGTCGAACGGGAACGGTTTCTTGCCGAGCATGTAGTTGTTGACGATGTAGGGCCAGATCAGGTCGCGCGGCCGCAGCATGTTGAAGACGTTGGCCATGCGCGAGCCGTCGAGGAAGCCGCGTTCGGCCATCATCTCTTCCAGCGCCTTCAACTGGGCGTCGTCGATGAAGACGAGCAGGTCGCCGGCCTTGGAGAAATCGACCTGGGCGGTGAGGAAGGTCGCCGAGGCGAACGGATTGGGTGCGCCGCTGGCGGCGAGCCAGGCGAGCGTCGTGCCGAGCAGCGTGCCGCCGACGCAATAGCCGAGCACATTGCACTTCGGCTCGCCCGTCACCTTCTGCACCGCCGCCGCCGCGTCGATCAGCCCTTCGTGCATGTAGTCCTCGAAGGTCTTGGCCGCGAGGCGCTCGTCCGGGTTGACCCAGGAGATGACGAACACCGTGAAGCCCTGGTCGACCGCATATTTGACGAAGGACTTCGAGGGCTGCAGGTCGAGGATGTAGAACTTGTTGATCCAGGGCGGCGCGATCAGCAGGGGCACCTTGTGCACGCTCGGCGTCGTCGGCGTGTACTGGATGAGCTGCAGGAGATCGTTCTGGAACACCACCTTGCCGGGCGTGACCGCGAGATTGCGGCCGACCTCGAAGGCGGTGACGTCGGTCTGGCTGATCTTCAGGAGATCGCCCGACTTCGTCATGTCCTCGGCGAGATTGTGCATGCCGCGCACGAGGTTCTCGCCGTTCGACGACATCGTCTCGCGCAGCACTTCCGGATTGGTGAAGGCGAAATTCGAGGGCGAGGTCGCCGTCGCGATCTGGCGCATGTAGAAATCGGCGCGCTGGCGGGTCCGCTCGTCGAGGCCTTCGGCGTGCTCGACGAGATCCTCCGCCCAGCGCGAGGTGATGAGATAGGCCTGCTTCCAGAAATCGAAGAACGGATTGGCCGTCCAGTCGGGATCCTTGAAGCGGTTGTCACCGGTCTCGGGCACGGCGACCGGCTCGACATCCTCGCCGAGCATCTTCTTCAAGGAGCGGCTCCACAGCTCGACATAGCTGCGATAGAGCTCGCCTTGCGCCTCGGCGAGGCGCTGGGGATCGCGCATCCAGCGGCTCGCCACCTCGCCGAGCGCCCGGGCGGCCTCGTTGGATTCGCTCGCATTGGAGAACGGACCGCTGCCGTTGCGCTCGACGAGACCGGAGAAGACTTTGCCGCCCTCCTCGATCAGGCGCAGCATGTTGTGCGTGAAGGCCTCGGGATCCTGCACCTGGTAGCCGTGGAACTGCTGCGGCTCCTTGCCGGCACCGGGCTCACGGCTGGCAGAAGACTTGGTGCGTTCTTGCATGGGGCTCGTGACCGCGTTGGAGGGGGCCGTTGCTGCGCCGCAAAATCGGGCACGCGCGGCAAACGCTCGGTTTCGACGGGAATGTGCCTCTCCTATCACGCGACCGCAAGCCAGCACGCCTATTTTTTAGTCTGAGAGGGTTGATCCGGCGTCTGCGACGGGCCCGACCGCGGCGGCTCCGATCGTGGCGGAATTGTGGTCGCATGCTCGTGAAATGCCTTCCAAGAGGCCAGACGATGTGCGGTGCAGCACGACGCGATCCGTGGTATAGAGAATGACGAATCTGCCAGAGGCCGCCGAGAGATCGCTCGATTGCCGGTGGCTGTGGTCGCCAAAGCGTGCGCAAAGGCGAGGGGTCGCTGGCGGGCCGGCAAGCCGGTCTGCCCAAGTCGGCCGTGTTTCGGGACGGGTCAGGTGAGACGATCGAGAGCCATATCCGGTGTGGGGGGCGCCGTCCTGGCGGCGTTCACGCTCGCGGGTTGCTCGACCGGCCCGGAGATCCCTTATCCCAAGCTGCCGAGCCTCGACATCTTCGGCTCCAAGACGCTCTCGAGCGAGGAGCAGAAGGCGGCCATCGCCGATCTCTCCTCGGCCAAGGCGCAGAACGAGGTCTCCTCCGGCACGCCCGGCAGCACCACGGTGTTCGCGACCACGGTGGTTCCGGCAAAGACCCGCCCCGCCTCCGGCGACAGCAGCGAGTGAGCCGCCACAGCCGAGTGAGCCGGCCATGGCGTCGAGGGCATGGCCTCTCGCGCGGCATTCGTCCTCGTTGGGCTCTCCCCCCGATCTCCGCTCGAGACGATGCGGCGTGAGACGATGCGGCCATCCTCCGGCCGGACGCCCCGCGATCTCGTGGGGTCTGACGGATCATCCGCCCGCTTGACGACGCCGGGGCTCGCCCTCCTCGGCGAAACACGGCATAAGGACGGCGGCTGCGGCGCGGCCCGGCGACAGCGGCGGCGAGCATGCTGCCCGGACCGGGATCGGGCCGGTCGTCTATCGTGGAGGCAGTCATGAGCGAGCCCTTGAGGCTTGGCATCGCCGGGCTCGGCACCGTCGGCAGGGGCGTCGTGCGGCTGATCGCCGAGCATGGGTCCGAGATCGGCCAGCGCACCGGCCGCGCCGTCGAGATCGTCGCCGTCAGCGCCCGCGATGCCCGCAAGGACCGCGGCATCGACCTTACGCCCTATCGCTTCGTCGCCGACCCGGTGGCCCTCGCCCGCGATCCGGCCATCGACGTCCTCGTCGAGTTGATCGGCGGCGACGAGGGGCCGGCGCGGGCCGCCGTCGAGGCGGCGCTCGGCGCGGGCAAGCACGTCGTCACCGCCAACAAGGCCCTGCTCGCCCGCCATGGCAGAGCCCTCGCCGCCCTCGCCGAGGAGAAGGGGGTGGCGCTGCGCTTCGAGGCCGCGGTGGCCGGCGGCATCCCGGTCATCAAGGCGCTCGGCGAGTCGCTTCTCGCCAACCGGATCGACCGCGTCTACGGCATCCTGAACGGCACCTGCAACTATATCCTGACCCTGATGCGCTCCGAGGGGCGCGACTTCGCCGACGTGCTGAAAGAGGCCCAGGCCAAGGGCTATGCCGAGGCCGACCCGACCTTCGATGTCGGCGGCTTCGACACCGCCCACAAGCTCGCGCTCCTCACCAGTCTCGCATTCGGCACCCATCCGGCGGTCGATGACATCTATGTCGAGGGCATCGAGGGCATCAGCCGCGCCGACATCGAGGCGGCCGACGAGCTCGGCTACCGCATCAAGCTGCTCGGCGTCGCCAAGCGCACCGACAGCGGCATCGAGCAGCGCGTCCACCCGGCCATGGTGCCGGCCGGCTCCGCCATCGCCGAGGTCAACGGCGTCACCAATTGCGTCGCCATCGACGGCGACTATGTCGGCGCCCTGACGCTGGTCGGCCCCGGCGCCGGCGAGCGCGCCACCGCCTCCTCGGTCGTCGCAGACCTCGTCGACATCCTGAAGGGCGACCGCTCGCCCGCTTTCGCCCGGCCGACCGCCAGCCTGAAGCCCTACGAGCAGGCGCAGTTGCGCGCCCATGAGGGCGGCTATTACGTCCGTCTCTCGGTCTTCGACCGCCATGGCGCCTTCGCCGCCATCGCCGGCCGCATGGCCGAGCATCGCGTCTCGCTCGATTCGATCGTGCAGCGCCGGCCCGATCGCCGCGCCCTGCCGACCGGCGACGCCGTCGCCTCGGGCGTGCCCGTCCCCGTCGTCATGATCACCCACGAGACCTCCGAGGCAGCGATCCGCTCGGCGCTCGAGAAGATCGAGGCCGACGGCCATGTGGACGGCAAGCCCCAGATGATCCGGATCGAGAAACTGTGATAAGAGCCGCCCGAGGGATTTCGGCGAATCGAGAGGGGTGGAACATGACCGACGGCAAGAGCGGACAGGGCCTGAGCCGTGCGCTGACGCTCGAGATCGTGCGCGTGACCGAGCAGGCCGCGATCGCGGCGGCCCGTCTGCGCGGACGCGGCAACGAGAAGGCCGCCGACCAGGCCGCAGTCGATGCCATGCGCCGCGAGCTCAACCGTCTCGACATCAAGGGCCGCGTCGTGATCGGCGAGGGCGAGCGCGACGAGGCGCCCATGCTCTTCATCGGCGAGGAGGTCGGCACCGGCAACGGTCCGGCCGTCGACATCGCCGTCGATCCGCTCGAGGGCACGACGATCTGCGCCAAGAACCTGCCGAACTCGCTGGCGGTGCTCGCCATCGCCGAGCGCGGCACGCTGCTGCACGCCCCCGACATCTACATGGACAAGATCGCCATCGGTCCGGGCTATCCCGACAACACCGTCGATCTCGACATGTCGCCGGCCGAGAACATCGCCGCCCTGGCGCGCGCCAAGGGCGTCGCCCCTTCCGACATCACCGCCTGCATCCTCGACCGCCCGCGCCATGCCAAACTGATCGAGGAGGTGAGGAAGACGGGAGCCGGCGTCACCCTCATCGGCGACGGCGATATCGCCGGCGTCATCAACACGACGAACTCGCAGGAGACCGGTATCGACATCTATTTCGGTGTCGGCGGCGCCCCTGAAGGTGTGCTCGCAGCCGCGGCGCTGCGCTGCATCGGCGGCCAGATCCAGTGCCGGCTCTATCCGATGAAGGACGACGACCTGAAGCGCGCCGCCGCCATCGGCATCTCCGACATCAAGCGCAAATACTCGATGATGGAGCTCGCCTCGGGCGACGTCTTCTTCGCCGCGACCGGCGTGACCGACGGCAATCTGCTCGACGGCGTCAAGTTCAGCGCCGGCACCATCACCACCGAGACCGTCGTCATGCGCTCGGCGACGCGCACCGTGCGCTGGATCAAGGCCCGCCACGGCTTCCCGAGCGCGCAGGGCTGAAGGAGGCGCGGCGAGGCAGTCAGCCCGGCCGCGCCCGCTCTTTATCCAGCTCCTGATCCAAGTCCTCATCTGGGGAAATCGCCTCCGCGCCCCGGCCCCGCCACCGAATCGGCCTATGAGCGCTTCTGGTCGAGCGGTACGCCTTCGGCGATCCGGACCGGCGGCAAGCAGGGGGAATGGGGGCCATGGCACAGGCAGCACGGCGGCCGGCGATGACCGAGGGAGCGGGGGAGCACTATCTCGGTGTCGCCTGCTCGGCCAAAGGCCAGGCCTGGTCGAGCCGCCTCGACACGGCCGGCCTCAACCTCGCGACCGCCATCGCCCA
Organism: Hyphomicrobiaceae bacterium; assembly: GCA_041397765.1. GTDB lineage: Bacteria > Pseudomonadota > Alphaproteobacteria > Rhizobiales > Hyphomicrobiaceae > JAWKWA01. The sequence goes on along the minus strand of JAWKWA010000006.1, from coordinate 172,842 downwards.
GCGGCACGGGCTGCCCGACGTCCTCGCCCGCGTCATCACCGCCCGTGGCGCCACCCTCGACAACGTGCCGGTGCTGCTCAATCCGACGCTGAAGGCGCTGATGCCCGACCCGTCGCGGCTGACCGACATGGAGAAGGCCGCCGGCCGCATTGCCGGCGCCATCCTCGCACGCGAGCAGGTGGCGATCTTCGGCGACTATGACGTCGACGGCGCCTGCGCCTCCGCCCTCGTCCATCGCTTTCTCGCCCATCACGGCCTCGCCCCCCGCATCTACATTCCCGATCGCCTGTTCGAGGGCTATGGCCCCAATCCGCAGGCGATCCGCCAGCTCGCCGAGGACGGCGCCCGCCTGATCCTCACCGTCGACTGCGGCACCACCAGCTTCGAGGCCCTCGCCGTCGCGCGCGAGGCCGGCGCAGATGTCGTCGTCATCGACCATCATCAGGCCGACGAGCGCCTCCCCGACGTGACCGCCGTGGTCAATCCGAACCGCCAGGACGACGTCTCGGGTGAGGGCACGCTCTGCGCGGCAGGGGTCGTCTTCCTGGCGCTGGTCGCGACAGCGCGCGCACTGCGGGCCCGCGGCCACTACAAGTCGGCCCCCGAGCCGCCGCTCATGGAATGGCTCGATCTCGTCGCCCTCGCGACCGTCTGCGACGTCGTTCCCCTCGAGGGCCTCAACCGGGCCTATGTCACGCAAGGGCTGAAGGTCATGCGCGGCCGGCGCAATCCGGGCCTCAGGGCGCTCGCCGATGCCGCCGGCCTCAACCAGCCGCCCAACACCTACCATCTCGGCTTCCTGCTCGGACCGCGGATCAATGCCGGCGGCCGCATCGGCGATTCCGCCCTCGGCGCCCGCCTGCTCTCCACCGACGACGAGGCCGAGACCGGCCGCATCGCCGTGCTGCTCGACCGTCTCAACAAGGAGCGCAAGGCGATGGAGACGGCGATCCTCGAGGCGGCGCTCGCAGCCTCCGAGGTCGAGGTCGCCACCGATCCCGATCTGCCGATCCTCATCCAGGGCTCCAAGGATTGGCACAAGGGCCTCGTCGGCCTCGTCGCCAGCCGGCTGACCGAGCGCTTCCGCCGTCCCTCGCTGGTCCTCGCCTGGACCGAGAGCGGCGAGGGCACCGGATCCCTCCGCTCCATCGCCGGCGTCGACATCGGCTCGGCCGTGCGGGCCGCCGTCGCCGAGGGCATCCTGAAGAAGGGCGGCGGCCACGCCATGGCGGCGGGCCTCACCGTCGCCGCCGATGATCTGCCGAGGCTCAAGGCCTTTCTCGCCGACCGCCTGCGCGGCCACGTCGCCGACGCCCGCGGCCTGACGACGCTGAAAGTCGACGGCTCCCTGACCCCCGCCGCCGTCTCGGCCGACTTCATCGAGCGCCTGGAGGAGGCCGGCCCCTTCGGCCAGGGCAATCCGACCCCGCGCTTCGTCTTTCCCGCCCACCGTCTCCGCAGCCTGCGGGTGATCGGGGAGGCGCATCTGCGCTGCACGGTCGAGGCGGGCGACGGTAGCCGGCTCGATGCGGTCGCCTTCCGCTCGGTCGGAACGCCGCTCGGCGAAGCCATGACGGCGGCGGCTGCCGGGCGGCCGATCCATGTCGCCGGCCATCTGCGGCGCGATCACTGGAACGGCCGCGAGCGTATCGAGCTCACCGTCGACGACGTCGCCGACCCGGCGCGACAGGGCTGAGCCGATGCCGGCCGGATCGGAGAAGGGCGGGCGTCACCCTGGCAAGCGCCAGAAGGCAGCACGCCCGGCCAAGACTGCCAAGGCGGCCAAGGGCAAGGCCGCAAAGACTGGCAAGACCGCAAGGACTGGCAGGGCCGCAAAGACGGGCAAGGCCGCCCCCGCGCCTCGCAACCCCGTCGCCCGCGAGCTCGCCGATCGCAGCCTCGCCCAGAAGGTCGTCCGCGCCCGCCGCGGCAAGGGCAGCTACGACCGCAAGTCCCGCTCGCCCGGGGGCGACGAGGACGGCACGCCGGATTGACACCGGACCGCCCCGTTCGCGGGATCACGGCCACCGGCGCACGCTCTGTTGCGCATTGCAGCAAGTCGGACTATAACGCCGCCATCTCACACGCGGGCTCAGCGGGGCCGGCGCGGGGCGTGCTTTGCCCCGAACCGGAAAGCCGCACCGGTGGCTGGCGCAATCGTGCGCCGGCTGACTTGGCCCGCGGCGGACCAACCGGAAAACGGAGCCACGCGCCATGGCGCTTCCCGCATTCAACATGCGTCAGCTTCTCGAGGCTGGCGTTCACTTCGGCCACCAGACACATCGCTGGAACCCGAAGATGCAGCCCTATATCTACGGGGCGCGCAACAACATCCACATCATCGATCTCGCGCAGACCGTGCCGCTGTTCCATCAGGCGCTGGTGGCGGTGAGCGATGTCGTCGCGCGCGGCGGCCGCGTGCTGTTCGTCGGCACCAAGCGGCAGGCCTCCGAGGCCGTCGCGGAGGCGGCCAAGCGCTGCGCTCAGTACTACATCAACCACCGCTGGCTCGGCGGCACGCTGACCAACTGGAAGACGGTGTCGCACTCGATCCGCCGGCTGAAGCAGCTCGACGACGTGCTGGCCGCCGGCGCCCAGGGCCTCACCAAGAAGGAGCAGCTCAACCTGATGCGCGAGCGCGACAAGCTGGAGACGGCGCTCGGCGGCATCAAGGACATGGGCGGCCTGCCGGACATCCTGTTCATCATCGACACCAACAAGGAGCAGATCGCCGTCGCCGAGGCCCGGAAGCTCGGCATCCCGGTGATCGGCGTCGTCGATTCGAACAGCGACCCGGACAACATCAACCATCCGATCCCCGGCAATGACGACGCCGGGCGCGCCATCACGCTCTATTGCGATCTGGTGGCCAGGGCCGCCATCGACGGCATCGGCCGCGCCCAGGGCGATTCGGGCATCGACATCGGCGCCGCCGAGTCGCCGATGGTCGAGGAGGTCGTGGCCGCCGAGGCCAAGGGCGTCTACAAGGGTCTGTCCCAGCCGGTCGGTCTCGCCAGCGATCTGAAGCGGATCTCGGGCATCGACCAGAAGGCCGAGCAGCGGCTGAACGATCTGGGCATCTTCCATTTCTGGCAGATCGCCAAGCTGACGCCCGACGAGATCGCATCGGTCGAGTCGCAGGGACGCCTCACCGGCCGTTTCGCCGAGGGGAGCTGGGTCGATCAGGCCCGCAAGCTCCAGGACGAATAGTCGCCGAGCGGGCGCCCGGCCTCGATGTCCGCGCCCGCAGGACGTGACGACATATGAGGATTGCCCGTGGCGGACCGGGGCGAGTTATCGCCCCGTCCGCCCGTGCGGCGTGCAGCGGGCGACGCGCCCGCTCCTGCGGTGCGGCCGCGCCTTGGCGGCCGGACAGTCTCGATGATTGACGCGCCACCCGTCACCCGGCGGGGGCAACAGCGCGCCGCGATGAGCCGGCGCAGAAGAGCCAGAGGATCGACATGGCGACGATTTCCGCGAGCATGGTCAAGGAGCTCAGGGACCGCACCGGTGCCGGCATGATGGACTGCAAGGGCGCCCTCGAGGAGATGAAGGGCGACATGGAGGCGGCGATCGACCTCCTGCGCAAGAAGGGCCTCGCCAAGGCCGCCAAGAAGTCGGGCCGCGTCGCTGCCGACGGCCTGATCGGCGTCGCCGCCGAAGGCAAGGCCGGCGCTCTCGTCGAGGTCAACTCCGAGACCGATTTCGTCGCCCGCAACGAGAAATTCCAGGAGATGGTGCGCAGCGTCGCCCGGCTGGCGCTGAAGGCCGGCGGCAGCCTCGACAAGCTGAACGCCATGGAGACGGCCCCGGGCAAGCCGACCGTCGCCGACCATCTGAAGGAGCTGATCGCCACCATCGGCGAGAACATGACGCTGCGCCGCACCGCCGCCCTCTCGGTCAAGGACGGCGTCGTCGCCCAGTACGTCCACAATGCCATCGCGCCCGGCCTCGGCAAGATCGGCGTCTTGGTCGCGCTCGAGTCGACCGGCAAGACCGATGTGCTCGCCGGTCTCGGCCGCCAGCTCGCCATGCATATCGCCGCCGCCAATCCCCTCGCCGTCACCGAGGCCGATCTCGACCCCGCCGCCATCGAGCGTGAGCGCGCGGTCTATCTCGAGCAGGCTCGCCAGTCCGGCAAGTCGGAGGAGATCATCGCCAAAATGGTCGAGGGCCGGCTGAAGAAGGAGTTCTTCCAGCAGTCCGTGCTGCTCTCCCAGGTCTTCGTCATCGACGGCAAGGAGACGGTCGGCAACGTGCTGAAGGCGAGCGAGAAGGACGTGGGCGCGCCGATCAAGGTCGCCGGCTTCCTGCGCTATGCGCTCGGCGAGGGCATCGAGCGCGAGGAGAAGGACTTCGCCGCCGAGGTCGCCGCGATGACCAAGGGCGGCTGAGCGCGACGGCGTCGCGGCCGGGCTTTCTCGGCCCGCCTCGACGCTCTTGCCAGCCCGCCCTTGATCGCCGACAGGGTCCGGAATATCGAGCAGGATGGGCCGGGCCGCCACCAGTGGCCCGGCTTTTCGCTGACTTGAAGGGCCTTTCGCTGACTTGACGGGCCTGTCACTGACCTGAACGGCATTCCGTCGACTTGACCGGCCTTGCGCTGACGTAGAGGAGATCGCCCTTGAGCACCGCCACGCCCCGCTTCCGGCGGCTCCTCCTCAAGCTCTCGGGCGAAGCGCTGATGGGCGAGGGCGCCGGCGGCATCGACATGGCCACGGTCGGGCGGATCACGCGCGAGGTGAAGGCCGCCCGTGAGCTCGGCACCGACGTCGCCATCGTGGTTGGCGGCGGTAACATCTTCCGTGGCCTGCAAGGAGCGGCCAAGGGCATGGAGCGCGGCACCGCCGATTACATGGGCATGCTGGCGACCGTGATGAACGGCCTCGCCCTCGGCGGCGCCCTCGAGGCGATCGGCCAGCCGGCCCGCGTCATGTCCGCCATCCCGATGCCGACCGTCTGCGAGCCCTTCGTCGCCGAGCGGGCGCGCCGCCATCTCGCCCGCGGCCGCGTCGTCGTCTTCACCGGTGGCACCGGCAACCCTTATTTCACCACCGACACCGCGGCGGCGCTCAGGGCCGCCGAGATGGGCTGCGACGGCCTCGCCAAGGCGACCCAGGTCGATGGCATCTACACCGCCGACCCCAAGAAGGACCCGACCGCCCGTCGCTACGAGGAGGTCACCTACGACGAGGTGCTCGCCCGGGACCTCAAGGTGATGGATGGAGCCGCGATCGCGCTTGCCCGCGAGAACCGGATTCCGATAATTGTCTTCTCGATCCGCGAGGAGGGCGGCCTCGTCAGGATGCTGACCGGCGCCGCCCGCTCGACCATCGTACGCCAGTCCGCCTGAAGCGAGGCCCGCCGCCCGCACCGCCGCCCCGTGCCGCAGCGGGTCAACCGAGTTGGGACGAGAGAGGCCCATCGCCTGCCCCCGCTCTGCGGCCGGACGGCGCCGGGCGACCAGCCGTCGCGAGGAGACTTAACGACATGTCGACCGGCAGTTTCGATCTGAAGGAGCTCGAGAAGCGGATGCACGGCGCCGTCCAGGCGCTGAAGGCGGAGTTCGCCGGCCTGCGCACCGGACGGGCCAACGCCAACCTGCTCGATCCTATCGTGGTCGACGCCTACGGCTCCAAGATGCCGCTCAGCCAGTGTGGCACCGTCACGACGCCCGAGGCGCGCACCATCGCGGTGCAGGTCTGGGACCGCGGCATCGTCTCGGCCGTGGAGCGTGCGATCCGCGATTCCAATCTCGGTATTAACCCGGTGACGGACGGCCAGATCATCCGCCTGCGCATGCCCGAGCTCAACGAGGAGCGCCGGCGCGAGATCGCAAAGATCGCCCACAAATACACCGAGCAGGCCCGCGTCGCCGTGCGCAACGTCCGCCGCGACGGCATGGAGACGCTGAAGCGCCTCGAGAAGGACGGCACCATGAGCGAGGACGAGCATCGCAAGATGGGCACCCGCGTCCAGGAGGCGACCGACCGGACGATCAAGGAGATCGATCAGGCCCTGATCGCCAAGGAAGCCGAGATCATGCAGGTTTGAGAGCTGCACCGATCGCGGCGCAAGGGGCGAGGCACCGTCGGTCCGCACCGACGGGAAATGACGGCTCGGGATGGGATGGCGATGTGACCAGCGGCACTGACAGCCCGGCGGACGGCCTGCGTCCCAAGCCCCGGCACATCGCCGTGATCATGGACGGCAACGGCCGCTGGGCCGAGGCGCGAGGTCTGCCCCGCACCGAGGGGCACCGGCGCGGCCTCGAGGCGGCGCGCCGCGTGGTCGAGGCTGCGATCGATGCGGGCGTACCCTATCTGACGCTGTTCAGCTTCTCCTCGGAGAACTGGTCTCGCCCCCCCGCCGAGGTCAGTTTCCTGATGAGCCTCCTGAAGCGGTTCATCCGCCGCGATCTCGCCGACCTCCATCGCAATGGCGTGCGCATCCGTGTGATCGGAGAGCGCGAGGGTGTCGACCCCGACATCGTCAAGCTGCTCGACGATGCCGAGGTGCTGACCGCCGGCAATACCGCCCTCGACCTCATGCTCGCCTTCAATTACGGCTCGCGCGCCGAGATTGCCCGCGGCTGCCGGCGGATCGCCGAGCGCGTCGGCCGCGGCGAGCTCGCGCCCGGGGACGTGACCGCCGAGGTCGTCTCGGCCCATCTCGACACCGCCGGCATCCCCGATCCCGACCTTCTCATCCGCACCAGCGGCGAGATCCGCCTCTCCAACTTCCTGCTCTGGCAGCTCGCCTATGCGGAGTTCGTCTTCCTCGACGTCTTCTGGCCCGATTTCACCGCCGAGCATCTGATCGACGCCATCGCCGCCTATCAGCGCCGCAGCCGCCGCTTCGGCGGCCTAGCCATGTCGACGGGCTGAGATGTCGCCGTCCCCGCGCCAGACCGGCGAGGCGGCCGCTCCCGCCCGCACCGGCACCGCCCCGCGATCGGCCTCCCGCCAGACCGAGATGATCGTGCGCATGCTCTCGGGCGCCGTGCTGGCGGTGGCCTCCATCGCCCTCGTCTGGGGCGGCACCGTCTGGTTCGCCGCCCTCGTCAGTCTGCTCGCCGGCATCGTCGCCTGGGAGTGGGGCCGCATGGTGCGAGGCTTCAATTTCGACGGGACGATGATCATCCATGTCGCGGCGATGCCGGCGGCCGGCGGGCTGACCGCGGCCGGCCTGACCCTGCCGGCGATCATCGTGCTCGTCGTCGCCGCGCTGGTGATCGCCGTGCTCAGCCTCAGATCCCTCGACCGGCTGAGTGCGACGGGCGTTCTCTATGTCGGGCTGCCGCTCGTCGCGCTCGTCTGGCTGCGGGCGGACGAACCCGACGGACTCGCCCTCATCGTCTTCCTTTTCGCGGTGGTCTGGGCGACCGACATCTTCGCATTCCTGGTCGGCCGGCTCGTCGGCGGTCCCCGGCTCTGGGTGCGTGTCTCGCCGGGCAAGACCTGGTCGGGCGCGCTCGGCGGCCTCGTCGCGGCGATCCTGGCCGGCCTCGCCTCCGGCGCCGCGCTCGGTGGAAGGCCCGGATGGGCGATGGCAGCCGTCGCTGCGCTGCTGTCGATCGCCGCCCAGGCGGGCGACCTGCTCGAATCGGCCCTCAAGCGCCATTCCGGCGTCAAGGATTCGAGCGCGATCATTCCCGGTCATGGCGGCATGTTCGACCGGGTGGACGGGCTGATGGCGGCCGCCGTCGTCGCGGCGCTTCTCGCCATCCTGATCGAGCCCTGGCGACCCGGCCTCGCTCTGCTCGGGGGAGGCGGCGGGTGAGCGCGGATAGCACCTGGACGGGAGCTTCAGGACAAAGCGTCGCCCGGACGATGCTCGCTGGGCGAGCGGAAGGTGTCGCCGCAACCGCCGCCGCGGCGGTGGACGACGCGATCGTGAACGACGCGGCGACGAGGCGTTCCCTCCGGGGCCCGCGCCGGATCAGCGTGCTCGGAGCCACCGGCTCGATCGGCCTCAATACGCTCGACCTCGTCGGCCGCGCGCCCGAGTGCTACGAGGTCGTCGCCCTCACCGCCAATCGCAACTGGGCGGGCCTCGCCGAACTGGCACTGCGCCACCGCGCCGGCCTCGCCGTCGTCGCCGACGAGACCGTCTATGCCGATCTGAAGGCCGCACTTTCGGGCAGCGGCATCGCAGTCGCCGCGGGTGCCGAGGCAGTGGCCGAGGCCGCCGCCAGCTCGGCCGACTGGATCATGGCGGCCATCGTCGGTGCGGCGGGCCTCAGGCCGACACTCGAGGCCGTCCGCCAGGGCACCCGCCTCGCGCTCGCCAACAAGGAATGCCTCGTTGCGGCGGGCGATCTCTTCATGGCCGAGATCGGCCGGCGGGGAACCGAGCTGCTGCCGGTCGATTCGGAGCACTCCGCCGCCTTCCAGGCGATCGCCGGCTCTCCGCCCGAGACCATCGAGCAGATCGTGCTGACGGCCTCCGGGGGGCCGTTCCGCCGCGCCAGCCTCGCCGAACTCGAGCGCGCCACGCCCGAGGCGGCCCTGCGCCATCCCAACTGGCAGATGGGCCGCAAGGTCACGATCGATTCCGCGACGCTCATGAACAAGGGCCTCGAGCTGATCGAGGCCTACCACCTCTTTCCGGTCGAGGCCGGCCAGCTCGGCGTCCTCGTCCATCCCCAGTCGATCGTCCACTCGCTGGTCTCGTTCCGCGACGGCTCGGTGCTGGCCCAGCTCGGCATGCCCGACATGCGCACCCCGATCGCGCTCAGCCTCGCCTGGCCGGACCGCATGGCGACGCCGACCGAGCGGCTCGACCTCGCCCGCATCGCCACGCTGACCTTCGAGGCCCCCGACGAGGCGCGCTTCCGCTGCCTGGCGCTCGCCCGCGCCGCGCTCCACCGCGGCAGCGCCGCCTGCACCGTGCTGAACGCCGCCAACGAGATCGCGGTCGAGGCGTTCCTCGAGCGGCAGATCGGCTTCCTCGCCATCGCCCGTCTCGTCGAGGCGACGCTCGAGCGCGCCGAGGCGAGCGGGCTCATCCGCGACGCCGCCGACCTCGACGACGTGCTCGCCCGCGATGCCGCGGCCCGAGGCCTTGCCACGAGCCTTCTTGCAGCGGTCGCCGGCTGAACCGCCGGCCGGCGGGCGGCAGTCGACCACGGCGCGAGCCAGAGCATGTCCGACACGGCCGAACCGATTTCATCCCGGCCGGACATGCTCTAGGGTGCGCCCGGACCGACTCGGCGGCCTACCCTCGCGATCGGCCGGCACCCAGACAGGAGAGCGCCCCGAAATGGACGTTTTGAGCCTTCTTTCAAACTTCCTCTGGATCCCCGCCTTCCTCTTCGTGCTGACCATCGTGATCTTCTTCCACGAGCTCGGCCATTTCCTCGTCGCCCGCTGGTGCGGCGTGACGGTGGTCGCCTTCTCGATCGGCTTCGGCCGCGAGATCGTCCACTGGATCGACCGTCACGGCACGCGCTGGCGGATCGCCTGGCTGCCCTTCGGCGGCTACGTCAAATTCGTCGACGACGACAATGTCGCGAGCGTCCCGACGACCGGCCAGGGCGGCGAGACTGCCGGTGCCGTCGACGGCCGGTTCCACACCAAGAAGCTCTGGCAGCGGGCGGCGGTGGTGGCCGCCGGGCCGATCGCCAATTTCATTCTCGCCATCCTCGTCTTCGGCGGCATCTACTGGATGTATGGCGAGCGCTACACCCTCGCCCGTGTCGACAGCGTCGTCGAGGGCGGAGCCGCTGAGAAAGCCGGCTTCAAGCCGGGCGACCTGATCGTCGGGGTCGACGGCTCGCCGATCGAGACCTTCACCGATCTCCAGCTCATCGTCATGGCGAGCGCCGACCGCCAGCTCACCTTCACCGTCGAGCGCGACGGCCAGTCGATCGAGCTGAAAGCGACGCCCGAGCGCAAGGAGCGGACCGATCATTTCGGCAACACCTACCGCACCGGCATGATCGGCATCACCCAGTCGCCCAAGATCGAGGACGTCAAGCTGCGGTCCTACTCGCTGCCGGGCGCCCTGTGGCGAGGCGTCACACAGACCCAGTTCATCGTCACCGAGACCTTCCGGGTCATCGGCGACATCATCATCGGCCGCGAGTCGGCCCGCCAGCTCGGCGGTCCGATCAAGATCGCGGAGGTCTCGGGCCAGGCCGCGAGCCTCGGCTGGGTATCGCTTTTCTCGCTGATTGCCGGCCTCTCGGTCAGCATCGGGCTGCTCAACCTGTTCCCGATCCCGATCCTCGACGGCGGCTATCTGATGTTCTGCGTCTATGAGGCGATCGTCGGAAAGCCGGTCCCGGAGAAGGCCCAGGCGATCGGTTTCCGCATCGGAATTGCCATCCTCGGGGTGCTCATGGTTTTCGTGACAACCAACGATCTTGTTGGCAAAATATCCCAATGGTTGGGGCAGTAGGCGCCCTTCCCCATGGCCGGGGAATCTGCCTATCAAGAACGATGGCCATACGTGCGGATGCCGGTCGGAGCCGACGACCGGGATCCTCGGGGGATCGGCAAAAACAGGGGCAAATAGGCCAAAATGGCTAGCTTCCGGTTGATGATGAGCAAGGGCTGGGGGGCCGCTGCGCTGTGGTTGGTCGTACTGTTGGCGACCGCCGGAGCCGACCTCCTGGTGATCTCGAAACCCGCCTACGCGCAGTCCGCCGTGATTCGGGAAATCCGGGTCGTCGGGAACCGCCGTGTCGAGCAGGAAACAGTCAAGTCCTATCTTCAGATCGGGCCCGGCGATGCCTATGACGCCTATCTGGTCGACCAGTCGCTGAAGGCGCTGTTCGGCACGGGGCTGTTCGCCGATGTCAGCATCGACCGCGAGGGCGGCGTGCTGGTCGTCACGGTGGTCGAGAACCCGGTGGTCAACCGCGTCGCCTTCGAGGGCAACAGCGACGTCGACGACGACACGCTGGCCGCCGAAGTGCAGATGAAGGGCCGCTCGGTCTTCACCAAGGCCCGCGTCCAGGCTGACGTTCAGCGCATCCTCGACGTCTATCAGCGTCAGGGCCTCTATGCCGCTTCCGTCGAGCCCAAGCTGATCCAGCTCGAGAACAACCGCGTCGATGTGGTCTACGAGATCACCGAGGGTCCGAGCACCAAGGTCGTCAGCATCAATTTCATCGGCAACAAGGCCTTCTCGGACTCCCAGCTCCGCGACGTCATCTCCACCACGGAGAACAATTTCTTCAGCTTCCTGAAGAACACCGACATCTACGACCCCGACCGGCTCAATCTCGACCGCGAGCTGCTGCGCCAGTTCTACCTGAAGAACGGCTATGCCGACGTACAGGTCATTTCGGCGGTTGCCGATCTCGACCGTGGCGGCTCGGGCTTCTATCTGACCTTCACGGTCGAGGAAGGCCCGCTCTACACCTTCGGCACGGTGCAGATCGAATCGAACGTCGCCGATGTCGACGGCAACACGCTGGTCGGCTCGGTCTCGACCTCCTCGGGCGACGTCTATGATGCGGCCGCCCTCGAGAAGTCCATCGAGGAGATGACGCTCTCGGTCGCCGAGCAGGGTCACGCCTTCGTGCAGGTTCGCCCGCGCGTCGATCGCGACCCGATCAACCGGGTGATCAACGTCACCTATGTGATCGAGGAAGGCCCGCATATCTACATCGAGCGCATCAACGTCATCGGCAATCTGCGGACCCAGGACTACGTCATCCGCCGGGAGATCCAGATCGGCGAGGGCGACGCCTACAACAAGCTGCTCGTCAACCGTGCCAAGAAGCGGCTGCAGGCGCTGGGCTTCTTCAAGTCCGTGGACATGGCGGTGGAGCAGGGCAGCACGGCCGACCGTGTCATCCTGACGGTCACCGTGATCGAGGACTCGACCGGTGAGATATCGTTCGGCGGCGGCTACTCGACCTCCGAGGGCGTGATCTTCGACGTGACGCTGAAGGAGCGCAACCTGCTCGGCAAGGGCCAGTTCGTCCAGTTGAAGCTGAGCGGCAGCCTCGAGCGCATGCAGGTCGACTTCTCCTTCACCGAGCCGCGCTTCCTCGACCAGAACATCTCGGCCGGCTTCGATGCCTTCCATCGCGAGCAGAATCTGACGCAGGAAGCAGGCTACAAGAGCCGCAAGACCGGCGCTGGTGTCCGTCTCGGCTTCCCGCTCACCGACGAGCTCGGCCTGCAGACACGCTACGTCTTCTCTCGCGAGGAGGTGTACGACGTGAAGGACGACGCCACGCTCTTCGTCAAGCAGCAGGAGCCGCTGAGCTACGTCTCCTCGGTCGGCTACACGCTGGCCTACGACACCCGCAACCTCGCCAACAACCCGACCCGGGGCGTCTATCTCGAGATCGCCCAGGATCTCGCCGGTGTCGGCGGCGATGTGAATTACATCCGCACCACCGCCGAGGGCCGCGGCTACTATCCGCTGACGGACAAGGTGACGCTGGTCGCCCGCGTCGTCGGCGGCAGCATCGAGGGCTGGAACGGCGATGATGTCCGCATCAACGACCTGTTCTACAAAGGTGGCGAGACGGTCCGCGGCTTCCGGCGCGGTGGCTTTGGTCCGCGCGACCTGCGAACCACCGATGCCCTCGGCGCCCAGTACTATTATGCCGCCACCGCCGAGGCACGCTTCCCGTTCCCGTTCATTCCCGAGGAGCTCGGCCTCAGTGGTGCGGTCTTCGCCGATGCCGGTACGGCTTTCGGGGCGACCGACGCGGCCAAGGCGCTCGATGCAAGTGGCGATCTGAAGCTCGTCGACGATGCCTCGATCCGCTCTTCGGTCGGCGCCAGCCTCATCTGGAACTCGCCGGTCGGCCCGCTTCGCTTCGACTATGCCTGGGTGCTGACGCACGAGGACTACGACGAGCTGCAGGCCTTCCGCTTCGGTGCAAGCACGGCCTTCTGACGAGGGCGCGGGCGGCCGATGCTCCTCGCGCAGTTGGGATGGATTTCGTGCCGATGCCAGTGACGACGCACCCGACGCCTCGTGGATCCTTGGGTCTGCGGGGCGTCGGGCTTTTTGAGCGCGGAGGGTTGACGTCTGCACGAGCCGCCGGTTCATGCATTGCCGTCACCGCCGGGCACCTGCCCGGTCGCTCGGCCCATGCGGCGTCCCGGTTCGCCGATGGCCCCTTCACCAGAGATGAACGTCATGGAACACAAGGGCTTTTTCGTTCGCTCCGGTCCCTTCCCGTTGCGGGAGGTCGCAGCCGACAGCGCCATCGCACTCGAAGCCGGCAGCAACCCTGAGCAGGCCGTGCACGACGTCCGCCCGCTCGACAAGGCCGGTCCCGGCGACGTCACCTTCATCGACAACAAGAAGTATCGGGCCCTTCTCGCCTCCACCCGGGCCGGCGCCTGCTTCATCGCCCCCGCCAACCGCGCACTCTTGCCGCCGGGCGTCACCGCGCTCGTCACGCCCGAGCCCTATCGCGCCTTCGCCCGGGCGCTCGCCCGCTTCTATCCCGAGGCCGGCCGTCCCCGGCTCGGCGCCCCCTCGAGCGGGGATGGTCCCATCAGCCCCAGCGCCCGCATCGAGGACGGCGTCGAAATCGGCCACGGGGCCGTCATCGGCGCTGAGGCCGAGATCGGCCGCGGCACCGTCATCGCCCCGGGCGCCTTCATCGGCTACCGTGTCGCCATCGGCCGCGACTGCTACATCGGTCCCGGCGTCGCCGTCGTCCATGCGCTCATCGGCGATCGCGTCATCCTGCATGGCGGCGTGCAGATCGGCCACGACGGCTTCGGCTTCGCCATGGGTGGCCGCGGTCACCTGAAAGTGCCGCAGATCGGTCGCGTCATCGTTCAGGACAATGTCGAGATCGGCGCCAACAGCACGGTCGACCGCGGCGCGCTCGCCGACACCGTGATCGGCGAAGGAACGAAAATTGATAATCTCGTCCAGATCGGGCACAACGTCGTGATCGGCCGGCATTGCGTCATCGTGGGTCAGGTCGGCGTTTCGGGCAGTGTCGAACTCGGCGATTTCGTGGTTATCGGTGGACAGGCCGGCATCGTCGGTCATTTGAAGATCGGGACCGGTGCCCAGATCGCCGGTGGCAGCGGCGTCACGCACGATATTCCTGCCGGCCAGAAATATGGCGGCTCGCCCGCCAAGCCGCTGGTCGACTGGGTGCGCGAGATCGCTGCGCTGAAGCGTCTGGCGCGGCGCCAGACGAGCGGCAGCTAGATCTTCAGGACTACGAGGCCTGAAAGGACGAGGCCGAAGCTTATGGATGCGGGGGCAAGACCGGGGCAGGTCCCATGGTCGGGAACCACGGTGCGGAGTGCTGAGGGATGGACGAGGTCGTTTCGAAGACCGAGCTGAAGACCGCCGATATCGGGAAGGTGCTGCAACTCCTGCCGCATCGCTATCCCTTCCTGCTCGTCGATCGCATCGTCGACATGGATCATGACCGCTCGGCCGTCGGCATCAAGAACGTCACGATCAACGAGCCGTTCTTCCAGGGTCATTTCCCGGGCCATCCGGTCATGCCGGGTGTCTTGATCGTCGAGGGCATGGCCCAGACCGCGGGCGCGCTCTGCGTCCATTCGCTCGGCGAGAACTACAAGCCGACCCTCGTCTATTTCATGGGCATCGACGGCGTGAAGTTCCGCCGGCCGGTGACGCCGGGCGATACCATCCACTACCACGTCGCCAAGACCCGCAGCCGCGGCCGCGCCTGGCGCTTCAAGGGTGAGGCACGGGTCAATGGTGTCGTGGTGGCCGAGGCCGCCGAGATCATGGCGATGATCGTGGACGCCGACGCGGTATGAGCAACATCCATCCGACCGCGATCGTCGATGGCGGCGCCGAGATCGGCGAGGGTGTCGAGATCGGCCCCTATGCGATCGTCGGCCCGCATGTCTCCCTCGCCTCCGGCGTCCGCCTCCATGCCCATGTCGTCGTCGAGGGACGCACGCGGATCGGCGAAGGCACCGAGATCTTCCCCTTCGCCTCCATCGGCCATCGCCCGCAGGACCTGAAGTTCAAGGGCGAGCCGAGTACCCTCGAGATCGGCCGGGGCAACATCATCCGCGAGCACGTCACCATGAACCCCGGCACCGAGGGGGGTGGCATGGTGACGAAGGTCGGCGACAAGTGCCTTTTCATGATGGGCTCGCACGTCGCCCACGACTGCATCGTCGGCGACCATGTCATCCTCGCCAACAATGCAACGCTCGCCGGCCATGCCGTGATCGGCAGCTACGTCATCCTCGGCGGGCTGTCGGCGGTGCACCAGTTCGCGCGGATCGGCGACTATGCCTTCGTCGGCGGTATGTCGGGGGTCGAGAACGACGTGATCCCGTTCGGCATGGCGATCGGCAATCGCGCGGGGCTCAACGGGCTGAACGTCGTCGGCCTGAAGCGCAAGGGCTTCAGCCGCGAACAGATCCACGACCTGCGCCGGGCCTATCGCATGCTGTTCTCCAGCGAAGGCACGCTGATGGAGCGCCTGGAGGACGTCGAGAAGCTGTTCGGCGGCGATCCGGGCGTGCAGATGATCGTCGGCTTCATCCGCGCCGGCAAGGACCGCTCCATCTGCGTTCCGCGATGATGGGCCACCGTCCCGGCGCCGGACCTGGCAAGAGCCGCTCGCCGCGCCCGGCGTTGAACGGGGCGATCGCTCCATGACCGCGCACGCGACAGGCTCGCCGATCGGCATCCTCGCAGGCGGCGGCCTCTTCCCCGGGGCGGTCGCGCGCGAGATCGTCGCCGCCGGACGCTCCGTCCATCTGATCGGCATCGAAGGCGAGGCCGATGCCGCCATCGAGGCTTTCCCGCATTCCTGGGTGAAGTGGGGCGAGATCGGCAAGCTGCTCGATGAGCTGAAGAAGGCGGGCGCGCGCGAGCTCGTCATCATCGGCAGCGTCACCCGCCCCGACATGTCGAAAGTCCGCTTCGACCTCGGCGCCATCCTCAACCTGCCGATCGTGCTCGGCCTGATGGTCGGCGGCGACGACAGCGTGCTCTCGAGCGTCGTGCGCTTCTTCGAGGCGAAGGGCCTGACCGTGCGCGGCGCCCACGACGTCGCCCCGCGGCTCGTGCTCGGCGAAGGCCTCGTCGGCCGGCACGCGCCCTCGGGCGAGGACAGGAAGGACATCGACAAGGGGTTCGCCGTCGTGCGCGCGCTCGGCGCCCTCGATGTCGGCCAGGCCGCCGTCGTCACCCGTGGCCACATCATCGCCGTCGAGGCGGCCGAGGGCACCGACCGCATGCTGATGCGCGCCGCCGATCTGCGCCAATGGGGCAAGGGGCGTGGCCGCAAGCGCCTCGGCGTGCTGGTGAAACGGCCCAAACCCCGCCAGGAGATGCGCGTCGACATGCCCGCCGTCGGCGCCCGCACCATCGAGCTTGCCGCTGCCGCCGGGCTCGCCGGCGTCGCCCTGATGGCCGACGGTGTCATCACCGCCGAGCGCGAGGCGATCGCAAGGCTCGCCGACGAGAACGGGCTTTTCGTCGCCGGCATCCGGGATGTTGCGGAGTGATCCGCCGCAAGAAGGACGACGGGTCGGGTCGGGCGCCCGAGCCGCTTCGGCTGTTCATCGTCGCGGGCGAGCATTCCGGTGACCGGCTGGGCGGCAAGCTCATCACCGAGCTGCTCCGTCTCTCGCCGCTGCCGATCGAGTTCCGCGGTGTCGGCGCCGAGGACATGGAGGCCGCCGGCCTCGATTCGCTGTTTGCGATGTCCGACGTCGCGGTGATGGGGCCTCTCGCCATCCTGAAGCGCCTGCCGCTGATCTATCGCCGCGTCCATGAGACGGTCGACGCCGCGGTCCGCTTCCGTCCCCACGCCGTCGTCATCATCGACAGCCCCGAATTCACCCATCCGATCGCCCGGCGCATCCGGCGGCGCCTGCCGGGGGTCCCGGTGGTCGATTATGTCTCGCCGACCGTCTGGGCCTGGCGGCCGGGCCGCGCCCGCAAGATGGCCGCCTATGTCGACGAGGTGCTGGCGCTCCTGCCCTTCGAGCCCGATGCCCATCGCCGGCTCGGCGGCCCCGCCTGCACCTATGTCGGCCATCCCCTCGTCGATCGCCTGCCCTGGATCGCGAGCCTCGATACCGCCGCCCTTGCCCGGCGCCTCGCCCTCGACCCGCGCCTGCCGGTCGTCACGGTCCTGCCCGGCAGCCGACCGACCGAGGTCAGGCGGCTGATGCAACCTTTCGGCGAGGCGCTCGGCCTCGTGGCGGAGCGCAAGGGTGGGCTGCAGGTCGTGCTGCCGGCGGTCAAGAGCGTGATGCCGCTCATCGAGGAAGGGTTGAAGGGCTGGCCGGTCGAGCCTCACATCGTCATGGGCGAGACCGACAAGTTCACCGCCTTCCGCCTCTGCGATGCCGCGCTCGCGGCCTCCGGCACCGTCACGCTCGAGCTCGCCACCGCCGGCACGCCCATGGTCGTCGCCTACAAGGTCGACGCCCTCGCCGCGCGTCTGCGCTTTCTCGTCAAGACGCCCTCGATCGTGCTCGCCAACCTCGTGCTCGGCCGCAATGTCTTCCCCGAGCTGATCCAGGAGGCCTGCACGGGCGAGACGCTGGCCGCAGCGCTGACGCCGCTCCTCTCCGACACGCCCGAGCGGCGTCTCCAGCAGGAGGCGCTGGGCGGCATCGCCGAGTTGATGGCGCCCCCCGCCTCGTCGCCGAGCGTCGCCGCCGCCGAAAGCGTGCTGCGCTATGCGCTGACCGGCCGCGGTTGAGAGCCGGGCAAGGTGAGCTGAGCCGGCGGCCGCTCACGCGGCGAGCGTCTTCACCGAGAGGCGAATATCCTCGAGGGCGCGCTCGGCCGCCGCCTCTCCCGCCGCGATCAGCTCATCGGCGCGATGGAAGTCGAACATGCCGAACTGGCCGATCCGCGGCGCGATCGTGAAATCGGGCGGATCGCCGGCAAGACGCGAGCGGGCGATGCGGTCCTGGGTGATGTTGAACGCTTCCATCACCACGGTCGAGATGCCCGGCGCCTCGCTGCCCCGCCCGAAGAACTGGCGATGCAGCAGTTGCAGCGCGCCCTGGCGCTTGGCCGTCTCCTCGCCCGCCGGCGGCACGTCGGCGATCGGGGGCTCGAGCGCGGCAAGATCGGTCAGCACCGTGCCACGACTGGCGGTGTCCTGCTGCAGATTGACCGCGATGACGATGTTGGCCCCCATCGCCCGGCAGACCGAGACCGGAATGGGATTGACCATGGCACCATCGAACAGCCAGCGCCCATCGATCTGGACGGGTCGGAAGATGCCCGGCAGCGCGTAGGACGCCCGCATCGCCTCGACGAGGCCGCCCCGCGACAGCCAGATCTCGTGGCCGGTGCCGATCTCGGTCGCGACCGCGACGAAACGGCGGCCGAGATCCTCGATCCGCGTGCCGTTGAAATGCTGCATGAGCTGGGCATTCAACCGGTCGCCGGAGATGAGGCCAGAGCCGGCGAGATTGAAATCGAGGAAGCCGAACACCCGCCGCCGTGTCAGCGAGCGTGCGAAAGCCTCGAGCTCGCCGAGCCGGCCCGCGCTCGAGCAGCCGCCGGCGACCGCACCGATCGAGGTGCCGGCGATCACATCGGGCCGGATGCCGGCCTTCTCGAGTGCGTTGAGGACGCCGATATGGGCCCAGCCACGGGCCACGCCGCATCCAAGTGCAAGTCCGATCCTGCCGCGTGCCATGTGCCGCCATCCCCGCTCGCCGAGCGATCTGTGATGGGCGCTGCAAAGAGCGTGCCCGCCTCTCGCCCAACGTGACAGGCCCGATTCGCGACGTATGCCCCCTGACAAGGTTAACGGGCGAACTGTTATCGAGTGGTGAACGGGGGAGGCGGCAGCACGATGGCGTCACCCGGCTTTCGGCCCCTGATGGAGCAACGAACGGCCGGACTGACGATGCGCCCAGGTGATGATGCAGTCTCCCTCGAATGCCGGCGAGCGTTCCGGCCATACGTGACGGGACCCTGTCGGCCGCGTCGGTCGATGAGGGGCATGGCGACCCGCGCTACATGCTGTGAGGTATCGCGTCCAGATCGATCCGGCGGGATTGTCAGGCTCGACGGCGCGCCCGATGCCCCATGGACATCGAACCTCTGCGGCAGCTTTCTAGTTCCCGCGTGGTTCCAGACGGAGGCCCGCAAGGGCTTCGCCCTCGCCGTCGACGGCCTTTGCGGCCGAACGCTCTTCGCCCGCCAGGCCGCCCGCGATCGGCAGCCCCCGGTAGAAGCAGCTCCGTCGGCCCGTATGGCACGTCACGCCGTCGCCCTTCACCTCGACCTGCATCCACAACGCATCCTGGTCGCAGTCGGTGCGGATCTCGACGACATGCTGCTCGTTGCCGCTGGTCTCGCCCTTGCGCCACAGGCATCCGCGCGAGCGGCTCCAATAGTGGGCGATGCCGGTCCTCAGTGTCTCCGCCAATGCCTCGCGGTTCATCCACGCCAGCATCAGCACCTCGCCCGTCGCCGCATCGGTGGCGATCGCCGGCATGAGGCCGGCGGCATCGAAGCGCGGTGAGAAATCGAGCGTCTCCTCGACCGTGCCGTCGTGGCCGGGCTTCGTCCCGGCTTTCGTCGGATCGGACATGGCGTTCGGTAGCTGGCCTTCAGGAGTTGAGGTTCAGGACCTGTGGTTCACGAGGCTGGGTTCATGGACGGGACCCGTGCCGCGCGCCGCCCTAGCGCCCGCGATGATGGACGAGCGTGAGGAAGCGCTGCGCCTGGACGGGATCATCCCTGAAAAGCCCGGTGAACTGGGTGGTGACCGTCGAGACGTTCTGTTTCTGGACACCGCGCATCGACATGCACTGGTGCACCGCCTCGATCATCACCGCGACGCCCTTGGGCTCCAGCGCCTCCTGGATCGCCTGGGTGATCTGGGCGGTCATGGTCTCCTGCGTCTGCAGCCGCCGCGCGAAGATGTCGACGACACGCGCGAGCTTCGAGAGACCGACGACGCGCGCCGCCGGGAAATAGGCGACATGGGCGCGGCCGATGAACGGCACCATATGGTGCTCGCAATGCGAGGCGACGTCGATGTCGCGCAGCATGACGATGTCGTCGTAGCCCGCCACCTCCTCGAAGGTGCGTCCGAGCTCGTCGGCGGGATCCTCGTCATAGCCGCGGAAGAACTCCCGATAGGCGTTGACCACCCGCTTCGGCGTGTCGATCAGCCCCTCGCGCGTCGGATCGTCGCCCGCCCAGGCGATCAGCGTCCGGACGGCGGCTTCAGCCTCCTCCCGGCTCGGCCGGATGATACGGGCTCGGCTGGCGTCCGTCGTCGCGGAGCCCTTGGGCAGCTTCTTCACGATCGCATCCATGGCAGTCCTTCGAGCGGTCCCGCCGGCGGTCTTCAGCGAACCGCCGGTGGATGCTCTGTTCTTGTTCCTCGGGCCTGTGGAGCCGGACCTTGCGTTGGTGTCGCTCAAGCGCCAGCTCCGGCCGTCGATCGATGTTCCAAGAGGATTGGCTGCGCGCAGCGGACCGCCAGATACCGGGTTCCGGCCCGTGCCCCCGAGCCCTGCCGGGGTCGTGCCGGTCGACGATTTCAGCCCTTCGGGTCTCGCGCAGGCTATGTTCTCGGATATATAGGTGGCGACCCCGGCTCGCAAGGCCGCAACCGTACCTGTAACGTCGCGGGAAGGATATTGGATGACCGCGCTCGAGGACATCTACAGCCAGCGGATTCTGGAACTCGCCGCCAACATGCCGCGCACCGGCCACCTGTCGCATCCGGATGCGACGGCGACGGCCCACTCCAAGCTGTGCGGATCGACCGTGACGGTCGAGATCGACATGACGGGCGATGTCGTCACGGACTATGCGCAGACCGTCAAGGCCTGCCTGCTCGGCCAATCCTCTGCTGCCATCATGGGCAAGCTGGTCGTCGGCTCGACGGCCGCCGAGCTGCGCGCCGTGGGTGCTGCGGTGCGTGCCATGTTGAAGGAGGGCGGCCCGCCCCCGACCGGCAAATGGCAGGAGCTCGAAGTGCTCGAGCCGATCCGCGACTACAAGGCCCGGCACGCTTCGACGCTCCTCGTTTTCGATGCCCTCGAACGGGCCATTGCCGAGATCGAGAGCCGGCGTTCGGGCACCAGTTCCGAGGCCTGAGCAACCCTTGCCCGATCGGCCTCCTCGGGTTCTCCGAGCGCCAGAAGGAAACGAGCGCCATGGCAAATGTGATCGATCCCTCGACCCTCGAAGGGCGTCGCGGCACCGGCTACCCAAAGCCCTTCGCGGAGGGCTTCGCGGGACGTCTGAAGCGCGCCCTGACCGGTCCTCTCGGCCTTACCCAGTTCGGTGTCAACCTGACGACGCTCGAGCCCGGCGCCATGTCGGCCCTTCGCCACTGGCACGAGAAGGAGGACGAGTTCTGCTATGTCCTCGAGGGCGAGATCACGCTCGTCAGCGAGGAGGGCGAGCAGATCCTGAAGCCCGGCATGGCGGTCGCCTTTCCGGCCGGCGAGCCGAACGGCCACCACCTGATCAACCGCAGCGACCGGCCCGCCGTCTATCTGGAGATCGGCACACGAGCGGCCGACGAGCGGGCGCATTATCCAGGCCTCGACCTGATGGCGGTGAAGACCGGCGTCGCCACCGTCCTGTTCACCCACACCGACGGCACGCCCTATGATTGAGGCAGGTGGCGGCGGGCGAGCGCCCGCGACGGCGCCTTGACGGTCATGCGCATCGCCGCCACGCTCCTCAAAGCACCGATCATCCTCTACCGCTACACGCTGTCGGGTCTCGCCGGCCGGCAATGCCGGCACCTGCCGACCTGCTCGGACTATGCGCTGCAAGCCATTGACCGTCATGGCGCCTGGGCGGGCGGCTGGCTCGCCGTCTCGCGCATATGCCGCTGCAACCCATGGGGCACGTCGGGCTTCGACCCCGTCCCTCGCATGACGCCCCTCGCGCCCTGGTGGGCGCCCTGGCGGCTCGGCCGGTGGCGCGGTATCGAGCCGCCCCCCGAGGAATGCGATCATCCGGCGCCCTGAGATCCTGCAGGACTTCTCGATGAAACCGGGCACCCTATCGGGCACGCGGAAGAAGAAGCCCGCCTGGGGCGACATGCCCCATCACTTCTAAATCGACGTTCCGGCCGGATCGGCGAAGCTCTCCGATTGAGCCGGCCGCGAGGAGGACGAATCGCCACCGGCGCGACGACCCGCCCCCGATCGAAGACCTGCAGAGGGGATGCCGGCGAGCGGGCGGCGCCCGACCGGTCACATCACGCCCGCGTGATCGGAACGCATCGATTTGGCTAGCCGGTGCGCGATCTTGACTTTGCGCGCCGACACGGATCGTCCGTCAACCCCTCCTTAATTGCTTCAACTCGCATAAAATTCCGCCTTAACACCCCGGCAATTTTTGTCCCATAGTCCCGGCGGAGCAGGCGCACGAGCCATCGCCGGCCGCACCCCCACCAAGGGGTGCCGCCGATGCTGGCGGGTCGTTTGTTCTTTCGTAGGGTCGAACTGGGCGGTCTTCGGGACCGCCCTTTTTTTGGTCCATGCCCGATCATGCGACGCCTGGGGCGGACCGGGAGCGCCGCGCCGGCATAGGGACAGGACCATCGCCGGCATTCGCGCCACTATGCGGCAAGACCTATCGGGCCGCGGCGAAGGCGGCAAAGTGTTTCGGCGAAATTGATGAATTTGCCGCAGCGGCGGCGCCCTTTAGGCCGCCTTCAGCCGATCGAAGCCGGCCGCCAGATCGCGCTTCAGATCCTCGACATCCTCAAGGCCGATATGAATGCGCAGCGCCGGCCCCTCGGCCGCCCAGCGCGTCGCCGTCCGGTAGCCGCTCGGGTCGAACGGCACGACGAGGCTTTCATAGCCGCCCCAGGAATAGCCCATGCCGAACAGCTCGAGATGATCGAGCATGGCACTGACCGCCTTCGGCGCGGCCGGCTTCAGCACGACACCGAAAAGGCCGCACGCGCCCTTGAAATCGCGTTTCCAGAGCTCGTGACCGGGGGCGCCCGGCAGGGCCGGATGGAGGACTTGGGCGACCTCCGGCCGCGCCGCCAGCCAGCGCGCCATCTCCAGCCCTGCCCGCCAGTGGTGCTCGAGCCTGACACCCATGGTCCTCAGGCCGCGCAGACCGAGGAAGATCTCCTCCGTGCCCGCCGCCATGCCGAGTGTCTGGGCCGCATCGACGACAGCCTTCGCCGAGCGCTCGTTGGCGGTGACGGCGCCGAGCATGGCATCGGAATGACCGACGACATATTTGGTCGCGGCATGGATCGACACGTCGACGCCATGCTCGAAGGCCTTGAAATAGAGCTGTGTGCCCCAGGTATTGTCCATCAGCAGGCGGATGTCGCGCGCCCGCGCCACCTTGGCCAGTGCCGGGATGTCCTGCACCTCGAAGGTCTGCGAGCCCGGCGACTCGGCATAGATGAGCCGGGTATTCGGCCTGACGAGACCGGCGATCTCAGCGCCGGCATGGGGGTCGTAATAGGTCGTCTCGACACCGAGCCGCTTCAGCATGGTGTCGCAGAAGTGCCGAGCCGGCCGGTAGACGCTGTCGGTGACGAGGATGTGGTCGCCCGCCCCGGCGAAGGCCAGCAATGCCGTGGTCACGGCCGCGAGCCCGGAGGGAGCGAGCACCGTCCTGTGGCCGCCCTCGAGCGCTGCGAGCGCCTCCTCAAGGGCCGAGATGGTCGGCGAGCCCTTGCGGCCATAGGTGTAGCGCTGGGCGCCGCTCTCGAGCGTCGCGACGTCGGGAAAGAGCACGGTCGATCCACGATAGACCGGCGTGTTGACGAAGCCGTGCTGTTCGGCCGGATTGCGTCCGGCATGCACGATCTGCGTCGCCTCGCCATGAGGACCCTTGGCCCGCTCGCTCTCACCCACGCCACCGCCTCCTCGAATTCGCCGCGCTACCCGGGAAATTGCCGATCGTGCAACGGGCGTCAAGGCCTTGACCCCGGTCCCTGCCGGATGCCACTGATGACTGAGGTTGCGGCCCGTCGTTTGGGATGGGAGCCCGGCGCCGACGAGGCACCGGACTTCCCCGACCGGGAATACCCGGCGGTCAGGTGGCGTCGGGCCGGACATCATCGTCATGTCGGCATCGCCGACCGAGGCAGGCGGCGTCCGCTGCTCCGGTCGAAGTCGGCGGTCAGGGGATCGGGGCTCGCTCAGGGACTGGCGCGGAGTGGCGCCCGGTCTTCGGCGGCATGGCCCGGATTCGGGCAGGGCGCGTGAAAAACAGGTCGGGAGGGATCAGGGTGAGGCACCGGACCATGCAGCGGGGATCGCAACCATCCTCGGCCTGGCGCACTCGCATCCTCGTCCTCGCGGCATTGCTGCCCTTCCTGCTCAGCGGGCTGGCGCGCGCGGAGGCGGGCACGCTCGAGACCGTGCGCGAGCGTGGCCTGCTGGTCTGCGGCGTCGGCTCGGAGCAGCCCGGCTTCTTCGCCCCCGACGATGCCGGCGGCTGGAGCGGCTTCGACGTCGATTTCTGCCGGGCGGTCGCCGCTGCCGTGTTCAAGGCGACCGATCGCGTGCAGTTCCGTCCGCTGATGCCGAGCGAGCGGCTGAAGGCGCTCTCGGCCGGCGAGGTCGACCTGATCGCCCGCGTGCCGACCTGGAACATCGAGACCGCGGTCGAGAACAGCCTCGAGCTCGCCGCCACCACCTGGTTCGACGGCACCGGCATCATCGTGCGCAAGGATCTCGGCATCACCAGCGTGCGAGAGCTTTCCGGCGCCAGCATCTGCATGCGCAGCGCCGCGACCGCAGGCCAGGCGGTGCTCGGCTATTTCTCGGCCCGCGGCATGCCCGTCGAGGTCAAGACGTTGGAGAAGCCCGAGGACGCGGCCGCCGCCTATGAGCGTGGCGATTGCACCGCCTTCGCCGGCCCCCTCGAGAGCCTCGAGATCGAGCGCCAGCACCTCGCTGCGCCGGAGGATCACATCGTGCTGCCCGAGCCCGTGCAGGGCGAGCCGCTCGGCCCGGCCGTCCGCGCCGGCGACGTCGTCTGGCGCGATATCGTGCGTTCGGTCGCCGCGGTCATGATCGGCGCCGAGGAGCGGGGCGTGACATCGGCCAATCTGGATCAGCAACTGGGCGATGGGCCACCCCAGTTGAAGCGCTGGCTGCAGGGCGGCAACGGCCTCGCGGCAAGGCTCGGCCTCGCGCAGAGCTTTGCCATCGACGTGATCCGCCTCGTCGGCAATTACGGCGAATCCTTTGCCCGCAATCTGGGCTCTGGCAGTCCCAACGGCTATGCCCGCGGCCTCAACCGCCTGTGGCTGAACGGTGGCCTCATCACCACCACGCTGCTGCGCTGAGGAATGCCCCGCCCCGCCCTCGGGCGTCGCGGACATCCGCTTGTTGCCGTCGGCCTCTGCCGCTAAAGTCCGCCGCCATCGAGCCTCTTGCGCGGGAAAGGGCTATGGCGATCAGCAGCATGACCGGTTTCGGCAGGTCCGAGGGCAGCCTCGGTGCCGCCGCCTGGAGCTGGGAGATCCGCGCCGTCAACGGCCGCGGCCTCGACATTCGCCTGCGCCTGCCGCCCGGCCACGACCAGCTCGAGAGCCGCATCCGCGAGGCGGTCGCCCGCCACCTCACCCGCGGCAGCTGCACGATCGCGCTCAATGTCCAGCGCTCCGGCGAGACGACGCGCATCCGCCTCAACGAGGCCGCGCTCGAGGATGTGCGCGTGGCCGTCGCCCGGGCTTGCGAGATCTGCAAGCTTCCCCCGCCCACGCTCGACGCCATCCTCTCGCTGCGCGGGGTGCTGGAGGTCGTCGAGGCCGTCGAGGGCGAGGGGGAGGCGACGCGCCGCGGCGAGGCCATGCTCGGCGATCTCGATGTCGCCCTGACGCGCCTGGCGGCCTCGCGGGCCGAGGAAGGCGCCCGCCTCGCCACCGTCGTCGAGCGCCAGATCGAGGAGGTCGAATCCCTCGCCGAAGCCGCCGACAGGTCCCCCCAGCGCACCCCCGAGGCGATACGTCGCCGCCTCGCCGATCAGGTCGCCCGGCTGGTCGAGGCGCGCAGCGGCTTCGATGCGGAGCGTCTCCACCAGGAGGCCGTCCTGCTGTCGACCCGCGCCGACATCGCCGAGGAGATCGCCCGCCTCAAGTCGCACGCGGCCGCCGCCCGCGCCTTGCTGTCCGGTGCCGGGCCGGCCGGCCGCAAGCTGGACTTTCTCGCCCAGGAGTTCAACCGCGAGGCCAATACCCTCTGCTCCAAGGCCAACGACACAGAGCTGACGCGGATCGGGCTGCAATTGAAGGTGGTCATCGACCAGCTTCGTGAGCAGGTGCAGAATATTGAGTGAACCCGGGACACCGGCCGAGCGGCGCGGTCTGATGCTGGTCATCTCCTCGCCTTCGGGCGCGGGAAAGACCACCTTGTCACGCCGCCTGCTCGAGGTCGAGCCGGGCCTCGCCATGTCGGTCTCCATGACGACGCGCAAGCCCCGGCCGGGCGAGCGCAACGGCATCGACTATCACTTCGTCGACGAGCCGGCCTTTCGTGCCGCCGTCGCGGAGGAAGCCCTGCTCGAATGGGCCGAGGTGTTCGGCAATCTCTACGGCACGCCGCGGGGCTGGGTCGATACGAGACTGGCGGCCGGCCGCGACGTGCTGTTCGACGTCGACTGGCAGGGCGCCCGCCAGATCGACACCAAAGCGGGCGGCGACGTCGTGTCGGTCTTCATTCTGCCGCCGTCGGCCCGCGCCCTCGAGGAGCGTCTCGTCAAGCGCGCCCAGGACGATGCCGAGGTCGTCCGCCGCCGCATGGCCGCGGCCGCCCGCGAGATCGGCCATTACGACGAGTACGATTATGTGATCGTCAATCGCGACATCGACGAGAGCCTGGTCGCGCTGCGCGCCATACTCGTCGCCGAGCGCCAGCGGCGGGAGCGGCAGACCAGCCTCGGCCGCCTCGTCGAAGGCCTGCTGTCCGACCTCGCCGGCCGGAGCGACGGCAACTCGGGTCCGGCCTGAGCCCCAGAGCCTGATCGGTCGCATCGAGAGCGTGAATCAGTCTCTGAGATTAAAGAGAGCCTGATCGGTCGAGATGCGGGCGTCCACGCGCGCATCGAGGGCGTGAATCAGTCTCTGAGACAAAGAGAGCCTGATCGGTCGAGATGCGTCCACGCGCGCATCGAAACTCACGCGCGACCGCCACCGGCGTGGAGCCTCCGCGCCAGGGCGGCGAACTCCGCGACGCTCAGCGTCTCTGCCCGTCGCTCGGGCGCGATGCCGAGCGCGCCAAGCACCGCCTCGGCATCGGCAAAGACCCCCCTGAGGCTCGCCCGCAGCATCTTGCGGCGCTGGCCGAAGGCAGCCGCCGTCACACGCTCCAGCGCCGCCGTCGCGCCGACCTCGAGGGGCTCGGACCGGGGCTCGAGGCGCACCAGCACCGAGGCGACCTTGGGCGGCGGCGTGAAGGCCGACGCCGGCAGGTTGAACAGGATGCGCGGCACCGCCCGCCATTGCGCCAGCACCGACAGCCGTCCATAGGCCTTGCTCCCCGGCTCGGCGACGATGCGCTCGCCGACCTCCTTCTGGAACATCAGCGTCATCGCAAGGTACCAGGGCGGCCAGGGATCGGCCGCCAGCCAGCCGACCAGGAGCTCGGTTCCGACCGAATAGGGCAGGTTGGCGACGATGACGGCGGGGCTGCC
This sequence comes from Hyphomicrobiaceae bacterium, assembly GCA_041397765.1. Classification (GTDB taxonomy): domain Bacteria; phylum Pseudomonadota; class Alphaproteobacteria; order Rhizobiales; family Hyphomicrobiaceae; genus JAWKWA01. Next base: position 145,263 of record JAWKWA010000006.1, on the reverse strand, counting down.
TGCCAGCGCGCCGAGATCGACCTCGGTCGCATCGCCCATGACGATCTCGAGCCGGCCGTCCGCGACTGCCGCGATCTCCTCCAGCGCCGGTAGACAGCGCTCGTCTCGCTCGACAGCGACGACCCGGGCGGCTCCCGCCTTCAGGAGCGCCCGCGTCAGGCCGCCCGGCCCTGGCCCGACCTCGACCACGGTGAGGCCGTCCAGCGGCCCGGCCGACCGCGCGATCCGGCCGGTCAGGTTGAGGTCGAGGATGAAGTTCTGGCCGAGGCTCTTGCGTGCCGAGAGGCCGAGCCGGGCGATCACCTCGCGTAAGGGCGGCAGGTCGTCGAGGCTCATGTCGCACGCCCTGCCGATCCATCCGGCTCGGCCGCGCCATGGCCCTCCGGACGGCCGGAGAGATCGCGTGCCATCGTCAGCGCGGCGAGAAGGCTGCCCCGGTCCGCGCGCCCCGTGCCGGCAATGTCGAAGGCGGTCCCGTGATCGGGCGAGGTCCGCACGAAGGGCAGGCCGAGCGTGACGTTCACCCCCCGGTCGAAGGCGAGCGTCTTCAAGGGGATCAGCGCCTGATCGTGATACATGGCGATGGCGATGTCGTAGCGCGCCCTGGCGGCGGCATGGAACATGGTGTCGGCGGGATGGGGCCCCGTCACCTCGAGCCCGCTCGCCACCAGCCGCCGGATCGCCGGCGCGACGATCCGCGCCTCCTCATCGCCGATCGAGCCGCCCTCGCCGGCATGGGGATTGAGCCCGGCGACGGCGAGGCGTGGCCGCGCGATCCCGAGACGGCGGCTGAGGTCGCGAGCGACGATCCCGGCCGTCTCGACGATCAACTCCTCGGTGACGAGCCCCGGCACCTCGCGGATCGGCACATGCACCGTCAACGGCACGACCCGCAACTCCTCGGCCGCCAGCATCATCACCGGGCGAAAGGTGCCGCCATGGTGGCGGCCGGCAAGCTCGGCGAGAAACTCGGTATGGCCCGGATGCGTGAAGCCCGCCTCGTGCAGCACCCGCTTGGAGATCGGCAGCGTGACGACGGCGGCGGCCTCGCCGCGATGGACGAGCGCGACGGCCGCCTCGATGGCAGCGATCACCGCCGGCGCATTGGCGGGGTCGGGCCGGCCGGGCTCGACGGGCCTCGAGACCTTCAGCGGCAGGACGGGAAGCCGTCCGGCGAATGCGGCCGCGGCCTCGGCGGCGCTGGCGACCTCGCCGATCCTGACATCGACGCCGAGACGGTCGGCGCGCCGCGCAACCTCGGCCGGATCGGCGACCAGCACGAAGGGCGGCACTCGGTCACGATCCCGTCGATAGGCCTCGATCGCGATGTCGAGACCGATCCCGGCGGGATCGCCCATCGAGACGGCGAGCGGCCGCGATTGTTCGGCGGCGAGTGTGGGACGGGCGGGTGTGCTCATCGGCAAGGCTCCGGCGCGACTGCAAATGCAACTCACCGATAGCTCGATTTACCCCGCCCGCGCGAGGCCCGGCTCGCCGAGCCGAGACCGCCCCAGCGCGCCGGCCCGGCCCGTCATCACTCGATGCTGCAGCGCCGCTTCGGCTTCACGCCCTGGCGGAACTCGATGACCGCGCTCGCGCAAAGCTCGCTGATCAGCCCTTTGGACAGGGCCTCCATCTTCTGCATCTCGAGCTTGCTTTCGGCATCCTTGCGCTGGGCCGCGCTGCCCTCGCCACTGGCCGCCTCGCGCGAGCAGACGGCATAGACCTCGATGCCGGACGGCGTCAGGATCGGCGCGGTCACCTGGCCGACCTCGGCATTGGCGACGAGCGGCCGGGCGGCATCGGGAATGTCGGCGACGGCCACCTTGCGCAGGGCCTCGAAGCGCGCCCCTTCGAGGCGCCTTGCCCCAGCCTGCAGCCCGTCGCAGCCCTTGGCGCTGGCGCTGAGCTGCTCGGCGACGCTGTATTGAGCCGCCATGCGCGCCTCGTCCACCCGCCCACGCATGCTGAAGGTCACGCGACTGACGTTGAGCAATTCGCCGGCTCCCTCGGCACCCTCCTCGCCGACCGACGATGCGCTCACCGCCGCGTCGATCTCCGATTGCGCCACCGAGACCTGCGAGAAGAACCGCCGACCGAGCACCCGCCGCCAGGCGATCTGCACGCGGATGCGCTCACGAAAGGCTCTGATATTGATGCCGCGCGATTTCAGCATGTCGGCGAACTGCTGCTCGGTCATCTTGTTGCCGCGGGCAAGGTTGGCGATCACCGAGCCCACCTCGTCCTCGGTGACCGTCAGATTGAGGCGCTTGGCTTCCTGGAGCTTGACGCGATCGGCGACGAGATCGGCGAGCGCCTGGTCGCGCAGTCCCGGCTTGACCGAGGCCATGGCCTGCTGGCGCAGCATCTCGATGAAGCGCTTCTGCAGCGCCTCGACCTCGGCCTGCGACTGGGGCTTGTATTTGAGCGCAAAGGCGCGGAACCGGTCGTTGATGCCTTTCGACTTGAGTTCCGCCCGCAGCTTCGCATTGACGTCGCCACCGGCCCCGCTCAGCATCAGCATGGCAACGCGCTGGTTGACGTCATAGGCGGAGATCGGCTCGTCGTTGACGACGGCGAGGATCGCCTGCTCGGATTCGGCCGCCCGGCCCGGCGCAGTGACGAAGCCCGCAAGAGAGACGAGGACGAGAGCTGCGAGGGCCAGCGCGACGAGGCGCGGCGCCGGTTTGCGGTGAGGAGAGCCATGGAGCCGAACCCGCGTCGCGGCTAGTGCCATGGCCCGGCCCGGGAGATGTCGTCTTGCCACTGCTTGCTCCCTTTCACCGTGCCGTCGCGATGCCGACCGGGCTCTGGCGGCAAGCCGCCCCTGGTGCCACCACGCCCCGTCGCAGCCGGCTTGCGCCATCCCCGGCACCGACCACCATCGGGGCATAGGTCCAGTCGGCCAACGTCCGCCTGCCGAGCCTCCGGACCACGCGCCTGCCCGCCGTCCTACCGCCGCCCCATCCGAGACAGCCAGAGGTTCGATGCTGGCAGCGACCGCCTGTCCGATTCGCCGGCATCATTCTAGGCAGCCGCTCGCACCCTTGCAGCCCGTTATGCACAATCCGATGGCTGCTTGATGGCGAATGCCCGAAGGCGTTCGGCGGATGCGCGCCATTCATAGTCCCAAGGACGATGGCGACCGACAGACGCATCGTGGCATCGACACGCCCGATGCCAAGAGCCGTGGCAACACGTGGCACGCTCGCGACGCCCGATCAGGCGCTGGCCAAGGCGGCGATCTCATGGAGGGAGCCCGGGAAAGGAGGTCCGGGCGCAACCGGGCGGATCGCCGAAGGTCGAATGCGAACGCCCGAAGGCAATCGGCACCCCGCGAGCGGCCGCGCCTCCATCGGCATCCGCTCCAGCACCTCGGCGCCGGGCATCCAGAAGCCGGACTGCGACCCCTGGACCGGGTTCAGATCAATCGCAACCCTGAACGTGCTCTAACTTATTGATTTTGAGCACGTTCTGACGGCGAACCGGCTTCCACTTCGCCTGACCGTGTTCCTCTAGTCGGTCGCCTGATCCTCGACCGCGCCGCCGAGCGAGCCGATCTTGTCGGTCTTGAAGCTCGTGCCGCCCAGATGTTTCAGCTCGAATTTGACCATGACCGACTGGTCGGGCTCGAGATCGCGGTCGCGGATATAGGTCTCGCTATAAGTGACCGAGAGCGAGAAGCACTCGTCGGCATAACGCAGGCCGAGCGAATCCGAGATCAGCTGCGAGCCGTCGATGTCGTAGCGCAGCGCTCCGAACGCGGTCCAGTAATCGGCGAGCTGCAAGCTCAGCGCGCTCTGCACCTCCTGATCCTGCCGCCTGTCGCCGACCTGATCGGTGGTGCGGTCGAACGCATAGCCGACGCTGCCGGCGACCGGACCGTAGCGGGCCTTCAGCGTCACGTCCTCGCGCACCAGATCGAACGTATCGGAGTCGAAGCGGCCCTGCGCTATCAGGCGAACGTCGTTGTCGGGCGCGAAATAGAGCCCGGTGACATAGTCGCTCTCATCCGTGTTGAGGCCGGTGCCACGGGCGAACGCGTTGTCGCCCGACAGATGATAGCTGCGCCCGGCGACCGCGCGGACCGGAGCCGCCGCTGTCGAATTGGAGCGTGTACTGCATGCCGGCATTGAGCCGGGTGCCAGTCTCGATCCGGTCGTAGCCCGAGAACTTGTCGATGTCGAACAGCAGCGTGTCGTCGAAGACGAGGCTCTGGGCGTCCTCGTTGGGGACGTCGACCTCGTTCACATGGTCGGGCCGGGCGATGATCTGACCGACCGGCTCGATGACGTGCGAGGCGCCCTCGGTGCGCGCGACGAACGGATACTGGTACTGGAAGCCGACGAGGCCGGTGCCCCGCGTGATCTGATCGGCATCCTGCTCGATCCCCGTGATCGGATCGATGACGCCTGAAACCGCATAGGCATCGGCGCGGCCCTGAGCAAACGGCGTGAACACCTGGCCGAGCCCGTCGATCAGCTGGCGCCGCCAGCTCACCTCGCCGATCACCCGGTTGGGTCGGTGCCATCCTCGCGCGTCAGCGACAGCGCATTGGCATCGAATGACAGCTCACCCCCGAGCACCGGCGTTCCCAGCACATAGTGGTAATCGGTGCTCGGCAGCGCGCTCGATTCCGCATTCGAGGTGTCGTCGGCGACCAACCCACCGAAATGATAGAGATAGGTGCCGAAATAGTTGCGGTCGTGGATGCCTTCCAGATGGGCCTCCGAGACGCGATCGGTCCTGACCCGTGGATCGAGCTTGTAGTAGCGGCGGAACGTGTCGTCGCTTTCGAGCGTGATGTTCCAGCCGGCCGTCCACCACTGCCCGACCTCCATGTCGCCCTCGGTGACGATCGAGCCGCGCAGGTCGTTCTCCGTGCGCGGCGTCACCGAGAGGCCCGCCACCGCAGAATCCGTATCGTTCTGATCGATGCCCGCGAACTCGACCTTGTACGAGCCCTCCGCGATGCGATGGCGGAAGGTGCCCTGATAGAGGATGCCCTCCTTGCTCATGTAGCGCGGCGAGATCGTCGCATCCATGTTCGGCGCGATCGCCCAGAAATAGGGGATCTCGGTCGTGTAGCCGAGATCACCGGAACTCCCGAAGCTCGGTGCCAGGAAGCCCGAGCGCCGCTTCACGCTCGGATCGGGCGCGTAGAAGTAGGGGAAATAGGCGACCGGGATGCCGAAGATGTCGAGATAGCTGTTCTCGAAATAGATGTTCTGCTCGGACTGCTTGTGGGTGATGCGGTCGGCCCGCATCCGCCAGATCGGCGGACTGTCGGGATTGTCGGCGCACGGCTTGCAGGGCGTGAAGACGGCGCTCTCGAACACGGTCGTCTCGGCATCCTTGCGGATGGCACGGCCGGCTGCGATGCGGGCATCGTCCTTGGTGACGACCTGGAGCGAGGAGATGAAGCCGTCGCGGAAGTCGTCGGTCAGCGTGATCTGGTCGGCATTGATGACGGCGCCGTCGGGCTCCTTGATGCGGACATTACCGATCGCCGTCAGCGTGTTGGCGCCTTGGTCGTAGACCACCTGGTCGGCCAGCAGCGTGTAGTTGTTGTAATAGATCTCGACATTGCCTTTGGCCGTCACGCGGTTGCGCTGGTTGTCGTAGACCAGATCGTCGGCCTGCAGGAGCATCGGCTTGGAGGGGTCGCTGGCCGCCGCCTTGCCGAGCGGGCTGTCGCCGAGCAGGCTGCTCTCCTCGGCCCTGAGCGCCTTTGCGAATGGGCCGGCGGCGACGAGCGTCAAGAGCCCGGCGAGGAGGATGAGCGCGATCAGACGCGGCATCGCCGCCATGGCCGAACCATGGCCCGCTGCGACCCTGGTTCCACACTCAATTTCGGGGTTGCCGGAAAGATCAGTCCGCACCGGGGATCGGAAGCCGTTCGGCGGCAGGCAAGCGTCCACCGCCTCGCGGCCAAAAGCCACGAGCCGGTCCGCGCCCGATGCGCCCCGTCCTCTCACCCCCGATTCCCCCAAACTAGCCGTCCTCCTGATGCAAGAGCACAGTCAGCGACAGGAAACAAGCCAGAAGCACCGGCGCCCAAGCGGCGACGCGCGGCGATACCAGCTCTGACACACCGACCTGACGCGACACCTCGGCGAGAATGAAGAAGCCGAAGCCCGCAACCAGACCGATCACGACCTTAGTCTGGACCTTCCCGAACCGGAATGCTCTGAGAGACACAGTGGCTCCCAAAAGCACCATGGCCCCGAGCAGGAAGGGTCGCGAGATCAGGATCTCGTACTGGACGCGGTAGCGGCTGGCGGACAGCCCCGCCCGCTCGGCGAGCTCGATCACACGCGGCAGCTCGGTGAAGGACAGCGAGAACACCGAGCCCAGCGCGTCGCTCACCTGCGTGCGGCTCAGATAGGTCGATATCTGATAATGCTCGTAGAATTCCGGCCGCGCGCCCACCTGGGCGACCCAGGCCTTCTTCAAGTCCCAATAGCCGTCGCGCAGCTCGGCCGAGGCCGCGTCGATGCGCTCGGCGAAGCGCCCGTCGTGGTCGAACTGCAGGACGCTGACATCGCTGAGGCTGAGCCCCTGGTCGGCGGTCGCCCCGGCGCTGATCACCGACGATCCGTCCGCGCCGTCCTGCCGCAGCCAGGCGCCGGCATTCTTCGTCCTGAGCAGGTTCTGCTCGCGACCAAATGCCTCGGCATAGCGCCGCTCCGCCTCCGCCCGGGCGGTGGCGCCGAGCGGGTTGTAGACATAGTTGGCAAAGAGGCCGAGCGCGACGGCGACGAGGACGCCAGGCGTCAGGAACTGCCAGACCGACATGCCCGCCGCCCGGATGATGACGAGCTCGGATGAGCGGCTGAGCATCAGCAGGGCGCCGATCGAGCCCGTCAGCGCCGCAAAGGGCAGCGTGAGCTCCGAATAGGCCGGCAGCCTCAGCACCGTCATCAAGGCGAGCTCTGACACCGGCACCGAGCCGAACTTGCCCGCCTCGCGCAACAGCTCGACGAAGTCGATCATGAAGATGAGCACGAGGCAGAGCGCGAACACCGCCCCGATCGCGAACACGAAGCGCATGCCGATATAGAGAAAGAGCGTGCGCGGTCCCATCATCGGGCGGCTCCGGCGCCGGCGCGACGCTGCGGCCTCAGTCGCCCGAGCAGCCGCAAGGGCAAGCCGAGGACGGCCGAGACCGCCTCTCCCGCCCGCTCGAGCATCGAGCCGAGCCGCGTCTGCCGCCGCGGGATCATGTTCATCTGGGCGATCACGAAGGCGGCGACCATCGCCCCGATCGGCAGCGCATAGACGAGCCACACCGCCGAGGCCTTCAGCGTCACGAGATTGTTGGCGGCAAGACCGAGCAGCCGCAACAGGGCGGCGAGCGAGAAGGCGAGGATGACGGTCTGCGTCCGCGCCTGCCGGTTGGTCCGGGCCTGGCCGAGATAGGCGACCACCACCATGACGAAGACGAGGGGGTAGAGGGCCCCGACGAAGCGCTCATGCAACTCGGAGCGGAAAATGCCCGGATTGGCCTTGAAGAGGGCGTCCTTGGGGTCGGGGTGGACCAGCTCGTCGAAATAGCGCGCCCGCGGCTTCAGCGCCTCCGCCTCCTGCTTGGGGCCGATGGCGCCGAGATCGACGACATAGCGGTCGAAGCGGATGATGGTCGCGGCATCGGCCTTGGCATCGTGGCGGATGATGTGGCCGTTGCGCATGATGAGATAGGCGGCATCGCCCTCCTTCAGCACATCGCCTTCCTCGGCAAGATAGGAGACCTGGGTCTTGCGGTCGCGCGTGTCGCTCATGATGAGGCCGAGCAGCCGGCCCGACGGGTCGCGGTCGCGGATATGGAAGGTGAGACCGGTCTCGGGGCTCGAGAAGGCCCCCGGCTGCAGCACCTGCGAGATGAGATCGGTGCGCACCTGCACGATGTAGGAGGTGAGCGTGCGCATGCTCCAGGGCAGCACGAAATGATTGGCGATCAGCACCGACAGCGAGACGATCGCCCCGAGCATCAGCATCGGCGCCGCGAACCGCCAGACCGTCGCCCCGGACGCGGTCATGACGATCAGCTCGCTGTCGCCGTTCAGCCTGTTGAGCGTATGGAGCGTGGCGATCAGCAACGCGATCGGTGCGATCAGCGCCATCAGGTTGGGAAGCGCCAGCAAGGTCATCTTGAAAAAGACGAGGGCGTCCTGCCCTTGCGAGGTCATCAGCGAGAGCTGCTTGAGGGCGGTGGCGATCCACACCACCCCTGTCAGAGACAGCATGATCAGGAGGAAGGCGCCGAGCGCCTGTCCGAACATGTATCTGCCGAACAGCGACATGAACGCCCTTGCGATCCTTGCGCGCCACCGCGCCCGAAACCTTGCGGCTGCACGGACACCCGGCTCTCATCCACGGTGGTCCCGCCGATCGCCGCTGCCACCAGCGAGGGGCCGCATCGCCGAGCGCGCGCCTTGCCGACCGCTCCGCCTTGCCACCTCCGCTTGTCGGAATTTCGGCAGGTCCGCCGCCGCGCCCCTTGCGAATCCGGCCAGCGCCCCTAACCTAACGGCTTCGCCCGCTCCGGCAAGCGCGTCCAGGTCCGCGCATGCGCGCAGCGGTCCCCCTGTTGCACCCTGCCCGCACGGACCGTCCGGTCCGGGCAATCCGCCTCATGTCCCTTTGCCGCGCCGCGGCATCGATCGCCGTTCCCGGCCCGTGCCGGACGCCCCCTCGAGACCGCCGCGCCCATTCACTCAGGACCCGTCATGACCGATCTGCCCGAGATCCGTTTCGCGCCCCTCGACGTCGCCCCGAAGGGCACGGCCATCGTCCTCGTCGAGAACGAGCTTGCGCTCTCCGCTACCGGCCGAGCCCTCGACAAGGAGCTGAAGGGTCAGCTCATGAAGGCGGCCAAGATTTCGCGGTTCACCGGCGCCCGCAAATCCCTCGTCGAGGTGATCGCCCCGTCTGCGAGCGACCTCGAGCGGGTGTTGCTGGTCGGGCGCGGCGAGCCGGCCGCCACCGGCTCGTCCCAGGATTGGACGGATCTCGGCGGCGCGCTGATGGGGCAGATCCTGTCGCGCAAGTTGAACGAGGCGGTGCTGCTGGCCGATGCCGCTTCAGGCGCCCTCGACGCGCCCGATGTCGCCGACATGGCGCTCGGCATGCTGCTGCGCGCCTACCGCTTCTCCAAGTACCGGACGAAGGCCGCCAAGGAAGGCGGCGAGGACGGGGCGGGCGGGCCGCTGCCATCCATCGTCATCCATACCCGTGCCCCCGACGCCGTGACCGAGCAGTTCCGCCGCCGCCGCGCCATCGCCGAGGGTGTCGCCATCGCCCGCGATCTCGTCAACGAGCCCGCCAACGAGCTCGGCCCCGTCGAATATGCAACCCGCATCGAGCGTCTCGCCGACAGCGGCCTCGAGATCGAGATCCTCGACGAGACCGCGCTCGACGCCTTGAAGATGGGCGCGCTGCTCGGCGTCGCCCAGGGTTCGGCCCGCCCCGCCCGGGTCGCCGTCATGCAATGGCTGGGGGCCGAGAACCGCCGGGCCAAGCCCGTCTGCTTCATCGGCAAGGGCGTCGTGTTCGACACCGGCGGCATCTCGATGAAGCCGGCCAAGGGCATGGAGGACATGAAGGGCGACATGGCCGGCTCGGCCGCCGTCGTCGGGCTCATGCACGCCCTTGCCAGCCGCAAGGCACCGGTCAACGCGATCGGTATCGTCGGCCTCGTCGAGAACATGCCCGGCAGTCGTGCCCAGCGCCCCGGCGACATCGTCCGCTCCATGTCGGGCCAGACCATCGAGGTGCTGAACACCGATGCGGAGGGCCGCCTCGTGCTCGCCGACCTGCTCTGGTACGCCCAGGAGCGCTTCAAGCCCAAGATGATGGTCAATCTCGCGACCCTCACGGGCGCCATCATGGTGGCGCTCGGCAAGGAGCACGCCGGCCTCTTCTCCAACAACGACCGCCTCGCCGGCTGGCTGCGTGATGCGGGCGAGGCGACCGCCGAGAAGCTCTGGCGCATGCCGATGGGCCCGGAATACGACAAGCAGATCGACAGCAAGAACGCCGACATGAAGAACATCGGCGGCCCCTATGGCGGCTCGATCACCGCCGCCCAGTTCCTCGCCCGCTTCGTCGGCGACACGCCCTGGGCCCATCTCGACATCGCCGGCACCGCCATGGCCTCGAACCGCTCCGATACCAACGAGGGCTGGGCGTCGGGCTTCGGCGTCCGTCTCCTCGACCGCCTCGTCGCCGATCACTACGAGAGTTGAGGCCGGCGCAACGCCCGGACCAATCAGCAACCCCCGTCTCCGATCGTCGGGGCGGGGGCTATCGCGCGCGCGTCCGCGGACCGGACAGATGGCTCACCCCGTTCCTGAGGGCGGCCCGTTAACCAAACGTTATCAGGAGGTTAAGGAAGTCCGAACGCAATCGTTTTCCATAATATCTCTTATGCGAATGGGAATCGGACCTCCAAGCCTCGTCAACCCACCGTTGAGCGGGCCTGTTGCCACATCGCCTGGTCAGCCCTCGCCTCGCACGGTCGAGCATGCCCCGCCCTCGGCGGTGGATTGCGCCGGATCGGCGCCTGCCCGCAGCGGCGAATCCTTTCATTGTCGCCCGGGAAATGGAGGGTGATCCGATGACTGCATACAAGACGGCCCAGGAAAGCTTCTGGGCAGGCGACTTCGGCAACGACTACATCGGCCGCAATGCCGGTGCATCGCTTCTTGCTGCCAATCTGGCCTTCTTCACCAAGGCTCTCGACCGCTGTCCAAGGCCACGCAGCTGCATCGAGTTCGGCGCCAATATCGGCATGAACCTGAAGGCCCTGCAGCTGCTCTATCCCCAGATCGACGCATCGGCCGTCGAGATCAACGCCCGCGCCGCCGCCGAGCTTCGCGCCATTCTGCCGAGCGGCAACGTCCACGAGACCTCCATCCTCGAGTTCAGGCCGACACGCAGCTACGATCTGGCCTTCATCAAAGGCGTCCTCATCCACATCAATCCCGATGCCCTGCCCGGGGTCTACGACCTCCTGCATCAGGCAGCCGGCCGCTACCTGCTGGTCGCCGAGTACTACAATCCCGCCCCGGTCGCGATCCCCTATCGCGGCCACAGCGACCGCCTGTTCAAGCGCGACTTCGCCGGCGAGATCATGGACCGCCACAAGGATCTCGCACTGGTGGACTACGGCTTCGCCTATCGCCGCGACCCGAGCTTCCCCCAGGACGACATCACCTGGTTCCTGATGGAAAAGCGCCCGGCTTGAACCTCGTCACGGCGCGCCCGCCCGCTCGGCGGGGCGCGCCACCTGCTCGAGAGCCTGATCGGCTGGGATGCGCGCGCCGGTGCGGGCATCGAAGGCCGAACCAGGCTCCAAGACAATGAGTTGGAGCACGGCCGACACGGTCCGACCGCTTCCAACCGGGCCGGACATGCTCCAGCCCGGGCTTCACACCCGCTCGGCGAGCCGCACCGCCTCGGCGATCACCACCGCATAGACCGCCACCACGAAGCCGGCGAGCGCATTGACGCTGGCGATGATCCCGGCGATCTGGGCGACGTCCGGGTCGAGGAAGGTCGAAAGCAGCGTCACCACGGTCGCGTCGATGAGCTGCTTCAACTGGAACAGGAGCTCGCTCACCTGGTCGAGGCTCGGCCGCGCCGCCATGTCGAAGGTGACGTGGCGCAGGATGTCGACGAGCCCGGTCTGCTCGACGAGACGGACCGCGACCAGGATTGCGATGATCGTCGAGAACAGCAGGCCGAGCGGCACGGCAAGGCGGAAATAGCCCCAGCGCGACGGCCGCGCCCTGAGGCTGAGGGTCAGACGCCGCAGCACGCTCGTTCCGGCAAAAGTCGTCACCGCGAAGGCGACCGCCACCCAGAATAAACGCTCCCGATTGGTGCCCGAGAACAAGAGCAGCGCCACCGCCGAGGCGATCACGCCCTTGACCAGCGCCTCGCCGGACGCCACCAAGCCGACGAACCAGCCGCCCGGCGGCCGCTCCCGGTCGAAATAGAACGGCAGCTCGTTGCGCAGCCGCGCCCGCTCGAGCCCGATGCCGAGACCGACGCCGAGGAGACCCGTCAGCGCCGCGAAGGCATAGGGCATCTGGTAGCCGAGCGCCGCCGCGCCGGCGATTGCCAGCAGCTCGGCCGCGAGCACGATGAGGTTGTAGAGGATACGCAGCACGTCGGGCGTCGCCTGCATGATGGATCTGCCCGGCGGAGCGCCGGACAGGAGCGGAAGGAGAGGAAAGCATGTCAGCCGAGAATGGCGGCCGCAAGACGCTCGACGACCTCGTCGCCATCATGGCCGCGCTGCGCACGCCCGTGACCGGCTGTCCCTGGGACCTCGAGCAGGACTTCTCGACCATCGCCCCCTACACCATCGAGGAGGCCTACGAGGTCGCCGATGCCATCGAGCGCGGCGACCGGTCCGACCTTTGCGAGGAGCTCGGCGACCTCCTCCTCCAGGTCGTCTATCACGCCCGCATGGCCGAGGAGGAAGGCGCCTTCGCGCTCGCCGACGTGGTCGACGGCATCGCCCGCAAGATGGTGCGCCGCCACCCCCATGTGTTCGGCGACGAGGCCGCCCGCTCGGCGGGCGCCGCCAAGGGTTTCTGGGAGGACATCAAGGCCAAGGAGAAGGCGGCCCGGGCGGCAAGGACGGCGAGCACGACGGCCGATGCCGGCACCTCGCCCGCCGCGAGCCTTCTTGCCGAGGTCCCGACCGGACTGCCCGCGCTGACCCGGGCGGTCAAGCTGCAGTCGAAGGCCGCCCGCGTCGGCTTCGACTGGCCCTCGCTCGGTCCCGTCTTCGACAAGATGCGCGAGGAACTCGCCGAACTCGAGGCGGCACTCGGCGGCAGCCCGAGCGCGGCCCACGCCGGCATCGACTGGAAGACCGCCAGCCCCGAACACCGCGAGATCGAGGCCGAGCTCGGCGATCTCTTCTTCGTCATGGCCAATGTGGCCCGCCACCTCGCCATCGACCCCGAGGCGGCGCTGCGTTCCGCCAATGCGAAATTCGCGCGCCGTTTCGCCCATATCGAGCGCCGCCTCGCCGCGGACGGCCGCAGCCCCGCGCAGTCCGACCTCGCCGAGATGGACCGTCTGTGGGACGAGGCCAAGAACCTGGAAAGGAAGCCGGAAACCAAAGACGAGGCCTGACACGGCCGATCGCCGGCACATGGGCGCGCGCCGGCCATCCGGCGTCTCAGCCCGACCGGCCGAGCCGGGCGAGCAGCCGGCCCTGGCGCTCGGGCGCGATGCGCACCTTGAGCCGCGAGTCGCCGGCCTCGTCGCTCTCGCGCGCCACCACCTCGGCGTTCTGGTAGAGCCAGGCGAGCAGCTTGCCGTCGGCCGCCGGCACCGTCACGTCGAGCACGAGATCGCGCCGGCCGAGCCGCTCATCGACGAGCCCGAGCAGCTCCTCGATCCCATCGCCCGTTGCGGCCGAGACCAGCACGGTCCGCCGGCTGCTGCGCTGGGCGAGCAGGCTCAGTTCCCCGGCCCGTTCGGCGGCGAGCAGGTCGGCCTTGTTCCAGACCTCGACGAGCTCGGTCTCCTCGTCGGCGACGTCGATGCCGAGATCGGCGAGCACCGCCTCGACGTCGCGCGCCTGCGCCTCGCTCTCGGCGTGGGCGATATCGCGGACATGCAGCACCAGATCGGCCTCGACCACCTCCTCGAGCGTGGCGCGGAAGGCCGCCACCAGCATGGTCGGCAGCTCGGAGATGAAGCCGACCGTGTCGGAGAGGATGACGCGGCGCCCGCCCGGCAGGCGGATCTCGCGCATGGTCGGATCGAGCGTGGCGAAGAGCTGGTCCTTGGCGAGCACGCCGGCGCCCGTCAGGCGGTTGAACAGCGTCGACTTGCCGGCATTCGTGTAGCCGACCAGCGCGACCACCGGATAGGGCACACGGGTGCGCCCCTCGCGGTGCAATTCGCGCGTCATGACGACGGCGGCGAGCTCCTTCTTCAGGGCGTCGATACGGTCCTGCAGCAGGCGCCGGTCGAGCTCGATCTGCGTCTCGCCGGGCCCCCCGAGAAAGCCCGCGCCACCCCTTTGGCGCTCCAGATGGGTCCAGGAGCGGACGAGGCGGCTCTTCTGGTAGGTGAGATGGGCGAGCTCGACCTGCAGCCGGCCCTCGCGCGTGCGGGCGCGCCTGCCGAAAATCTCGAGAATGAGACCGGTGCGGTCGAGCACCTTGGCCTTCAGCGTCTTTTCCAGATTGCGCTGCTGGCCGGGCGTCAGCGTGTGGTCGACGATGACGAGCTCGATCTCCTCGGCCTCGACGAGGCCCGAGATCTCCGCGAGCTTGCCCTCGCCGATCAGCGTCGAGGGCCTGAGACGAGCGAGCGGAAGCGTCATCTGCACGCGGATGTCGAGATCGATGGCGCGCGCGAGGCGTGCCTCCTCGAGCTGGGCGTCGGCGGTGCGCTCGGTCTCGGTGCGGCCCGGCGCGGCGACCGAAGCCTCGGCACGGCGGGACACCGGCGCGACGACGGCCGCTCGGGTCGGCGGCCGGATCGAGGGGAGCAGCTGCTCGCCCCGTCCCCGCGCCACCGCGGCCTCGGCCGGATCGGCGCCGGCCTCTTGCGTGAGGCGCGGATCCTCCTGCCCGTCTGCGCCGGCCCCAGCAGATCCTGCACCTGCAGATCTGGCCCCGGCAGAGCCGGCTCTCGCAGCCCCCTCGCCGCCGCGGCCCCCCTGCGTTCCGCTATCGGTGCGTTTGCCCCTGGCCAATTAGCTCGACTGCCCTTCTCCGCCCTCGGCGTCCATCAGCGTCACCGGCTGTCCGGGCATGATGGTCGAGATGGCGTGCTTGTAGACGAGCTGCGAGTGGCCGTCGCGCCGCAGCAGCACGCAGAAATTGTCGAACCAGGTGACGACCCCCTGGAGTTTCACGCCGTTGACGAGGAATATGGTGAGGGGGATTTTCTGCTTACGGACGTGGTTGAGGAACGTGTCCTGCAGGCTTTGAGTCCGCTCGGCGGCCATTTTTCTATCCGTTCTTCTGTCCGGAGGTCGTGGGCCGCGGATCAGGTCCACCCTTGTCCCGGTTATTGATTATTTTCGCACCGTGCCGGTTTCCGTTGAGCGCCTCGCCGGTCTATTGCCCGATGCCTCACGCGACTTGCAAATCCGCTAACACATTTCAGCAACCATTGCATCCACGCCGTTGAAGGGGTGGGCCCGGGCAAGCACAGCCCGATGCGGGGGTGCCGCCACCCGCCTTCGCCGGGCCGCCTCGCGCCCCCGAAACTCAAGTATATTCCGACCCGGTGGCGAAGGCCTTGCGCAGCCGCATCGTCACCGGCCCCGGCCGGCCCTCGCCGAGCTGATGACCGTCGATACTGACGACCGGCATGACGGTGTTGCTCGCGCTGGTGATGAAGGCCTCGTGCGCCTCGTAGGCCTCCTCGACCCGGAAGGCCCGCTCGCACAGGGTGAGCCCCTCGGCCGCGAGCACATCGAGCAGCACCATCCGCGTCACGCCCCTGAGGATGCCGTGCTCGGCCGGCCGCGTTACGACGCGCCCGTTGCCGGCGACGATCCAGGCATTGCTCGAGGCTCCCTCCGTCACATAGCCGGTCGGATCGACGAGCCACGCCTCGGCCCCGCCGCGGGCGGCGGCCTCCTCCTTGGCGAGGACGGCGGCGAGGAGCTGCACGGTCTTGATGTCGGGCCGATGCCAGCGGATGTCGCGCACCGTGACGACGGCGATGCCCTTCGTGGCCGCCTCATCGAGCCGCCTCCGCGAGATCGACCGGGCGAGACAGACGACCGTCGGCCGGGTGCCGGGCGATGGAAACCGGAAATTCCGCGGCCCCGCCGCCCCGCGCGATATCTCCAGGTAGACGATGCCGTCGCGCACGCCGTTCTGCCGCACGGTCTCCTTCATGACCCGGTGGAGCGCCGGCCGCGACATTGGCTGCGCCATGCCGATCTCGGCGAGCGAGCGGTCGAGCCGGTCGAGATGGCGGCGCTCGTCGACGATCCGGCCATCCTCGATGGTGCAGACCTCGTAGACCGCATCGCCGAACAGGAAGCCGCGATCCTCCGCGTGGATCATCGCCTGGGCATAGGGCAGGTAACGCCCGTTGACATAGACCCTGCGCGCCATGGCGATCTCCGCACCACCACATCGGCGCCTTGCGACGATCGCACCGCCTCGAAGTCCAGATAGCCGGGCCTCCGAGACACGGCAACAGAAGAAACGAGCAAATGCCATGGCTGCCAGCGACGAGCCCGCACCCCCACCAGATGAAGGGGTATCGAGATGGCAGCCGCCACCTCGCCGGTGCACCGGCCGCAGACCTCATGATTGCACTCGACCGACCCAGCCGACACGCTCGCCGGTCGGCTGCCGCCACATGACGCCTCAGAAATATTCGAGGCTGACACGAAACATCTGCTCGACGTCGCGCACATGCTCGGCGGTCGCAAAGACGACGGCACGATCCTTGGCCTCCAGCTCCGTCGAGCCGGTCGGGATGATCACCTTGCCCTCGCGCAGGATGGCGCCGAAGCGGATGCCGTCGGGCAGGTTGAGGTCGCGCATCGGCCGCCCGACGATGGGCGCGGTCTCGAGCGCCTCCGTCTCGATCAGCTCGGCGTCGCCGTTGTGGATCGAGAAGACGCCGCGGATCCGGCCACGCCGGACATGCTGCAGCACCCGCGACACCGTCACCGTGCGCGGATTGATCTGCGCGCCGATGCCGAGCGAGCGGACCACGGTCGCATAGGCCGGGTTGTTGATGAGACACAGATTGCGCGGGCAGCCGAGCTGGCGGGCGAGCACGCAGGTGAGGATGTTGACCTGATCGTCGTTGGTGAGCGCCACCATGGTGTCGGCGCGCTGGATGTCGGCCTCGCGCAGCAGGTCCTCGTTGAGGGCCGATCCGTGCAGCACCACGGTCTGCGGCAACAGGCCCGCCACCTCGGTCGCGCGCTGGCGGTTGAGCTCGACGAGCTTGGTGCGAACCTGCGGCAGCCGCTTCTCGATCTCGTTGGCGACGTAGTAGCCGATATTGCCGCCGCTCGCGATGATGACGCGCCGCGAATGCTGCTCCTCGTGACCGCAGATCTTCAAGGTCCGCGTCACCTGCTCGTTGGGGGCGACGAAATAGGCGTCGTCCCCGACCTTCAGCGCATCGTCGCCATGGGGCACCAGCAGGCGTCCGTTGCGCACGATGGCGACGATCACCACCGGCAGATCCGGAAAGAGCTCGGAGAGCTGGCGCAGCGGCGTGTCGACGATCGGGCAGTTGTCCTCGCAATGCACCCCGACCGCGCTGATCCGCCCGTCGCCGAAGCTCATGGTCTCGAAGGCGCCCGGCAGGTTTAGTCGCCGCAGCACCATCTCGCCGACCTCGACCTCGGGCGAGATCACCACGTCGATCGCCATGTGCTCCTGGGCAAAGAGCTGCCGCCACTCGTCCTTCAGATAGCTCTGCGCACGCACCCGCGCGATTTTGGTCGGGATGTCGAACAGCGAATGAGCGATCTGGCAGGCCACCATGTTGACCTCGTCGTGCAGCGTCGCCGCGATCAGCATGTCGGCATCGCGCGCGCCCGCCTCGACGAGCGTATCGGGATGCGAGCCATGGCCGAGCACGCCGCGCGCATCGAGCATGTCGTTGACCCGCTGCACGAGCTCGGGCGAGGTGTCGATCACCGACACGTCGTTGCCCTCGGCGGCAAGCCGCTCGGCGATCCCATAGCCGACTTGGCCGGCGCCGCAGATGATGACCTTCATGGCCGAGGCCTCTTGGAGTTGTCGATCCCTCGCAAGATGGCCACCGGCGCCGGGAAAGCACACGCTTCCTGCCAGGCGCGGCGGCCGTTCCCCGAGGGTTACGGCCGGTGTTTGCGAGGGGATCTCATTGGCGATTCCGGCGCAGACGGAAAGCCCCCTCGAGCATGTCCAGAGCCCGCGCGTTCGATCCGCAACGGCGATCCGCTGCGATCGGCCGGTCCGGCACGGTTCGGCGCTGCTCGCGCGATCGCCGGCTGCCGTGCCCTCGCAGGGAGCGGACCTTGCCGGACAGCTTCTGCATCAATGTCTTGTCGCTTCGTATGCGCGCCCGCTCGACCCCGCCCGCCGATCCTACCCGCCCGATCCTACCCGGACGACCTGCCGACCGGCTCGCCGGGACTGCCCGCCGGAACGCTGCGCATCGTCGGCCCCGGTCGAACCGGCCGGGCCCGCCGCCACCTGGCGGACCGACGTCGTGGCGCGGGAGGCGCAGGAGACAAGGCCGTCGACCGCATGGCTGCTGGCCCGCCCACGGCCTCAGGCCTGGCGCTCCTCCGGCCCGCGCTCGGATGAGTTGACGCCGAGCGCGCAGCTTGCGATGCAGCGCCAGCGCTCCATGCCCACGAACTCGGCGGTCTTGGAGATGTTGCTGCCGAAGCGGTTGATCCGGGCGATCAGATACTCCCGAAAATCTCGCGGGCATCGCGCAAGGGCAGCGACATCAGATGCTCGTTGCCCCTGTTGGCGGCGAACGGCACTCCCGAGCCGATCTCCTCGGGCAGCATGTCGGCGGTTACGACCGAACCCGGGCTCCCCGCCGGCGAGGATCAGCAGCCGCCGGACATTAGTCGCAGTTGCCGGACATTGCCTGGCCAGTCGTGCGACTGCAGCACCGCCATGGCGTCCTCGCCGATCTTGCGCGGCGGCAGGCCCGACGCGCTGGCGATCTGGCGCACGAAATACTCGACGAGCTCGGGAATGTCCTCGCGCCGCTCGGCCAGCCCCGGCACGCGGATCGGCACCACGTTGAGCCGATGGAACAACTCCTCGCGGAAGCGGCCTTCGGCCATCTCGCGCTCCAGGTCGCGGCTCGTCGACGAGACGATGCGCACGTCGACCGCCACCTTCGAGGACCCGCCGACCCGCTGGAATTTCTGCTCGACGAGGACGCGCAACACCTTGCCTTGCGTCTGCACCGGCATGTCGGCGACCTCGTCGATATAGAGGGTGCCGTTGTGGGCCGCCTCGAGCGCGCCGACCTTGCGCGCACCGCCGAGCCGGTCCTCGGTGCCGAACATCTCCAGCTCAACGCTCTCGGGCGACATGACCGCGGCGTTGAGTACGACGAAGGGACCGTTCGCGCGCGAGGAGTTGGTGTGGATGAAACGGGCAGCGAGCTCCTTGCCCGAGCCCGACGGACCGCGGATCAAGACGCGCGAATTGGTCCGTGCCACCCGGTCGAGCGCCTGGCGCAACTGCGAGATGGCGCTCGAGCGCCCGACCATGTCGCTGGAGAAGGTCGAGCGCTCGCGCAGTTCCTTGTTCTCGCGGCGAAGCTGCGTCGCCTCGAGCGCGCGCTGGGTGATCAGCAGGATGCGGTCGGCCTTGAACGGCTTCTCGATATAGTCGTACGCGCCCCGCTTGATGGCGGTGACGGCCGTCTCGATATTGCCGTGGCCCGAGATGATGACGACCGGCAGGTCGGGGTGCTGCTTCTTGATCAGCGAGAGCACCTCGAGACCATCGAGCCGGCTGCCCTGCAGCCAGATGTCGAGAACGACGAGCGAGGGCCGGCGCTCCTCGATCGCCGAGAAGGCCTCCTCGCTGTCGCGGGCGAGGCGGGTCTTGTAGCCCTCGTCCTCGAGGATGCCGGCGACGAGCTCACGAATGTCGGTTTCGTCGTCGACGATCAGGATGTCTGCCGTCATCGCTCACTCCCTTCGCGTGAGGGGCATCGGCGCGCCTACTCGGCGGCTGCCTCGCCCTTGTCGGTGCCGACCGCCGCCCCGCGAGGCTCGGCGAGCGGCAGGATCATGCGGATGGCCGCGCCTTGGCTGCGGCCGGGCGCCGGTGGCGCATCCTCCAGGCGGAGCTTGCCGCCATGCTGCTCGGTCACCTTGTGGACGACGGCGAGGCCGATACCCGTGCCCTTGGCCCGCGTCGTCATGTAGGGCTCGACCAGCCGGCCGCGGTCCTTCTTGGGCAGACCGCAGCCATTGTCGATCACCGAGACCGTGACCTGCCCGTCGGCGACCGTGAGGCTCGCCTCGATCTGGCCGCGATAGTCGGCCGCGGCCGTCCCCTCGACGCCGCCCTCGTCGGCCCGCTCGCGGCCCATCCGCTCCCTCATCGCCGCGATCGCCTCGGTCGCGTTCTTGACGAGATTGGTCAGCGCCTGGCCCATCAGCCGCCGGTCGCAGGCGAGGATCACCGGCGTTCCGGGCACGTCGACCACGAAATCGATGTCGGGCTCGCTGACCTGGAAGAGGAACACCTGCTCCTTGAGGATCTCGCGCAGATCCTCCGGCTCCATGATCGGCTTCGGCATCTTGGCGAACGCCGAGAACTCGTCGACCATGCGGCCGAGATCGCCCACCTTGCGAATGATCGTGTCGGTGCAGCGGTCGAACACCTCGCGGTCCTCGCCGATCACGCCGCCATATTTGCGCTTCAGCCGCTCGGCCGAGAGTTGTATCGGCGTCAGTGGATTCTTGATCTCGTGGGCGATCCGCCGCGCGACGTCGCCCCAGGCCGAGGCGCGTTGCGCGGTGACGAGGCTGGTGATGTCGTCGAACGTGACGACGTAGCCGTAATCGTGGTCGTCGGCACGCTCGCGCGTCACCTGCAATGCGAAATTGCGCTCAGCCCCGCCGACCATCAGGTCGACCTGGTCCGACATCCAGTCCCGCCGCTTTTGCGCCTGGGTCTCGGAAAGCAGCTTGCCGAACTCCGGCACCGCCTCGGCGAGCGGCACGCCGAGCAGGTCGCGCTCCTTGCGGCCGAGCAGTGCGAGCGCGGAAGGATTGGCGAGCGTGATGACGCCGTCCTGATCGAGGCCGACGACGCCCGCCGACACGCCCGACAGCACCGCCTCGGTGAACCGTCGCCGCTCGTCGAGCTGGCCGTTGGCGGCGACGAGCTCGGCGCGCTGCTTCTTGAGCTCCCCCGTCATGCGGTTGAAGATCGCCGCGAGGTGCCGCAGATCGCCCTCGCCGAGCGTCTCGGGAACCCTGACCTCGAAATTGCCGCGCGCCACCTGCTGGGAGGCGGTGATGAGGCTCCTGACCGGCGCCACCAGCCGGTTCGCCAGCCACATGCCCATCCACACCGCCGCGAGCAGCAATGTCAGGGTCAGCTCGGCATGCATGAGGCCGAAGGCGAACTGGGTACCGGCGCGCCGCCCCTCGAGCTCGTGATAGTCGGCGACGCTCTGCTCGGTCTGGCGCAGCTGGTCGAGCACGCGTCCGCTGACCTGCCGCGCCACATAGAGATAGGCCCCCGGCATGCCGGCGAGCGCCTTCAGCGCCCCGACCTGGTTGGTCCGCCCGGGCGGCACCATCACGACGTCGCCCGAGGCGGCCGCTGGAATGAAGCGCTTGACGAGCGGATTGAACGGCAGCCCGTCGGGAAGCTGGGCGGCGACGATGTCCTCGCCCTTGGCGTCGATGATGCGGGCGAGCGGCAGATTGCGCAGCGTCGCCTGCGAGAAGAGAACCGCCTGGAACTCCTTGGGCTTGTCCTTCATGAGCGGCAGCGCGTCCTCGACATCGTGCGCCATGGCGAGGATGTCCGAGCGGATGACCTGACCGTGCTCCTGCAGATAGGCCTTCGCCACGCTCTGCGCATTGGCGATGATGCGCTGGGTGCCCGAGGAGAACAGGTGGTCGAGCGCCCGGTTCATCGAGGCGCTGGCGAAGACCGCGAGGATGATCGCCGGCAGCACCGCGATCACCGAGAACAGGGTGACGATGCTGACATGGAGCCGCGCGCCCGCCACCTGCCGGCGCCGCGCCGCGACCAGCTGCCAGACCTGCCGCGCCACCACCGCGCTCATGGCGAGCACGAGGAAGAGATCGACCAGCAGCACCGAGACGACGACATTGTGGGTCGGCTCGATCGAGGTGAGGCCGGTCAGGATGACATAGGTCGCCAGCGCCGAGATCAGCGCCGCCACCACCACGCCAAGACCGATATAGAAACCGAGGCCGCGCCCGGCGCCGAGCATCACGAGATCGCCGGCACCCCGCAACCGTGCCGGCTGGCCCCCGTGCGGGACCTGCCTGCCGATCCGTTCGTCGATCCGCCTGCCGAGCTCGCGGGCCATACGGGTGGCCGCCTCCGAGCCCTGCCGGGCCCAGCGCCGTGCCACCGCGATGTATGGTGTTTCGATCACTGGATCTGTGGCCCGTTTGCGTGGTCGACCGGCCGCCCGCCCCGGTCGCCCGGCTCACATCGGCGAGATTGACGAGGAGCGCTTCCCTTCCGCATCACTTGGAACGCCAGATTGTTGCATTTTGGTGACATTGCGCCAAGCGCATATTGGCGCGGCCACAGTCGGGAGGCGAGTAGTCCACAGTCGCCCGGCCATTGGACCGCGCCACGCGCTCCCCGGGACATGCCCGGGCTCAGTCCGGCCGCATCGGATCGATGCCCAGATCGCGCAGTTTCTTGCGCAGCGTGTTGCGGTTGAGCCCGAGCAGGTCGGCGGCCTTCAGCTGGTTTCCCCGCGTCGCCGCCATCACCACCTTGAGAAGCGGCGCCTCGATCTCCCTGAGCACCCGCTCGTAGAGACCGGGCGGCGGCAGGGCCCCGCCATGGGCGGCGAAGTCCCGCTCCAGATGCCGGCGCACCGCCCCCGCAAGATCCTCGGCGGCCTCCTCGGCGCCACCGCCGGGCGCCCCGCCGGCACGGCCTTCGAGGCCTGTGCCCTGCAATTCCTCCTCGACGATCCGCACC
The DNA here is from genome assembly GCA_041397765.1 of Hyphomicrobiaceae bacterium. Classification (GTDB taxonomy): domain Bacteria; phylum Pseudomonadota; class Alphaproteobacteria; order Rhizobiales; family Hyphomicrobiaceae; genus JAWKWA01. The sequence goes on along the minus strand of JAWKWA010000006.1, from coordinate 122,557 downwards.
GAGATCGTCTCCTGCTGGATGAGGGCGGCGAGCCGTCGCACGAGATTTTCCAGCTCGCGGACATTGCCCGGCCAGTCGTGCGCCTTCAGCCGCTCGAGCGCCCCGGCATCGAAACGGTGCTCGGGCAGGCCTTGCCGCACCGCCTCGCGCAGGAAATGCCGGACGAGGTCGGGAATGTCGTCCCGCCGTTCCCTGAGCGGGGGCAGCCGCATCGGCACGACGTTCAGCCGGTAGAACAGGTCCTCGCGGAACAGGCCGTCGCGGATCTGGCTCTGCAGGTGACGGTGCGTGGCGGCGATGATGCGGACATTGGTGCGGATCGGGGTGCGCCCGCCGACCGAGGTATATTCGCCCTCCTGCAGCACCCGGAGCAGCCGGGTCTGCGCTTCCAGCGGCATGTCGCCGATCTCGTCGAGGAAGAGCGTGCCCCCGTCGGCCTGCTCGAAGCGGCCGATGCCGCGCGTCTGCGCGCCGGTGAAGGCGCCCTTCTCGTGGCCGAACAGCTCCGCCTCGATGAGCTCGCGCGGGATGGCCGCCATGTTGATGGCGACGAACGGCCCGCGCCGGCGCTTGGAATAATCGTGCAGCGCCCGCGCCACCAGCTCCTTGCCGGTGCCGGACTCGCCCGTGATCATGACGGTCAGATCGGTCTGGGTGAGCCGCGCCATCACCCGGTAGATCTCCTGCATGGCCGCCGAGCGCCCGATCAGCGGCAGCCCCTCGCCCGCCTCGACCTCGCTGCCCGCGGCCTCACGCCCCCGGCCGCTGCGCGGCTCGGCCAGCGCCCGCTCGACCGCCTGCAGCAGCACCTTGAGGTCGAACGGCTTGGGCAGATAGTCGTAGGCGCCGTGCTCGGCCGCCGTGATCGCCGTCAGCACCGTCGACTGGGCGCTCATCACGATGACCGGCAGCTCGGGACGGATCTTGCGGATGCGCGGGATGAGATCGAAGCCGTTGCCGTCGGGCATGAAGACGTCGGTGATGACGAGATCGCCCGCCCCCTCCGCCACCCAGCGCCACAGCGATGCGGCATTGCCGGTGACGCGCGGCACATAGCCCGCCCGCGCCAGCGCCTGGTTGAGCACCATGCGGATGGCGCTGTCGTCGTCGGCGACGAGGACCTGCCGGCCTGTCATCTGGCTCTCCTCGCGCTGTCGGCCCCTGCCGTTCCCACCCCCTCGCCATCGCTGGCCGCGAGCGGCAGCGCGAGGCGGAACACCGTTCGCCCGCCCGACTGGTCGAGCTCGACGAGGCCGCCATGCTCCTCGACCACCTTGGCGACGAGGGCGAGGCCGAGCCCCGTGCCGCCGGCCTTGGTGGTGACGAAGGGATCGAAGATACGGGTGGCGAGATCGGCCGGTATGCCTCGGCCGTTGTCCTCGACCGAGACCGCGAGCGGCAGCGCGACATGGGCGCGCGTTCCAGGCAGCACCATCCTGAGGCCCGGCCGGTAGGCGGTCCTCAGCACGATGCGGCCGTCGGCGCGCGACGGCCCGATCGCCTCGGCGGCGTTCTTGACGAGATTGAGGATCGCCTGCAGCAGCCGGTCGCGATTGCCCGGCAGCGGCGGCAGCGAAGGGTCGTAGGCCTCCTGGACCAGCATGCCGCGCGCAAAGCCGGCGAGCGCCAGTCGCCGCACCTCGTCGAGAACGCTGTGGATGTTGACGGGCATCATCGGGATCGGCCCGCCGTCGCCGAATGCCTCCATGCGCGCGACGAGCGCGGCGATCCGGTCGGTCTCGGTGCAGATCAGCCGGGTGAGCTGGCGCTCCTCCTCCCCGACCGTCGCCTCGATGAGCTGGGCGGCGCCGCGGATGCCCGACAGCGGATTGCGGATCTCGTGGGCGAGCACCTGCGCAAGGCCCGCGACCGTGCGCGCCGCCCCGCGGTTGCCGAGCTGACGCTCCATGACGCCCGCCCGGCTGCGCTCGGCGATGGTGATGAGGACCGGGCCCGGCCCCCGCTCGAGCGGCGTCATGGTGACGTCGGCGATGCGCTGCCCGCCCGGCCGCGGCAGGGCGACGGCGACCCCGTACTCGCTGATGGCGACGCCCCGCTCGATCGCCTTGTCTGCGAGCCCCGAGAGCGCGCTCGCCGGCACCAGGAGATCGGCGAGCGGCCGGCCGATCATGCCCCCCGCCCCCTGGTCGAAGAAGTCCTCCGCCGCCGGGTTGACAAGGACGATCCGCCCGCCTTCGGTCGCCCGGTCGGGCGCGACGACGACCAGGGCGTGCGGGATGAGTGCGAGGAGAACGGCCGCGTCGGTTGGCGGCTCCGGCCTTCCGGCCGCCGGGGTCCTGGCGAGCCGGCTCATGCCGCGACCTCGCCGGGCGCCGCCGGCACGGCCCCGCCCGTCTCCGATCGGCCGTTCGCGGCCTCCGCGAAGATCCGCCGGATGGCGCCGATGACGGCCTTCGGATCGTCCGGCCCGCACAAGGCGCGCCGGTCGCCGGCGGCCGCACGGTCCGGCGCCTCCTGCGGCGCCTTCCGCCCGAGCCCGCGCGCGGCCGCCGATGCGTCCAGATACCAGATGAGATGCTTGCGGGCATTGCGCAGGCCGAGCTCGCGGCCGTAATGGCCGAGCATCGCCTCGTAATGCTCCTCGACGAGCTCGGCGAGGCTGCCCGTGAAGTCCTCCCCCTCCCGCGTCTCCGGGTCTCCGCCGGCCGCCGATAGCGCCCTGGCGATCGCGCCCGGCAGCCACGGCCGGCCGCAGGCGCCCCGGCCGATCATCACCCCATCGGCCCCCGACAGCGACAGGCTCGCCCGCGCCTCCGCCACCGAGCCGATATCGCCATTGACGATCACCGGCACCCCGACCGCCGCCTTGACGCGCCGCACGAAGGCCCAGTCGGCTCGGCCCTTGTAGAACTGGCAGCGCGTGCGGCCATGCACCGTGATCAGGCGCACGCCGGCCGCCTCGGCCCGGGCCGCGAGCTCGGGCGCGTTGAGCTGGCCCTCGTCCCAGCCCATGCGCATCTTCAGCGTCACCGGCACTCCGACAGCCCCGACCGTCGCCTCGACCAGCGTCATGGCATGGTCGAGGTCGCGCATCAGCGCCGAGCCGGCGAGCCCGCTCGTCACCATGCGCGAGGGGCAGCCCATATTGATGTCGATGACATCGGCGCCGAGATCGGCGGCGATGCGCGCCCCTTCGGCCATCCAGCGGGCCTCGCGTCCGGCAAGCTGGATCACGAAGGGCGTGTGGTCGGGACGCGCGGCCTTGCGCACCATGTCGCGGCGCGCCCTGACGAGCGGTTCCGACGCCACCATCTCCGAGACCACGAGGCCCGCCCCGAGACGGTGCGCGAGCCGGCGGAACGGCAGATCGGTGATCCCCGACATCGGTGCCAGCGCCACCGGCTGCTCGATCACCACCGGCCCGATCGCGATCGGGCTCAGCCCCCTCGCCGGCCCAGGCGCGGACGCTCGGCCGGGCCGCCCATGAGTTGCATCCGCCAAATCGCTCACATCGCCTCGCCCCTGCCGAAGTTTTGGGCACTTCTAGCCGATGCCCACCGAATGGGCAACGAATGGGCAGAGGCTCGTGTCTGCGACATTTGTCGAAGTCGCCATAGTCCTGTAAACCGGACCGGTGACAGGAGCGGCACCCCGCACGGGGACCTGACGCGTACGGCCTTCCGCGCGAGGCGGCCGCAGCGCAGAACGCCGTTGGCTGGCGCGTCAGCGCCCGACCGGCGCTCCTGTCCAGCCGCGAGACTGGCGCGCCCCACCCCGATCCGAGCGCCGTCGCCGCCGCCGATCAACCAGAGAGCAGGACGTGACGTGAGCATCGCCGCACTCGTCGTCGCCGCCGGCCGAGGCAGTCGTGCCGGCCTCACCACCGCCGGACCCAAGCAGTATCAGGAGATCGCCGGACGCAGTGTACTCGCCCGCACGCTGCAGACGCTCTCTGCCCATTCCGGCATGGGCCAGATCCTCGTCGTCATCCATCCCGATGACCGGACCTTCTACGATGCCGCCGTCGGCGGCCTGGCCAAGCGTCTCCTGCCACCGGTCGTCGGCGGCGCGACCCGCCAGGCCTCGGTCCGGGCCGGCCTCGAGGCGCTCGCCGCCCTGCCCGACCCGCCCGAGAAAGTGCTGATCCACGACGCCGCCCGCCCCTTTCTCGACCAGGGTACCATCGAGCGCGTCACCGCCGAGATCGAGGCTGGCCAGGGCGCCATCGCCGGCGTTCCCGTTGCCGACACGCTGAAGCGCACCGACGAGCGCGGGCTCGTCACCGAGACGGTATCGCGCGACGGCCTTTTCCGCGCCCAGACCCCGCAAGGCTTCATGCTCGGCGACATCCTCACCGCTCACCGGCGCGTCGCGGCACTCGGGCGCGACGATTTCACCGACGACGCCGCGGTCGCCGAATGGGCGGCCCTGCCGGTCGTCGTGGTCATGGGCTCGGAGGCCAATATGAAGCTCACCACCCATCAGGACATCGTCGAGGCCGATGGCCGGCTGAGGCTGGAAGAGGCCGCCCGCCTCGCCGATATCCGCGTCGGCAGCGGCTACGACGTGCACCGCCTCGCCGAGGGCGACCACGTCATGCTCTGCGGCGTCGCGATTCCCCACGACCGCGGCCTGCTCGGCCATTCCGATGCCGACGTGGCGCTGCATGCCTTGACCGACGCGATCCTCGGCGCCCTCGCCGAGGGCGATATCGGCCAGCATTTCCCCCCGAGCGACCCGCAATGGAAAGGCGCGGCCTCGGACCGCTTCCTCGCCGATGCGTCCCGCCGGGTCGCCGAACGAGGTGGCATCATCGCCCATGTCGACGTCACGCTGGTCTGCGAGCGGCCGCGCATCGGTCCCCATCGGGAGCGGATGCGCGAGCGCATCGCCGGCATTCTCGGGATCGACGCCGGCCGGGTCGGGGTCAAGGCGACCACCTCTGAGCGGCTCGGCTTCACCGGCCGGGAGGAGGGCATCGCCGCCCTCGCGACCGCCACCATTCGCCTGCCGGCGTGAGCCGCCCACTCGCATCGCCGTCGCCGCATCACCGATCGGCCGACAACGGAGCAAGGATCCGCCCGGCGAGGCGCGGAAGTCCCCCGCCTTCATGTCCCCAGACGGCCCTTGGAATTGAAAGCCGGGACGAATCGCTGCAACCCTAAGCATCGAGACGCCCGCAAACGGGGACATTTGCCATGGGACGACATGCAAGCCGATCCGATATGACGCCTGCCGAGATCGCGGAGGCATCCGCGGCGCATTGCGTGGCGCTCAGGGCTCGGCGGATGAGCCGGATCATCACGCGGATCTATGACGACGCGCTGCGTCCGCTCGGACTGACCGCAAGCCAGTTCACGCTCCTGACCGCCGTCGCCCAGCAGGACAGCATCACCGCCGCCGAGATCGGCTACGACCTCGACATCGAGAAGTCGACGCTCTCGCGCAATCTGAAGCGTCTCGTCGCCCTCAAGCTGATCATCATGGATCCGCCGGCCGGTCGTCGCGGTCGCGGCCTGCATCTGACACCGGCAGGCACCTCGGCAATCCAGTCGGCCTATCCGATCTGGGCCGACACCCAGGAGCGGGTCGAAACGGCGCTCGGCGACCAGAGCACCGACACCTTCGACAAGCTCCTCTCCTCGGCCGAGAAGCTGGTCGCCGCCTGACACCGGCGCGAACAGGTTTCGACTCGTGATCCGGTTGGATGCGCGCCGGTAGCTTATTTGTTTGCGCGCGGCCGCCCCGCCAACCCCACGCGTGTACTTTGTTTGCGCGCGACCGCCCCACCAACCCCGCGCGTGTACCACCTCACGAAAGTCAGAACTTTCGCTCCCTGGCATGAGAGGGCCGCCCACCCAAGGGGCGTTCCTGACGAGAGCCGGCGCAAGCCATTGCGTCGGCTCGTTCTGTTGGTCATGCTGATGTTGCGGGCCGCGGGTGCCTGATCCACCAACCGGCCCACATGGCCCGAGCCGGCGTCGACGCCGCAGCCCAGGCACGAGGCGCATCATGACCGATTGGCCCGAGATCCTCGATGAGGCCGTGGCGATCCTCGCGCTCTGCCGTCACAACGGCATGAAGCTGGCGACCGCCGAATCCTGCACCGGCGGGCTCATCGCCGGCGCCCTCACCGAGATCGCCGGCTCGTCCGACGTCTTCGAGCGCGGCTTCGTCACCTATTCCAATGCCGCCAAGACCGAGGCGATCGGCGTCCCGGCCGCGCTCATCGCCGCCCATGGTGCCGTCAGTGCCGAGGTCGCGCGCGCCATGGCGGAAGGCGCGCTCGCCCGCTCCGCCGCTGGAATCGCCATCTCCGTGACAGGTGTTGCCGGGCCCGGCGGTGGCAGCCCCGACAAGCCGGTCGGCCTCGTCCACATCGCCGCCGCGATGGGCGAGGAGCCGACGCTCCATCGTGAGCTGCGCTTCGGCAATCTCGGCCGGCGGGAGATCCGCTACGCCACGGTGCTGGCGGCCTTCGCGCTCGTCCGCGAGGCCCTGAGCGGCTCCGGCGAGCCCGGCTGACAGCCCGTGACACCGCGCAGGGCCATGGGATGGGGGCCCATCAGGTCTTCTGTGCCGCCGGCATGCCGCGGGCGACCTCGCCCGGCTGCCGGCCATAGATCTTGTCGGCGCGCAGCTCGAAAGCCTCGACCATCCGGCCATAGACCTTGTCGAACACCGCCCCGACCAGCAGTTGCAGCGGCAATGCGCGGAACTCGTAGCGGATGAAGAAGTCGACCTCGCAGCGCCCCTCGCCGAGCGCCTTGAACGTCCAGCGGTTCTCCAGATGCCGGAACGGCCCGTCGAGGTAATCGACATGGATCGCCAGCGCCTCCCGGTCGAGCCTGACACGGCTGCGGAAGGTCTCGTGGAACATCTTGTAGGCCGCCGTCATGTCGGCGATCAGCACCTCGGCACGGCCCTCCGTGCGCCGCTCGCGCACCTTCAGGCTGGCACAGAGCGGCACGAACTGCGGATAGCGCTCGACATCGGCCACGAGATCGAACATCGCCACGGCACCATGGCGCATCACGCGTCGTGTCTCGACCGTCCTCATGCCCCGCTCCCGCCGCCGCCCGCCCTGGCAAGCCTTGCCGCCTTCAGCCGCTCGAAATCCTCGCCCGCATGATGCGACGACCGTGTCAGCGGGCTCGCCGACACCATGAGAAAGCCCTTGGCGCGCGCCGTCGTCTCGAGTGCGGCGAACTCCTCGGGCGGCACGAACCGGGCCACCGCCGCATGCTTACGCGAGGGTTGCAGATACTGCCCGATGGTCAGGAAGTCGATGTCGGCGCTGCGCATGTCGTCCATGACCTGCAGGACCTCGCTGCGCGTCTCGCCGAGCCCGACCATGATGCCCGACTTGGTGAACATGGCAGGGTCGATCTCCTTCACCCGCTGCAACAGGCGCAGCGAATGGAAGTAGCGGGCGCCCGGCCGGATCTCCAGATAGCGCGAGGGCACCGTCTCCAGATTGTGGTTGAAGACGTCGGGGCGGGCCGCCACCACCGTCTCGAGCGCGCCCTCCTTCCTCAGGAAATCGGGCGTCAGCACCTCGATCGTGGCGGCGGGCGCCGCCTTTCGGATCGCCCCGATCACGGCTGCGAAATGAGCGGCACCACCATCCTCGAGATCGTCGCGATCGACCGAGGTGATGACCACATGGGCAAGGCCGAGGGCGGCGACCGCATCGCCGACCCGCCCCGGCTCGGCCGCATCGAGCGGCTCGGGCAGCCCGGTGCGAACGTTGCAGAAGGCGCAGGCCCTGGTGCAGGTGTCGCCCATGATCATCATGGTGGCGTGGCGCTTGTCCCAGCACTCGCCGATATTGGGGCAGCCCGCTTCCTCGCATACCGTATGCAGCCCTTGGCCGCGCACGATCGCCCGTGTCGCCTGATAGCCCTTGGAGACCGGCGCCTTGACGCGGATCCAGTCGGGTTTGCGCAGGAGCGGCGTGTCGGCGCGGCCGGCCTTCTCGGGATGGCGCGGGCGCTCGGGCGTACCGCCTTTGCGGGTATCGATGATGGTCGCCATGAGCGCTCCCGGTAATTGATGCCGCCGCGCCCTCATCATCCCATCCGGACGGCAAGGTCTGAGGTCGGCCAGCGAAGGCTCCCCGATCGAGGCCGCCCGATCGAAGGCGGTGAACGATGGCCGTCCCCGCTCACCCAAGAAACGACCGCCGGCGCCGGCCGGTTCGCTGAGGGCCAGGCTCCGGATAGTCGATCCCCCGGTTGCCGGCAATCGCCGCCCTGTCGCGCCCTCAGCCCGCCATCGCGTCCTCGGCTCGCAGCCGGCGGTTGAGCGCGACGAGGAAGCCGCCGAGACCGACCAGCGTAGCGAGCCCGACGACGATCGGCCCGGCCACTGGCACCAGCACGACGAGCATCAGCACGACGAGGCCGGCGAGCAGCATGAGGCCGCGCGCGCCCCCCGATTGCGGCTCTCCCGCCCGGTTGAACAGCCATTCGCCGAGGCCGAACCCGGCTCCCGACAGGCCGATCAGCACGAGGAAGGGCAGCAGCAGGAGAAGCGCGACGGCAAGCGGGGCGCCGACCACCGTCAGCGCCAGGATGCCAGCCCCGACCGGCAGCAGCACGAGGGTGCCGAGCCCGACGAGCGCGCTGCGCGCGGGCGATTCGAGCGCCCGGTCGATCGTGTCCTCGACCGTCCCGCGGCCGAACAGCAGGAACGCGATGCCCGCGGCAAGGCCCGATGCGCCGAGCACCAGAGCAAGCTTCACATGGGCCAGGAACGCCCCCTGCAGATAGGGCCGCATCTCGCGCGCCTCATAGAGGCTGCGCGCCGTCAGCGGACCGGCGATCTCGGCCCCTGGTGCCACCTCGGGCTCGCCGATCGAGTAGACCGTGATGCCGCTGGCGATGCGCGCATTGGGACCGATCCGCACCTTGGTCGCGACGATCTCGGCCGGTCCCGTGACCGCGCCGTCGATGAGCACGTCGCGCCCGCGCAGCGTCAGCCGTCCGCCGGCCTTGCCCGAGAAGGTGACGTCGCCGCCCGAAACCTCGGCGTCGCCGGCGATCTCGGCGGGCGCCTCGATCCTGACCTCGACACCCTTCGCCTCGAGCCTGCCGCCGACCGGCGCGGCCAGGGTCACGCGGGCGCCCGACAGCTCCGCCGCGCCGCCGACCCGGCCTGTCACCCCGACATTCGCTCCACGCATCGTCAGATCGGCGCCGACAGCGGCCGAACTCGTCAGGTCCGCACCGATCAGCCAGGCATTGCCGAGCACGCTGCCCGACAGATCGACGCGCGCGCCACCGGCCGTCACCGAGCGTGCGTCCTTCGCCACGATGCCGAGCTTGCTGCCGAAACGCCAGATCGCCTCCGCCCCGACCTCCCCGGCCGCGTCGGCGGCTACACCGGTGAGCGGGGCGATGAGCCCGGCGAGCAGAAGGACGGCACTGAGACGCGCGGACATGCGGATGAACCTCGAGCAGCGTTGCGGGTGCCGGCCCTTGCCGGGCCGGGCGAGCCGGTTGCGCCAGACCGTGCCGCGCCGCCCGGGCGAAGTCAATGAAGGCCCGAGCGACTGGCAAATGCCGGTCGCGGCCAGCCCACCGGCTCAGACGTGGATGACCCGTCCGTAGGCGTCGAGAACGCTCTCGTGCATCATCTCCGACAGCGTCGGATGGGGGAACACGGTCGCCATCAGCTCGGCCTCGGTGGTCTCGAGCTGCCGGGCGATGGCATAACCCTGGATGAGCTCGGTCACCTCGGCCCCGACCATATGGGCGCCGATCAGCTCGCCCGTCTCGGCGTCGAACACCGTCTTGACGAGGCCCTCCGGCTCGCCGAGTGCGATCGCCTTGCCGTTGCCCTGATAGGGGAAGCGGCCGACCCGGACCTTGCGGCCCTTCGCCTTCGCCGCCGCCTCGGTGAGACCGACCGAGGCGACCTGGGGATGGGAATAGGTGCAGCCGGGAATGTTGGCGGTCGACATCGCATGCGCCCCCGCGACGCCGGCGATCCCCTCGATGCAGGCGATACCCTCGTGGCTGGCCTTGTGGGCGAGCCACGGCGGCCCGGCGACGTCGCCGATGGCGTAGACGCCCGCCACATTGGTGCGCCCGAAGCCGTCGACCGCGATATGCCCTTTTTCGACCTTGACGCCCAGCGCCTCCAGACCGAGCCCCTCGACATTGCCGGCGATGCCGACCGCGAGGATCGCCCGCTCCGCCTCGATCTCCTCGACCTTGCCGTCCCGGCCCTTGAGGCGCGCCTTCACCCCGTCGCCGAGCCGCTCCAGCGCCTCGACGCTGGTGCCGGTCCTGATCCGCATGCCCTGCCGCTCGAAGGATTTGCGCGCGAAGGCCGAGATCTCCTCGTCCTCGACCGGCAGGATGCGGTCCATGATCTCGACGACCGTCACCTCGGCACCGAGCGTGCGGAAGAAGCTGGCGAACTCGATGCCGATCGCGCCCGAGCCGATCACCACCAGCGATTTCGGCATCTCGGTGGGGACGAGCGCCTCCTTGTAGGTCCAGACCAGCCGGCCGTCCGGCTCGAGCCCCGGCAGCGTGCGGGCACGGGCGCCGCTCGCGATCACGATGTGCCGGGCGGCGATGTCGGGGAGCGGCTTGCCGTCCCGCGCCTTGACCGAGAGCGACTTGGCGCTCTTCAGCGTCGCCACCCCCTCGACCACCGTCACCTTGTTCTTCTTGAGAAGGAAGCCGACCCCCGCCGACAGCCGGCCGGCCACTTTTCGCGACCGCTCGACGATCGCCTTCAGGTCGAATGTCGCCCCCTCGACCTTCAGCCCGTAATCCTTGGCGTGCTGGATCAGGTGATAGACCTCCGCCGAGCGCAGCAGCGCCTTGGTCGGGATGCAGCCCCAGTTGAGGCAGATGCCGCCGAGATGCTCGCGCTCGACGACGACAGTCTTCAGGCCGAGCTGGGCCGCGCGGATCGCCGCCACATAGCCGCCGGGACCACCCCCGATGACGGCGACGTCGAAGGTCTGGTCGGACATGGGCTCGATCCTCGGGCGGGCTTGAGGGAGATCGCGGCAGGTGGGCGGACGAGAGCGGGTTCGGATCAACCTATCACGAGCCCGCTCTAAACTATCGATATTGAGCACGTTCCAAGGGCGAACCGGCTTCGACTTCGCCTGAACGCGCTCGAGGACGAAGATTTAGAACATGGTCGACACGCTCGACACGATTCCAACCACGTCGGACATGCTCTGACCGGCAGGGGCGCGCCCTCGAACGAAGGGACGCCAAAGGAGGATAGGGCAGATCGGCCGCCGACCGCCACCCCCTGCAAATGGATGAGGCAAACCGGTTGGGCGCGCGAGAATCCTCCGGGCTCTCCCGCCGATCACCGCCAGGCGCCGATCGCTGTCGCGAATGACATGCAGGCCCCAGCCCGCGGCCCACGGCGGGCGGCCAAGCTCAAACACCTGCCGCCCCGCAAGAAGGCTGCCGGCTAGTGGTTCCATTCCGACATTTGCGTTCCGCTTCAGAACCCGTGAGAGCAAATGTCGGAATCATGAGAACCACTAGCAAGCTTATGATTCTCGTAGAGCTTTTGAATTTGACACTTGAGAACGCACTTGGCAGCAAACGGGACACGAAGTGTCAAATTCGCTCCACCAGCGTGATCAAGGCCGAGCGGCGGTCTACTGGTTCTGGCAGCCCTGGCCGAGATAGGATTCGAGCGCGGAGTTGTATTGCTCGACCTCGGCCGCCGCCTGCGGTGACAGTTTCCGCCCGGCCGCCTGGGCATCCACCTTGCTGGCGACACCGCGATTGATGAGGCGGTTCATGTCCGCCCGAAGCGACGCGCAACTACCCCCGCCGGACGCCATGAACCCCGATGGCCCCATGCCCGGCCCGGCGCAACCGCCGAGGAACATCACCACAGACGTGGCCGCCGCCACGCAGAACATCGACTTCGCTCGCACTCCGGCGCCCTCCATGTGCCACGGCCCGCCTGAGCAGGCCGCCTGGGACAGAGCCCACTCCGAGCACAGACCCCGGCCGGACTCAATGCGGCCGCCCGCCCCGACTTAAGGATTTCCCGGAGTGTGGCCCGACTGCCATGGTCTGGCCGACGCATATCTGACGGTTGCCCGTCCATACCGAGCGCGCGACGGCCCTGCGCACCCGTCGCCCCCATCTGGTGGCCGCCTCACACCAGCATGCGGACCGGATCCTCGATATAGGCCTTGAAGGCCGCCAGCAGATTGGCGCCGAGCGCGCCGTCGACCACCCGGTGGTCGCAGGACAGCGTGCAGCTCATCATATTGGCGACCTCGACGGCACCGTCCTTGACGACCGCCCGCTCCTCGGCCGCGCCAACCGCGAGGATCGTCGCGTGCGGCGGGTTGATGACGGCGTCGAACCGCTTGATGCCGTACATGCCGAGATTGGAGATCGAGGTGGTGCCGCCCTGATATTCATGCGGCTGCAGCTTGCGGTCGCGGGCGCGCTGGGCGAGGTGGCGCATCTCGTTGGAGATCTCCGAGAGCGTCTTCAGGTCGGCATGGCGGATGACCGGCGTATAGAGCCCGCCCTCGACCGCGACTGCCACGCCGACATCGATGCGCTTGTGGCGCAGCATGCCCGCCTCGGTCCAGGTTGCATTGGCAGCCGGCACGTCGCGCAGCGCCAGCGCCAGTGCCTTGATGATGAAGTCGTTGACCGACAGCTTGTAGGAGGCGATGCCCTCCTTCGGTGCCTTGGCGTTGAGGCGCTCGCGGGCCTTCATGAGCTCGTCCAGCCGGCATTCGATCGACAGATAGAAATGCGGGATGGTGACCTTGGATTCGACGAGGCGGCGGGCGATCGTCTTCCTCATGCCGTCGTGCGGCAGGACCTCGTAGGTACCGGGCTCGTAGTACGCCATGATGCGGTTGTCGGGCATCGGCTGGACCGAGACCCCTCCGGCCGCCGCCGCTGCGGGCGCCGTGGCGAGCGCGGCCGCCCCCGAGGGCGCCGCCAGAGCGGGCCCCGCCGCCCGGGCGCCCCCGCCCGATCTGGCTGCGGCCTCGACATCACTCTTCACGATCCGACCGTGCGGCCCCGATCCCTTGAGCGCCGAGAGGTCGATCCCCGCCTCGCGCGCGAGGCGTCGCGCCAGCGGGCTCGAGAAGATCCGCGCGCCGTCGCTGCTCCCCCGACCATTGACGGCGGCTGACGCACCGCCCGCGGTGGCCCCGGCCAAGGCCCCGCCCGCGACGGCCCGATCCGTGCTCGCCGACGACGCGGCCGCCGGCTCCCGTGCGCCCGCGCTCCCGCCCGACCGGCTGGCAGCCGGCCGCGCCTCATCGAGCCGATCGGCGCTCTCTCCCTCCTCGAGCAGCAGCGCGACCGGTGTGTTCACCTTCACGCCCTCGGTGCCGGCCGGCACGAGGATGCGACCGACCGTGCCCTCGTCGACCGCCTCGACCTCCATGGTCGCCTTGTCGGTCTCGATCTCGGCGATCACCTTGCCGGCCGTGACCTTGTCGCCTTCCTTGACGAGCCATTTGGCAAGCTTGCCCTCCTCCATGGTGGGTGAGAGCGCAGGCATCAGGATGGGAGTTGGCATCAGATCGATCCGCTGGGCTTGATGGATTTCATCGGCTTGGAGCCTGATCGGTTGAGATGCGAGCACTGACGCGCGCATCACTTGCGAACGCACGTCGCGGTGATCGGGACTCAAGTGTCAAATTCGCTTCCCTAGTGGTTCGATTCCGACATTTGCATCCCGTTTCAGAACCCGTGAGAGCAAATGTCGGAATCATGTGAGCCACTAGCAAGCTTATGATTCTAGTGGAGCTTTTGAATTTGACACTTGCGAAGGCACGTCGCGGCGACCGGGGCGCAAGTGTCAAATTCGCTCCACTAGGCGTAACACACGCGCCGCGCCGCCTCGACGACCTGCCCGACATTGGGCAACGCCAGCTTTTCCAGGTTCGCCGCGTAAGGCATCGGCACGTCGGCGCCCGACACTTTGGCGGGCGGCGCATCGAGCCAGTCGAAGGCCTCGATCGCGACCGTTGCGCAGATTTCCGAGCCGACCGAGCAGACCGGCCAGGCCTCCTCCACGGTGACGATCCGGTTGGTCTTCTTGACGCTCTCGATGATGGTCGCCATGTCGAGCGGCCGGAGTGTCCTCAGGTCGATCACCTCCGCCTCGATGCCGTCCTTCACCAGTTCCTCGGCGGCCGCCAGCGCATAGGTCATGCCGCGCGCGAAGGAGACGATCGTCACATGCCGGCCGGCCCGTGCGATCCGCGCCCGGCCGATCGGCAGCACGAAATCGTCCAGTTTCGGCACCGGGCCGGGCTGGCCATAGAGGATCTCGTTCTCCAGGAACACGACCGGATTGGGATCGCGGATGGCGGCCTTCAGGAGCCCTTTGGCGTCGGCCGGCGTCGAGGGGGCGACGACCTTGAGGCCCGGCACATGGGCGTACCACGACGAGTAGCACTGGCTGTGCTGGGCCGCGACCCGGGCGGCCGCACCATTGGGGCCGCGGAAGACGATGGGACAGCGCATCTGCCCGCCCGACATATAGAGGGTCTTGGCGGCCGAGTTGATGATGTGGTCGATCGCCTGCATGGCGAAATTGAAGGTCATGAACTCGACGATCGGCTTGAGGCCCGCGAAGGCGGCGCCCGCCGCGATGCCGGCAAAGCCGTGCTCGGTGATCGGCGTATCGATCACCCGGCGGTCGCCGAACTCCTCGAGCAACCCCTGGCTGACCTTGTAGGCTCCCTGATACTGGGCCACCTCCTCGCCCATCAGGAACACGTCCGGATCACGACGCATCTCCTCGGCCATGGCATCGCGGAGCGCCTCGCGCATCGTCGTCGGTACCATTTCGACGCCGGCGGGGATTTCGGGATCGGCGGCGACCGCGGGCGCCTCTCCCGCCGTCTTGCCGGCCGGCCGGCCCTTTCGCTCCTCGCCCGCCGGTGATGCGGGCCTATCTGTCGTGGCGGGCGATGAGACGCCGAGCGGCGAGGCGGCCCGACCGTTGCCCGCGGCGGCACCCGCATCCTCACCCGCCATCACCGCGATCGGCGTGTTGACCTTGACCCCCTCGGTGCCGGCGGGGACGAGGATCCGCCCGATCACCCCTTCCTCGACCGCCTCGACCTCCATCGTCGCCTTGTCGGTCTCGATCTCGGCGATGACGTCGCCCGAGCGCACGCTCTGGCCTTCCTTCACCACCCATTTGGCGAGCTTGCCCTCCTCCATGGTGGGCGACAGCGCGGGCATCAGGATCTCGGTCGGCATGGCTGGAGGAAACCTTGGCGTTGCAGGTTGAGGAGATCAGGCCGAGGGCTCGGCCGGCGGGTCGAGCGGGAAGAGCTGCCCGAGCGGGAAGGTGAGGGCATCGAAAGGTGGGGCGTTCACCGGCTCGTCGCCGACGAAAGTGTTGGTGAGAACCCAGTCATCGCCGCGCCGCGTGAACACTTCGAGGACCTGGGCGACGGGCTCCAGATACCAGAGAAACGGCACACCGAAGAGCCCATAGATGCGGCGCTTGTCGCCTCTGTCGTGCCGTTCGGTCGAAGGCGAGAGCACCTCGCACAGCCAGTCGGGCGCGACCTCGAAATAGGGTTTGTCGGCTGGCTCGGTCAGCCGCTCGCGCCGCCAGCCGGCGATGTCGGGGACGAGTACATGCGGCCCAAGGTGCAGCTCGGGTTCCACGGCGAAGATCCAGCCACCCGGACCATCACGTCCCTTCTGAAATGGTGCTTGAAGCTCTCCAGACAGTGACGTGGCCGCCACCGCATGACGGCGCGACGGCCTGGGATGGGTGACGAGGGCGCCGAACAGGATCTCGGCGACGAGGTGCGCCGGCACCCGTTCGAGATCTTGATAGGTCGCTGCCGTCCGGGCCCGCTCGCTCATCGCCAAATCCGCCGCTCCTCCCCCTTAGACCGCGAGCAGCACGTCGCTCCACAGCTCGGCGGGATCGGGCTCGGGATCGTTCTGGGCGAACTCGGCCGCATCGTTGACGATGGTGCGGATCTCCCGGTCGATCGCCTTGAGGCCATCCTCGTCGGCGAGCCGTCCCTCGATCAGCCGGTGGCGTACCTGCTCGATCGGATCGCGCTGCTCGCGCATCCGGTCGACCTCCTCGCGGCTGCGGTACTTCGCGGGATCGGACATGGAGTGGCCGCGATAGCGATAGGTCAGCATCTCCAGGATATAGGGGCCCTCGCCGTCGCGCGCCCGCTTCACCACCCGCTCGCCCGCTGCCCGGACGGCGCGCACGTCCATGCCGTCGACCTGCTCGCCGGGAATGCCGAAGGAGAGGCCGCGCTGGGAGAGATCCGTCGTCGAGGACGAGCGCTCGATCGAGGTGCCCATGGCGTATTTGTTGTTCTCGATGATGAAGATCACCGGCAGGCGCCAGAGCTTGGCCATGTTGAAGGCCTCGTAGACCTGGCCCTGGTTGACCGCCCCGTCGCCGAAATAGGTGAGCGCCACGCGCCCGTCGCCGCGGTATTTGTTGGCGAAGGCGAGACCGGCGCCGAGCGGTACCGAAGCGCCGACGATGCCGTGCCCGCCGTAGAACGCCTTCTCGACGCTGAACATGTGCATCGAGCCGCCCTTGCCCTTGGAATAGCCGCCGCGCCGGCCGGTCAGCTCGGCCATGACGCCGCGCGCCTCCATTCCACAAGCGAGCATGTGGCCGTGGTCGCGATAGGTGGTGATGACCTGGTCGCCCGGCCGGATCGCCATCTGCATGCCGACGACCACCGCCTCCTGGCCGATATAGAGATGGCAGAACCCGCCGATCAGGCCCATGCCGTAGAGCTGGCCGGCCTTCTCCTCGAAACGGCGGATGAGCAGCATCTCGCGATAGGCATGAAGCTCCTCCTCGCGGGAGAACGACCTCGGGGGATGCGCACCGGCGGTGCCGGCGCCGGCCTGACTGCCACCGGCGTCCCCAGACGGGGCCCACTGCAGGACGTCGAACCGCTCGTCACTCGGCTTCGGCATGAGGTCTCCTTGGCGAACTGTTCGCGATCCGGCCGGCGGGGCCGGGCGCGACCCGCTGCCGCCCGGCACACGAGAGCGTGTCCGTCGCGATGGCCGGTTGCTCGACCGGCCCATCGCCGGCCTCGTCCCTGCCCGGACGGTGCGGCCGGATCGGCCACTCGCTCACAGAGCGAGGGCCCCGCCGGCCGCTCGCGAAACTCTACACGAGCCCCGCCGGCCATGATAGCCGCTGCGCCGGCCGGGCCCGCGTTTTTCAAAGGGTGGATGGATCGGAATGGTTGCCGTCGTCGACCACGGGCACGCGCCGAGCCAGGCCGACCTGATTGGAGTTGGCTCGCCCCCTGTCGGACGCGCTCCACGTCTTTGTCCCAGTGTCCGATTCACGCCTTCGATGCTTGCACGGGCGCTCGCATCTCAGCCGATCAGGATCCAAGGGTCAGCGCTGCGGTAAGGGAACCACGATCTCGTCGGTTGCGGCGAGGAAGAGCGCCGAGCGCGCGGTCTCGTCCAGCATGTCGAGATCGATCACCGGATCGCTCAGCATGGCCGCCTCGTGCTCGAGACGGGCATGCATGGTCGAGAGCACGGCCAGACGCTCCTTCAGTGTCTCCACTTTCACGAGCAGATCCGACCGTGCCCCCAGACCATGACGGCCATTGATGGCATGATGCCCGAAGTAGATCGTCAGGACTGTGCAGACAAGCAAAACCGAGGTCTGCCGTGACGGTCTCATGAGGTCATCGCTCAGGGTGTGCGACGCGCAACTGATTGGTTCGTGTCAGCGTGCTGACCCCTGTGCTTTTAGCGCCTCCGGGTAAAAACGCCGTAAAGCGGCAGGCCGATTCGACACGAAGCGGGCGGGCCTGCGGCCGGTCGGCGACAGACCCGGCGATCATGCGGGGTTCAGGCCCCGGCGCGGCGCGGCAGCGCCTCCCGCCCGGCGAACAGCGCCATGTCGCCGAGCCCCTCCTCGATGCGGATGAGCTGGTTGTATTTGGCGAGCCGGTCGGAGCGTGACAGGGAGCCGGTCTTGATCTGCCCGCAGTTCGTCGCGACCGCCAGATCGGCGATGGTCGCGTCCTCGGTCTCGCCCGAGCGATGCGACATCACCGCCCGATAGCCGGCCCGGTGCGCCATCTCGACGGCGTCCAGCGTCTCCGACAGCGAGCCGATCTGGTTGACCTTGACGAGGATGGCATTGGCGAGGCCGTCGCGGATGCCGTCCTTCAGCCGCTTCGTATTGGTGACGAAGAGGTCGTCGCCGACGAGTTGGCACTTCGAGCCGATCGCCTCGGTCAGCGCCTTCCAGCCGGCCATGTCGTCCTCCGCCATGCCGTCCTCGATCGAGACGATGGGATAGCGCGCGACGAGATCGGCGAGATAGGCGGTCATCCCGGCCTGGTCGAGCGACTTGCCCTCGCCGGCGAGCTCGTAGCGTCCGGCCTTGAAGAACTCGGTCGAGGCGCAGTCGAGCGCCAGCACGATATCCTCGCCCGGCCGGTAGCCCGCCTTCTCGATCGCCTTCATGATGAAGCCCAGCGCCTCGTCTGCCGAGCTGAGATTGGGCGCAAATCCGCCCTCGTCGCCGACCCCGGTCGCCTGCCCCGCCTCGCCCAGCGCCTTCTTCAGCGTATGGAACACCTCCGCACCCATCCGGATGGCATCCGCGCAGCTCGCCGCCGCGACCGGCATGATCATGAACTCCTGGATGTCGATCGGGTTGTCGGCATGGGCCCCGCCATTGATGATGTTCATCATCGGCACCGGCAGCACGCGCGCGCCCGTTCCCCCGACATAGCGATAGAGTGGCAGTCCGCTCGTCTCGGCGGCGGCTTTGGCGACCGCGAGCGAGACGCCGAGAATGGCATTGGCGCCGAGCCGGCTCTTGTTCGCCGTGCCGTCGAGGCCGATCATCGCCTCGTCGATGCGGCGCTGCTCCTCCGCATCCATGCCGGCGATCGCATCGAAGATCTCGGTGTTGACCGCCTCGACCGCTTTCGTCACGCCTTTGCCGAGATAGCGGGCCTTGTCGCCGTCGCGCAGCTCCACCGCCTCGTGCGCCCCGGTCGAAGCCCCCGAGGGAACGGCGCAGCGGCCGAGCGAGCCGTCCTCGAGGATGACGTCGACCTCCACGGTCGGGTTGCCACGTGAATCGAGGATCTCGCGGCCGGTGATGTCGACGATGGCGGTCATGGTCATGCCCCTGGTCTGTGGTCCGAACGGGAATCGGACGCTTGATAGCCGAGTGGACGGCGGGGAGAAAGCTCATGGTCGAACTTGCCGCGGGAGGCGTCCGCGTCGCGATCGAGGAGGGGCTCGACGTCCACGACACGCAGCGCATTCTCGAGGCCCTGCCGGAATGGTTCGGCCGGCCGGACGCCATCGCGAGCTATGCCACCGAGGCGGCCCGCCTGAAGGTCGCGGTTGCGCGCCTCGATGAGGTCGCGGTCGGTCTCGCCGCACTTGCACCCCGGAGCGCCGCCACCTGCGAGATCGCCGTGATGGGGCTCCGACCCGACCTCCACGGCCGCGGCATCGGCCGCCGCCTCGTCGCCGCCGCCCTCGCCGCCATGCGCCGCGACGGCATCCGCCTCGCCCTCGTCCGCACGCTCGGTACCGGCGACCCCGATCCCTTCTATGCCCGCACCCGCGCTTTCTATGTGCATCTGGGCTTCCTGCCGCTGATCGAGATCGCCGATCATTTCGGCCCGGGAACGCCCGCGCTGCTCATGGTGCATCCGCTCGCCGCCAGGTCGAAGTCGCGCGATTAACCGGACGGCAAGGGGCTATCGGGCATCACTGAGCTTGCGGGATCAGCGGACGGGCCGCTCGCCAGACCAGCCGACCGACGGGCCATGCCAGAGCGCCTCATCATCACCAACACCGACGCCGCGGCCGGCAAGCTCGATCAGGCCGGGCTCGCCGACGGCGTTCTCGCCTGGCTCGACCCGCTCTGCTTCGGGCCGGTGCCGCCGATGCCCGATCTCGCCACGCTGACGCGCCTGCGCGCCGCCTATATCGCCTCCGAGCCCTGGGGCTTCTCGCGGCTTTCCGAGGAGACGCTGCTCGCCCGCGACGCCGTGCTGATCGGCCATGGCGCCTATGAGGACGTCACGCTCTGGTTCGAGCACGACCTTCTCGACCAGCTTCAGCTCGTCCAGATCCTCGACTGGTTCCACACCCATCGCCGGAAGCCGGGCACGCTGCGCTATGTGCCGGCCAACGACTATATCGAGTTCCTCGACATCGAGGACGTGCACGAGTTCGCCGAGAAGGCGATCGTCATCGACGAGACCCACACCGCGCTCGCGGCCCGGGTCTGGAGCGCCTTCCGCGATTCGACGCCCGAGGCCTTCGCCAATCTTCTGAAATATGATCTGCGGGCCCTGCCCTTCCTGCGCTCGGCAATCATCCGCCTCCTCGAGGAACTGCCCGCGCCGGCTACCGGCCTTGCCCGCTCGGAGCGCCAGATCCTCGACCTCCTGAAGCACGGCATCCGCCAGGCCCGGCCGATGTATATGGGCCACCTCCCCGTGTAGCCGGCGATCTTCCTCGACGACTGGGCCTTCTTCACCATCCTCGACCGTCTCGCCATGATCGGCGCCCCCCTCGTCGAGGGCCATTCGGGCACGCCCTTCAACCCCGACATGCGGCTCATCGAGTGGCAGCGTTACGTCAATCGCCAGTTGAAGCTCTCCGATCTCGGCTACTTCCTGATGATCGGCAATGGTGATCTGCCGGACTACCATCCGATCGACCGCTGGTGGGGCGGCACGCGGCTCATCTATAAGGCTCTGTGGCGCTGGGACCGCGAAGAGAAGACGCTCCTGCGCACCGAGCACCGCCGCGAGATGGAGCTCGCCTCCTGACCCGTGCCCCCCGGGGCCGGCCCACCTCTCTTCCCGGACTGAGCCGCAGGCGCAGAACCCGGCATTAGCCTCCCCTCACCGTTTTCCCGGCTTGAACCGAAGGCGCAGAACCCGCCCGCAGCCGCCCCTCACCGTCTTCCCGGCCGAAGCCGCAGGCGGAGAGCCGGGACCCAGGGTCACCTGGTATCGCACCCGGCCCTCGTGGCAGCCGTCGGGCAAGCGACCCCTGGGCCCCGGATCGCCGCTTCGCAGCTTCCGGGGAGACGGTTGCTTGCGGCATGCTCGACATGATCAATCGGATTCCATCTCGCTCGAACATGCCCTAGAAGCGGGGCTCATCCTGAGGAGAGCCCCATGCCCGCGCCCGCCGACCGCCTCGACATCGATTTCGTCCGCGCCCAGTTTCCCGCCTTCTCCCATCCGGGCACCAAGGACTGGGCGATGTGCGAGAATGCCGGCGGCTCCTATGCGCCGCGCCAGGTCGTCGACCGTTTCGAGCGCTTCCTCGTTGCGACCAAGCTCCAGCCCTACTGGGCAGCCGCGCCCTCGGCCGAGCTCGGCCGCGACATGGACCGGGCGCACGAGCTTTTCGCCGCGGCGCTGAATGCCAGGCGCGAGGAGATCATGTTCGGGCCCTCGACCTCGATGAACACCTATGTCCTCGCCCATGCCCTGCGGGCCGAGCTCTCCTCGGGCGACGAGGTGATCGTCACCAACCAGGACCACGAGGCCAATATCGGCGCCTGGCGCCGGCTGGCGGACGGCAATTCCGGCATCGTCGTGCGCGAATGGGGCGTCGACCGCGAGACCGGGCGGCTCGATCCGAAGGGCCTCGAGCGGCTCATCAACGAGCGCACGCGGGCCGTCTTCGTCACGCACTGCTCGAACCTTGCCGGCGAGATCAACGACGTCGCGCGCTTTGCCCGCATCGTCCATCAGGCCGGCGCCCTCATCGGCGTCGATGCCGTCTCCTACGCCCCGCACATGCTCGCCGACGTGAAGGCCCTCGACGTCGATTTCTACTATTTCAGCCTCTACAAGGTGTATGGGCCGCATCAGGGCCTCCTCTACGCCAAACGCGAGCATCTCGAGCGGATGGCCAATCAGGGGCACTATTTCAACAAGCCAAATCTCGGCAAGCGCCTGACGCCGGCCGGTCCCCAGCACGGCGAGATCGCCGCCTCCTGCGGCATCATCGACTATATCGACGCCGTCGCGGGCCATCACGGCCGGGACCAGGACGGCGCCGGCAGCCACCACGAGCGGATCGCCGCCACCATGGACCTCATGCACGCCCATGAATGCGCGCTCGCCAACCGCGTGCTCGCCCATCTGAAGGCGAAGGGCGCCCGCATCCTCGGCCCCGAGACCGCCGAGCCTCACAAGCGCGCCGCCACCATCGCCTTCGTGCCGCGGCGATCGACGCCTCAGGCCGTCATGGACCATTGCGCGAGCCGCAACATCATCATCGGCGGCGGCGGCGACTTCTACGCCCGCCGGCTGGTCGAGGCGGTCGGCATCGACCCCGGTAAGGGCGTCGCCCGGGTTTCTCTCGTCCACTACAATTGCGATGCCGATGTCGACCGCCTGCTCGAGGCGCTCGACGAGGTGATCTGATCACCGTCTGCCGACCCATCCGGCGGCGGCGCCCCTCATTGCGCCGACAAGAGCGTCGAGGCCGCCCCGGTCAGCGCCCCGGTGACGACGCACGGGATGCCGAACTCGGCATGCCCCGTCACGCTCGCCGCCACGCAGGCGAGCGCGATCGCCGTTTGGCCGACCTTGGTCCGGAAGGCCCAGGTGGCGGTCTCGGACGGCGGCTTCTCCTGCCGCATCGCCGCGATCGCCTCATGCGCCTCGGTGCGGATGCGATCGAACTCGAAGGTCTCGGCCGCCTCGATCACATCCTTCAGCGGCGTCGCCACCGCCTCGGGGGCATGCTCGATCTCGGTGTAGTAGAGTTGCATGAGCGCCGGATCGCGGGCGCCGTTCGATGCGAGCGTCCATTTCGCCATGCCCGCGACCGTCACCTTCTCGACGTCGGGCCGCTCGCTCCACCATTTCAGCGTATCGATGAGATGCAGCATCGGCTGATAGGCGCCGGTCGCGAAATAGTAGCCCCAGAGCGCATCGACCTCCTGGCCCGAGGCGACCGGCAGCGCCACCAGATCGTGCCGCTCGCCGACCAGATAGCGCCGGATCAGGCGCTTGCGTCTCGGCATCCGCGCCTCCTCGTCGGCGAGGATCTCCTGCCAGTCCGGCAGGCCCGAGAACGCCACCGCCTTGACGACCAGCACCTGCTCCTCGTCGGTGAGCGGCTGCAGGCTGTCG
Source organism: Hyphomicrobiaceae bacterium (assembly GCA_041397765.1). Taxonomy (GTDB): domain Bacteria; phylum Pseudomonadota; class Alphaproteobacteria; order Rhizobiales; family Hyphomicrobiaceae; genus JAWKWA01. The sequence continues at coordinate 99,420 of JAWKWA010000006.1, read as the reverse complement.
AGAATGGTCTTCGCCAGCATCTGGTTGGTCGCGAGCACGCCGGCGAGGAAGCCGACATAGACCCCCGCCGAGCCCTGATCGGCGATCAGCCCGTGCCGGCTCATCGCATGGACGGCCGCCGGCAGGCGCTTGAGTCCGGCGAGGTCCGGTAGCGACCCATCCAGTCGATCACCTCCTGCCCGGAGGCGAAGCCCTTGCTGGCGGCCATCGCCGGTCGCGGCAGAGCAAAGGCGATGAGGCTGACGAGGCCGAAAAGCAGGATGACGGTCGGATGGACGCCGATCGCGCCCCCGCACCCGGCACGTTGCATGGGTTCCTCCGCGAGCCCCCGCTCGCTGGCCTCGATTGCCGCCCGCCCCTGCGGGACCGGCGCGGCGCCCATCCTCGCCGCCGAACGGGCGATTTCATGGCAACCGAGCCTGGACGGCCGCGCGCGAGCCGAGACCGCCGATGGAAAGACCCCCGTCTCAGCCGCCGCCCGGCCCCTCTCCGCTCGTCACCTTCCAGCCGTGCTCCTTCAGCATCGCCATCGAGGTGTAGTCGGTGATCGAGAGGCCGCCGTCGACGACGAGGGTCTGGCCGGTGACATAGGAGGCCTCGTCCGAGACGAGGAAGAGGGCGGCCGCCGCGATCTCGGCCGGGCTGCCGACCCGCCCGAGCAGCGAGGGCGGCAGCGCCCAGGAGCCGTCGCTCGTGCCGGACGCCGGCGCCGCCTTGTCGATCTCGGTGGCGATCCAGCCCGGCGAGATGCCGTTGACGCGGACGCCATGGGGCGCCGCCTCCGCCGCCATCGCCCGCGTCAGCCCCTCGATGGCGGCCTTCGCCACGCAGTAGAGGCCCCAATTGCCGTGCAACGTCGCGGTCGAGGAGATGTTGACCATCGCCCCGCCCCGGCCCGTCCGACGCATCGCCGGCAGCGCATGGGCGCTGACGAAATAGGCCGCGTCGAGATTGGGACCGCGCAGCTTGTCGTAGCGCACGCCCGGCGGGTCGCTCGCCTCCACGCCTGCGCGCCGTCCCCCGACGCCGGCATTGTTGATGACGATGTCGAGCCTGCCGAAACGACGCTCGATGCGGGCGATCATGTCCATGACCCCGCCCTCCTCGGCAAGGTCGACGGCGTAGAAGGCGGCCTCCCCGCCCTGCTCCCCGACCTCCGCCAGCACCGCCTCGCCCTTGGCGGTATCGCGCCCGGCAATGGCGACCCGCGCGCCCTCCTCCACGAAGCGGCGGACGATGCCGCGGCCGATCCCCGAATTGCCACCCGTCACCAGGGCGACCTTGTCCTTGAGGCGCATATGCCCTCCCGATCCGACTGCCGTTCCCCCGAGCCTACGCGCTCCTGGGAACCCGCGAAAGCGCGCCATTGCGGGCTCGTCCCCCCAGCGGCGCATCGCTTGGCCGCCCGCCCCCGCGCACCAGAAGAGGAACGGCCGGGCATGATCCGGCGTTGTGCTGGCACGGGGAGCGAGCGGGGCAGCACCAGGGAGCACTCCGCCATGAAGGCCGAGGACGTCGTCAGCGCCGCCTACTCCATGCCCCTCACAAGCCCGGCCTATCCGCGCGGCCCCTATCGCTTCATCGATCGCGAGTTCCTGGTGATCACCTACCGCACGGACCCCGACAGGCTGCGCGCCGTCCTGCCCGAACCGCTCCGGTTCGATACGCCGCTCGTCAAGTTCGAGTTCATCCGCATGCCGGATTCGACCGGCTTTGGCGACTACACCGAGGCCGGCCAGGTGATCCCGGTACGGCTCGGCGAGTTCGCCGGCAGCTACTCGCATGCCATGTATCTGAACGACGGTCCGCCGATCTTCGGCGGGCGCGAGCTCTGGGGCTTTCCGAAGAAATATGCCGAGCCCTCACTTGGCGTCGCGCGCGACACGCTGGTCGGCACGCTCGACTATGGGCCGATGCGGATCGCGACCGGCACCATGGGTTTCAAGCATGAAACGCTCGATGAGAGGAAGGTGCTGGAGGGGCTAGCCGCACCCAACTTCCTCTTGAAGATCATTCCCCATGTCGATGGCAGCCCGCGCATTTGCGAACTGGTTCGCTACGAACTCCAGGACGTGACGCTGAAGGGCGCCTGGTCGGGACCGGCCGCGCTCGACCTGCGCTCACACGCTCTGGCGCCCGTTGCCGACCTGCCGGTGCTGGAGGTCGTGTCGGCGGTGCATCTGCGCGCCGACCTGACGCTCGGTCTCGGCCGCGTCGTCCACGACTACCTGGCCGACAGACGCAAAGGCTAGCCACCGACCAACCCGATAGGGGCGCCAACCGAGCATCGGCATGAGACCAACCCCGAACGAACGCGGAAGCGTTCAGGCCCCCACCGGACGCGAAGCGTTCAAGCGCTGAAGCGGCGCCGGGCGAACAGCCCGCCCCGTCGGAGCCGGCGAGCGCAAGCGAGCATCGGCGTGAGACAGAAATTGGCGCGCCGGGAAGGATTCGAACCCACGACCCCCAGATTCGTAGTCTGGTGCTCTATCCAACTGAGCTACCGGCGCGTGCCTTGTGAAGGAAGCGGGCTGCACGCTCGGCGCGGAACCCGTCGGGTCGTGTGTCAGGTACACGACGAAGGCGCGTCCTCATAGCTGCTCGGCCGGCAGATGGCAAGGACTTCTGGAGCGCTCGTCGCCGGCACCCTGTCGAGGCGGTCCGCGGAGGCTCCGGGCCGTCGGCGCGGGGAGGCCGCACCGGTCTCATCCGCTCGTCCCCGCAAACTCCTTCTTGACGACGGGGCGCTCGCTCGGCCAGTAATGGCCCCGTGCGAAGCAGCAGCCCCGCCTCGGGGCGGAGCCGTGCCTTTGATGGCCGGGCTGCGCGCCGGGCACGCCCCGGGGCACGCAGGCAAGTGCCGCCTTAGCTCAGCTGGTTAGAGCGCTAGATTGTGGATCTAGAGGTCCCCCGTTCGATCCGGGGAGGCGGTACCATCCCACCTGCTCCCTCCGATCCTTGTCGAGCCGCGGGCGCGCGGGGGCACGTGCGGGCGCGGAAGCCCGGTGGCGAGCATGCCGCGCAACCGGCCATGGCGCGGCGCCGCCGTTCGGCCGCGAGGTCATGGGACCGCCCGTGCGCGTCCCTCCCGGTCCATCGATCGCATGAGATGCGGCGCGGGGCAGCCCGTGGCGGCTGGCTGGGGCGGGAGGGTTCGAACCTCCGAATGGCGGAATCAAAATCCGCTGCCTTACCACTTGGCTACGCCCCATCACCGGCGCCGTCATTCACGACATCCACCCGCCATTGTCAACGTCGTCGCGGCGAGAGCCGCTCGCAGGCCTGAATCAGACTCCGAGACGAAAGTCGGAGCATGTCCGACACCGTGAACCCGATTCCATCCCGGTCGGACATGCTCCAGAGCCTGATCGGTCGAGATGCGAGCGCTCGCGCGAGCATCGAGAGCGTGAATCAGACTCTGAGACGAAGAGTCGGAGCATGTCCGACACCGTGAACCCGATTCCATCCCGGTCGGACATGCTCTAGACAGGGCGCCGCGGGCAAGAGCCGCATGACTTCCCGGAGCCCCCCATGAACGGCCCCTCGACCAGCACCGGCACACGCCCGGACGCCGAGGCCGAGCACGTCTCGGCCGCCTCCCCCGCCCCCCTCGCCGGCCCCGAGCCGCCCGATCCAAAGCTCCTCCGGCGGTTTCCGTCCATCCAGTCGTTCCGCGCGGCGGCCAGGCGCCGCCTGCCGCGTTTCGCCTTCGACTATCTCGACGGCGCGGTCGGCGAGGAGCTGGCGGCGCGCCGCAATATCGCCGCCCTGGAGGAGATGCGGCTGATGCCGCGCTTCGGCGTCGACGTCTCCGCCGTCTCGACCGAGGTCGAGGTGCTCGGCCGGCGCTGGGCGAGCCCGATCGGCGTCTCGCCGGTCGGCTATGCGAGCATGTTCTGGCCGGGCGCCGAGGAGGCGACGGCAAGGGCCGCCCGCGCCGCCAACGTGCCCTTCGCGCTCTCGACCGTCTCGATCCGCTCGCTGGAGGATATCGCCGCCATCGCCGGTCCCTCGCTGTGGTTCCAGCTCTACCATCTCTCGCAGATGGAGCTGACCGAGGACCTGACGCGCCGGGCACGGGCGGCCGGCGTCGACGTCCTCGTCTTCACCATCGACCTGCCGACCACCTCGAAGCGCAATCGCGACATCCTCAACCGCTTCACGCTGCCTTTCGAGCCGGGACCCGGCTTCTATCTCCAGGTCGCCCGGGCGCCGCGCTGGGCGCTCGCGACGCTGCGCGCCGGCATGCCCTATCCCGCGACCCTCGTGCCCTACGGCCCGCCCGGTCTCAGCCCCTCAGAGGCGGCCGCCCGGATCGACCCCATGCTCTCGACCGTCACCACCTGGGAACACGTCGCCCGCATCCGCGAGATCTGGCCGGGGAAGTTCGTCATCAAGGGAGTGATACGGCCCGACGATGCCGAGAAGTCGGTCGCGATCGGCGCCGACGGCGTCATCGTCTCCAACCACGGCGCCCGGCAGTTCGACGCCGTGCCGGCTGCCATCGACGCGCTGCCGGGCGTCGTGGCGGCGGTCGGATCGAAGGTGCCGGTCATGTTCGACAGCGGCATCCGCGGCGGTGTCGACGTGCTGAAGGCGCTGGTGCGTGGCGCCCGTTTGGTCTTCTCCGGCCGCAGCTTCTACATGGGGGCGGCCGCCATCGGCCCTGAAGGCGGGCCGCATGCGCTCTCGATCCTCCATCTGGAGCTGCAGAGCAACATGCGCCAGATGGGCGTCGCTTCGCTCGCCGAGATCGCCTCGGACGGTCCCTGGGAGCCTTGAGGAGCCGGCCTGTTCGAGGCCGCCAAGGCCTGACGAGAGACCGGACGCGCCTCAGCCGGTTGCGCCCTTCACCACCCGGTCGATCGCCATCAGGCTGGCGAGCAGGCCCTCGAGCTCTTTCAGGGGCACCATGTTGGGGCCATCGGATGGCGCCTTGTCGGGATCCTGATGGGTCTCGATGAAGAGGCCGGCGACGCCGACCGCGACGGCGGCGCGCGCCAGGACCGGCACCATCCGCCGGTCGCCACCCGAGGACGCGCCCTGGCCACCCGGCTGCTGCACCGAATGGGTGGCATCGAAGATCACCGGACAGCCGGTCTCGGCCATGATCGGCAAGCTGCGCATGTCGGCGACGAGCGTGTTGTAGCCGAACGAGACCCCGCGCTCGGTGAGCAGCACGTTCGGATTGCCCGAGCCGACCACCTTGGCGACGACATTCTTCATGTCCCAGGGCGCGAGGAACTGCCCCTTCTTCACCTTGACCACCCGGCCGGTGCGGGCCGCGGCGACGAGCAGATCGGTCTGGCGGCAAAGGAAGGCCGGAATCTGCAGCACGTCCACCACCTCGCCGACCGGCGCGCACTGGCCGATCTCGTGCACATCGGTGACGACGGGCAGGCGAAGCCTCTCGCGGATCTCGGCAAAGACGGGTAGCGCCGCCTCGAAGCCGATGCCGCGCTTGCCGCCGAGCGATGTGCGGTTCGCCTTGTCGAACGACGACTTGTAGACGAGACCGATGCCGAGCCGGCCGCAGATCTCCTTCAGCGCCGCCGCCATCTCCAGCGCATGCGCCCGGCTTTCCATCTGGCAGGGACCGGCGAACACCATGATCGGCCGATTGCTCGCGACCTCGATGGCACCGATGCGCACGCAGGCATTGGGTCGGCCTTGCTCTGTGGTCATCATGGTGAGCTTTCTTCCTCTCCCGGCCACCCGGCGGGCCGCACTCGCCAGATCCGATAGCACATCCCCACCCGCTGGCCGGTGAGGGGCGCTCTGCCGGGGCCCCCGCCCGGCCATTCGTCCGTCTCCGCCCAAATCCCGCCCTCACTAAGCGTTAACCGAGGCTTGCGGGGAAGTATCGCTTTCGTCTCAAATCCCCCTATCGTGTTCAAGGGAGCGTCAGCCTGAGGCTGCTAAACTTCTATGCAAACAAGAAGAAACTCGGGAAGCGTTGGAGGAGATGGGCGGATGAAGACGTCTCTCTTGGTGGCCCTGGGCACCGTCGTGCCGTTCGGCTTCGTGATCCTCGGGCTCATGACGCTCTATCTGCTGGCGACCGGCCAGCGCCACAAGCTGAGACCTGCCTACGCCCTCGCCCGCATGCGCGCGCCGGTCCGCCCGGCCCGGCTGCCGCGCCCCTCAGACGAGACGTGACTGCTCGATCGCCGCGGCGATGAAGCTCTTGAACAGCGGGTGCGGCTCGAACGGCCGCGACTTCAGCTCGGGGTGGAACTGCACACCGATGAACCAGGGATGGTCGGGATATTCGACCGTCTCCGGCAGAAGCCCGTCCGGTGACATGCCGGTGAAGATGAGGCCGGCCGCCTCCAGCCGCTCGCGATAGGCGGTGTTGACCTCGTAGCGATGGCGATGGCGCTCTGAGATCGTCGTCGCGCCGTAGATCGACGCGATCTTCGAATTGCCGGCGAGCCGCGCCTCATAGGCCCCGAGCCGCATCGTACCGCCGAGATCCCCGCCCGCGCGCCGTATCTCGAGCTGGTCGCCGCGCATCCATTCCTTCATTTCGCCGACGACGGGCTCCTCGGTCGCGCCGAACTCGGTCGATGAGGCGTTCTCGATGCCGACCAGGCTGCGGGCCGCCTCGATGCAGGCCATCTGCATGCCGAAACAGATGCCGAAATAGGGCACCTTGCGCTCGCGGGCGAACTTGGCGGCATGGATCTTTCCCGCCGTGCCCCGCTCGCCGAAGCCGCCGGGCACGAGGATGCCGTCGACATGCTCGAGCGCAGGAGCGGGATCGAAGCGCTCGAACACCTCCGAATCGATCCAGTCGAGCTTCACCCGCACATTGTTGGCGATGCCGCCATGCACCAGCGCCTCGATCAGCGATTTGTAGGCGTCCTTCAGCCCGGTATATTTCCCGACGACGGCGATCGTCACCTCGCCTTCGGGATGACCGACGCGCGCCGAGATCTCGGCCCAGCGCGAGAGGTCCGGTGGCCGCGCATCCTTGATGCCGAAGGCGGCCAGCACCTCCCGGTCGAGCCCCTCGGCATGATAGGCCGCCGGCACGTCGTAGATGCTCGAGACGTCGCGCGCCTCGATGACGGCGCTGTCGCGCACATTGCAGAACAGCGCGATCTTGCGCTTCTCGCCCTGCGGCACCGGCCGGTCGCAGCGGCACAACAGGATGTCGGGCTGGATGCCGATCGAGCGCAGCTCTTTCACCGAGTGCTGGGTCGGCTTGGTCTTCAACTCGCCCGCACTCGGAATGTAGGGAATGAGCGTCAGGTGGATGAACACCGACTGGCCGCGCGGCAACTCGTTGCCGAGCTGGCGGATCGCCTCGAAGAACGGCAGCCCTTCGATGTCGCCGACCGTGCCGCCGATCTCGACGAGCACGAAATCGACCCCCTCGTTGCCCTCGAGGACGAAGCTCTTGATGGCATCTGTCACATGCGGGATGACCTGGACGGTCCCGCCCAGATAGTCGCCGCGCCGCTCCTTGGCGAGGATCTCCTGATAGATCCGCCCGGTCGTCACATTGTCGGAGCGTCGGCACGAGACGCCGGTGAAGCGCTCGTAGTGGCCAAGGTCGAGATCCGTCTCCGCGCCGTCGTCGGTGACGAACACCTCGCCGTGCTGATAGGGGCTCATCGTCCCCGGATCGACATTCAGATAGGGGTCGAGCTTCCTCAACCGCACGCTGTAGCCGCGCGCCTGAAGAAGTGCCCCGAGTGCTGCGGACGCAAGGCCCTTGCCGAGCGAGGAGACCACGCCGCCGGTGATGAAGACATACCGCGCCATGGGCCTCGACCTTACATCAGAAGGGGTCGATTCGAAGTTCGAATTCACGCCAATCCACGGGCCTGATCCGCCGCGTCGGACCGGCCGCCGCCCGGGACGGCGAACGTCGGGGCTCGCGAGAGGCCCTCGCCTACTGGGACTGGGGAACGCCGGTGTCCGTGGCCGTGCCGCTGCCGCTTGTCGACGGCACCAGCGTGTCCAGCGACGGCAGCGCGCTGCCGTCCGCCCCAGCGCCCGAACCCTGCCCCGTCGTCGATGAACCGGTCGAGGTGGCGGGGGTCGTCAGCACCGAGGGAGTCGGCGCCCGCTGATTGGCGAGAATGGTGAGCAGGAGGCTCGTCGCAAAGAACACCGCAGCGAGGATCGCGGTGGTGCGGGTGAGCAGATTGGCCGCGCCCCGTCCGGTCATGAAGCCGCCGCCACCGCCCCCGCCGATGCCGAGCGCCCCGCCCTCGGAGCGTTGCAGGAGCACGACGCCGACCAGCGCCGCGGCGACCATCAGGTGGATGACGAGAAGAACGGTGGCCATGGCTGTCGAATGCCCTTCAGGACTTGTGAGGAGCCGCTCGCCTCGCGGCCGTCGCGAGACGGCCTGCGACCGCAAGGGGCTCGAGAATCGGACTTGAGGTCCAAAGGCGGCTCACCGCGACCCCTTGGTGCCCATGACGCGCCCTTTCGGTGCCCATGACACTCGAGGGCCGGATCACCGCCGCTTCCCGGGTGCACGCTCGCACATGCGCGGAAAGCTTCAGGACTTCGGCTCAGATAGGACTGCTCGCCATCTGCGACGTATTCGATGCCGTCGCGGCCGGCTCGCTGATCAAGGTTGTCGAGCGTCTTCTACACAATGGCGCCCGGCTTTGCCAGCCCGCAGCATCGCTGTTGTCAGCCACGGACCTCGGCCACGTCGACCGGCCGGCCGGGCAACCGGGTGCGATCGGCTCAGCGGGTCTTCTGGCGCGCCGTGGTGCCGCCATCGGTCGATGACTTCTTCTTTGCGGCAGGTGCCGGCTGGGCCGCCCCGTCGCCGGCTGCGGCCGCCGTCGTCGAGATGCCCGCCATCGCCTTCGCCGGCAGGCTCGGGCAGCGGAACAGCACCTTCTCGCGCACCTCCAGATAGTGCTTGATGCGCGAGATGCGATCGCTCGACAGGTTGAACCGCCCCCACGTCACGCCCTTCTCGACGTCGTCCTTCACGCCCGATGCCTCGAGCGCCGCCAACTCGCCGTCGAGCGCGCTGCACTCGGCCTGCTCGAGCGCCTTGGCGTGGGCGGGGGCGGACGGCGCGAGCATGGCAGGTCCGGCCGCGAGCAGCACCGCAATGGCCGCCAGGTGCCGCCACGCCGAACGCTCTGCCCGCTGCCCGCGCTCCGCCATCCTGGTCGCTCCCGGTCCCCGCATGAGATCACCCCTTCCAGCGAATGCTGCCCTGCCTGCCTCCCGCGCGGTGGCAATCCGGCCCGCCGCGATCCTCGTCAGGCCTCGTCATAGGCCGCGATGATGCCGAGGAAATCATCGGCCTTGAGGCTCGCGCCGCCGACCAGCGCCCCGTCGACATCCTCGGCCGACATCAGGTCGCGGGCATTGCCGGCATTGACCGAGCCCCCGTACAGGATTCGCATGCCCGCCGCATCCGCCCGCCCGCTCATGAGCCTGCGGATCTCCTGATGCACGATCATGACGTCGAGCCGGGTCGGCGTCATTCCCGAGCCGATCGCCCAGACCGGCTCATAGGCGATGATCGTATTGGCCGCCGTCGCCCCATCGGGCACGGAGCGACGGATCTGGCGCGCGACCACCGGCACAGTCAGTCCGGCAGTCCGCTGGCCGGCCGTCTCGCCGACGCAGATGATGGCGATGAGCCCTGCACGATGCGCCGCCTCGGCCTTGCGACGGACGATCTCGTCGCTCTCGCCGTGATCGCCGCGCCGCTCCGAATGGCCGACGATGACCGCGCTCGCCCCCAGATCGGCCAGCATCTCGGCGGAGATGTCGCCAGTGTGGGCGCCCTTCGCCGCGGGATGGCAATCCTGCCCGCCGACCAGGATGCCGCTGCCGGCGACCCGGCCGACGAGCGCCTTCACGAGCGTGGCGGGCGGGCAGATCATGGCGTCGCAGCCGCGCCGGCGCGCGCTGAACATCTCGCCGATGCGCACGGCCTCATCGAGCGCGCTCGAGAGCCCGTTCATTTTCCAGTTGCCGGCCACCAGCGGCCTCGTCGGCTGCATGTTCCTGATCTCCTCTCGCCGGGCGTCCCCGGCCATCCGACCGCCGCGCCCCGATCGCCACCTCGGCCGATCGCGCCTGGAGCGCTGTCCGCCCGCTTCTCCGGTCGCAGCCCCGCCGGCAAACGCGGCTTGCCGCGTCCGGGCGACCTACCTATGATGCGCGCCGCACGGCCGGGTCTTGCTCCGGCCGCCCATGCCATGGCGACCTCCGCCCCCGACCGCCGGGCGCCATCTCAGATACGCGAACCCTCCGGACAGAACAACATCATGCTCGAGGCGCTTAGAAACTCGGTCGGCAGCTTCGCCGTCAAGATCCTGCTCGGACTGCTGATCCTCAGCTTCGCCGCCTGGGGCGTCGGCGACATGCTGCGCAATTTCGGCGGCAACGCCGTCGTCACCGTCGGCGGCGTCGACATCACGCCGCAGGACTACCAGCGCCGTTTCTCCCGCGCGCTCGGCCAGCTCAGCCTGCAGTTCCGCCAGCGCATCTCCCCCGCCGTCGGCCGCAGCCTCGGTCTCGACCAGCGGGTCCTCGCCGAGTTGCTGGTCGAGGCCCATGCCCGCAAGCTCGGCCTCGGCTACAGCGAGGAGGCGACGATCGCCGACATCCATGGCTCGCCTCTGTTCGCCGGCGCCGACGGCAGCTTCAATCCGGCCACCTTCCGCGAGATCGCACAGTTCCTCGGCCTCAACGAGCAGGGTGTCGTCCACTACGAGCGCCTCGAGACCATCCGCAATCAGCTCGTCACCACCATCGCCTCGGGCGAGGCGGCTCCCGCCGTGCTGATCGATGCCTTCAACCGCTACCAGGGCGAGAAGCGGCGGATCGAATATTTCGTGCTGCCGATCGAGAAGGCCGGCACTGTCGCCGAGCCCGACGAGGCCGCGCTGAAGCAGTACTACGAGGGCCACAAGACCGACTATGCCGCGCCCGAGTACCGCACCATCCATGTCGCCCTCGCCACTCCCCAGACGGTCGGCCCCTCGATCGAGGTGAGCGACGAGGAGGTCAAGGCCTTCTACGAAACCAACAAGGCCTCCTTCGGCACGCCCGAGCGCCGCCATGTCCTGCAGCTCACCTTCCCCGACAAGGCCGCCGCCGATGCGGCCTCGGCCGAGCTGGCGGCAGGCAAGGATTTCATGGAAGTCGCCAAGGCCGCCGGCCGTACCGAGGCGGACGTCGATCGCGGGCTCATCAGCCGCGACAAGCTGCTCGACCCGGCCGTCGCCGAGGCCGCCTTCTCGCTGAAGAAGGACGAGGTGTCGAAGCCGGTCGAGGGCAGCCTTTCCACCTCCATCGTCAAGGTCACCGAGATCGAGCCGGCGGTGACCAAGACCCTCGATGAGGTGAAGGATTCGATCCGCACCAACCTGCAGCAGGATCGCGCCGGCCGGCGGATCCAGGACGAGATCTACAAGGCGATCGAGGATGCCCGTGCCGGCGGAGCCTCGCTGAAGGACGCCGCCACCGCCGCCGGCATCGAGCAGCTCGACATCACCGTCGATGCCGCCGGAAAGGGCGAGGATGGCAAGCCCGTGCAGGTGGCCGCCGACTTTCCCCAGATCGTCAAATCGGCCTTCGAGAGCGATGTCGGCCTCGAGACCGATCCGGTCGATCTCGGCCGGCGCGGCTATGCCTGGATCGAGGTCGCCGCGGTCGCTCCGGCCCATGATCGCCCCTTCGATGAAGTGAAGGATGAGATCAAGACCGCCTATGTCGCCGCCGAGCAGCGCAAGTCCATCCTGAAGCTCGCCCAGGACCTCACCAAGCGAGCCAACGAGGGGGCCTCGTTGAAGGAGCTGGCGACCGGTGCCGGCGTCGAGCTCCAGTCGGCCGAGCCGATCACCCGCACCACGAAGTCCGAGGCCTTGCCGCCCCAGCTCATCAATTTCGTCTTCGCGCTGGCGGCCGACGGGGCCGGAACGGTCGCGACCGAGGACGGCAATGGACGCATCGTCTTCAAGGTGACCGAGATCATCCCGGCAGAACCGATCACCGATGAGGCGCGCAAATCCTATGCGAGCGAGCTGCGCCAGCAGATCGACGGCGACCTGTCGGCGCAATATGTCGGCGCCTTGCAGGCCGAGTATGGTCTGTCGATCAACGACGAGGCCTTCCGCCGGCTCGCCGGCGAGGCCCGCCAGTAGTCGGCGCCGCGCCAACGGCCACCGGATCGCCGCGGCGATGGCGGCGCCCTGTCCGAGGATGACGAGGCCCGGCCGCCGCGCCGGCCGCGAGCCGGCACCGTCCCGCCGGGACATGCCACAGCACTGGACCTGAGCCATGAGCGCGCCCGCCGCCGTCAAGACCGACTTCGTCACGAGCAAGAGCTTCGAGGAGTTCCGAAAGACCCACGAGGCCGGCAGCCCCCAGGTGGTGGCGACGCGCCTCGTCGCCGATCTCGAGACCCCGGTCTCGGCCATGTTGAAGCTCGGCCGCGAGCGCCCCATGAGCTTCCTCTTGGAATCGGTCGAGGGCGGCGCCGTGCGCGGCCGCTACTCCATCATCGGCTGCGATCCCGACATCGTCTGGCGCGCTTTCGGCAACCGCGCCGAGATCAACCGCACGCCGCTCGAGACCCCCGACGCCTTCAAGAAGGTCAAGGGCGGCACGCTCGAGGCCCTGCGGGCGCTGCTCGCCGAATCGCGCATCGACCTCCCCGAGGGCCTGCCGCCGATGGCCTCGGGCGTGTTCGGATATATGGGCTACGACACCGTCCGCCTCATCGAGGACCTGCCGGCTGACAAGCCCGACCCGCTCGGCGTGCCCGATGCCATCCTGGTCCGCCCGACCGTCATGGTGATCTTCGATGCGGTGAAGGACGAAATGACCGTCGTCACCACCGTCTTTCCCAGGAAGAAGGAGAGCGCCGAGGCCGCCTGGAAGGCCGCCCTCGGCCGTCTCGCCCGGGTCGTCGAGCGCCTCGATGGTCCCCTGCCGCACGCCCCCGACCGCTCGACCGAACCCGCGCCGGCGCTACCAGCCTCCAACACGCCGACCGCCGACTACATGGCCATGGTGCGCCGCGCCAAGGAGTACATCGCGGCCGGCGACATTTTCCAGGTCGTGCTCTCGCAGCGCTTCTCGGTGCCCTTCGACCTGCCCTCCTTCGCGCTCTACCGGGCGCTCCGGCGCACCAACCCCTCGCCCTTCCTCTTCCATCTCGACTTCGGCTCCTTCGCCGTCGTCGGCTCGAGCCCGGAGATCCTCGTCCGCGTGCGCGACGGCGAGGTCACCATCCGCCCGATCGCCGGCACGCGGCGCCGCGGCCGTACCAGCGCCGAGGACAAGGCGCTCGCCGCCGAGCTGCTCGCCGACGAGAAGGAGCGCGCCGAGCATCTGATGCTGCTCGACCTCGGCCGCAACGATGTCGGCCGCGTCTCGAAGATCGGAACAGTCGCCGTCACCGACAGCTTTTTCCTCGAATACTACAGCCACGTCATGCACATCGTCTCGAACGTGACGGGCCAGCTCGACCGCGGCCGTCACGATGCCATCGATGCGCTGATGGCGGGCTTTCCCGCCGGCACCGTGTCGGGAGCGCCCAAGGTCCGCGCCATGCAGATCATCGACGAGCTGGAGAGGGAGAAGCGCGGTCCCTATGCCGGCTGCGTCGGCTATTTCAGCGCCGATGGCGAGCTCGACACCTGCATCGTGCTGCGCACGGCGGTCGTGAAGGATGGGGTGATGCATGTCCAGGCCGGCGCCGGCATCGTCGCCGACAGCGTGCCCGACCTCGAGCAGGACGAATGCCGCAACAAGGCCGAGGCGCTGATCCGCGCCGCCGAGGAGGCCCGCCGCTTCGCCGACCGCCGGTCGCGGTGAGGCCCGGTCCGCGACCGGGGAGGCACCTCCGCAGATTGCCGGACATGGAACACCCTGCGATTTGACCGACATCATTGAGCTTTGGCCTTCCCTCGGGGTCGATGCCACCCGGCCACCGCATCGAGTGGCTGCAATTGAGAGAGATGTCATGACGAAGAGCTATCCTGAGATCGCCGGCGAGGTCGTGAGCGGCGCCGCGCGCCTGCGCGAGGCCCTTCCCGACGCTATGGCCGGTGCCGGCGCGCTGGGCAAGGCGGCCTACAAGGACGGCGCACTGTCGGGCAAGATGAAGGAGCTGGTCGCGCTCGCCATCGGCGTCGCCTCGCGTTGCGAGGGCTGCGTCGCCTGGCATGCCAAGATGGTGGCGATGAAGGGGGCAACGCGCGAGGAGGTCGCCGAGATGCTCGCCGTCACCATCCAGATGGGCGGCGGTCCCTCGCAAATCTATGCCGGCGAGGCGCTGGCGGCCTACGATGCCTTCGTCGCCGAGCGCGCCGCACGCGGCTGACGGCGGAGTCGGGAGGGCCGGGCCGGGCGCCTGCCTGATGCGGCGGCTCGACCATCCACGCTCCGCAGCAGCAAGACGCTGCTGATCGCTGGCGCTCGCCGCGCCGAGGGTTCAAGATCGGCCGGGACGGCCCGTCCGCCCTGCCCGCGCGATCCCGGAGAGACGCCATGCTGACGCTCAGCCTGTTGCGGCATGCCAAGTCGAGCACCGACGAAGACACCATGCTCGATGCCGATCGGCCGCTGGCGCGCCGGGGCGAGAAGGCCGCCCCCGCCATCGGCGGCTATATGCGGCTGCACGACCTGAAGCCCGATCTGGTGCTCGTCTCGACGGCCCGGCGCACGCGCGACACCTGGGCGTTGATCCGCCCGCATCTCGACTGCACCCCCGAGGAGCTCGTCGAGGACGGCCTCTATCTGGCAAGCCCTGCCGCCCTGCTGGCGCGACTGAAGCGCCTGCCGGCGGCGGCGCGCCACGTGCTGGTCGTCGGCCACAATCCGGGGCTCCACGCTCTCGCGCTCGATCTCGTCGCCACCGGCCGGCGCGAGGACATCACCGCCATGGGCCGCAAATTCCCGACCTGTGCGCTTGCCGTCATTTCCTTCACGCAGTCGAGCTGGAAGGATCTGCATCCCGCGCTGGGGGCGCTCCGGTTGTACATCACCCCCGCCAAGCTCGGATGACGCGAGCAGACTTTCCTGGCCTTTCGGCGAGGCCGGGGCAGGCCGGACGCGCAGCCGGCCCTCACAGGCGCGCGCGCGGATCGCCCGCCGATCCGCCTTGGCGCCCTTGGCCCTCATTCGCGCTCGCATCCGCGCCCGTGTGGCTCTACTGTGCCGGCGGGACACCTTGCGATGCTTCCGCAGCGCACGGGACGACGAGCCGGGACGACGCCATGCTGACGCTCATCGATAACTATGACAGCTTCACCTACAATCTCGTCCACCTCCTCGGCGATCTCGGCGCCGAGTGCCAGGTCGTGCGCAACGACAAGATCACGGTCGCCCAGGTGCTTGCGCAAAAGCCCGCAGCCGTCGTGCTCTCGCCAGGCCCCTGCACGCCCAACGAGGCCGGCATCTGCCTCGAGCTGATCGAGAAGGCGGGCGCCGACATCCCGATTCTCGGGGTCTGCCTCGGCCACCAGGCGATCGGCCAGGCCTATGGCGGCCGGGTGATCCGTGCACCCGCCCTCATGCACGGCAAACTCTCGACCATCCGCCACAAGGGCCTCGGCATCTTCGAGGGGCTGCCGAAGTCCTTCGCCGCGACGCGCTATCATTCGCTGATCGTCGAGCGCAAGAGCCTGCCTGCCTGCCTCGAGATCACCGCCGAGTCCGACGACGGGCTCATCATGGGCCTGCGCCACCGCACCCACCGCGTGCATGGCGTGCAGTTCCACCCCGAGAGCATCGCCTCCGAGCAGGGCCATGCCCTTCTCGCCAATTTCCTCGCCCTCGCCGGTCTCGTCGGCAACAAGCCGCGCAAGACCCGCCGCGCCGCCTGAGCCGCCCCTCCGTTCAGCCTCCACCGGGAACGTCAGCCGACATGACAGCACAAGCCCCCGCCGCCACCGAGGTCGATCCGGCCGCGCTGAAACCCTATGTGTCGCGCGCCATCGGCTCCGCCCTCATGCAGCACGAGGCCGAGGAGGCCTTCGAGATCATCATGTCGGGAAAGGCGACGCCGGCCCAGATCGGCGGCTTCCTGATGATCCTGAGGATGCGCGGCGAATCGCTCGAGGAGGTGGCCGGCGCCGCCACCGTGATGCGCGCCAAGGCCCGGCGCGTCTTGGCGCCTGCAGGCGCCATGGACATCGTCGGCACCGGCGGCGACGGCCGCGGCACGCTCAACATCTCGACCGCGACCGCCCTCGTCGTCGCCAGCCTCGGCGTGCCCATCGCCAAGCACGGCAACCGGGCGCAATCGTCGAAATCGGGCGCCGCCGACGTGCTCTCGAGCCTCGGCGTCGACATCAATGCCGACGTGCCGGTCATCGAGCGTTCGATCCGCGAGGCCGGCATCGGCTACATGAACGCGCCGAACCACCATTCCGCCATGCGCCACGTCATGCCGGCGCGGATCGAGCTCGGCACCCGTACCATCTTCAACATTCTCGGCCCCCTCACCAACCCCGCCGGCGTCAAGCGCCAGCTCACCGGTGCCTTCACCGAGGCGATCATCGGTCCGATGGCCGAGACGCTGAGGACGCTCGGCTCCGAGAAGGCCTGGGTGGTGCATGGTTTCGACGGCACCGACGAGATTTCGATCGCCGGCCCGACCTATGTGGCGGCCCTGGAGAACGGCCGGGTGCGGCGCACCGAGGTCAGGCCGGAGGATGCCGGGCTCCCCGAGCATCCCTTCGGCCGCATCCTCGGCGGCACGGCGGCGGAGAATACCGCCAAGCTGAAGGCGCTGATCTCGGGCGACACCTCCGAGGCCATCATCGCCTATCGCCACGCCGTCATGCTGAATGCGGCGGCGGCCCTCGTCATCGCCGACAGGGCGGCCAGCCTCACGGACGGCGCCGTCATGGCCGGCGCTGCCATCGACGACGGCCGCGCCCAGCGCACGCTCGAGCGTTTGTGGCTGTCTCGAACGGCGGCGCCTGACGGCTCCGCCGGCCATCCTCCGGTCGCCGCCTTGCGCTTCCGCGTCCCGTGCTGGAGCCAGTTGTACACGTCGGCCGGAAGAACGGGCTCGGGGCGGCCGGCGAAGGGCGGGTTGTCTGTTCCGCTCGAACTGAACCCGCCATCGCGCCGCGATCGGCCACCACTGGAATCCCGGGCGGTGGACCGCAATGACCCGCCGCCCGGCGGTATCGCTCAACCCTCACGCCCGCCATGACACCGACTCTCGCCCCGATCGCCCATCTGACCGTCACCCTCGCCCCGCCGCACGAGATCGGGGCGGTCCGTGATGCCTTGCGCGAGGTGATCCCGATCACCGGCGGCACGATCGAAGGTCCGCGACTGAACGGCCGCGTGATCCCCGGCGGTGCGGACTGGTGCCTGACCCGCGCCGACGGCCTTGCCGAGGTCTGGGCCCGCTACACCATCGCGATCGAAGCCGCCGGACCCGGCGGGACGGCCGGCCTCGTCATGGTGACCAATGCCGGGTTTGCCCGCCGCGCGGCCGATGGCATCTGGCGCGGCCACACCACACCCCGCTTCGAGACCGCGCCCGGCCCCCTCGACTGGCTGTCGCACACGATCGTCGTCGGCACGCTCGAGGCCGCAGCCGACGGCTCGCAGGTCGAGATGGACTGGTTCGCGGTGAGCTGAGGGCGGAGGGTGTCAGCGGCCGGCCGGCCCCGGCTGCGCGACCGCCTCAAGTAACCTCGTCGAGTGCGCCGACGATGTCGGCCGTGAGGTCGGCGATGTCCTCGAGCCCGACCGAGAGACGGATCAGCCCGTCGGTGAAGCCGTGCGCCGCTCGTTCCTCCGGCGCGTAGGTCGCATGCGTCATGCTCGCGGGGTGCTGCACCAGCGTCTCGGCATCGCCGAGGCTGACGGCGCGCGTCACGAGCTCGACCGCATCCATGAAGCGCCGGCCCGCATCGAGCCCGCCCTTCAGCTCGAAGGCGATCATGCCGCCGGCCTTGCGCATCTGCCGCTTCGCCAGCCCGTGCTGGGGATGGCTCGCAAGGCCTGGGTAGTAGACCGTCTCGACCGCGCGGTGCCCGGCAATCGCCTCGGCGAGGGCTTGCGCGTTCTCGCAATGCCGGTCCATGCGCAAGCTCAGCGTCTTCAACCCCCGCAGCACCAGGAAGGCATCGAGCGCCGAGATCACCGCCCCGTTCAGCTCCTTGATGCCGGTGAAGCGGAAGGCGTCGATCAGTTCCTTGCGCGCAACCACCGCCCCCGCGAGGAGATCGCCATGGCCGCCCAGATATTTGGTCGCCGAATGCACGACCACATCGGCGCCGAGCGCGAGCGGGCGCTGCAGATAGGGCGTCGCATAGGTGTTGTCGACCACGAGCGTGATGCCGCGCGCCCGGCAGACCGCCGCCACCGCCTCGATGTCGACCAGCCGCATATTGGGGTTCGACGGCGTCTCGGTGATGACGAGACGGGTGCTCGGGCTCACGGCCGCCGCGAGATTGGCAGGATCGGTGAGGTCGGCAAAGCGCGTCGTGATGCCGAAACGCACCATCTGGTGCTGCAGAAGCGAGAACGTGCAGCCATAGAGCGTCTTGTCGGCGATGACCTCGTCGCCCTGCGACAGGAGCGTCCACAGGACGGCCGTGATCGCCCCCATGCCCGACGAGGTGGCAAGCGCCGCCTCCCCGCCCTCGAGTTTCGCCAGCCGCTCCTCGAGGACCCGCACCGTCGGATTGCCGACGCGGCTGTAGATATAGCCCTCCGCCTCGCCCGCGAACCGCTCGGTGCCGGTCGCGATCCTGTCGAAGGCATAGGTGGAGGTGAGGAAGACCGGTGGATTGAGAGCGCCGTGATAGTCGAGCGGATCATAGCCCGCATGGATGGCATCGGTCGAAAAGCCCCGGGCCGGCCGGTTGGTATCGCGCGTCATCGTCCTCTCCCAGATGCGTCGAGGGGGAGAATGCCGCCATCGGCCCGCAAACTGTTTGCGTTCGTTGCTGATCAGCCGGAGAATGCGCAAATTACTTGCGCAACGGGCGAGATTCGAGAGCGAACTCGCGTTGAACCCGCTCCAGGCGCCGATCCTTGACCCGATCCCTGACCCGACCATGGCCGACCGGCTCGACGACACCGACCGCCGCATCCTGAAGGAGATCCAGCGCGACGGCCGCGTGTCCCTCACCGAGCTCTCCGAACGGATCGGCCTGTCGATCGCCCCCTGCCAGCGTCGCCTGCGCCGCCTGGAGGAGGATGGTTTCGTCACCGGCTATCGCGCGCTTCTCGACCGCAACCGCCTCGGCTGCGGCATGACCGTCTTCGTCGGCGTCAAGGTCGAGCGCCATCGCGACGCCGAGGCGACCGCCTTCATCACGGCCGTCTCGGCCATGCCGGAGGTCGTCGCCTGTCATCTCGTCTCGGGCGACGTCGATTTCCTGATCGAGGTGGCGGTCGCCGACATCTCGTCCTACGAGCGCACCATCATTCGCCGCCTCCTGGCATTGCCCAGCGTCCGCGACATCCGCTCGAGTTTCGCTCTGAAGACCTACAAGCGCGACGGCGAGATCCCGACAGGTGCCTGAGCCGCCAGGAGGGTGCCGCCGGTGGCGGGAGCGGGTGAGGGAGATCGAGCCGCAACGGTGCCGGACCCGCTTGCCTGTCCCCACCCTCGTGCGGCCCTTGCCATCGAGCATGGAGGGCGTCCAGATGGCGTCGTGCGCCTTGCTGCCCCTCAAAATGCGGCAGCGGGCGGTTCGGCCGCCGCGGGCTGTGAGCCCTGGAGACTTGGGGGAGGAGAGGACATGATACGCAGAGCCTTGGCCGCGGCCGGCCTCATCCTGTCGCTCGCAACGGTGGCGCGAGCCGAAACGATCGAGCGCGCCTTGACGGCACCCTGGTATTTCGGCCGGGAGCCGATCGCCTATGTCTGGCTCGAGGATGCCGGCTCGTTGATCTCCATCGTCTGCCGCGAGGATCGCGTCGAGTTGTCGATCCGCACCACCGACCGTGCCTTCAAGGTGTTCCGCCACCAGCATCTCGCGGCGGGCGTCAGCCCCTATGCCGCGATCAGCATCTCTTCCGACGCCAGTCCCCCGCCCGTTGCCGGCCACATCGCCTTTCTCGAGGACGATGGCGAGGAGGAGGCGATCTTCATCTTCACGACGCCGGAAGAGGAAAAATTCGGCTACGCGCCCCATCAGACCCTGCCCGATGGCTTCCTGACCGTCCGGCGACTCTACATGAACGGCATTCTCGACGTCATTGCCGGGGCCCGCAGACAGATCAGGGTCTCCATGTCGAATGCCGTCGGGGACCGGGTCGAGATGACGATCACGGCCCGCCAGTCGACGCCGGCGGTCGACGCCTTCCGCCAGACCTGCAAGCTGTAGGACTGCAGGCACCGACGGCGGCCGGACGGCGGCAAGATGGCCCGGCCGAGCGGCCCCATCCCGGGCCCTGGATTTCGACCGAGGTGAGACCTCGCCCCTTCACGCCGCCTTGCGGCTGAGGCCCATGCGCTCCCACAGCGTCGCCAGCGCGCTGACGAGCGCCGCCATGTCGGCGTCGGAGTGTACCGGGCTCGGCGTCAGGCGGATGCGCTCGGTGCCGCGCGGCACGGTCGGGAAGTTGATCGGCTGGACATAGATGCCGAACTCCTCGAGCAGCCGGTCGGTCAGCTCCTTGCAGCGCCGGGCGTCGCCCACCATCACCGGCACGATATGGCTCGGCCCCTCGAGGAGCGGCAGCCCCTCGGCCCGCAACAGCGTCTTCAGCCGCGTCGCCCGCATCTGGTGCGCCGCCCGCTCGGCCGAGGATGCCTTCAGATGGCGGACGCTGGCGAGCGCCCCCGCCACGACGGCCGGCGCCAGCGACGTCGTGAAGATGAAGCCGGGCGCATGGCAGCGCACCGCGTCGACGATGGCCGACGAGGCCGCGATATAGCCGCCCATCAGCCCGAAACCCTTGGCGAGCGTGCCCTCGACGATGTCGATCTCGCCGAGCACCTTGTCGCGCTCCGCGACACCGCCGCCGCTGGGTCCGTAGAGCCCGACCGCATGCACCTCGTCGAGATAGGTCATGGCGTTGTAGCGGCGCGCGAGAGCGGCGATTTCGCCGATCGGCGAGATGTCGCCGTCCATCGAATAGACCGACTCGAAGGCGACGAGCTTGGGCTGCTCGCGCGGCAGGCTCCTCAGGTGCCGTTCGAGATCGGCGAGGTCGTTGTGGCGGAAGATGATCTTGGCCGCTCCCCCGCCCCGCCGGATGCCCTCGATCATCGAGGCGTGATTCTTCTCGTCCGACAGCACCACGAGCCCCGGCAGGATGCGGTAGAGCGTCGAGAGCGTGGCGTCGTTGGCGATGTAGCCGGAGGTGAAGAGGAGCGCGCTCGGCTTCTGGTGGAGGTCGGCGAGCTCGGCCTCGAGCTCGACATGATAATGCGTCGTGCCGGAGATGTTGCGCGTGCCCCGAGCCGGCGCCGACCCGGTCGATCGCCTCGTGCATCGCCGCGAGCACGTCCGGGTTCTGGCCCATGCCCAGATAGTCGTTCGAGCACCAGACCTTGATCGGCCGGCGCCCTTCCGCGCCGATGTGCTCGGCATTGGGGAAGCAGCCGCACTCCCGGCGGATATCCTGGAAGACCCGATAGCGACCTTCCCGCTTCAGGGTCTCGACGGCGCTTGCGAATTGGGCTTCGTAATCCATGGCGCCGTCCTCCTCAGTATGCACTTTGCCTCGCTCCGTGCGCCGACTTGCTCGTGCACCGCCACTGGCTGGCTCGATGCAAGCCCGGCTTTCCGGCCGGAGCCGGCCCGATGCGCCCCGACATGGTCGAGAACGGGTCGAGGCAGATTTGCATCCCCCGCGGGCGCGCATCGACAGACCAACCGTCCCGATCGCAGATTTGCATTGCGTTGAGTCAAATCAAGGGCCGGTCGGCGCTGCCGCCTGTCCCCTGCGGGACACGCGAAACGAAAAGCCGCCGGCCCGGTCGGGAGCCGACGGCTTGTTCTTCTCATGCCTCAAGGCGGCGAGCCGCTGCAACCACCGGGCGCGGCTCGGATTGCCGCACCCTGCTTGCGGGCGGCTCAGTAGGCGGCGGCCATCTTGTCGACGCCGAGCGCCACGTCGCGCTTGTAGAGGTCGCGGCGGAAGTAGACCGTGCCGTCCGGGCTCGCCCAGGCGGTGATATAGACCCAATGCAGCGCCACCGGCCGCTTCAGGCTGACATTCATCGACTCGCCCGTCGCCTTCATCTGCATGACCCGGTTCATCGACCAGTCGCCATTGTCGCGCAACAGCCAGGCGGCCAGCCGCTCGATGTGCTGAACGCGGATGCAGCCCGAGCTCGCCGCCCGATAGGCCTTCTCGAACAGCCGCGGCGACGGCGTGTCGTGCATGTAGACCGACTGCGGGCTCGGGAAGTCGATCTTGACGAAGCCGAGCGGGTTCTCCGGGCCCGGCTGCTGCGAGTAGCGGTAGCCGAAGACCGCCTGCGAGCTCCAGTTGATCGAGCTGGTCGGCAATTTGCCCGAGCCGCCATAGGCGTCGATGCCGAACTTGGCGAGCACGTCCTGGCCGGCCGCCTGCATCTTGCGGCCCTTGGGGATCAGATCCTCCTTCACCACCGTCGGCGGCAGCGTCCAGGTCGGATTGAACTTGAGCTGCTGGATCGTCGAGGTCAGCAGCGGGCTCGGCCGGTCGGGTTTGCCGACCACACCGGCGAGGCGCAGCACGACGCGGCCATCCTCCACCGCCTCGATCTGCTGGGCGGGGATATTG
Source organism: Hyphomicrobiaceae bacterium (assembly GCA_041397765.1). Taxonomy (GTDB): domain Bacteria; phylum Pseudomonadota; class Alphaproteobacteria; order Rhizobiales; family Hyphomicrobiaceae; genus JAWKWA01. The sequence goes on along the minus strand of JAWKWA010000006.1, from coordinate 76,707 downwards.
ACCATCACGTAGCGCTTGCCGGCAAGCCCGCGGAAGGTCATCAGCCGGTCGAGATTGGCCTCGAGCTGCTTCAGCCGCGCGGTCGCGGGCACGTTCAGTGCCTTCAGCGTGCGGGTACCGTTCTTGGAGAGATCGGTGTCGAGCAGATCGCCGGTCGGCTTCAGGCCGTTGCGCATCTGGAAGCGCTGCACGGCGAGCGACAGCGACTGCTCGAAGAGCTGCTCGCTGAAATAGGCCGAGCCCGGCGCGAGGTCGCCCTCGATCTCGAGCCGGCGGCGCAGCGCCAGCACCATCTCGCCCTGCATGCCCGGGCCCATCTGCACCATCGGCACGATCGGCCAGCCACCCTTGGCGACGATCTGGCGATAGCGCGCGATGGCCGCCTTCAGGGGCTCGACATTGGCCGGAGAGAGCGTCGGCACGCCACCATCGATGCTGCCCTGCGAGGCAGTGCCGCTGCCCCAGAAATCGAGGCCGCCGCCGAGGCCGCCCCCCGACTGATCGTCGTCCTCGGCCGTATAGCCAGCCGTCGTGTGATAGCGCTTGGCGGGCTTCTTGCCGTTCGCCACCGGCTCGGCATCGACATCGTCGTCGGCCGAGGCCGTCGCATCGTCGACGGGCGCCGTCTGGAACCAGCTGAACAGGCCGCCGCCGGTACCGGACGAGGCGGTGTCGTCGCCCGCATCGCCGCGCCGGCCGATCGAGCGCTTCGGCGCGACGATCGGCGAAGGCTCGACCTCCGGCTCGACGGAAGCGGTCTCCTCGGCCTTCTTCTTGCCCTTGCTGTCGTCGCGCTTGGCCTTGCGCTGGGGCTTGGCTGCCGCTTCGCTGCTTGCGGCCGCGCCCTCGACGACGACGCCGGTCGTGCGCGCCGTGCCCTCGGTCGCCGCCGAAGTGGTGGCGGCATCGTCGGACTTGGCGGCGACCGTGCTCGCCGGCTCGCTCGGCGTCCCGGCCGCCTTGGCAGCGGGATCTTTGGTTTCGGCCGTATCCTTGGTTACGGCGGGCGCGGTTGCAGCCTTCGCCGCGGTCTCGGCCGGCTTGGCGGCCGGCAGATCGGCCTTGCCCGCCTCGGATTTCGCCGGCGCCGGCGTCGAGGACAGCCAGGTCGGTGGATCGGCGCGGCTCGTATCGGGTGCGGTGATCAGGGTGGCGATCGCCGCCGTCGCCACCGTGGCGAAGGCGATGGCGGTCGAACGGAAGTGACGCAGACGCTGCACGATAACTACTCCGCGGAACGAAGACGAACAGGCTTCAACGCGCAGCCGCAAGGTGCTGCAGGCCCCAGAGTGCGGCGTCATGGTTAACAAACCGCGACCTGCCGTACCGGACCTGAGCGTCATGTCGTTCTTCATATCGAGGGACCGTCTGTCGAGGATGTGCTCCAGTCACGCAACGGCACGCCCGGGCGGATCGGCCGGCCCGACCCGGCGCGGATCGCGGCCGGGTGACGAGCTGCCTGCCTGGGCACACACATGGACGAACCCGGCACTGCTGCCGGGCGGAACGCAACCGCAACTTTCAGGGCTTCCCGCAAAACCCGCCACCGGAGACTGTTCGTCCCCGGTGCGCCCTCGAATATGCGAACCGAGTGCGAGACAATGCACATTCGCCCCCTTCGGGGCAAGCATAACCGGGCAGCGATCATGATCGGACGCTGGGATGCGCAGCACCGCCGCCACAGCCCGAAGCATTGTCTCGGCAACAGAAAAACGGGCCCGACGCCACGCGTCGAGCCCGCTCGCTGCCAATTTCGTGAGGCCTCGCCCGCTGGCGCGCACCCCCTACAGCCGGTAGCGGATCTGGTCCGACCAGAAGCGCTCGAGCCGCATCAGCGACAGGTTGAGCATCCGCATGTCGCGCTCGGAGATCTCGCCGACCGCCTCGAGCGACTTGAGCTGGCGGTTGTAGAGCTCCTCGACGATCGTGCAGGCCTCGCGGCCCTTGTCGGTCAGGCTGATCCGCACCGACCGGCGATCCGTCTCGGAGCGCTTGTGGTGGATGTAGCCGGAGTCGACCAGCTTCTTCAGGTTGTAGGAGACGTTCGAGCCGAGATAGTAGCCCCGCGTCTTCAGCTCGCCCGCCGTCAGCTCCGCCGAGCCGATATTGTAGAGCAGCAGGGCCTGCACGCTGTTGACCTCGGAGAGCCCGATCCTGTCGAACTCGTCCTTGATGACGTCGAGGAGCAGACGGTGCAGGCGCTCGACCAGCCGCAGCGCCTGAAGGTACTCGACCTTCAGCGCTTCTGCCTCGGCGGCCCGCTCCGTCTGCGAATGATCGGATGCCTTGTGCTTGTTGAGATCGAATGCGACGCTCATTTCAGCCCTGCCTCGTATCCTGTCTGACGCGGTTGTTCGTCTTGTTGCAGGGCAAATTACCGGCGAGCCGCTAAAACGTGCTTAAGGAACGAGGTAAAGTTTCCGTATTCGGATGAGCCGTTCCCGATGGTGTTTCTGCCGCTCAGCCGATCGCGGCCGGCGCCACGTTGAGATCGGGCAGATCGAGCTCTCCTCCCTCTGCGGGCGAGCCGAGCACCTCCGCCGCGATCCGCTCCGCCTCGGCCGTCCTCGCCGCTTGCCTGCCGCCATGCGCCGCGCACCAGGCCTGCACCCGATATTCGAGCCGAAGCGCGCTCCTCAGATCGCCCGATGCCGCCTCCCCGACCAGCCGCCAGACGAGCGACCGCTCGATCACCCCGCGCGCCTCGATCTCGCCGGCGATCGCCGCCGCCTCCCCGGCGAGTGGCCCGCCGACGGCCCGCAGCCGGGCGATGCCCTCCCCGACGCTCGGCGCACCGAGCGTTTCCTCGATCATCCCGGTCAGCCTCGTCAGTGGCCCCTCGCCAACCGGCCGGGCGCGGGCATCGAGCACCGGATCGATCGGGTCGGCGTCTGCCAGCGCCGCCTCGATCGTCGCCGTCTCGCCGGCGTCGATCGCCATGGTGGCGAGACCGAGACCGACCGCATCGGCACGCCCGACGGGCCGTCCGGTGAGCGCCAGGAGCCGGCCCATGCCGACGCCCGCACGGGCCAGGGGATGGGCAAGGCCGAGTGTGTCGAGGAAGCTCGCGCCCCGCCCGAAGGGCATCAGCCGGTAGTGCTCGCACGCCACCTTGTGGACCATGGCCTGTACGAAGCCGGCCGCCGTTCCCCCGAGCGGACCGTCGATCAGCGCCGCCACCGGCTTCACGTGACGGTCCATGCGCCAGATATCGCCCAGCGCCGCGCGGACCTCTGGAAGCCGCTCTCCGCCTGCCTCCTGTTCCGCCTTCGGCCGGGGATCGCCATCGTCGAGAAAGGCGCCCGCCACCGCCGAGCGGACGAGACCGCAATAGACGAGCGGATCGCGGCCCTGACGTTCCAGCGCTTCGAGGATCGCCGCGCGGCGGGCGGCCCCCAGGCGCGAGCCTTCGTTGCCGGGCGCCAGCACGAAAAGGCCGAGCGCATGTTCGACACGGATGTCGAGGTCCGTACCGCCCGCCTGTCCCGCCGCTCCACTCGAAGACCCTTCCATGACCGCTCCCGACTGATCGATCCGCCCAAGGCGCCCCCGCGTCTTCCATGACACCGCGCCCCGCACCGCCCATGCGCTTCTTCCATCACGAACCGGCCGTCGGCACGAGCCCTCTCTTGACGCCGCGTCAGGATTTCCCCGCCATGATGGCGCGGCCGCAAGGCGAAAACGGCCGCCGCCGATCATGATTTCGGCACAGGTCACCGAGAGACTGGAACCGCCGCCGCGACTGGCGCATCGCAAGGAGCAAGTCTGGGAATGCGGGCAGATCGTGGCAGGGCGTTCACGCGCGATGCGTCCCGGCTCCTGCTCGCCCTATGCCTTGTCGCAGCCCTCCTCGCAGCTTGGCCGTTCACCGGTCCCGCATCGGCCGGAAAGAGGACCACGCCGCCGCCGCCGATCCCGCGCGCTCTCTCGATCCCTTCGCGCACCACCGGCCGAGAGCACAAGGCGACCGGCCGCGAGGTCGTCCCGCCGCTGCCCGAGCTCAGTCCCTGGGCCCGCCTGCGCGCCTCGGTTGCAGCCTATGACAGCCCGCTGCGCACCGATCCGGGCCCGACCGCGAAGTGGACTACCGCGACGGGGACTACCGCGACGGATCCTGACAGCCCCGCCGAAGCGGGACGGGGCGACGACGATACGGAAGGCAGCGAGCCGGCGAGCGGAGCCGATGGTGAGACGGCGGCCCTCGCAATCCCGCCGGACCCGATCCCTGACCGAAGATCGACCCGCAAGCGGCGGGACAGCGCCGCCGGCCGCGGCGGCAGCGAGAGGCAAGGCCCGATGCCTGCTCCCGAACCAGATCCCCGCCGCCTCGCCGACCGGCCCGCGAAGGCGCCCGGTCGCGTCGCCCTCACCATGCCCCTTCCCACGCCCGATCCCCGCCGCAAGGCCGCAGCACCGAAACCGGCAGACATCTGGAGCCCCGAGGACGTCGCCGCCGCGCATGCCGAATGCGAGGCGATCGCTGCCAAGGTCGTGGCCGAGTTCCGATATGTCGCGCCGATCCGCAAGGGCGCTTGCGGGACGCCCCAGCCCATCGAGGTCCGCTCGGTCGGCAGCGCTCCGAAAGTCGTCCTCGATCCGCCCGCCGTCATGAACTGCCGGATGCTCGCCGCCCTCTCCGAATGGCTCCGCGACACGGTGGAGCCCGAGGCGAGGCGCACGCTCGGTGCGCCGGTGACCGGCCTCGACAATGCCTCGGCCTATGTCTGTCGCAACCGCTATGGTGCGGCCGATCAGAAGTTATCCGAGCATGCCCTCGCCAATGCCCTCGATATCGGTGCTTTCCGTCTCGAGGGCGGGCGGCGGGCCGTGGTCGCCGAACATTGGGGAACGACGCTGCGAGACGCCGAGGCGGCGGAGAAGGCGCGGGCGGACAAGGCCGCCGAGGCCGCGGCGAGGGCGAAAGCAGCAGCGGCCGCGACCGCCGAGCCCGCCGGCGGGGCCTCATCGACCGCGTCGGGGACGCCCAAGCCGAAGATCTCCGAGCCAGCCGGCCTCGGCGCCACCGGTGACACCGGTAGCCCCGGCACGGCCGCGGACCTCGCCAAGCCGGCCCGTCTCGTCCTGCCGGCGCGCCGGCGCGGCCACATCACCCCCGTCCGGCCGCCCTCGTGCCGGCAACGCCCGAGGCCCGCTTCCTGATCGCCGTCCATGCCGGTGCCTGCAAGCGCTTCGGCACCGTGCTCGGCCCCGAGGCCAACGAGGCCCACCGCGACCATTTCCACCTCGATCTGCAACCGCGCCGCTCATCGAGCTATTGCGAGTAGCTGATGGCACCATTGCGTCGGCTGCGACGTTCGCGCGCCCCGTCGCGATTGCCCGGGCTGCGGCCTTCTCCTATCAAGGAACGGGCGCCAATCCCGGCCGGTTGGGCCGCGGGCGCCGAACGCTTCGCCGGGAGACGACCATGGACGCCAAGAGCCCCGCACAGAAATCGCGGTCGGACGGCCGGCGCGGCACCGCCTCCGTGTCGGGCACCCGCTCGGCCGACCGGCCGGCGCCGGAGCGCGCATCGCCCGCCGCTCCCCTCGCCGGGGCCGGCGGCTTTCCGGCCATCCGCATGCGCCGCAACCGCCGCGCCGACTGGTCGCGCCGGCTGGTGCGCGAGACGACGCTGACGGTCGACGATCTCATCTGGCCGCTCTTCGTGATGGACGGCCGGGGCAAGCGCGAGACGGTCGCCTCGATGCCGGGCGTCGAGCGGCTGACGGTCGACGAATGCGTCAAGGCGGCCGAGGAGGCCCGTGAGCTCGGCATCCCCGCGCTCGCGCTCTTTCCCTATACCGATCCCAAGCTGAAGACCGAGGACGGCCGCGAGGCCATGAACCCCGACAATCTCGTCTGCCGGGCGACGCGGGCCATCAAGGCGAAGGTGCCCGAGATAGGCCTCCTGCTCGATGTCGCGCTCGACCCTTATACCAGCCACGGCCATGACGGATTGATGGAGGGCGGCGAGATCGTCAACGACGCGACGCTCGAGGCGCTCTGCGCCCAGGCTCTCGTCCAGGCCGAGGCCGGCTGCGACGTGCTCGCCCCTTCCGACATGATGGACGGCCGCATCGGCGCCATCCGCCGCGCGCTCGAGGCAGCCGGCCGCCACGACGCCCAGATCATGGCCTATTCGGCCAAATACGCCTCGGCCTTCTACGGACCGTTCCGCGATGCGGTCGGCTCGGGCAAGGCCCTCAAGGGCGACAAGCGCACCTACCAGATGGACCCGGCCAATTCGGACGAGGCGCTGCGCGAGGTCGAGCTCGATCTCGCCGAGGGCGCCGACATGGTCATGGTGAAGCCCGGCATGCCCTATCTCGACATCATCCGCCGCATCAAGGACCGCTTCGGCGCGCCGACCTTCGCCTATCAGGTGTCCGGTGAGTACGCGATGCTGATGGCGGCCATCGGCAATGGCTGGCTCGACCGCGACCGGGCGATCCTCGAGAGCCTCATGGCGTTCCGCCGCGCCGGTGCCGACGGCATCCTCACCTATTTCGCGCCGGCCGCGGCTCGGCTCATCGCCCGCTGACACCCCGGGCGCCAGAGCGCCCGCCCGCAACGCCCGCCCTCATCGTCCGCTTGACCGCCTCCGGCACCCGCCTATCATATTCGCTCACTGGTGCTTCGCCTCGCGAGGAAGCGCACGGCGGATCGAGAGGCAACCCTCCTTGACCGATCAGAAGAAGAGCTTCCCAGAGTTCTACATCACCGCGCCCCAGCCCTGCCCCTATCTGCCGGGCCGCGCCGAGCGCAAGCTCTTCACCCATCTGACGCGCGAGAAGTCGCGCGCGACCATCGACGATCTCTTGCGCAACGGCTTCCGCCGCAGCCAGAACATCGCCTATACGCCCTATTGCGACGGCTGCACGGCGTGTGTCTCGGTGCGCATCCTGGTCGACGAGTTCGAGCCTGGCCGCACCATGCGCCGCACGCTGGAGGCCAATCGCGACCTCGTGGCGCGGCGCATCCCCCCGGTGCCGACCTCCGAGCAGTATTCGCTCTTCCGCAGCTATATCGAGCATCGCCACGGTGATGGCGGCATGGCCGAGATGAGCATGCTCGACTATTTCATGATGGTCGAGGATTCGATCATCGACACCGGCCTCGTCGAGTATCGTGAGCGCCAGCCCGGCATGCTCGACAGCGAGTTCGACAAATGGCCGCTGATCGGCGCCGCCCTGACCGACCGGCTGTCCGACGGGCTGTCCATGGTCTACAGCTTCTACGAGCCCGACGCGCCCGTCCGCAGCCTCGGCACCTATATGATCCTCGAGCACATCGCCGCGGCGCGGAAGATGGGCCTGCCCTATGTCTATCTCGGCTACTGGATCCAGGGCTCGCGCAAGATGGCCTACAAGACGCGCTTCCATCCCCAGGAGCGCCTGACGAGCCGCGGCTGGGTGCGCGCCGGCCGCTGACGACGGCGCCGTTCGGGCTCCCGGCTAGGCGCCCGATATGTCAGCGCCGATCCGGCCCGCCCTCGAGCGCCGTGAGACCGGCAAAGCGCGGATTGGCGGCAACCCAGTCGTCCAGCGGATTGGCTGCTTTCCAGGCCTTGGCATATCGGCCATGGTCGAGAAGGCGACACCCTCGAGGCCCTTCATCCGCCCGATCAGCCGCTCGAGCATCAGGAGGCGCGCGCCCCGCCCGATGAACTCGGGATGGCAGGTGAGGCCGAACAGGCCGCCCGGGCAGTATCCGTGCGCAAAATCGAGCTCGGCGCTCCAGATCCGCTCGACCTCGGCCGGGTCCCGCAACATGCCGCCCTCGCCATAGGAATATTCGAAGTGGGGGTAGTCATCGAGGCCCCAATAGACCGGCAGCTCGACGAGATCGCAGATCCGCCCGAACCGGTGGCCCTGCCTTCCGCGGCAAAGCGGTCGCCGATCCGGCAGGTAATAGCAGTCGCCCCATGCAGCTCGATTCGTAGAGGAAGCCCTCCTCGCGCAGAAGCGACAAGGTCGCCGGGCTGAGCTCCCAGGCCGGCGACCGGTAGCCGAGCGGCCGCACGCCTGCCGACCGCTCGATCGCCTCGATCCCCCGCCTCAGGATGTCGCGCTCGCCCGCCTCGTCGAAATCGGCCGGGTTCTCGTGCGCCAATCCATGATGGAGGATCTCGTGCCCCTCGTCGCGGATGCGCGCCATCAGATCGGGATAGGCGAGCGCGGTGAAGCCGGGGACCGCAAGCTCGCCGGCACGCTCGCCCGCGCCAGCAGATCGAGGATGATGCGCGGCACCGCGACCTGCGCGAACTCGCCCCGGCTGATCATGCTCGGATTGTTGCGCCGGCCAGGAAAGATCCAGCCGCACATGCCGTCGAAATCGAGGACAGGCAGACCGTCAGCCGCGCCGTCATCATTCCTTCTCCCGCCAGAAGCTCACACCGTGCGCAGATACCAGGCGCGGTCGCGATCCGGGATCTCGGCGTGATAGCGCTGCTCCTCGAAGCGCTTCATGTTGAGATAGACCCGCATGAACTCGTCGCCGAGATAGCGCGGCAGCACGCGCGCCCCGGCGAAGGCCTCGATCGCCGCCGACCAGCGGTTGGGCAGCGGCGTGGCGGCGACCGGCGTCGCCTCGCGCGACATCGGCCCCGGATCGATCTCGTGCGTCAGCCCGTGATGGACGCCCGTCAGCACACCCGCGACCGCCAGATAGGGGCAGGCATCGGCACCCGCCACGCGGTGCTCGAAGCGCGCGTCCTTCTCGCCCGCGACCGGCAGGCGGATCGCGACGCCACGCTCGTTGGCCGCCCAGGACGGCTCCATCGGCACGAACTGGCCGGGCGCGAGGCGGCGATAGGAGTTGGCGTTCGGCGCAAAGAGCAGCATCGATTCCGGCATGAGTTGCATGAGCCCGCCGATCGCATGGCCGAGCCGGACATCGCCGCCGCGCCCACCGAAAATGTTGCGCCCCTCGCGGTCGAGCAGGCTGAGATGCACGTGCAGCCCCGAGCCCGTGCCCTCGGCGAAGGGCTTGGCCATGAACGAGGCGACCGCGCCGCGTCGCCGCGCCACCGCCTTCAGCGCCCGCTTCATCATCACCGCATCGTCGGCCGCCGCGACCGCGTCGGCGACATGGCGCAGATTGGCCTCGAACTGACCGTCGCCGAACTCGGTCAGGATCGACGTCACGGGGATGCCTTGCGCCTCGCAGACCGATTTCGCCTCCTCGATGAGATCGCGATAGTCGTCGAGCACGTCCATGCTCATGCACTGCGTGCCCTCGAGCCGCGGCAAGGCGCCCGATGGCGCGATGGGACGCGGGAGCTCGCCCGACATGTCGAGGAAGTAGAGCTCGAGCTCGAGTGCGACGACCGGCGTCAGGCCCATGTCGAGGAGCGGCTGCAGGGCGCGCCTCGCCAGATGGCGCGGATCGGCGAAATGCGGCGCGCCTTCCAGCGTCTCGGCCGCCATCAGCATCTGCGCGGTCGGCTGCCCCCGCCAGGGCACGGGCCTGAGATTGCCCGGAACCGGACTGAACCTCACATCCGGATCGCCCTCGAATCCCGCCCCGAGATAGGGGTGCTCGGTGTGCCCGCTCGCGTCCAGCATCAGATGCGAGGCGGGCGAAGCCATGCCCTTGGCCGCGAGAGAGGGAAGATCGGCCGCCGGATATTCCTTGCCCCTGAGGATGCCCGATACGTCCGCAAACAGCACCTCGACCGATTGGAGATCGGGATGGCGGGCGAGATAGGCGGCGGCTTCGTCGCGAAAGGTCATGGGCGGGCTATCCGGGTGGTTTCAGGCGGGTGAGGAACAGGTAGCACGCCGGCCGGCGGGCCTGCGAGCCTGCGAGCCGCCGCCTCCGCGCGACCCGGCTATGCCCTGACGACCATCAGGTCGATGGTCTGAGGCACACCGGCGACGGTCACGCCCTTGCGCGGCAGCAGCCGCTCCCTCGGCATGAAGCCCTGCTCGAGGGCGAGCCGCACGGTCTCGGCGCTGGCGAGCGCCCGCGTGCCCTCGACCTTGTTGTGCTTCTCGAGCTTGGCGGCGAGGTTCACCGCTTCCCCGATCACGGTATATTCGAGCCGGTCGGCGCTGCCGAGCGTCGCGAACACGACAGGACCGGCGGCGACCGCGCCATTGACCTCGAGCGGACCGCTCGCGGGGTCCTCGGCCCGCTCCCCCGACCACGCCTCCGCCTCGTCCATGATCTCGCCGAGCGCCTTCAGGGCGTCGGCCGCCGCGCTCGAGGAGGGCGTCACCGCGCCGAATGTCGCCATCACGCCATCGCCGAGGAACTTGTCGACGACGCCGCCATTGCGCTCGAGCACCGGAATGACGCGGGCGTGGAATCCGGTCAGCAGCGCCACCACCTGCGACGGCTCCAGCCGGGTCGAGAGCCGCGTGAAGCCGCGGATGTCGAGCATGATGACGGCTGCGTCGCGCTCGGCCGCCTGACCGGCCTCGACGAGGCGCTCGGAGGTGGTGATCGCCTCGGCGACGCCCTCCGAAAGGAAGCGCCGGATCTCGCGAGAATGGGTCTCCTCGGTGACGGCGGTGAGCAGCGTCTGCCGGGCGCGGAAGATGGCGAGTGTGAGCAGCGCCGTCACCATCAGGATGGTGAAGATCTTGTCGAACTCGGCGCCCCTCAGGATGTGATTGCCGTTCACATAGGCAACGAAGCTGCGGGTGATGACGTCGGGATCGGAGGCGCGGATCGCTGCGACCAGCATGAGCCCCCAGCCGAGCGCGGCCGCAAGCCCCGTGAACAGCACGTAGCGCGGATCGAAGCGTAGCGCTCGCGTCGCGATGAAGATGAAGAAATAGACGAAGGTCGGCACCTTCAGCGAGAAGGCCGCCGGCTGGTGATACTGGTCGTGAAACGACCAGGTGAGACCGATGAGCAGCGCCACGTCGGTCAGGATCGACAGGAGGATCAGCCAGCCGGGCATCCAGCCGCGATAGGCGAGCGCCAGCCGCCCGATGGTGAAGAAGGCATAGGCGGTGAGCGCGATCGGCACCGGCTCGTACATCGGCATGCCGGCGTCGGCCGGGCGCGGCGCGAGGAAATAGAGCGTGCCGAAAGCGGTGACGACGGCGAGCTGCACCCAACCGATCAGCCGCTCGCTCTCGGCTTCCTTGGCGGCGATGAGCCGGCGGATGCGCTCGGGCAGGTGGCGCTCGGCCCCGAGCGCATCGAGCCATCTGCTCCAGCCTCGCGTGCTCGACATGGCCATCGGCGTTCCCCGGGAAGGACGAGCACCGCTCCCGCCCGCTGCGGATACACCCGGTCGCCCGTCGTCGGGCCAAAGAGTGCCACGAATTCGCGCTCGGCGCGTGTCCTTGCCGCGCTCATCACCGCAGTTTGTCCGGGCGTGAGGGGCGGTGCGGGGTCCGTTGCGAGGCCCGTCCGGTCATGGTGGCGGCGCGTTCACCCCGCCAAGCGATCGGAGCGGGACGACGGTGCCGGACCACCTGCGGGCGTTGCCGCCTCGGATCTGATGCCGCTCAGGTCTTCGGCTTGGGCAGCAGCGAGAGATCCTCGATATACCACTTCGAGGCCTCGACGATCGCCGGGTTCTCGCCGTTCTCGTAGATCCAGGAATCGACCGCCCAGCGCTCGCCGGTGTCGTTCTCCTTCAGAACCGCCGTCCAGTGCGTCCAGCCGGCGACGCCGCGGATCAGGTTCTCCTTCGCGAAGGGCGTGCCGACCGTGTGGTATTTGAGGAAGCCGTTGCTCTCGAGCACCAGCAGATAGCTGGTGGTGTTGGTCGATTCGTCGACGCAATCCTGCTGGGTCGGATCGCCCGGCCCGTCATACTCCATGCCCGGACGGTCCGCCGAGGTGCCGATCTTGTCGCCGACGAAGCGCTCCATCCAGCCGACCGCATAGGCGACCGCGCGGCGCTCCTCCTCGGCATTGTCGCCCTTCTTGGCCTTGTCCATCACCTTCTTGAGCTCGGCGATGTCGGTCGGCGTGAAGCGCACCCGGGTCTGCATCTTGCAGCCATAGGCGTGGCAGACCGTCACCGTATTGCCCCTCGGCGCCACGGTCTTGAAATCCTGGAAATGCTGGAGGACGGGCCGGTCCTGGTCGTAGGTGCAGCCCGCCGCCAGCAACGCCACGGTGACGGCGCCGGCGAGGGCTTTGCCAATACGGAATATCCCGATCATCGTTCCCTCGGCGCTTCCGGGCGGAACTTCCGGCCCGTCATGACGGCGTCGCCGGAAACGACCCTTTCCGGACGAGGCGAGCGGAGCCTATAGCATCGCTGGCCGCGCCGCGAAGGGGTTGCGATTGTCGGCCCGCGGGAATTCCCCTATTTGTCGCGCCATGGCAACAGTCGGCGAAGTGCACATCGTGGGCGGCGGTCTCGCCGGCTCGGAGGCGGCCTATCAGGCGGCGTCGGCGGGCGTTCGGGTCGTGCTCCACGAGATGCGGCCCCTCAGGGGCACCGAAGCGCACCGCACCGACGGCCTCGCCGAGCTCGTCTGCTCCAACTCCCTGCGCTCCGACGATGCCGAGACCAACGCCGTCGGCCTCCTCCATGCCGAGATGCGCCGCCTCGGCTCCCTCGTGATGGCCGCCGCCGACCGCCACAAGCTGCCGGCCGGGGGCGCCCTCGCCGTCGACCGCGACGGCTTCTCGGCCGAGATCACCGGGCGGATCGCCGGCCATCCCCTCGTCACCATCCATCGCGAGGAGGTCGAGGGCCTGCCGCCCGAGAGCTGGGGACAGGTGATCGTCGCGACCGGCCCCCTGACCGCCCCCGCCCTCGCCGAGGCCATCGCCCGGGCGACGGGCGCGCGCGGCCTCGCCTTCTTCGACGCCATCGCCCCGATCGTCCACCGCGAATCGATCGACATGTCGCGCGCCTGGATGCAGTCGCGCTACGACAAGGCCGGCCCCGGCGGCAGCGGCGCCGACTATGTCAACTGCCCGCTCGACCGCGCCCAGTACGAGGCGTTCGTTCAGGACCTCGTCGCCGGCGAGAAGGTCGCCTTCCGCGATTTCGAGGCCGGGACCCCCTATTTCGACGGTTGCCTGCCGATCGAGGTCATGGCCGAGCGCGGCATCGAGACGCTGCGCCACGGACCGATGAAGCCCTTCGGCCTGACCAACGCCCACCGCCCCACCGAGAAGCCTTATGCCGTCGTGCAGTTGCGTCAGGACAACGCCCTCGGCACGCTCTGGAACATGGTCGGCTTCCAGACCAAGCTCCGCCATGGCGAGCAGGTCCGCATCTTCCGCAAGATCCCCGGCCTCGAGCGGGCGGAGTTCGCGCGCCTCGGCGGCATCCACCGCAACACCTATCTCGACAGCCCGCGCCTGATCGACGGGGCGCTGCGCCTCAACGCCGCCCCCTGGCTGCGCTTTGCCGGCCAGATCACCGGCGTCGAGGGCTATGTGGAATCGGCCGCCATCGGCCTGCTCGCCGGCCGCCTCGCCGCCGCCGACATTCTCGGCCGCCCGCTCGCGCCCCCGCCCCCGACGACCGCGCTCGGCGCCCTCCTCAACCACATCACCGGCGGCCATGTCGCGACCATCGACGAGGGCCCGCGCTCCTTCCAGCCGATGAACGTCAATTTCGGCCTCTTCCCGCCGATCGAGGTGCCCCGCCCCGCCGACGGCCGCCGCCTGCGCGGCCCCGAGAAGTCGATCGCAAGGAAACGCGCCCTCTCCGCCCGCGCCCTCGCCGATCTCGACGCGTGGATCGGCCGCGAGGGCCAAGCGGCGGCGGAATAAGGGAGAGGGCAATTTCCAGATATCGACGCGCGGGAGCACCAGTGGAGCGAATTCAACATTTCAGTCCCGGATGCAGCCGGGCTCGCTCTCAAATGTTGAGTTCCAAAGCTCCAATAGAACTCATAAGCTTGCCAGTGGTTCTCACATGATTCCGACATTTGCTCTCAAGGGTTCTGATACGGGCTACAAATGTCGGAACCGAACCACCAGGCTCCAGCACCAGGCGGCGGCGCACTATGATGGAGATCGGACCGGCAGCGGTGGTGGCGGCCAGTCCCCGCCTCGGCCTAGGTGCAGCCAAACCGCCAAACCTCCCCTCTCTCCCCGTCCTTCACGGCTTGAGAAGGTCGAGGGCGAAGGGCAGCCCCGGCGCGCTGGCCGACGTGATTGACGCGGTGCAAAGCAGCCATCGACAGCAGTACCCTGCCGTCCGCTTCAGATTGTGCGTAGATAGTAATTGCGAATGCGACGCGTCTTACAAACGGCAGGGACGAGCCCAAATGCGTGGACCGCGTGGCGGACACGGGCCCCGCTCGTCGCCGCGCTCGCGCCATCATGGTGGGACGCAGCGTAAGCCTCGTGTGGCGAGATCTTCGTCACGCTGCTCGCATGGCCCGATGCTGCAGACTTCGCCTCGGGGGGTTGCCGATCGGTTCAGCAGGCGGCGGTTGTTGAACCAGTCGACCCATTCCAGCGTCGCCAGCTCGACGGCCTCGAACGAGCGCCACGGGCCTTGCGCCCATGACCCACGGCGTAGAGCCGTTGATGTTTCGGCTAGCGCGTCGTGCCGAGAGGCGCTTTCAGCACGACGCCTGGCTGTCTCGACACTGCCGACCGACGCACGAGACCGGCCTCAGCGAGGCGCTCGGTGTATTTGATCGAGACGTACTGCACGCCGCGATCCAGTGTTGCACAGCGAGCCCACCGCCAACGGACGGCGCTCGTGAAGAGCCTGCTCCAGCATCGAGGACGAAGCCCGATGCGCTGTTCATGATCTGCCGTGACGATGCGGCGGGCGAATGCATCGACGACGAACGCCACGTAGCGAAGCCCGTCAGGTGGACGAGGTGAAGTGCGACACCCACAGCACGTTCGGCCGCTCGACGCGGAACTGCCGGTTGACGTATCGAGCGGACAGGGCGCCGCCTTGTCAGGCACGGTCGTGCCACGCGCTTGCCGCGGGCGGCGCCTTCAGGCCCATTTTGCGCATCAATCGCTCGACCTGCAGCGGGCGACGTCGTGGCCTTCGCGAAGCATCTGCCGCCAAACCTTGCGCGCACCGGAGCCGCCGTTCTCATCGAACACGCGCTGGACTCCGGCATCAATGCAGCATCGCGTTTGGCGCGCGGGGCGCGTCTCGGTGTCCCGGCGACGGAGGTGCCGAGTAGGTCGCCGGGGCGATCGAGCAACGCAGATTGGCCAGTGCGCAGCGTCTCCGACATGACCGTACGCAGACCGGTACTGATCGATAACGCCGTCATGTCTTCGACCGGCGGTCGAGCTCCGCCTGCACCGAAACATGCGCTCGCTTGCGCAGGATCTCGGCCGCGCAGCTCGCGGTTCTCGCGCTCCAGCGCTTCAGCCGCTCGCCTCGTCGGTGTGAGGCCGGCGCTTGCCGGTGTCGCGCCCGGCCTGTTCACCCAGTGGACAACGTCACGCCGTGCAGCCGATCTTGGCCGCGATCGACGCGATCGCCGCCACTGCGACGGGAGTCGCAGCGTGGTCGAACACCATCCGGACGCGCTCCGCACCTCGGGCGAGAATTCAGGGATTTGGTCTGCTGGTCATGGCTCCAGTCTCAAAGAGTTGGACCTCCGGCAAGCCAGGGCGGTCAATACCGACCGTCGAGCCGTCTTGAGCGTGGGAACGGCGTCGGGTGCCATCCAGGCCCGTGTGCCCTCGGTCATAGAAGCCATGGGCATGCAAATCGAGCGCGGTCTTGGCATGCCCGAGGTTTCACATCGATCGACAAACAGGGCAAGACGGGTCGAGGGTCCGGCCTGCTCGCGACGAAACGCGCGCTCCGCGGCGCTGGTGCAGGAACCCCCTGGGAGTCCACATCTAAAGCCCATCTATCGCGCTCCTCGATGGCCTTCGTGAGGCGCTCATTGCCGCGCCCTTGTCGAGCTGCAGCATGAAAGAGACGTTCTCCAGAACGACGACCGGCACGCGCCTCTGATCAAGCAGGCGAAACACTGAGCGACGAGACCTATCGACTCCCGTCGATACCGGCTGTCATTCCGGCGTGGGAAAGGTCCTGACACGGAAATCCGGCAGTAGCAGTTCAGCCTCGGCGAGCAAAGACTTCAGCGCCGCCACATCGCGATGTTCGTGCCATATGAAACCGATAGGCAGAACTTCCGCTGGCACCCAAATTTCACAGTGATCAGGTCTGGTGGCCGGACCCGTACGAAGCCAGCTCCATGCCACCTATGCCTGCAAATCGAGCTGCGTTTTCATTGATCGCCCCTGGGTGCGGTCGCAGCATACTCGCGTCGCCCTGAGAACAGAAACTTGAACTATGCACGGTCTTGAGGTGCGCAGGTTAGGAAGCCTGGTTAATCGACACTCAAGGATTCCATCGAGACGGTTCTGATTCATTGCCGCGGCATGCGGACGAATTGCAGCGCCGGTGCCGTATGATCGTGACGGTCGCTCCTGGCCCATCACGTCGTTTGAGGCGAGCAACGCCCGGCTGCCCCTTACCCTGCCCTCCACACGTGAAGGACCGGGAGAGGGGGATAGGCGGGCGTCCGCCTCGCCGCTCCGGCCCTGTGGCCTGACGCGCGCTGTCCGCTTTCCCCGTGAAGGGGCAGGAGGGGGCGGACGAAGGGCAGCTTGTCGGGCGGGGAGGTGGCACAGGCCGTCGCGCATGATCCGTTGCCCACCGCCGACCCGCACCACCTTCCGTCATGCCCGCGAACGCGGGCATCCAGCGATGTTTTCGCCGTGTGGTTGTTTCGGTCTTGCACGGTTTGCTGGTCCATCGCGTAGTTCGCCGCTCCTCCCGCCGAAGACGTCACGCCACTCAGGGTTCTTGCGCGCGATCGGTTCGACGGCGACTTGTTGCGTCTTCCCGGTCGGGCCACTGCTCCGACAGGCATCCGAGGGGCCGGTGGATGCTCGCGTCCGCGGGCATGACGTTCCCTTTGGGGGCGTGCTGGCCATGTGGGGAGGGCAGGTGATGGCCGGGCGCGTCGGTGGTGAACGACCGGGTACGTCCCAGTCGATCTGAACCACCACCACGCCCGTCAGCCGCTCCCGCCCCCCTCACGGCGTCTTCACCGGCATCTTGCGGGAATATTTGTCGAGCACCTTGCGGGCGCGGTTGAGGACGGCGTCGGCGATCACGGCCTGGCCCTCGGCGGTGGGGTGGAAGGCGCCCGAATAGGTGCTCGCCAGCACCACCTGGAACCACGCCGCGCTGTCCATCTGCAGGAAGCTCGACAACACCGCCGAGCCGATATGGAAATTGCCGGTCAAGAAGGCGTCGTTGGGCGTGCGGAACCAGCGCCGGCGCGGCGCATAGGGCCGGTAGAGCGAGGGCGCGTAAGGCGCCCATTCCCCCGCCATCCGCCGCGGCAGGCGCATCTCGTCGTCCGGCCCGCTGCCGCCCGCGCAGACGCCATGGCCGGCGAAATCGGCACGATGCGCCTCGACGAAGCTCCAGTAATAGGTGCGCGCCGCCGACTTCATGACGCTGTAGAGCTCCTCGCCCGCCAGCTCCCCGTCGGCCGCCTTCTTCTCGTCGAGGTCGAACTCCGGGAACACGTCCATGCCGAGCCCGCCGCTCGCGCAGACGCTGCGTCCGTCGTCGAGCAGCGACATCACCGGATAGGCGGTGAGGATGATGCGGTCGGATTCGTTCCAGGGGATGTGCAGATTGCCATGGAAGGCGCGATTGAGCGCCTTGTAACGCTTGGCGAGCTCGGGCATCGCCCGCAGCGCCTCGTCGCTGCCGAACACCGTGCCCATCCAGCCGCCGAGCTTGCGCAGCAGCCCCTTGTCCTGCAGCACCGCATTGGCGACGAGGCTGGCGAAGCCGACATCGTTGCCGCCGACCGAGACGAGCAGGATGTCGATCGGCCGCGCCTTGTCGCGCGGGCATTTGGCGATGGTGATGTCGTTGAGCTCAGGCAGCTGTCCGGCGAGCGAGAAGGCGGTCGGATATTTCTCCTCGATGACCGGCTGGTTGCCGCATTGCGCGCGCGCCACCTGGCTGACCTGCGGCCGGTCCGGCTGGTCGGGCGCCCATTCCGTGCCCTTGTAGCGCAGCAGGAGGCCGAAGGTCGCCTCCGCCCCCGCGCAGGCGAAGCTGACGAAGGTGACGGCGCGGTGCGGGTTCTCGATGGCCAGTTGCAGCGCCACCCGCACCTGATGGCTGTAGAGCGAGCGGTGGCAGGCCTGGCTCCACCATTCCGGCCCGTTCTTCAGGAAGTCGTCGTCGCCGAGCGCCGCCCATGTCCCGCCGCGCGCCGGATAGCCGGTCAGCGGCACGCCGCCCGGCGCCGCGCCATAGGTGACGTCCCGGTCGTCGGCGAGCGAGACCGGCTTGTCCGGATTGCCCTCGCCCGAAGCGAAGGAATCGCCGATGCCGACGATGAACACGTCCTCGACCGTGACATAGGTCTCGGCGGCATACTGGCCGGCGATCCTGACCGACACCTCCGCCCCTTCCGGATAGGGGATGTCGACCAGCACCTGATCGCGGCAGGCGCCGGTACGGGTCGCGATCACCACCTGGTCGCGGCTGCCGCGGCTCGAGACCGTCCATTCGCAGGCCGCCGATCCCGGATCGATGCCGGCGAGCCCGACCCGGATGCGGTGGCTGGTCGGATGGGCGAAGGCGTCCCCGTCCTCGCAGCCGCTATAGCGGTTCTCGCTCGCCCGCCAGCAGGTCTTGCGGTAGGCCGGCCGCGCCCATCCTCCGGGGAAGATCGATTGAAGCCGCCGCTCGGCGCTGACGATCGGCGCCAGCCGCTCGGCCGGCTGCAGGCCCTCGTAGATGATGCGATGGACGTCGGTGAGCTGGGCGTCGTCGAACAGGCGGAACGGATTGTCGAGCCGCCAGACGATATGCGGCGCCGCCTCGGCGCGCGATGCGAGGGCGAACAGCCAAATCAGGCCTGCCGCGATCCTGAGGGCGCGCCCCATCCCCTCACCTTCCCTCCCCGCCGCGCTTTGCCGCCCCGGCCCTTCGCCGATCTCCCGTCCCGCGATCGGGGCGTGGAGGGACTGCGGTCAGCCGATGCGGGCCACCGGCCCGGCCCCCATCGCGCGGCCTGGCCATCCTCGCCATCCGACGGCGATCATGCAAGGAGCGATCGGAAGCTTTCGAGCCTGCTGACACGGAGTCGCGCCTCGTTTCCCGAGAGCCGGGCGGATGGGCCGGAGAATGCATGCGACCGGGTGGTTCTCGCCGGGCAGTCCTCACCGGGCGGTTCGGCCGACCGGCGATTGCGGCGGGTCGCGCGCCGCCACGGCGACATCGGATGCGGCCCCCCGTCCGCTCCCCGAATTGCCCGACGGACGTTCTGCGACTATCCGGCGAATGTGGTGATCTGTGGCCGGTGTCCCGTCGTCGCCCGCCCGTCGTCACTCGCCCGTCGTCGCCCGCCCGAACTCACCTCGACCATCATCGTCCCGTCCCGCTGTAGCGTTCAACCACCCGTCGGCCCGCCGGCGCCCCTGGGCAATCCCCGGATCGACGCAAGCCCCAGCGCCCAGATGCGCGAAAGCGGCGAGACATCGCTGAGGGCGCCCCCCCGCTGCGCGGCCGTGCGGGCGGCCGCATAGGCCGGCACCACCGCGAGCGGCAGGAAGGCGGGTCGCGACCTTGCCGGCAGCGCCGCGACCGCCTGCCGTGCCGCCTCGTAGCGTGCCATCAGGCCGCCGAGCGCCGCCTTCTCGAGCGGCCGCCCCCTCGCCCGCGCCCGGCCATAGGCATCGCCCGCGAGCGTCACGGCACGCTCGCCTTTGTCGTCATAACCCGCGCCGAGCACCCGCATCGCCAGGCCGAACAGCGCGGCCTCGAGCCCGGCCGCCTGCCGCTCCGCATCGCCGGGCTCGGCATCGTCCGTCATCTGACCGAGCCGGTCGCTCGCCTGATCGATGGCGACCAGCAGCAGGCCCTCGGGGAGCGCGAACTGCCGCTTCGCCGCGAGCAGCGCCTCCGCGAGCGGACTGCCCGCCGCCCCGCCGCCATCGCCGGCCAGCGCGTCCCGCCACCATTGCAGCCTGATCTCGCCGATCATCGGCTCGCTGACGATTTCCGGGATGCGGCGCATTTCGGCGGCGAAGGCTGCAATCGCGACAAGGCTGCCGCGGGCTGCGGCCGGCGAAAGCAGGGCCGAGAGATAGCGGTCGGGCTCCCTGGAGCGGGCAAGCGCCAGAACTTCGGGCGCGATCCCTCCGCCCGCGCCCGCGCTCTCGCTCCGCCGGCCCATCCCGTCCCTGTCCTCAATAGAGATGCGCGGCGCCGACCATGGCGAAGGTCACCGGCACGGCGAGGATCAGATTGATCCGCGCATAGCGCCTGACCCTTTCGCGCGCCGCCGATTTGCCGGCCTCCTCGCCCGCGCCGAGCACCTCGCGCATGGCCGGCCAGATCGCCATGTGCACGTTGATCCACATGACGAGGCCGAGCAGCATGGCGATCGTGATGAGCAGGCCGCGCGGCGCGCCGATGCCGCCGAGCGTCAGATAGCTGGCGAAGGCGATCATGGCGACACCGGTCACCACGGTCAGCGTCGAGGCATGGCGGAACCAGAAGGCGGCGCGCGGCGCGATCGCCCGATGCACGGCGCCGCGACCCGCCGTATCGAGCTCGGCGATGGCCGGGATCTGCACGAAATTCACGTACCAGATGAAGCCCACCCAGACGATGCCGGCGAGCACATGGACGAACCGCAGCAGGACGGCTGCGAGCCCCGGCAGATAGACCGCGCCCCGCTCCGGCCCCCAGGCCGCGAACCACAGAAGCGCGGCGAGCCCCGCCAGCACCAGCCCGGCGAGGAAGGCACGCCCGGGCGTATCGAGGATCTTCCCCATGCGAGTTCCCTTTCTCAGGCGACAGCAATGAGGGCCGCCGAGACGGCGCGACCCTCCTCCAGAAGCACGTTCAGCGTGCGGCAGGCCGAGCCCGTCGACATCGGCTCGAGACCGATGCCGGCCCGCTCGAAGGCCTCCTTGAGCACGATGGCAGGGAATATCTGCCGCTCGCCGGTGCCCAGCAGCAGAAAGCCGGCCGCCCCACCGAGCGACAGCACGGGCGCCAGGGTCCGGGCATCGACCTCGTCCATCGAGGTGACGGGCCAGGCGTGGATGCCGTCGGGCAGCACGAGGATCGAGCCGCGATGGCTCATGCCGGCGAAACGGAACCCGCCATTGCCATAGGCCTCGATCGGGGCACGACCCGGAAAGTAGCCCTGAGGGCGCTCGCCCGTCCCGGCCATGCCCTCGTCCCTTCCATCGATCGAAACGGCCGGCGCGATCCGGGGGGCCGACCTTACGCCTTGCCCGCCGCGACGCCCTCGCCCTTTGCCCGGTTGCCGCCCGACCAGTCGCGCTTGACGCCCAGATAGTCGAGCACGGGCGCCGCGACGAAGATCGAGGAGTAGGTGCCGACCAGAACGCCCCAGATCATCGCCAGCGTGAAATTGCGGATCACCTCGCCGCCGAAGATGAGGAGCGCAATGAGCGCGATGAGCGTCGTGCCGCCGGTCAGGATGGTGCGCGACAACGTCTCGTTGATCGAGCGGTTGAGCACCTCGGCGAGCGGCATCTTCTTGTATTTGCGCAAATTCTCGCGGATCCGGTCGGACACTACCACCGTATCGTTGATCGAATAGCCGAGGATGGTGAGGAGCGCCGCGACGATCGGCAGGTCGAATTCGAGCTGCAGGAGCGAGAAGAGGCCGACCGTCAGCGCCACGTCGTGGACGAGCGCGAGGGTGCCCCCGATCGCGAACTGCCATTCGAAGCGGAACCACACATAGGCGATGATGGCGAGGATCGAGCAGGCGACCGCGATCGCGCCGGTTTCGCGCAACTCGCTCGACACCGCCGGACCCACCACCTCGGTCCGACGATATTCCACCGTGTCACCGAGCGCGCCCTGCACCTTGGCGATGACCGCCTGCTGAGCCGCCTCGCCGCCCGGCTGCTCCTCGATGCGGATCAGCACGTCGTCGGGCGCTCCGAAGGTCTGCACCTGCGGGCTGCCGAGCCCGAGGCCGCCGAGCCTCTGCCTCAGATCGCCGAGATCGGCCGGCCCGGCCTTCGTCTTCACCTCGATCAGCGCACCGCCCTTGAAGTCGATGCCGTAATTGAGACCGAGCGTGAGGAACAGGCCGATCGAGGCGATGATCGCCACGATCGAGGCGGCAAAGCAGATGCCCTTCACCCGCATGAAGTCGATATTGAGATCGTGCGGGAAGAAGTCGAAGCCCTTCATGTTGAGCAGCATGTCACGAGCCTCAGATCGGAACCACGATGTGGCGCTGGCGCTTGTTGGCCCATCTCAGCCAGACGGCGATGATGAGCCGCGTCACGGTCACCGCGGTGAAGATGGTGGTGAAGATGCCGATCGACAGCGTCACGGCGAAGCCGCGGATCGGCCCCGAGCCCAGCCAGAACATGATGATGCCGGCAAAGAGCGTGGTGAGCTGGCTGTCGACGATGGTGACGATGGCCCGCGAGAACCCGCTCTCGATGGCGCGGATCGCCGTTTTGCCCGCGCGCAGCTCCTCGCGGATGCGCTCGAAGACGAGCACATTGGCGTCGACCGCCATGCCGAGCGTCAGCACGAGACCGGCAATGCCCGGCAGCGTCAGCGCCGACTGCATCGCCGTCATGATACCGAACAGGAGGATGCCGTTGACGATCAGCGCGAGAGAGGCGAAGAGCCCGAACGTGCCGTAGGCGAGGATCATGAAGAAGATGACCGCGAGCGTCCCGATCAGGGCGGCGATCCTGCCGGCCTCGATCGAGTCCGAGCCGAGTGTCGCCCCGACCGTGCGCTCCTCCTCGATCGTCAGCGAGGTCGGCAGCGCGCCCGAGCGCAAGAGAATGGCGAGGTTGTTGGCCGATTCGACCGTGAAATGGCCCGTGATCTGCCCGGAGCCGCCGAGGATCGGCGAGATGATGCGTGGCGCCGAGATCACCTTGTCGTCGAGCACGATGGCGAAGGGCAGGTCGACATGCTCCTGCGTGAACTTGCCGAACTTGCGCGCGCCCGAGGTGTTGAAGCGGAACGAGACGACGGGCTCGCTGGTCTGGCCATCGAAGCTCGGCTGGGCATCGACGAGCTCGTCGCCCGCCACCACCTCGTTCTCCTTCAGCAGATAGTCGCCGGTGCCGTCGGTCGAGGGGTAGATGCGCGATCCCGGCGGCACGCCCCGCTCGCGCGCCTCGGAGGGCGTCATCGACAGATCGACCTCGTGGAAGCTGAGCTTGGCGGTCTTGTCGAGCACGTCCTTGAGCTGCTTTGGATCATCGAATCCCGGCACCTGCACGACGATGCGGTCGAAGCCCTGGCGCTGCACCAGCGGCTCCTTGGTGCCGAGCTGGTCGATGCGGCGGCGCACCGTCTCGATGAGCGCGGTCATGCCCGAACGCACCCGCTCGGTCAGCGCCGCCTCGGTCGGCGACACCAGGATCGAGCCGTCGCTCTCCTCGGTGATCGACAGGTTGTAGCTCACCTGCCCGGTGAAGACCGAGCCGCCGACCTGCTCGACGAGCGTCTTCAGCGCGGTCAGCGCCCGATCCTTGTCCTCCGGCTTCAGCAGCCGCACCCGGACGCCCCCGCCGGCCCGGCCGAGCGCGCTGTAGCCGATCTTCTCGGCGCGCAGCAGCTTGCGGACATCGGCCTCGAGGTTCTTCAGCCAGGTGTCCTTCAGCCCGTCCACATCGGCGCGCAGCAGCAGGTAGGAGCCGCCGCGCAGGTCGAGGCCGAGATTGACCGTCTCCTTCGGCCACCACGACGGCAGCGCCTCGCGCCAGCTCTGCGGCATGACATTGGGCGCGGCATAGACGAGGCCGAGCGCACAGAGCAGCGAGATGGTCCAGATCTTCCAGCGTTCGAATTGCAGCATGATCGCTATCTTGGTTGTCGCCCGGCCGCAGCTTCGCTCGGCCGGTGCCGGTGCCACTCAGGCGGGAGCCTCGAGGGGCGGTCGGGCAGGGCCGGAATGCCGGCCCGGTCGGGGCGGATGCGCCCGCTCAGCTCGTCGCGTCCTTGACCGGCTCGCCCTTGGCCCTCACCTCGGCCACCATCGCCCGCATCAGCCTGACGCGCACATTGTCGGCGATCTCGACCTGCAGCTCGCCCTCGTCGACCACCCGCACCACCTTGCCGACGATGCCGCCCGAGGTGATGACGGTGTCGCCCCGCTTGATGTTGGCGAGCATCTCCTTGTGGGTCTTCATCCGCTGCTGCTGGGGCCGGATGATCAACAGATACATGACGACGAAGATCAGCAGGAACGGCAGCATCTGGAACAGGAAGTCCGACGTGCCTGGGGCGCCGGCCTGGGCAAAAACGGGCGAGATCAGCATAAGCCACCGTGAAGAGGCGGCGCGAGCCGCGGTCGAGAGCAAGGGGTCCGATGATGATGCGGATGCACCCGGCTCCCTGCTCTGAAGGGCCGGGCGGGTGCATCCTGCGAAATCGCCGCGACTATAGAGACCCCAGCGCTCTTTGCAAGCAAGCCCGCCCGGGAACCAGGGCCAAGCCCCCGGCTTTCATCACCCGCGCCCGTCGGGCCGGATCGCCGCCCCGGCCGGGCCTGGACCTCGACGATTGCTCGCCCGACCGCTTCACAGCCCGGTCGCGGATGCTCTATGCAAGCCCCCTCGCCTGCCGGATCGGCCAGCCCGAGGCTTCGTCCGGCCACCGATGCGCGCACCCGTGGAGCCCCGAGAATGACCGACGCCGATCCCCTGATCGCCCGCCTCGAGCGCATCGCCGCGGCGCTCGAGCGCCTCGCCCCGCCCGCTGGCCGCGCCCTCGACCTCGACGTCGCCGAGGCCTATGTCTGGCAATCGGCACCACCCGGCTTCCTGCCCGTCGAGCGGGTCAACCGCATGCCGATGGCGCTTCTGAAGGGCATCGACCATACCCGCGACCTCCTCCACGACAACACCGAGCGCTTCGCGCGCGGCCTGCCTGCCAACAACGCCCTCCTGTGGGGCGCCCGCGGCATGGGCAAGAGCTCGCTCGTCAAGGCTGTCCACGCCGATGTCCGCGCCACGCTCGCCGCCGGCCTGGCCGCCGCACCGGCCGAGGCTGCCGACCTCAAGCTCGTCGAGATCCACCGCGAGGACATCAAGGACCTGCCGCACTGCCTGTCGCATCTGCGCATCAGCCGGCACCGCTTCATCGTCTTCTGCGACGACCTGTCCTTCGACACCGACGACACCAGCTACAAGTCGCTGAAGGCGGTGCTGGAAGGCGGCATCGAGGGCCGGCCGGCGAACGTGCTCTTCTATGCGACCTCGAACCGCCGCCATCTGATGCCCCGCGACATGATGGAGAACGAGCGCTCGACCGCCATCAACCCCTCCGAGGCCGTCGAGGAGAAGGTCTCGCTGTCGGACCGTTTCGGCCTCTGGCTCGGCTTCCACAATTGCAGCCAGGCCGATTTCTTCGCGATGATCCGCGGCTATGTCCGCCACTATGGACTGGAGATCGCCGATGCCGACCTCGAGCGCGAGGCCCGCGAATGGCAGGTGACGCGCGGCTCCCGTTCCGGCCGCGTCGCCTGGCAGTTCGTCCAGGACCTCGCCGGTCGCCTCGGCCAGCGGCTGGATTGAACGGGGAGAAACGGGCGTGGTTGGCGGAGCGCCCGGCCGAGGCCCGCATCATGGGCACGGCGCAAGACCCGCAAGCAATCGCAAGCCCCGCAAATTTGGAACGTGAGCCATGGACAGGCCCCCGCTGATCCCCGTCGACCGCGTCGAGATCCAGCTCGTCGTCGACAATGTCGTCGATGGCTTTCTGACCGACGCACCCGAGGTCCGCCGCCCGACCTGGGATCTGCCTCAGCCCTGGGGCCGGCGTCCGAACCTCCTCGCCGAGCACGGCTTCTCGGCCCTCGTCCGCGTCACCCGCGGCGACAGCCACCGGACGGTCCTGTTCGATGCGGGCGTCACCACCACGACGGCGCTCGCCAATATGGATTTCCTCGGCATCGATCCCCTGTGGATCGACGAAATGGCGCTGAGCCACGGCCATATCGACCACACCCAGGGCCTGCCGGCGATCCTCGAGCGCCGCGCCGGAAAGCCGATCGACCTTCATCTGCACCCCGACGCCTTCCTCGACCGCCGGCTGGTCATGCCCGACGGAACCGTCTTCCTGACGCCGCCGCCGGATAGAAAGGTGCTCGAATCGCTCGGCGCGCGGATCGTCGAATCGCGCGTGGCCTCGCTGCTGGCGGCCGGACAGGTGCTGATGACGGGCGAGATCCCTCGCGTCACCCCGTTCGAGCGCGGCTTGCCCGTCCACCAGTCCTTCATCGACGGCGCCTGGACGCCCGACCCGCTGGTGCCCGACGATCAGGCCCTCGTGGTGAACGTGGCGGGCAAGGGGCTGGTGGTGATGACCGGCTGCGGCCATGCCGGTGCGATCAACACCCTGCTCCACGCCCAGACCCTGACCGGGGAGACGCGGATCCATGCCTATCTCGGCGGCTTCCACCTGACCGGCCGCCTCTTCGAGCCGATCATTCCCGACACCATCGAGGCCCTGAAGCGCTTCGCCCCGAAGCGCCTCATGCCCTGTCACTGCACCGGCTGGAAGGCGACCCACGCGATCGCCGATGCCATGCCCGATCCCTTCGTGATCGCCAGTGTCGGCTCGACCCTCGTCATCGAGGCCGGGGAGGCGTGATGGAAGGTGTCAGGCGTCACGGCCGATGGCGCGCCGATTGACACCCGGCAAATTCTCCTGGATCGCCGGGGCCGGTCCGGCGGCGGGCCGAAGCCGCGGACTCCGACGAGTTGGAGGCCGGAGACCGCGCTTCGGTCCTTGATCGGCCGCTCCGCCGTCGTCGAGACGCGCGCCCCGCATCGCGCCCTGCTCAGGCCGGCGACCGGCCCCCTCCCGCGCCAAGTCTAGTCGGTCTCGCCGTTGTCGTGTCCCTCACCGCGACTTGGCCAATAATCCCAGGAGCTTTCGGCAAAGGCGACCGCCTTCTCATGGGTCTTGAACACGAGGACGCCACGCGATCCCCCGTCGATGACATGAACCACGCGCACCTTGCCGCCGATCGAAACGGGGATCGTGGTGATGACTGTGCCGCGAATCTGCTCCTGGCTCGTCTGCCCGATATCGGCGAAATCGACCCGGTGCTTGAAATATCTGGATAGCGCATACTCCATGCGCTCAAAATTCGGCTGCCCGGCACACCCACTCAATCCCCCGAGCATCACCCACAACAGACCCACGGCCACTCCCCGGCGGGATGTCGCTGCCATCACAAATCCCCCTTTCGCTCCGTATAGGCGGCCGACTCGAACAGCGATTCGAGTGATGCAGCAAGCAAACACCGGCAGTTATGACAGCCGCCCGGAGTCCTTGATCTAGGGGCAATGCAGAAACACCTTGCACGGAGCGGCATCCGGACACGCCGTTGCTGTCGGCGAGCGCTCCCCGTCATTGACCGGCGATCCACAGAGGCGAGCTTCGAGCAGCGGCGCTCACCTGGCCATGATCGGCCGCGGCGCGGCATCGGCGCAAGGACCGGCACGAGGCTCGCCCGATCGCCGACCTGCAAAAGCAAAGGGCAGCCGGTGGGCTGCCCTTTCGACGCGTTCTCTTGGATCGGGCCGGCACACGCCTGCCGCCTGCTGCCGCCTCAGTTCGAGGCCATATGCGGCAGCGGATCGACCGGCTGGGAGCCCTGGCGAAGCTCGAAATGCACCTGCGGCTGGTCGACATTACCGGTCCGGCCGGCCTTGGCGATCACCTGTCCGCGCTTCACCTGGTCGCCCCGCTTGACCAGCAGCGCCTCGTTGTGCGCGTAGGCCGTCACCCAGTTGTCGGCATGGCGGATGAGCACGAGCCGGCCGTAGCCCTTCAGCTCGTCGCCCGCATAGGCGACGACCCCGGCCTCGGCCGCCTTCACCTCCGCGCCCATCGGCACGGCGATGTTGATGCCATCGTTCTGCAGGCCCTGGCCGCTATCACCGAACTTGGAGATGATCCGTCCACGCACCGGCCAGCGGAACTGGCCAGCGGCGCTGCCGCCCGAGACGCTCGCGCTGTCCTCCTCGGCCGGCGTCCGGCTGGCTATGCGGGTCTCCTCGGGCTTGCGCGTCGCCTGCTCCGATCGGCCGGACCGGCCGGTCTCGACCTCGGTGCCGCCGCTTCGGCCGTCGCGACCGGCGGTATCGCCATCCGTCGCCTCGCTGCCGTAGCTGTCGCTGCCATAGCTGTCGCTGCCGTAGCTGTCGCTGCCATAGGCCTCGCGGTCGCTCGAGCCTTCCTCGACCACCGTCCGCCCGCCCGTGCCACCGAACGTCTCGCCGCCGCCGCGCGAGGCGGTCTGAACGCCGGCCGCATCGCCGCGCCCGGGAATTCTCAGCACCTGGCCCGGCTTCAGCTTGGAGGGATCGGAGATGCCATTGGCCTCGGCGAGCGCCAGCGGCTTCACATGCAGCCGGACCGCGATTCCGTAGATGGAATCACCGGGCTTCACCTTGTAGGTCTCGCCCGACAGATCGTCGCCGCCTGCCGCCAGATCCGCGCGGTCATCGCTGCGCGTCGTCTCGCGGAGTTCGCGCGCCGGCACCGGATCGGCCGTCCGCGCCGTGCGGCCGCTCTCGCCTCGGCCAGGAACGATCAGCCGCTGGCCGATGCGCAGCGCATGCGACCTGAGGCCGTTCGCCGCCATCAATGCGTCGACCGAGACACCATGGCGCCGCGACAGACCATAGAGCGTGTCGCCCTGGCCGACCACGATGGTCTCGCCGCCGCCGCCGCGGTCGTCCGATCCATCGCCGAGCCCGCTGCCGGTGGTGCCGAGCGAGGCCGTGCGGGTGTCCCCCGAGGCGGTGAAGCCGCTCGCCGAGCCCGAGGGGTCGTAGCCGCCATAGTCGCCACCCGAACCCGACGCGCCATAGGCATCGCCCGAGCCATAGGCGGGCGTCGCCTTCTTCGTCGTGCCGAGGCGCGTCGTGGACGGGGTGTAGCCCGAGCCATAGCCGCTCGCGCCGGAGTCATAGCTGCCCGAGCCGTAGCCGCTGCCATAGCCCGCACCGGACGTCCCGCCCGAGCCATAGGAGCCGCTGCCGCCCGTGCCATAGCCCGATCCCGAGCCACCCGACCCGTAACTGCTGCCCGACCCGTAGCTGCCACCCGAACCGTAGCTGCTGCCGGAACCGTAGCTGCCACCCGAGCCATATGCGGAGCCCGTTCCGTAGCTGCTACCCGTGCCATAGCTTCCCGAGCCACCCTGATAGCCGAGACCCTGGCTGGTTCCGACCGATTCGGACGGCACCGGCGCGCCACCGCGCGAGCGCGCGGCGTCGTCGGAGAGACTGAATGTCGGAAAATCGAATCTGGAGACGTCGGCGCTGCATCCGGCAGCGAGCAACCCGACCGACGCCGTGGCGATGAGACCGAGAACGGTCCTCGCACTGACGGACACTTGTTTACGCACGGTACAACCCATCAAACTACCCTCACGACCGCGCTCATTAGGAACCCGCTTTCCTTAATGTCCGATTAATCGTTGATTCCGTTCCGGCCCTCTGGAGCATTTCCACGCCATTCCGGCAGACTTGCGGCACCGCGCGGACATCGCCCGCTGGGGTTCGGTCCAGTTGGAATCGCGAACCCGCTCCTCGCTGGTCGTTTGGGGCACGTGCCAACGACCGCCCGCGCTCCATCCTCGCCTTCGCGGGGACATGGCCTGATCGGGCTCCACGGCCCGACGTGCCTGCCGTCACGATTCGCTGGCCGTGCCCTCGCCGGCCTCGGGCAGTCCCTCGACCATCGGCACGAAGCGGACCTTCAGCAGCTCCTCCTTGCCCACCTCGCCGTTGCGCCGGCTGATCCTGACGAGCACCTGGCTCTCGGTATCGAGGCCGACCGGCGCCACCATGACGCCGAAGGGGGCGAGTTCAGCGACGAGCTGTTCTGGCACCTGCGGCGCCGCCGCCGTCACGATGATGCGGTCGAACGGCGCCTCGTCGGGCCAGCCGCGATAGCCGTCGCCCGTCCGGGTGCGGATCCTCGACAGTGCAAGTTGCCGGAACAGCCGCTCGGCGTTTCTGGTCAGTGCTTGATAGCGCTCGATTGTGCAGACTTGACGGCAGAGTTTCGACAGTATTGCGGTCTGGTAGCCGCTGCCGGTGCCGATCTCGAGAACCTTGTGCTGTGGCTGGACGTCGAGCGCCTCGGTCATCAGCGCGACGACATAGGGCTGGGAAATGGTCTGCTCGCAATCGATCGGCAGCGCGACGTCGAGATAGGCCTCCGCCGCGAGGGCGGCAGGAACGAAGGCCTCGCGCGGCACCTGTGCGATGGCGGCGAGCACCCGCTCGTCGCTGATGCCGCGCCGGCGCAGCGAGGCGACGAGTGCCGCACGCGCCTTGCCGGCGGCATCGTCCCTGACGGGCCCGGGGCCCTCGCCCGGCCCGTCTTCGTCTGGTTTCGCGACCATGATGGTCCCACTGGCACAGTGGCGCCTCGGACGCCTTGCGCGGCATCAAGCCGGCCGGCGCGCGATGCCTCGCCCGGCAAGCGCGACAAGGCACATAGCCCTCCGCCCAGCCCGTCTCCTCGATCTCAGGATCGCTCGGCTCGGTCGAGATCGCCGGCGATCCTGACGATCGGCTTGCGGTCGAGCAGCTCCGCCAGCACGCCGAGCCGCTTCCTCAGGCGCTCGCCGTCGAGCGCGGCGATCGAGGGGGCAAGCTCCAGCACCAGCCTGTCCTTCTCGTAGTGGAGGCGCGTGCGGTCCATGACGCCGTGCATACCCGCCGAGATCATATGCGCCGTCCTGACGGCTGCCCCGATGATCTTCGCCCGCTTCACCGCCCCTTTCGGCAGGAGTTGCATGAGCCTGCTCGAGAAGGCGTTCTTCTGGCCGCCCGTGTGGCGGAAATAGACGGCGAGGGCGAGGAAGATGCGCCCGCCATGATCGATGCCGGTCAGCGAGGCATGGGCGATGACGTTGAGGCTCTGCTCGCCGCGATAGTCCTGATGCGCCCGCCAGCTGATGTCGGAGATGGTACAGGCCGCATAGCGCAGCCGCCGCTCGTCCTCGCTCTCAGGGGGGCCGGGCGGCTGAAAGAGCGCGTCGGTCCAGGTGCCGAGCTCGCGGGCGTGCGTCGGCGAGCGCGAGCGCAGGAGCGCATATTCCTCGCAGAACGCCAGGAGCGGATCGCGCCGCCGCTCCTCGACCGGCAGAATCTGGTGGATCAGCCCTTCGCGGATGCCGAAGATCGAGCAGACCACCGCCTTGGGCCGTATCGCCGCGATCAGCCGCGACAGCACCAGCGCGCCGAACGGGATGACCTCGCGCCGCGCCGCCGAGACCGCCCGCAGATCCGCGACGCCCTGCAGCTTGCGCGACTTGGCGAGCCGCTCGCAGAAGAGCTGCATCTCGGCCGGTGCGACGCTGTAGCCGTGGGTGACGTGCAGCGGGTAGTGCGTCTCGGCGATGTGCAGCTTGGCGATGTTGCGCCAGGTGCCGCCGACCGCATAGAAGAGCCGCCCGGCGCCCGCTTTCAGCCAGTCGGTGCGCGCGAGGCTCTCGTCGACGATCTTCGCCGCCCGGCCGAGATCGCCGCCCGCCCGCTCGATCAGGTTGAGGCCGCCGAGGCCGAGCGTCGTTGCGTTGCGCAGCGTTTCGCCGCTGAGATCGATGAGCTCGAGACTGCCGCCGCCGAGATCGCCGGCGATGCCGTCGGGCTGGTGGAAGCCCGCGACGATGCCGGCCGCCGCCAGCTCTGCCTCCCGCTCGCCCGACAGCAGCATGACGCGGGCGCCGGTGATCGCCTCGACCTCGGCGACGAACGCGTCGCAGTTCCTCGCGTCGCGCACAGCCGCCGTCGCGATGATCCAGGGCTTGCCCGCGCCGAGCTCCTCGGTGAGGAGGCGAAATCGCCGCAGCGCCTCGAAGGTCTTCTCGACGCTCTCGCCGTCGAGCCGTCCCGCATGGGCGACCGCGCGGCCGAGGCCGCACAGCACCTTCTCGTTGAAGAGCGGCGTCGGGCTGCGCGTCGGTCCCTCGTAGACGACGAGACGCACCGAGTTGGAGCCGATGTCGATGACGGCGACGGGCGGCCGGTCGTCGAGCCTGCTGCGTGCCCTCATCACCTCCGGGGGATCCTCGCCTTCAAGGTCGCACGCGCTGGCTGCACCGTTCTCGACCGCCTCACTCTCAGCTCCGCCCGATCTCGAAGCGCGGCGGCACCTTGTCCCGGATCGCCTCGCCCCGGCCCGACAGGCTCGGATTCTGCATGAAATATTCGTGCGCGTTGAACGGCTCTTCTCCCGCCCTGGCCATGATCCGCTCCGATGAGCCGTCCGACATGATCCGCCAGCTCTGCTGGTTGTCCTTCAGATTGGCGACCATGATCTGGTCGAGCACCTGGGCGTGCACCGTCGGATTGAGGATCGGCGTCATCACCTCGACGCGCCGGTCGAGATTGCGCGGCATCATGTCGGCCGAGGCGATGTAGACGTGGGCGCGCGGCGAAGGCAAGCCGTGTCCGCCACCGAAGCAGTAGATGCGTGCATGTTCGAGGAAACGGCCGATCAGGCTCTTCACCCGGATCGTGTCGGACAGCCCCGGAATGCCCGGCCTCAGGCAGCAGATGCCGCGCACCACGAGATCGACCGAGACCCCCGCCGCGCTTGCCGCGTAGAGCTCGTCGATGATGCCGGTATCGACCAGCGAGTTCATCTTCATCCACACCGCTGCCGGCCGCCCGGCCTTGGCATGCCCGATCTCCTCGCGGATATGCGCGATGATCCGCGCCCGGATGCCGTGCGGCGAGGCGGCGAGCTTTTCCAGGTCCTTCGGCTCGGCATAGCCGGTGACGAAGTTGAACACCCGCTGCACGTCCTGGCCGATCGTCCGGTCGGCGGTGAAGAAGGAGAGGTCCGTATAGATCTTCGCCGTCAGCGGATGGTAGTTGCCGGTGCCGATATGGCAGTAGGTCTGCAACTCGCTGCCTTCCCGGCGGACCACGAGGCCGAGCTTGGCGTGGGTCTTCAGCTCGCGGAAGCCGTAGACGACATGGACGCCCGCCTCCTCCAGGTCGCGCGCCCAGAAGATGTTGGCGAGCTCGTCGAACCGCGCCTTGAGCTCGACGACGGCCGTCACCGCCTTGCCCTCCTCGATCGCCTCCTTGAGCAGCTTGACGATCGGGCTGTCCTTGCTCGTGCGGTAGAGCGTCCACTTGATCGCGACGACGTTCGGGTCCTCGACCGCCTGCTTGAGGAACTGCACCACCACGTCGAACGATTCGTAGGGGTGGTGGACGACGATGTCCTTCTTCTTGATGGCGGCGAAGCAGTCGCCGCCGAATTCGAGGATGCGCTCTGGAAAGCGGATCTCGAAGGGCGTGAACAGCAGATCCGGCCGCTCCGCGACGATCAGCTCCTTGGTGTCGACGAGGCCGAGCATGCCGTCCTGCAGGTAGACGACGTCGTCCTTGATCTCCAGCTCGCTCATGACGAAGGCCCTGAGCTCGGCCGACATCGAGGCGTCGACCTCGAGGCGAATGACGAGGCCGCGCCGACGCCGGTCGAGCGCCACCGCCTCGACCGAGCGCAACAGGTCCTCGGCCTCCTCCTTGATCTCGAAATCGCTGTCGCGGAGGATGCGGAAGGCGCCCTGCCCCTTGGACTTGAAGCCGGGGAACAGCCGCTCGACGAAGATCGACAGCACCGTCTCGATCGAGATGAAGCGCGCCGCCGCCTCGCCCTGGCGCAGCGGCAGGCGGAAAAAGCGGTCGCTCTTCACCGGGATCGGCACCAGCGCCTTCAGCCGGCGGCCGTCCGAGGGCCTGACGAGGTCGAAGGCGACCGTGAAGCCGAGCGAGGGGATGAACGGGAAGGGGTGGGCCGGATCGATCGCCATCGGCGTCAGGAGCGGGAAGACCTGGCTCATGAACCGGGTCTCGAGCCAGCCCCAGTCGGACTTGTCGAGGTCCTCGGCCTTGACGATCGAGATGCCCTGGGCCGCTAGCTCGGCCCTGAGGCCGGTCCAAAGCGCCTGCTGGTCGCCCGACAGCCGCGCCACCGCCTCGGTGATGCGCGCGACCTGCTCGACCGGGGTGCGGCCGTCGTCGCTGCGCTTCTCGATGCCGGCATGGACCTGCTCGTAGATCCCCGACACGCGCACCATGTAGAATTCGTCGAGATTGGAGGCGGAGATCGACAGGAAGCGCACGCGCTCGAGCAGTGGATGGCGCGGATTGGCCACCTCCTCGAGCACGCGGTGGTTGAACTGCAGCCAGGACAGCTCCCGGTTGTAGAAGCGCTCCGGCCGCGTCGTCAGGCCGTCCTCGGCCGCAAGATCGACGATCTTCGCCGGGGCCTCGCTCTCGACCGGCGAAAGCTCGCTCTCGCCGGCCTTGCGCCGGGTCTCGCCGACTTTCTTCATCGCCTCGACTGCCTTCTCTCGATCGGTTGCGGCGGCACTGATCCACGCCTCCCGGCGGAGAGGCCCCAGAAGGGCCCACGGCCGGCTATCGGCGCGACGATCGCACCCGCTCTGCCATTTTGAAGCTTGGGGAGACGCCGCTCGCCGGCCGGAGTGCCGTCGAGCTGCCCGCCGCAGCATCGCATGCCGATGTGACAGCCGTTCAACTGCCGTCCCCCTCGCCCCCGATCCGCTGGAGCGCCTCGCGTGCGACATCCCGCGAAACCTCGCGCGGCCGTTGCCAGAGCATCCTGTCGATCTCCTCGACGAGACCGAGCGCGGCCTCCATCGAGCGCTCCATATGCCGCGCGAGATGGGTGACCGCATGGGGCGTCGCGGGAAGCTGGCGGTCGCTGAGAAGCTTGACCAGTACCGCCCGCAGCAGCGCGTCGTCGGGCGGCAGGATCTGCACGACGGGCGCCGCCCGAAGACGCGACCTGAGATCGGGCAGCGCGATCGACCATTGTCCAGGCGGCGTCTGGCCGGTCACGAGGATGTGCCCGCCCTGCTCGCGCGCCAGATTGATGAGATGGAAGAAGGCCTTCTCCGACAGGATACCCCGGTCGGCATCCTCGACCACGGCGGCGCGCCCCTCGCCGAGCCGTCGCGCCTCGTCGTCGTCGAGCGCATGCGCCGACACCACACCGGCGCCCGAGCGGTGACGGAAGACCTGGGCCAGATGGGTCTTGCCCGAGCCCTTCGGGCCCGCGACCACGGCGACCGGGCTCGGCCAGTCCGGCCAGGAATCGATCAGCGCGAGGGCCGCCTCGTTGCTCGCCGAGACGATGAAATCCTCCGCCCCGAGCGCTGGCCGCAGCGAGAGATCGAGAATGAGTTGCTCGGCGGGTGTGCTCATCGAAGTCCCTGCCCCCGGCCTGCCGATGCCCCGAGCCCGCCCCTGTTTCCGCCCGGGCCCCTGCGTGCCTTGAAAGAACCGGCCTTGCTCGCTCCCGGACGCCGGCTCAGCCAGTTCGTCCTGCCGGCCCGCGGCGCCCGCCCTTCGCCGGAACGGCCGGGCTCGCCACCCCGGGCGCGACGGCCGGCGGCTCCACGCTCGGTGCCTCGCCGTTCGGTGCCTCGACGGCCGCCTGCGCCGCTCCTGCCCCGCCGGCTGGGTCGTCCCCGGCGGCCGCCCCGGCCTCCTCCTCGCCCAGATAGAGCGGGCTCTTCAGATACTCGCCGACAGCAAAGCGCGCAACAACCCCGACGGCGGCCGCCAGCGGCACGGCGACCAGAAGGCCGACCAGCCCGAACAGATAGCCCATCACGAACAGCGCGAAGATCAGCCAGACCGGATGCAGATTGACGCGCTCGCCGACGATCTTGGGCGACAGGAAATTGCCCTCCAGCACCTGGCCGATCACGAACGTAACGATCACCGCCGCGATCGACCAGGGCTGATCGGGCCAGAACTGGCTGAAGGCGACGAGAGTGGCGACCAGCGTGCCGGTGAGGCTGCCGACGAAGGGCACGATGCAGATGAGGCCGGACACCAGCCCGATCAGCAGCGCATTGTTGAGCCCGATGATCTCCAGGCCGATCGCATAGAAGATGCCGAGCAGCAGCGACACGGTGAGCTGGCCGCGCACGAAGCCGGCGAGCACCTCGTTCACCTCCCTGCCGAGCCGGCGGATGGTCGGGGCATGGTCGCGCGGCAGCCAACTGTCCACCTTCTCGACCATGCGGTCCCAGTCGAGCAGCATGAAGAAGCTGATGACCGGCGTGACGAAGAGGAGCGACAGGAAATTGACGAGCGCGAGGCTCCCCGACCACAGCGTGCCGATGATGTTGAGCGTCGAGCCGGGCAGCGTCTTGCCGACCGTTCCGCCAAGATCGGCGAAGCCGCGCGCCACCGCCGCCTCGATGTCGGGCACCGGCACGCCGAGCCGCTCGGAGAGGAAGGTCTGCAGACCGCCGAGCAGCTCCTGCATCTTGGTCTGGAAGTCGCCCCGGCTCTCCCACAGGTTCTGGAGCTGGTCGAAGACGAGCGGCAGCACGAAGAGCAGCACCAGAACGGTGACGAGCACCAGAGCCGCGCTCAGCACCACGACCGCCAGGAAGCGTGACATGCCGGCCCGCGTCAGCCGGTCGACCACCGGATCGAACAGATAGGCGATGCCGAGGCTGGCGATGAACGGCAGCAGGATGCCCTGGAGCACCGCGACCACCGCGACGACGGCGAGCAGCAGCCCCAGCCAGTAGAGCACATGACGCTGGCTGGCCCTGCGCATCGCCAACTCCCGCTCGGTCTCCATCCGGT
This sequence comes from Hyphomicrobiaceae bacterium, assembly GCA_041397765.1. Lineage (GTDB taxonomy): Bacteria > Pseudomonadota > Alphaproteobacteria > Rhizobiales > Hyphomicrobiaceae > JAWKWA01. Next base: position 40,074 of record JAWKWA010000006.1, on the reverse strand, counting down.
TCATCCCGCCCTCGCCAGATATCCGCCTCGCCCACAGAAGCGCATTCGCGCGCCCTGTCTGCTACGCCGCACCCTCGCCGCCACCTGCCATATGGGTGAGCCAGGCCCGCAGATAGGCCGCCGCCGAAAGGCCCGTCAGGAGCGCCGTCAGATAGACGAGCCCCTGCACCAGCGTGCCGAGCCCCAGCACGAAGCCGCTGTCGGCGAGCGTCGCCGCCGCAAGCCCGATCTGCACTGCCGTATTCAGCTTGCTGATCATGAGCGGCCTGATCCGCAGCGGATGGCCGAGCATGAACGAGATCATCAGCGCCGCCACGATCAGCACGTCGCGGCTGACGACGAGGATGACCAGCCAGGACGGCAGGTCGCCGAGCACGCCGAGCGCCACATAGATCGACACCAGGAGCAGCTTGTCGGCGAGCGGATCGAGATAGGCGCCAAGCTCGCTCTGCAGGCCGAAGCGCTTGGCCATGAAGCCGTCGACGGCATCGCTGACGCCCGCCGTCACGAACACGAAGAAAGCCGCCTGTGTCCGGTCTGCGATGATCAGCCAGATGGCGAGAGGCACGAGCAGGATGCGCAGCAGGCTGACGATATTTGGGGCGGTCACCAGCGAATTCCCGAGCGGTCCGGCTGTCCGTGCCGGCGGCGGCGGATCGCCCGACCCTGCGCCCCGGCCCGTGGTGCCGTCTGGCCGCACTGTGACGGTTTCCCCGCGGCGCGTCGAGCCCCTTGCCGGGCGAATGCTGAGGCCTCGGTCGCGCGGCTCATCGAGCCCTGCAGGAGGCACCGGGCCTGGCGACTGCCGTTAGTGGAGCGAATTTGACACTTGAAACCCGGTTGCTGCGAAGTGCGTTCTCAAGTGTCAAATTCAAAAGCTCCACTAGAATCATAAGCTTGCTAGTGGTTCTCATGATTCCGACATCTGCTCGAGACTGGTCGGCGCGGGCATGCGGATGAAAGAGAGGTCCCTCAATTGGCCCTCAGCACCCACTCCCCGCCGCCATCGAACAATGCGAGGCCGCGCTGGGCGAGCTCCGACTGCAGGAGCGCCATGCCTTGGGGAAAATGCAGGAAGACGTCGGCGCTGCCCTCCTGCAGCGTGCCGATCTGCAGCGACGAGATGCCCGGCACCGCCGCGATCCGCGCCCGCATCTGCTGCCATTCGCCGAGTGAGCGGAACTCCGCGCGGATGCGCAGAAGGCCGCCCGCATCCTCCGCCGACACCGCCCAGCCGCCCGAGCCGATGCTCGGCCCGCCGAGCCCGGCCGTGTCCCGGTTGCTCTGGCTCGCCTTCCAGCGTCCCTCGAGGATGCCGAGCGCGACGATCGCCGCCGACTCGCACGTGTATGAGAGGTCGCCGTAGAACATCGGATAGAGCCGCTCCAGCCAGATCCGGCCGGCATAGTCCCGCCCGATCAGCGAGACCTTGAGCTTCTTGCCGCCCGCCACCGGCTCGGCGAGCGCGATCACCATGCGCGGCTGGTCGATCTCGGCCTCGACGATGCCGAGCGCCGTCGTGTCGCCGTCGGCGAGCCGCTGGAACACCTCGGGCGTCGCCGAGGGCCGGGCGTGGCAAGCGCGACCGGCGTCAGCGCGTGGGTGAGATCGAGGCCCGACCAGGCCTTGCGCCAGTCCTTGGCCCCGGTTGCATGTGCGCCGCCCGCATCCGGCCCTGCCACGAAAGCCGTCACGAGGCCGAGCGTGTCGGCCTGCCGGTCGAGAAATGGCAGGCCATAGCTCTGGATCAGCGCCCTGACCGCGTCCGGCTTGAAGCTGAAATCCATCACCGCGACATATTCCGTCGAGGAATTCTGCTCGCTGACCACCCGGAAGCCGTCGATCAGGCCGTCGACCTGCTCGGCTGGCAACTCGGGCAGGCGCTTGTAGGCGGTGACGTCGACGAGCCGCTTCAGCAGATAGCGGAACGCCCCCGTCTCGCCCTCCGCGATCGCCTGCTTCTTGGCCTCGACCGCATTGCTGGCCGTCGCATCGATCGGATAGTTGCCGACCGTATAGACGGCCTCGGCGGCATGGCCGGCGGGCATCTGAGCCAAACCGGCGATCAGCATCGCCAGGATGCCGAGCACGCCGGCAAGGCCCGCCGCGCCCTGCCGCGCCTTCGCGATCGCGTGCTTCATCGGCCGGCCTTCCCGCCACCGTTCCATGCGCTGCTCTCCCTCGCCGGGGCCAAACCCGGCCCGCATCTGCCCAGCCCGATCCGGCCCTGCGGCCGGCCTGGCGAGCGATGCCTCGCACGACCGGGCGGCGGAATTGGGATCGGCCGGGGGTCTCTGGCGGGCCGATCGGGCCCGGCCATGCCGCCGTCAGGCGACCGCGCCTCAGGTCGACATTCCTTCCCGGGCTGGCAGCCGCCGTCAAAGCCTGTTAAGCGACCCTCGGGCTCGGCATCCTGCCTGCCCGCAAGCGATTCGATAACCGCTCCTCGAGCCGATGACCCGCGATCCCGAACGCACCCCAGGCGATGCTCCCTCGGGCCCGTCCCCGGGCGGCAACGGCTTAACCTATCGGGATGCCGGCGTCGACATCGATGCTGGCAACGCCCTCGTCCGTGCCCTGAAACCGATCGCTCGTGCCACCGCCCGCGCCGGCGCCGACGCCGCGCTCGGCGGCTTCGGCGGGCTCTTCGACCTCAAGGCCGCCGGCTTCCGGGACCCCATCCTCGTCGCCGCCAATGACGGTGTCGGCACCAAGCTCGAGATCGCCATCGAGACCGGCCTGCACGACACCATCGGCATCGACCTCGTCGCCATGTGCGTCAACGATCTCGTCGTGCAGGGAGCCGAGCCCCTCTTCTTCCTCGATTATCTGGCGACCGGCCATCTCGACGTCGACGTTGCGACACGGGTCGTCGCCGGCATCGCCGAGGGCTGCCGGCAGGCCGGGGCGGCGCTGATCGGCGGCGAGACCGCCGAGATGCCGGGCATGTATCAGGGCAAGACCTATGATCTTGCGGGCTTTGCGGTCGGTGCCGTCGAGCGCGCCGAGGTGCTGCCGCGCGAGGACATCCTCGCCGGCGACGTGCTGATCGGCCTGCCCTCCTCGGGTGTCCATTCGAACGGCTACTCGCTGGTGCGGCTGATCGTCAGGCGCGCGGGGATCGGCTGGGATGCGCCCGCCCCCTTCGAGCCCGATACCCCGCTCGCCCGGGCGCTGCTCACCCCGACCCGCATCTATGTCCGCGCCGCGCTCGCCGCCATTCGCGCAAGCGGTGGCAGCGGCCCCTCCGGCGCCGTCAAGGCGCTCTCGCACATCACCGGCGGCGGGCTCGCCGAGAACCTGCCCCGCGTCATGCCGCCGGGCCTCGCCCCCCATGTCGATCTCGGCGCCATTCCGATCCCGCCGGTCTTTGACTGGCTCGCCTCGGCAGGTGGTGTCGCGGAGAGGGAGATGCTGCGCACCTTCAATTGCGGCGTCGGTCTCGTTCTCATTGCCGATGCCCGCCGTGCCGGCGAGGTGATCGCCGCCCTGACCGACGCCGGCGAGCGGCCCTTCCGCCTCGGCGAGGTCGAGCCGGGACGTGGGCAGAAATCCGAGGCCAAGGGACGGGGCGAGGCGGAGGCGGTGCGCTTCACGGGCCGTCTCGGGGGGACCTCATGAGTGCCAGGAAGCGCGTCGCCATTCTGATCTCGGGCCGCGGCTCGAACATGGAGGCGCTGATCGCGGCCGCCCGCGATCCCGCCTATCCCGCCGAGATCGCCCTCGTCGTCTCCAACCTGCCGGGCGTCCAGGGCCTCGACAAGGCGAAGGCCGCAGGCGTTCCGACCCTCGTCGTCAATCATCGCACCTATCCCTCGCGCATGGCCTTCGAGATGCGCGTCCATGCCGCGCTCCTGGAGAAGAAGATCGATCTCGTGTGCAATGCCGGCTTCATGCGCCTGCTGACCGCCGAGTTCGTCAATCGCTGGCGCGACCGCCACCTGAACATCCATCCCTCGCTGCTGCCCGCCTTCGCCGGCCTCGACACCCATGCCCGCGTCATCGACCAGGGCGTCCGCATCACCGGCTGTACCGTGCATTTCGTCCGCGTCGAGATGGATGCCGGCCCCATCATCGCCCAGGCCGCCGTCCCGGTCGCCGACGGCGACACGCCCGACACGCTCGCCGCCCGCGTGCTCGCCGCCGAGCACCGCCTCTACCCCCATGCCCTCGCCCTCGTCGCCTCCGGCCGCACCGTCGTCGCCTCGGAGCGCGTGCTGATCCGCGCCGGCGCCCCGCCGGCCGGCGAGATCTTCTCCCCGCCCCTTTGAGCCCGCCGCCCGTTTGGCCCCGAAGGGGCGCTGGGGAGATCCCGCGACGGATTGCCCCGTGCGTCTCCGCCCGCGATGGACTTTCCAGGCGCCCGGGTGCTACGAGACGCCTGTGGCTGGGACCGCGAGGGTGATTGCGGAGCCCGCCGGGCGCCGCGACGGGCAGCCGGCGGCGTCCAGTCTCAAAAGATAACGAGTGAGCGGACCGGCGCGTCGTCGCGGCCGGGGCGGCGTCGCCCGCAAAGCGCTCCAACCGGCCAGGACCGCCGCCAGGGACCCATAGAGGGTTCCGGGCGATCGTCGTGCCCAGTCACCGCTCGTCGGCAGGCTGGTCGAGACAGGCAAGGGGGGCACCTTGCGCAACGGCCGTCCCCGCTTCGGGCCGGGGCCGCCTGCCAGCTCCCCAGATATTCGGGAGCCGTTGTCCATGACCGTCTATGCGCCGTCCCATGGCCTTGGCGATGAGAACTCGATCTGGTTCAAGCTGACCCCGCTTCTCAAGGGGCCGGAGAACCCGATGGAGGTGCTCATCAAGATGAGCGAGCGCTACGGCGGCTGCATCCCGGTCAATCTCGGCACCCAGCGCGTCGTGCTGCTCTCCGATCCCGAATATTTCAAGCACGTGCTCGTCAGCAAGCCCGATGCCTATGTGAAATATTTCGACGGGCTGCGGCCAGTGTTCGGCAACGCCATGATCACGGTCGACGGTGCGCTCTGGCAGAAGATCCGCGCGCCCCAGCAGCCGGCCTTCCATCCCGACATGTTCGCCGAGTACATCCCTTATTTCATGCAGGCGATACGCGCCAAGATGGGCGTGTGGAAGGATCTCGCCCGCACCGGCGAGACGGTCGAGATGGTCGAGCAGACCTGGACGCTCGCCGCCGACATGATCTGCAAGGCGCTGTTCGACCGCGACATGCCCTTCAATCCGCATTTCGTCTTCAAATGCGTGAAGACCTACACCGACGTGATGAACCACAAGTCGATCCGGCTGAAGAAGCAGTCGGGCGGCGAGCTGTTCGAGGCCTCCGACGAGGATGCGACCAAGGCGATGGAGGCCTGGGCCGGCGTTCCCGACCTCGTCATCAAGTCGGACCCGCGCGAGCATCGCGAGCGCACGCTCTTCCGCATGCTCGAGGCGGCCGAGGCCAATCCCGCCATCCCCGAATTCGACCATGCCCAGGTCGTCGACGAGATGAAGCAGTATCTGTGGGCCGGCACCGAGACGACGGCGCTGACGCTCGCCTGGGCGCTCTATATCACCTCGCGCTACCCCGAGGCCGCCGCCCGCATCCGCGCCGAGGGCGATCAGGTCTATGGCAGTCGCGAGCCGACCGCGGCCGACTATTCGGCCCTCGCCTATACGCGCGCCGTCATCCAGGAGACCATGCGCCTCTATCCCCCGATCTGGGGCCTCATCCGCATCGCCGCCAAGGACGACGTCATCGGCGGCAAGGAGATCAAGGCCGGCGACAAGATCGTCATGTTCTTCTACGGCGCCCATCACAACCCGAAATACTGGGATGCGCCGGAGGAGTTCCGCCCCGAGCGCTGGATGGACGATGCCGCCAGGAAGCGGGTCAAATATTCCTATCTGCCGTTCGGCGCCGGCAAGCGCTCCTGCCCCGGCGGCGCCATGAGCCAGGTCGAGAACACGCTCGCCCTCTCGATGCTGCTCCGGCACTTCCGGCCCGAATATGTCGGCACCGAGCCCGCCCCCATCAACGCCACGGTGACGCTCACCCCCAAGGGCGGCCTCCACTTCCGCATCAGGGAGCTGGTGTGAAGCCGGGACGGCTCGACCACGTGCCGCGTTGATGAGACGGACGGGATCCTTTCGGGTCCCGTCTCTCGTTTGATCCCGCGCAATGCCTGACCCGCCCGTTGCTGGCTCAATCCCCGGCAACGAGCGTCCGGCAGGGGGCCGGCCGCCGGCAAAGGGTCAGCCGAGCCAGGAGACGATCGACCGATGAACCATCGCCACAGGAAGACGCTGCACGCCCTCTGGGCCCATCCGATCAGCGCCAATATCGACTTCAAGGAGGTCGAGTCGGTGTTGAAGGAGCTCGGCGCCGAGATCGAGAACAAGCACGGCAACCGCATCGGCGTCAGCCTCAACGGCCACAACGCCGCCTTCAGCCACGCCCATCACAGCCTGCCCAAGGACGAGGTCGCCCAGATCAGGAAGTTCCTCGAGCAGGCCGGCGTCAAGCCCGAGGACTATCCGGTCTGACCACCTCTGCCGACCATCCCTATGGCTTGTGGCGCCGGTCGCCGATCGCAGCCGGCGCCATCAGCTCGAACCGGGTGTCGTGGCCATAGGAGCGCACGGCTGTCGCCGATCGCCGCCCGCATCGCTGACCGGCCTCAGGCCGCCGGCGCCTTCCTCACCCAGACGCGATTGTCGTGGAACGGCGCTCCGCCATAGGGCGCCGACTGCTCCGCCCCGGTCAGCGTGTTGATGCCCTCCCCCCGGCCGAATTGCCGGTTGGGCGCGATCGACTCGACGACGACGACGCCGGGCCGCACCCCCTCGAAACGCTCGACGGAAAGCACGATCTCGCCCCGGCCGTTGCCGACCTCGACCGCATCGCCGTCGCGCAGATCGAGGGCTGCCAGATCGGCAGGGTTCATCTTGAGCCGCGGCGGTCCTTCCTTCTCCCGGCTCGCGCGCGTCTCGTTGAAGGTGGAGTTGAGGTAGCTGCGCGCCGGCACCGTCGCGAGCCGGAACGGATGGGCTGCATCCGCCTCCTCGATAACCCGCCAGTGATCCGGGAAGGCCGGCATGTCGGCGACCGGCCCCTTCAGACCCTCGTTCTTGGTCGGCACCTTCGACCAGTCGGCACGGAAGCGGAAGCGCCCGTCCGGCCAGCCGAAGCCGTTCAGATAGTGGGAGGTCTCGAAATCGGGCTGGCAGTCGATGGCGCGCGCGCGCTCGAGCTCGCCGAGCGTACCCCGGCCCGACGCCCGCAAGGTCTCGTCGATGATCTCGCGCGCGCTCATCCAAAAGCCGCGATGCTCCGCCCCGACGCGCGCCGCGAGCCCCGCGATCACCTCGTGGTTCGACCGGCATTCGCCGGGCGGCTCGATCAGCTTCGGCCCCAGTTGCAGATGCTGATGCCCGCTCGCGACATAGATGTCGTCGTGCTCGAGGAACATGGTCGAGGGCAGCACGATGTCGGCGAGCCGTGCCGTCTCGGTCATGAACTGCTCGTGCACGCACACGAACAGATCCTCGCGCATGAAGCCGGCCCGGACCTTGCGCTGCTCGGGCGCGACCTCGAGCGGATTGGTGCTCTGCACGAGGAGCGCCGTGATCGGCGGCCCGCCGGCCAGATCGTGCGGATCGCCGACCAGCGCCGGCCCGATCCGCGACTGGTCGATCGCCCGGACCGACCGGTCCTTGACGTCGAGCCCCTCGATCAGCGTCTTGTCGATCCCGTAGATGGCGGCATTGGTGTGAAGTGCGCCGCCCCCTTCATATTGCCAGGCACCGATCACGGTCGGGATCGAGGTCACGGCATGCATGGCGGCGCTGCCGTTGCGCGAGCGCGTGAAGCCGTAGCCGAGGCGGAAATAGGCACGCCGGTTCTCGCCGATCAGCCGCGCGAAGGCCTCGATTTCCTCGGGACGGGCGCCGGTGATCGCGCTTGCCCAGTCGGGCCCCCGCGTCCTCAGATGCGCTTCGAGGCCCTTCGCATCGTCGGCATAGCGCCCGAGATACTCCCGGTCGGCAAAGCCGTCGCGGAACAGCACATGCATGACCGCGCAGGCGAGGGCGGCATCCGTGCCCGGCCGGATCAGCACGGCCATATCGGCCTGCTGCATGGTGCCGTTCATGTAGATGTCGACGGCGGCGATGCGGGCGCCGCGCTCCTTGCGGGCACGCATCGCATGGGTCATCACGTTGACCTGCGTGTTGACCGGATTGGTGCCCCAAAGCACGATGAGATCCGATTTCGCCATCTCGCGCGGATCGACGCCCGCGAGCCGCCCGGTGCCCGCCGCATAGCCCGGCCACGACGTGCCGACGCAGATCGTCGAATGGAAGCGCGAATAGCGCTTGGCATGGCGCAACCGTTCGATGCCGTCGCGCATCAGGAGGCCCATCGTGCCGGCGTAATAGTATGGCCAGACGGCTTCGGCCCCGTGCGCGCGCTCAGCCTTCAGGAAGGCTTCGGCGGTGATGTCGAGCGCATCGTTCCAGGAGATCGGCTCGAACACGCCCGAGCCCTTCGGCCCCAGGCGCCGGAGCGGGCGCGTCAGCCGGTCGGGATGGTGGATGCGCTCGGCATAGCGCCCGACCTTGGCGCAGACCACCCCGAGCGTATAGGAATTGTCGCGCGCACCGCGGACCCGCCCGATGCGGCCCTCGTCGAGCAGCTCGACCTCGAGCGCGCAGGTCGAGGGACAATCGTGCGGGCAGACCGAGTAGCCGACCGGGATTTTCGCATCCATCGGGCTGATCCTCCTGCCGCCGGCGGCCTCGGCCGAGCGGACCCATGTCGGATGGGAATGTAGCGCCAGCCGAGCCGGACGTCAGCCGGCGATCGGCCGTGCCGGCTCCGGCCGCATCGACCAGCCCATCGGCAGGCCACGCGGGCCCCGGTGATAGGTGACGCCCGTCGTCGTCAGCATCGCATTGGCGAAGCGCCGCTCGTTGTGCAGCATGCGGTGATTGAGAAGGCGCTGGGCATAGCGGGCGATGATCTCCCCGCTCCCCTGCCTGCCGGCGATGTTCTCGAGCTCGCCCGGATCGGCCTCGAGGTCATAGAGCAGCGGCGGCAGCCCCGAGAAGTGGACATACTTGTAGGCATCGTCGCGCACCACGTTGAGCGTCGCCTGGTCGGAGGTCAGTCCGAGCGCTCTCTCCACCGCCTGGGTGTGCGGGCTGCGGAAGTCGAACTCCCAGAAGACGCCGTTCCGCCAGCTCTCCGGCGTCGTCCCCGAGAGCCAGGGCATCAGCGAGGACCCGTTGAGATCGGCCGGGTGATCGAGGCCCAGCCAGTCGAGGATTGTGGGCATGAGGTCGACCGATTCCGTGAAGGCGTCCACCCGGATGCCGCGCGGCCGGTCCCGGCCCGGCACGCGGATGACGAGCGGCACGAAGTTCGAGGCCTCGAACCAGCCGCCCTTGCCCCAGCACCAGTGGTCGCCGAGCATCTCGCCGTGGTCGCTCGTGAAGATGATCAGCGTCTCGTCGATCTCCCCCGTCGAGCGCAGGTGATCGAGGATGCGGCCGATCTGCGCGTCGACCTCCTGGATGAGACCGTAATAGACCGCCCGCATGTCGGCGAGATCGCTCTCGGGCAAGGCCTGGACGTTGACCTGGCTCTCGAAATAGGCCGGGTTCTCCTGCTCCCTCAGCCAGTGTGCCAGATAGGGATGGACGGCGGCCTCCCGCGCCCGGTCCGGGTGCTTCACCGCCGCCGGCACCTTCGCTGCTTCGACCGCCATGTTGTAGGGCTCCGGCGCGATCAGCGGCGGATGGGGCCTCAGGAACACGCCGTGGATGAACCAGTCGCTGTTCCGCCTGAGGCGCAGGAAGTCGAGCATGCGATCGGCGATATAGGCGGTGTCGCTGTCCTCGGCCTTGTAGACCGACGGCCCGCGCGAGAACCGCTCGACGACGGCCGGCGTCCCCTTCTGGCGATAGATGGCCGAGAGCGGCTCGGGCACCTCGTAGCCCTTGGCGGCGAGTTGCGACAGCCAGCCCGTCAGGCAGGCCTCGTTGAGCGACGCCTCGAGGCGGAATCCGGGGATCACGCCCTCGTAGGATTTGAGACGCGGATCCTCCGGCGGCAGCCGGCTCGGATCGGCCGACGAGTCGGTATAGCCGAACAGCACCGGATCATAGCCCGCGCGCCGCGCCTCGAGGGCGACATTGCTGTGCCGGCTGTCGAGCGGCGAGCCGTTGCGCACCGAGCGGTGGATGAAGGGATAGAGGCCGGTGAGGAAGGTGGTGCGGGCCGGGCCGCATGGCGCGCTCGGCGTGTAGTGGCGGGCGAACACGACGCCTTCCCGCGCCAGACGGTCGAGATTGGGCGTCACCGCGCAAGGATGGCCGAGGACCCCGAGCGCCTCGCCGCGCCACTGGTCGGCGGTGATGAACAGGACTTTCCGGGCCATGGCTCCCTCCGCTCGCGGCCGCCTCGGCGCCTCTCCTACACGACCCGCGCGGGCCCGGCAAAGCCGACGGGACGGACGTGGCGGTGCCGGGCCTTCCATGAAAGCGATGCGGCCGCCCGGAGGCGGCCGCACGAGATGGTCTGTTGCCGGCCGGACCCGATCGACCCGGCCGTGCCTCTGGCGATCGCCTAATGCGTCGCCAGAATGTCGGTCGCGTCGAACCCGTTGAAGAGACCGACGAGCTGGATCGCCTGGTCGGCGACACCGTCGTCATTCGCATCGGCGAACACGAAGGTCGAGCCGAGGGCGAAGCCGAAGGCATAGTCGACGCCGGCGATCTGGAAGACGCCATTCGCCTGGCCGAGCAGATCGCCATAGCCCGCTTCCGGCCCGATATTGATCGTGTTGGCCGCGCTGCCGGCGACGTCGATGCCGACGAAGTCGATCTTGTCGCCGTTGCCGAAGCCATTGAAGCCGTTCCAGAAGTCGATCTGCGTCACATCGATGATCTGGTCGACCTCGACGACGCCGATGTCGACACCCGAATTGTCGTTGTAGGTATCGCCGCCGGCACCGCCGTCGAGAATGTCCTGATCTGCACCGCCATTGAGGAAATCGGCCCCTGCCCCACCGTGCAGGTCGTCATTGCCGAAGCCACCCTGCAGAACGTCGTTGCCGCCGTTACCGAAGATGTGGTCGTCGCCGACATTGCCGTGCAGGAAGTCACCGGCTTCGCCGCCGAGCACGGTCATCGAGGTGGCCGAGCCGCCAAAGAAGAATGTCATGTCGAGCGACGTATCGCCGAGGCCCGAGCCGTCGATGGTCGTGAGCTGATTGGTGAGCAGGAAACCATTGGTGAGCAACAGCGTGTTTCCGCCGCCGCTGCTCGTCAGCGTGAGGGTGGTGAGGTCCTCCATGTTCTGGTTGAAGTCGACGAAGAAGTTGTCGGACGAGGACGAATTGATCGTGATCGTCTCGAGCTCGGGCCCGTGGATACGCAGATCGTCGTCGGGATCGTCCCAGTTGATGATCACGTTGTCCGCCGTGCCATTGCCGAGCAGCAAGGGACCCGCATTGTTGTCGCCGACGTCGAAGTTCAACGTGGTGAGGCCATTGGCTCCGTTCGCGCCGACGGTGACGGTATGGGTCGTATCGGGCGTGAGGCCGATGAAGTTGGCCGTACCTGCAACGCCGCCCTGAAGCGTGAACTCGGTCACGCCCGGCAGGAAGCGCGTATCGAGCGTGCCGCCGACCGTCGCCTCGAAGCGGGCTTCCTGGAAGTTGGTGAGCTGGAAGCCCGGCACCTCGGTGTCGACGCTGATGAAATCGGCAAAGCCGAGGGTGTTGTGGCCAGCGCCGCCATCGAAGGCACCGAGCACGCCGTCTCGCATCGAATCGCCGATATAGACGTCGTCGTCACCCTGCGAGCCGGTGTAGGTGCCGTCGTAGTCGCCGAAGAAGTCGGTGATGCGCAGCGTCAGGTGATCGCCACGGTGACCCGACGCATCGACCGAGGCAAGGCTCGACAGGTCGTCATTGAGGCCCTCGCCGAAATTGCCGCCACCCTGCTCGAGGCTGGCGTCGCCGGTGATGATGAGGCTCGCCACGGTGTTGCCGGCCGGCGAGTTGATGTCCTCGATGAACGAGTCGTTGCCCGTCACGTTCAGCGTCAGCGCCTCGAGGCCGATGCCGGTCGGAACGAGCAGGCCGTTCTGGCTGAGCTTCAGCGAGGGAAGGGCAACGCCGTTGATGCCGACGCCATCCATGTTGACGGTGAAGCTGTCGGCAAGGCCCGCGAGCCCGGCCGGCGCGAAGTCGAGCGTCAGATCGCCGATCGAGTTGATCCACGAGGCATCGCCCGTCGCCGCCGTATCCCCCTGGATGTCGAGGAAGGTGACGTTGTTGGCCGAGTCCTTCATCACCAGGTGCTGCACGCCCTGGAAGCCCGTCATCTGAATGAGCAGGCCGAGCGGGCCGGCAAGCGGGCCGGCCGTCGCCTCGACCGTCTCGACGCCCGTGACGGTCGCCCCTGCGACGAGACCGCCGAGCAGCGTCGCCTGGATCTTCATCACGTCGTTGCCGTCGCCGCCGTCGACATTGTCGCCGCCCGCGAGTGCCGTGATGCCGTTGACGAGGATGACGTCGTCGTCGGGCGTGCCGACGATGTTGTCGATGCCGAACGTGGTGACGAAGGTCTGCCCCTCGTCGACGTCGTTGACGGTGATGTTGACCACTTCGCTGTAGGTCTGGCCGGTCGAGTCGGTGACCGTCACCGTGACCGCGACCACGCCGCCAGCGATCGCCTCGAAGTCGATCGGCGCGCCCGAGGTGACGATCTTGTCACCGTCGAGGGTGAAGAGGCCCGAGGGATCGTCGAGCTTGAAGGTGAAGGTCTCGCCGGGATTGAAATCGACCGCCGCGAGCGTGGCGACCAGCGTGCCGGCAAGGACGTTCTCGTCCACCGTGCCGCCCGTGACGAGGATGTCGGAAGGCGCCTGCTGCAGGCTCGCGCCGAATGCGGGCGGGCCGTTCGGGCCGGCCGGGTCGTTGACCTGGGCGATGAACTTCTCGATCGAGGGCTGCAGCTCGACGCGCACCACCTTCAGGCCGAGGAACTTCTGGATGATCGTCGCCGGGTCCTCATAGGACTTCAGCTTGGCGATCTGCGAGGAGGAGAGCGTGACGCCGACCGCCTTCGACATCTTCGTGATCATCACGCCGATCGAGAAGCGGCCCGAGGAATTGTTGAAGATACCGGACGCCTTGGCGTCGTCGAGGACGTTGGCGATCGCACCCTTGAAGCCGTTGGCCGCGATGTCGTCGACCACCGACTGGATCTGGCCCTCGCTCGCGCCGGGATTGCCGAAGATCGACTGCAGGATGCGGATTGCCTTGAATTGATTACCCTTCGAGCCACTCAGTGCCATGACGCCTGAACCTCCATCGAATTCGTCAGGGGCGATCTGCCCAGACGACCGAACCCTCTCGTTGCGGCCGCCGGATCGGTGGGTGTCGGTGCTGATGGCGGAACCGGATGCGGTTGCGCCGGCGCTCCGGGGGGAGGCGCGAAGGGCACTCGACGTCCCATACAGTAGAGTTTATACTCCCTTAATCGGGCCCTGTATAGAGTTTACTGTATGGCCATGGCGATTTTTCCCCGACCGCCCTCCCGACCGGCCTCACCGATCGGCATCCGGCCCTCCTGCCCGACCGCCCGTGGGGTCCGCTCAAGACCCGATGCGCCCTTCCCGGGCCGCTCGAGCGATCGGGCCGCCACCATCTCGACGCGCCTCGCCCGGGCGTCGACTGAAGCGAAATTTGCTTTTTGCCCTTGGAAATTGCCGGGTGCGGACCTAATTCTGCCACACGGGAGATCTCGGCGCCGAAGGCCAAGTTCATCTCCTCCCGACGTTACCTTTCGTGAAGCTCGGGCACGACGGGACGTCGGGTGGCACGCGCCGTGCATCGCAGCCGCGATCCAGAGCCCAGTATTCGCAAGTGGTCAGGCGAGGGAACGTCCATGAGCAGCACTCAGCGTATGGCCGCGCGCACCGGCCCGACCCCGCTTGATCTGGCCTTCCGCCAGTTCGCCCCGGCGCTGGTGACGACACTCGTCTTCAGCTTCTTCTGCAACATCCTGCAATTCGTCGGCCCGCTTTTCATGTTGCAGGTCTACGACCGGGTGCTGTCGAGCCATTCGGAATCGACCCTCATCGCCCTCGTGGTGATCGCCACCTTGATGCTGATCACCTACGCCCTGCTCGACATGTTCCGCTCGCGCGTCCTCGTCCGCTCGGGCGTCCGCTTCGACGAGACGCTCGGCAATCCGCTGTTCCGCGCCTCCCTGAAGTCCGCCATGATGACGCGCGGCGGCAGCGCCGCCCAGTCGTTGCGCGACATGGACACGATCCGCGAGTTCTGGACGGGCTCGGGCGTCATCACCATGTGCGATGCGCCCTTCGCACCGCTCTTCGTGGTGATCTGTTTCGGCATGCACCCCTATCTCGGCTATGTGGCGCTCGGCGGCGCCATCGTCCTCTTCGCCCTCGCCGTCGCCAACGAATATGCGACCCGCGCCACGCTGAAGGAGGCCGCCCGCTGCTCGATGGAGGCGAACGACTACGCCACCTCCTCGCTGCGCAATGCCGAGGTCGTGCATGCGCTCGGCATGCATAGCGGACTGTTCGAGCGCTGGGCGGAGCGCCATCGCGCCGTGCTCGGCTGGCAGGCCCGCGCCAGCGACCGTGCCGGCATCATCCTCTCGCTCACCAAGCTGGTCCGCCAGTGGCTGCAGATCGCCATTCTGGGCACCGGCGCCTGGCTCGCCATCGAGCGCGAGATCTCGCCCGGCCTGATGATCGCCGCCTCCATCATGATGGGCCGCGCGCTCGCCCCCGTGGAGCAGGCTGTCTCACAATGGAAATCGCTGATGTCGGCGCGCCAGGCCTGGAGCCGCATCGAGGCCTTGTTCCAGAACATTCCAACCGAGCAGGATCGCACCCCCCTTCCCGAGCCCAAGGGCGAGTTGCGCCTGGAGAACGTCTTCATCACCGCCCCCGGCCAGGGCGTGCCTATCGTCAAGGGCGCCAGCTTCGCCATGCCGGCCGGCGAGACGCTGGCGCTCATCGGCCCGAGCGGCGCCGGCAAGTCGACACTCGCCCGGGCCATCGTCGGGGCCTGGCCGGTCGCCTCCGGCTCGATCCGTCTCGACGGCTCGGACCTGCGCCATTGGGATGCCGAGCGGCTCGGCCGCTTCGTCGGCTACCTCCCCCAGGATGTCGAGCTGTTCTCGGGCACCATCACCGAGAACATCGCCCGGCTCGGCGAGATCGACCCGCAGAAGGTGATCGAGGCGGCCGAGCTCGCCGGCGTCCACCAGATCATCCAGCAGCTCCCCAACGGCTACGACACCCAGATCGGCGAGGCCGGCGCCATCCTTTCGGGCGGCCAGCGCCAGCGCGTCGGGCTCGCCCGCGCCGTCTACGGCATGCCGAGGCTCATCGTCCTCGACGAGCCCAACGCCAATCTCGACAAGGCCGGCGACGAAGCCCTTGCCGAGGCGCTGGAGCGTATCAAGGCGCGCGGCACCACCATCGTGCTCGTCACCCACAAGCTGCCGCTGGTGAACGTGGCCGACAAGGCGATCGTGCTGATCGATGGCATGATCCGTGCGTTCGACACTCCCGACAAGGTGCTGCCGCGCTACACCGGCACACCGCGGGTGGTGGCGCCGCAGCAGCGTGGCGCCGAGCCCTTCCCGACCCAGCAGGCCGCCCCGGTCGGGCGCATCACCACGGCCGCCCAATAGAGGGTGAGGCCGGCGCCGCGCCCCGCCGACAGCTCTGCAGTGTGACGCGTTGGAGCAACGCCGATGACCGAAGATCGCAAGAAACTGGTGCCGAAGGCGGCCAACAATCCGCTCCCCTTCGCCATTCTCGGCTATCTGACCATCTTTGCGATGTTCGGCATGCTCGGCGCCTGGGCGGCGCTCGCTCATCTCGACTCGGCCGTCGTCGCCGTCGGGCAGGTCGCCCCTGAGAGCAACCGCAAGGAGGTCCAGCACTACGAGGGCGGCATCGTCTCGGAAATCTTCGTCAAGGAGGCCGACGTGGTGAAGCAGGGCGACCTGCTGATGCGCCTCGCCGGTACACAGGCCTCGGCCAATGCCGAGACCGTGCAGAGCCAGCTCGACGCCGCCATCGCCCTCGAGGCCCGTCTCACCGCCGAGCGCGAGCGCGCCGACCACATCACCTTCCCCCCCGAGATCGAGAGCCGGCGCGCCAATCCGACCACCGCCAAGCTGATTGCCGACCAGATCGCCCAGTTCGAGGAACGCCGCCAGTCGCTGAAGTCGCAGCGCGACATCCTCGGCAGCCGCGTCGAGCAGCTCGAGCGCGAGATCGTCGGCCTGCGCGCCGTGGTCGACTCGACGAAGGGCCAGATCGCCAGCCTCGTCACCGAGATCGACAAGGTGAAGCTGCTCGCCAAGCGCGGCCTCTTTCCCCAGAACCGCATGCATGCCATGGAGCGCGACCTCCTCGCCGATCAGGGTCGCCTCGGCCAGACCGAGGCCGAGATCGCCAAGAACGAGCAGGCGATCGGCGAGACGCGGCTTCAGATCATCCAGATCGAGCAGAAATTCCTCGAGGACGTCGTCGAGCAGCTCCGCGACGTGCGCGTCCAGGTCGCCGAGCTGACCGAGAAGGGCCGCGTCGCCGCCGACATCCTCTCGCGCATCGAGATCCGTGCGCCCCAGAGCGGCACCGTGCAGAGCCTGCGCTTCCACACCCGTGGCGGCGTCGTTCGCGCCGGCGAGACCATCATGGAGATCGTGCCGCTGAACGACATCCTGAACGTGCACGCCCACGTCTCTCCACTCGACGTCAACCATGTCGGCGCCGGCCTGCAGGCGGAGGTCCGCTTTCCCGGCTTCAAGAGCCGCACCCTGCCGGCGATCCTCGGCCATGTCCGCTCGATTTCGGCCGACAGCATGATGGATGAGGCGACGCGCCAGCCCTACTACCTCGCCATCGTCGAGGTGAAGGACACCGAAATTCCGACCGAGTATCGCGGCAAGCTGACACCCGGCATGCCCGCCGACATCATGATCGCGACCGGCGAGCGCACCGTGATCGACTATCTCGTCTCGCCGCTGCTCGACGCCATCCGCAAGACCATGCGCGAGCATTGAGGCGCCTGTCGGCGGTCCATGGCGAGCCGCCCGCCTCTCCTCGGCCGAACGGCGATCCGTCGCAGCGGCAGACCGCTTTACCAGGGGTAGGTATTTTGCTATACACGTTTCATGTACAGCAATCCTCAGAAACGGTCCGACCGCTTGACCCAGGATTTGCGGCGTCAGGCCGGCCAGTGGCTCAAGGAGCTCCGAGAGGCGCGAGGCCTGTCCCAGCGCGAGCTCGCCACGCGCGTCGGCACGGACTATTACACCTTCATCTCCCAGCTCGAGACCGGGCGCGGACGTCTTCCGCCCGACCGTTATCTCGCCTGGGCCGAGGCGCTCGCGATCGAACCGCGGAGTTCGTGCAGCGGCTGATGAAATTTCTACGACCCCGTGACCTATGGCATCCTGTTCGACGGGGATGCAGAGCAACGGACGAAGCCGGTGCCGACTGCTCGGTCGTCAAGCTGGAGAAGCGTTGACCCTGTCGCAGCGCCAACGGTCGGGCCTGTCGATCGATGCAGATCGCGCCGGCGCGTATCCGGCGCAGAATCTGCGCCAGTGGTTCGATTCCGACTTTTGCATCCCGTTTCAGAACCCGTGAGAGCAAATGACGGAATCATGCGAACCACTAGCAAGCTTATGATTCTAGTGGAGCTTTTGAATTTGACACTTGAGCACGCACTTCGCGGCAACCGGGACTCAGGGACACGAAGTGTCAAATTCGCTCCGCCAGGGCACGTGCCGGCGGAGGGACCAGTAGCAGAGCATTCAGGGCGGGAACTCCCGTAGATGATTGAGACGCGGCGACGCGGGGCGACACATATCCCCGTTGCCATCGGCCTCGAGCCGAGCCTTGCCATGGCGACGCCTGTTGGCATGTCGGCATCGAAGCAAGTCGACATCGAGGCAAGTCGACATCGAGGAATGTCGACCCGTAGTGGAAGTCGACTCGTAAGGAAAGGTCCGGCCGCGGAGCGCCGAGATCGGCTCCGACATCGTGGCACCTGATCGCCGCGCCGCCCGACGAGATGTCCGCTTCAGAGCCCGCGGCGCGAGCACGCCGTCGCTTGAGTATTTCGCTAGTCTATTTACCAGTTCAGTCAATATTCACGCGCGGCACTCAGGCTTGGAAGCCGAAGGGCGAGTTGTGATTTCATTGTCTCGCGACGACTCACTTCCTACGCATTGGAAACAAGATTTCCTTTCAAGCAATTTCCCCGCCATTTGCCGGGTTGTCAGCGCCGACACAAATTTGTTACGTGTAAATTCTGGACAATTACGTAAGGGTCCATTAGTATCCCGAACTCGAAAGGGCGCTCCGTGACCGGGATCCAAGTCTGAGGATCCAAATCCCGGGACCGGGGCGAGGGGGGGCTCGGAGTAGGAGCGTATGTCGAAAGCCGTCGTCTCCCTGGCCAGCTTCCGGGTCTCCGACGGAGACTGGACGAATGCCGAAATCGCAGAGTTCCACCGCGCGCTGGCTCTGCTCCATCAGGCCGGGCTGCCGATCGACACCGATCGCGGCCTGACCGACGAGGGTGATCCCTGGTTCGTCTATTGCCACGGCGAGACGGGCGAGGTCATCGCTCATCTGGCGCGCCTCGATGGCAGATACGTTCTCGCCACCTCCGCACTCGATCATCCCGTCACCGGGCGGCGGATCCGCGATGTCGTGGACGGTTTCCTCGAGAGCTTCCGCGCCTCGCTTCCCCTCTCGCTTTCCGGCCCCGACAATACCACCGGCCAGCGTCGGATCTTCCTCCACCCCGCCGCCGCCCTGACCGCGCTCATCGCGACGCTCTTCCTCATGAGCGAGCTGACCGCGAGCGAGGCCCATGCCGCCTCGCCGGCCAAGTCCGATGACGGCGCCTTGTCCGGGCCCGACCCCGCGCGCTTCTCCACACTACTGCGTGCCATGTTCTTCGCCGACGCGCCGGCCGGCGCCGACAGCGATCGCCGCGCCGCCGATCGCGAGGAGTTTCTCGGCCATCGCGCCGCCACCGTGATCGCCTCGCTCGCAGTCCTCCAGGTCCTCAGCGACGGCGACCTGCGCCACGACGATTTTTCGGCCGTTCTCGAGTCGACGACCCTCGTCCGCGGCCATGACATCACATTCTCCTTCGGCCTGCCGGCCCTCCTCCATGACACCGCCGCGACGAGCGAGCAGGCGATCATCGACCTTGCTCCCGATCGCGACGGCGGCGATCCGCTCCATGGCTCCACCACCACCGCCGACAGCGCGCAGATCGCCGCCGGTGGCGATCCCGCCGACCTGATCGCCGGCTTCGTCTCGACCGGCCCGCGCGAGGCCGGCCCATCCTTCGCCGGCAAGGGACCGCTCGCCGCCTGGCTGGCCATGCCGGACCTGCCCTGGTCGGGCGCGGCACCGGCAGCCGAGATGCCCGCGACCGGCCTCGCCGCCGCCGCCAAGGCTCCCCACACCGCGGCCGTTGCCGCCACCGACACCGCGATGCTCGAGGACGGCAGCGGCGGCACCGGCATGGCCGCCGGCTCGCCACTCGCCGCCGACACCGCCCATGCCGGCACCACGTCGACGGCGCCTGCTCAGACCGCGCTCGCCGACGACTTCTCGGCGGTGCTGCGCGACATACTCGCCGCCCACGACAATCTGCTCGGCATCGCATCGGTAACGGATAGCTCGGTGGCGGCCGTGCTCGGCAAAGCCGCGACCGGCCTTGCAGGATCGATCGGCACGACCGCAACGACAGCGACGACCGGGGCCACCGCCTCGGCAAAGCCGGCCGATGCGACCGACGACGCGGCGCCGGCCGCCAGCGTCGCAAGTGTAGCGACCGGCAATGCCGGCTCGGGCCAGCCGCAACCTCCGGCCACCGGCGCCGATGCCGCAGACGACCTGCAGCCCGCTCCCTCCGAGGCGAGCGAGGACACCGACGCCGGGGCCGGCCATGCGGCGGCATCGGCCGGCGACACCACCGCGATCGCGGACGGCGGGCCTGCTCCGGCCGACGGCGAGAATGTTTTCCCGGGCGATTTCACCGCGACCGCCTTCGACTGGCTGGGTCACGACCCGATCGCCATCCTCAACGCCTTCCTGGCGGTCGCCGACGACGGCGTCAGCGTCGCCTATTCCGGCAACGACGTGCTGATCTACGAGATGGCGGCACTCGATGCGCCGAGCGGCTCGATCGAGCAGCAGGCGATCAGCAGCATCGACGGCTACGACGTCGAGCTGCTCGGCCTGTCGACCACCTTCGATGAGGTCGAGCTCTCGCTGATCGGTGTCTGATACCGCCGCTGATGAGTGTCGGCTCGTGATCCAGGTGGATGGGCGCCGGTATCGCCTTTGTTTGCGCGCGGCCGCCCTGCCAGCCCTGCGGGAAGCCACTCGCGAAGTCAGAACTTTCGCGAGGCGGCATGATCGGCACGGCCCGCCCTCGGGCATTCCTCGACAAGCGGCGTCCACTGCGTCGAGAAAATGCTCTGTCGGACCCTCCCCCCGCCATCCAGTCCCTTTGCGGGTGCCATGCGCGATGACCGTGCGCGATGACCGTGCGCCATCGCCGGCCGCGTCGGGGCCCCCGCGCCGCCCTTGCCAGGGCGCGAGCGCCTCCTGCCATTTCCCGCGGCAATGCCAGCATTTCAAACATCAACTTCTCAAAGCCGGGGCGCTGCCATACTGTCAGGCTCCGGATGGCCCCTGAGGCGCCATCTGAGGAAATCGGGCGAAATCGCAAAGCGTCTGCCACAGCCGCCGGCCCCCGGGTGCGGACCAGTCCGCGGGCCCCACGAAACGCGCTGAGCTTTGCCCGGCAATCGGGAGGAATTCGATGGTGAAGTCCCTGGCAACGAAGTCGGTCAAGGCGCCGACGCGGCGCGATATCCTGAAATATGGCGCCGCCGGAGCGGCCGCCGCGGCGTTTCCCATGCCCTTCGTCAGCCGGGCCTGGGCCGACACGGTCGAGATCAACATGCTCGCCTGGTACGGCCATGGCGAGCCCGACGTCGTCGGCGACTTCGAGGCCGCCAACAACGTCAAGTTCAAGCCGAAATACTATGCCGGCGGCGACAACATGCTCGCGCTCATCGCCCAGAGCCCGCCCGGCACCTACGACATCATTCTCTCCGACGCCGAGTTCGTGCAGCAGCTCAACGCCGCCGGCTATATCGAGGCGCTGAATGCCGCCGACTATCCCTTCGACGACATGCAGTACGAGGATTTCAAGCACTTCCCCGGCCACTGGGACGGCGACACGCTGTTCTCGGTGATGGTGCGCTATGGCCATCTCGGCGTGTCCTACAATACGACCGCCATCTCCCCCGAGGAGGCGATGAGCTACAAGTGTTTCTGGAAGCCGGAGATCAAGGGCAAGCTCGGCCATTTCGACTGGCACCTGCCGAACCTCGGCCAGATGTCGCTCTACAACGGCAACGGCGCCAAGCTTTGGGACCAGGACGCGGCCGGCTGGGAGAAGATAAAGGAGACGACCATGTCGCTCCGCCCGCAGGTCGGCGGCTTCTTCGACTATGGCGGCACCTTCAACGGCCTGAAGACCGGCGAGATGCACGCCATGGCGGGCATCGGCGACTGGATCACCGGCGTGCTCCAGAAGGACGGCGCGCCGGTCGCCTCGGTGGTGCCCAAGGAAGGCGGCATCCAGTTCACCGAGTCCTATTGCATCGGCAAGGGCTCGGCCAAGGCCGACATCGCCCGGAAATTCATCCAGTACATGCTCTCGCCCGACGGCCAGGTCCATTCGGCGCGCATGGCGGCCTATCCGGGCTTCACCGTCACCAAGGGCGGCATGGCCAAGCTGAACGAGGTCGACCCCAAGGAAGCCCAGCGCACCGGCCAGGTCGAGGGCGTGGCCAACAATCCGGTCACCCTTATCAAGGAAGGCCGCATCCACTACCGCAACATTCCCGTCCAGCAGTCGCTCGAGGACTGGAACGAGTTCTGGCAGGAGTACAAGAGCGCCTGACCCGGCGCCCTGGGAAGCACCCGGAGCATCCGCGCACCTGACGACGACGGGCAGCCCCGGGCCGGCTGCCCGCCCGTCGGCATGTGACCAGAGGCTGGCCGGGTGGCGACCGCCCGCGCTGGTCGCAGTCGAGACGGGGCGCTCGGCCGTGCCTCGCCACCGGCAACGGCAACCGGATCCTTGCGAAACCTCGACCGGGTCAATCGAAGGCTGGAACCATCACCATGGCACGCGAGCCGGGACGCCCCAGCAGCCTCTACGCCTGGACGTGGCGCCTGCCACTCGTCGTCTGGCAGGGCCTGTTCTTCATCGGCCCGCTGCTCTTCATGATCGCCATGTCGTTCTTCGTGGTGAAGAACTACCGCATGGAGCCGGCCTTCGATCCGGTCAATTGGCAGAAGATGCTCGGCTGGAAGATCTTCTGGTCGGCCTATCTGCGCACCTTCCTGCTCGCCGCCCTCGCAACTCTCCTCACCAGCCTCGTCGCCTTCCCGGCCGCCTTCGCGCTCGCCTTCAAGGTGTCCGAGAGCACGCGCCGCTGGGCCGTCTTCCTGCTCATCATTCCCTTCTTCACGAGCTACCTCGTGCGTATCTACGCCTGGCAGGTGATCCTCGCCGAGAAGGGCGTGATCAATGCGGCGCTCTCCTTCCTCGGCCTCGGCCCCTATGTGATGCTCAACACCGCCATCGGCACCGAGGTCGGCTATCTGACGCTCTGCCTGCCGCTCGCCGTCATCCTGCAGACCTTCGCGCTCGCCCATGTCGACCGCCGGCTGATCGAGGCCGCGCACAATCTGGGCTGCGGTCGCCTGCGCACGGTGTTCACGGTGATCGTGCCGCTCGCCAAGACCGGGCTCGTCGTCGCCGCCGTCTTCTGCTTCATCCTCTCCTTCGGCGACTTCGTCGCGCCCTACTATCTGGGCGGCTCGCGCCCGCCGACCCTCTCCATCATGATCATCGACACCTCCAAATCTGGCCAGCAATGGCCGCGCGCCGCCGTCGTCGCCATCATGATGATCGCAACCCTCGTGACGGTCGCCTTCGCCGCGATCGCCTACGCCTACCGGAGGCGCTGATGCGCGACGATCGCCTCCTCTCATACGCGCTGAGGGCCTATACGCTCCTCGTCTTCGCCTTCGTGCTGATGCCGATCGCGGCGAGCCTCGTCTTCTCCTTCAACTCCGACCGCTTCCCGACCATCCCGCTCGGCTCCTTCACGCTGCATTGGTACGAGACGGCGCTATCGGATCCCGACGTCTGGGATGCCGCCCGCACCAGTCTCCTCGTCGCCCTGTCGAGTGCGGCGATCGCCACCTTCATCGGCTTCACCGCCGCCTATACCGACTATCGCTACAGCTTCCGCGGCAAGTCGGCCTTCCTCGCCCTCGCGCTCCTGCCGCCGACCATTCCCCTCATCATCATGGCGCTCGCCATGCTCGGCTGGTTCTCGCGCTTCGACATGTCGGGCAAGGTCGTCTCCATCGTTCTTGCCCATACGGTGCTGACCGCGCCCTTCGCCATGGCGGTGATCCGCCTGCGCCTCAACCAGATCGACCCGAGCCTCGAGGCGGCGGCATGGAATCTCGGCGCCTCGGAGTGGCGCGCCATGCGCGAGGTGATCGTGCCTTTCTGCCGGCCCTCGATCATCGCCGCGCTCTGCCTGACGGCGGCGGTCTCCTTCGACGAGTTCGCCGTCGCCTGGTTCGTGTCGGGTCTCAACAAGACGATCCCGGTGACCATCCTCGAGATCCTGACCGGCAATGTCGATCCCCAGATCAACGCCATCGGCACCTTCGTCTTCGTCGTCTCGATCACCCTCGTCGTCATCGCGCAGGTCCTTCTGATGACCCGCGACAGGAAGCAGGAACCCGCCTGATGGCCGAGCCGCTCGTCGTCTTCGACAATGTTGAGAAGCGTTTCGGCTCGTTCGTCGCCGTCAAGCGCATGCATTTCGAGATCCGCCGGGGCGAGTTCCTCGCGCTGATGGGGCCGTCGGGCTGCGGCAAGACGACGACGCTGCGCATGCTCGCGGGCCTCGAGAGCCCGACCGAGGGCGAGATCCTGCTCGATGGCAAGCCCTTGAGCCAGGTGCGACCGCACGAGCGCGACACGCCCATGGTCTGGCAGTCGCTGGCGCTCTTTCCCTTCCTCAACGTCCGCGAGAATGTCGAGTTCGGCCTCAAGATGCGGGGCATCGCGGCGGCCGAGCGGCGCCGTCGCGCCCTCGACTGGATCGGCCGGCTCGGCATCGGCGAGTTCGCCGAGAGGAATGTCGACAGCCTGTCCGGCGGCCAGCGCCAGCGCGTCGCGCTCGCCCGCGCCCTCGTCACCGAGCCGCAGATCCTGCTGCTCGACGAGCCGCTGTCGGCCCTCGACGCCCATCTCGTCATCCGCATGCAGAGCGTATTGACGAAGCTCCAGAAGGAGCTCGGCATCACCTTTCTCTATGTGACGCACAGCCAGTCCGAGGCCTTCGCCATGGCCGACCGCATCGCCATCATGGCGAAGGGCGAGGTGGCGCAGATCGGTACGGCCCGCGACATTTACCGCACCCCGGCCAATCGTTTAGTCGCCGAGTTCGTCGGCCGCAACAACATCCTCTCCGGCCGCGTCACCTCGATCGACGGCGCCTTCCTGACGGTCGAGACTGAGACCGGCGCCTTCCGTGTCGCCCGCCGTCACGGCCACGATCACGGCATCGGCAGCACGCTCACCTTCGTCATCGCCGCCGATCTCGTCCGCCTCACCGACCGCCGGCCGGACGCCGACAATGTCGTCGCCTGCCAGCTCATCTCCGAGCAGTTCGTCGGCTCGGTCGTGACCATGTTCCTCGAGGCCGAAGGCGGCCAGGAGTTCACCGCCCAGGTCGGCGAGCGCGAACTCGATACCATCGATCTCAAATCCGCCGGCCCCCTCTATCTGAGCTGGCCGGCCGACCGTGCCCATATCCTCGCCGCCTGAGCCACACCCCATCGTCGCGACTTGGACATGAGAATCTCCTACCCGCATCGCCCACTTGATCGCCGGGCCCGGTTCGGCTGAGTTTCATCGAGGCGATCGCGAGAGGGAGGCGCACATGGCGCGCAAGGTGACGAAGGGGAACGGCATCGACGAGGCCGGGGCAGACGGAGCGAGGCGCGCGGCGGCGAAGGCTCCCGCTTCCAAGCTCTCCGCCGCCGACAGGCGCTTCATCAGGCTCGCCTGCGAGGAGGCCCGGCTCGGCTATGAGGAGGGCGGCTGCCCGATCGGCAGCGTGCTCGCCAAGGGCACGCGGCTGATCTCTCGAGGCCGCAACCAGCGCGTCCAGGGGGGCGATCCGATCGCCCATGGCGAGATGGACTGCCTGAGAAAAGCCGGCCGCCAGACGTCCTACAAGGGCATGACGCTCTACACCTCGCTCAGCCCCTGCATGATGTGCTCGGGCACCATCGTGCAGTTCGGCATCCCCCGCGTCGTGATTGCCGATGCCACCAATTTCGGCGGCAACGAGGCCTTCCTGCGCTCGCGCGGCGTCGAGGTGATCCTCGCCGAGGACGAGGAGGCAAAGACCCTGATGGCCCGCTTCATCGCCGAGCGCCCGGACCTGTGGAACGAGGACATCGCCGAGGACTGACGGCGCATCGACCGAACACGAATCAACTCGGGTGATCACCCGGCTGCGCGATGGGCAGCCGCCGGACTATCCCCCTCCGATGGGATCGTCCGTGTGGAGAATGATCATGCGTCGGCTGTTTGGTTGCATCTGCCTTCTAGCTCTCCTGCTCGCCGTGCCCCTCGAGCGGGCCCGCGCATACACCGAGGCCGAGATCAACAAAGCCGGTGTGGCCGCTGCCCGCGCGCTGACGGGCCTGCGCGTCGACCGCAGCGTGCGAACCCGAGGCAGCTACGACCGGCGGCGGCACCTCATCAACTTCGAGGTCCGACTGCTCGACGTCGACAAGAGCCGCACCCGCGGCGACGAGCTCGCCCGCCTTCGCGAGGCCGCGCTGACCAAGGCCTGCCAGATGCCGCAAACTGCGATGCTCCGCGGTTGGGGTCTCGGCATGCGCGCCATCTTCCGCGACCGGCGCGGCCAGATCCTCGCCGTCGCAACGCTCACGGCCGGCTATTGCTGAGACGGCGCCGCGACGGTTTCGGCCGGCCGAGGCGCGGCGCCCCTCACGCGCCTGCCAGCAGATGCCCGCAATCGACCGGCAGCGTGACCCCGGTGATCGCCGAACCCGCCGGCGAGGCAAGGAGGAGGATCGGCGCCTCGAGCTCCTCGAGCCTGACCAGCCGCTTCATCGGAATGCGGGCGATCACCTTCTCGCCATTCGGCCCGGCAAAGAAGTCGCGATTGATCTCGGTCGGGAAGTAGCCGGGCGCAACCGCGTTGACGCGGATGCCCGAGCGCGCGAGCTCGAGCGCCAGTGCCTTGGTCATCTGCACGAGCCCGCCTGCGATTGGCTAGGGCATCGTGCCGATGCCGACGGCAAGCCCGAGGATCGAGGCGACGTTGACGATCGCCCCGCCCTTGCCCGCCTCGACCATCTTCCGCGCCGTCGCCGTCGCCACGCGGAACGCGCCGTCGAGATTGGTGCCGACGACGTTGCGCCACATCTCCTCGGTGGTATCGAGCGCGCGGGCCGATGTCGCGACCCCGGCATTGTTGAGCAGCACGTCCGGCACGCCGAGTTTTGCGCAGATCTCGTCGATGGCCGCCCCGACCGCGTCCGGATCGGTGACATCCATGCCGACCGCGAGGGCCCGGCCGCCCTCCGCCGCGATCTCGGCCGACAGCGCCGCCAGGGGCTCCCGCCGCCGCGCCGTGACGGCGACCGCCGCCCCCATGCGTGCAAAGACCCGCGCCATGTGCCGGCCGAGCCCGGAGGAGGCCCCCGTCACCACCGCCACCTGCCCGTCGAGCCTCAGATAGGCCGTCATGCCCTAAACCCCTTCGAACCATCGCCGGGCGGTGCGATCTCCCCGCCCGTGTTCCCATCCCCGAACGCACGATTCAGATCGTTCTCGTCCTGCAATGCCGGCACGTCCTGCAATGCCGGCCGCGCCGGCCGCACCGAGACGCCCCATCGTCCCCCGGCGCCCGTCGCGATCGCCGCACTCACTCGCCGAGACCACCGCCCTTCTCATCTCCCTCGATCTGCGAGATCGCCGCCAGCGGCGCCGACACCTCGTAGCTGAGACCCTCGGGCGCATAGGTGATGGTCGGCGGCGCCCCGCCATGGCCGATCCGCTGGGAAAGCAGCGTGTGGCCGAAGCCGAGCCGGGTTGGCGGCGAGACCACCGGCCCGCCCTCCTCGCGCCAGATCAGCCGGAACATGGCCGTCCGGCCCTGCCCCTCGATCGACCAATTGAGAATGGCCCGCCCGCCCGGCACCGCGAGCGCGCCATGCTTCACCGCGTTGGTCGCCAGCTCGTGCAACACCAGCGCGAAGGTCTGGGCAACCGATGCATTGAGCTCGACCTCCGGTCCATCGACCCGCACCCGCGCGCCGAAAGCCGCCACCTCGATCGCCGCGAGCCGCTGCAGCGAGGCGCCGTGCCAGGCGGTCTCGAGCAGCACCGTGTGCGCCCCCGAGAGAGCGTGCAGGCGCCTGAGGAAGATCTCCCGCCCCTCCCCGATCGGCCGTCCGTCCGGCAGGCTGCGCGTGGCGATCGCCTGCACGACCGCGAGCGTGTTCTTCACCCTGTGACCGAGCTCGCGCGTCATCAGCGACATGCGGGCGTTCAGCTCGGCCAGATGCCGCTGCCGGAGCACCATGGCGCCGACGATCTGCGCGAGCAGCACCGTCGTCAGGATACCGCTGAGCAGCACCAGCCACGGCACCGTCCAGTCGATGCTGCGCTCGAACGCACCCGTCGATTTGAACTCGAACGTCCAGAGCCGGCCATAGAGCGTGTAGTGGCGCGAGAGCGTGAAGAGCGGCGCGGGCGATGTGCCGCTCGTCACCGGCCGGCTCGCATAGAGCAGATGGTCCGGCCGCATGACTGCACCGTCATGGACCGTCCAGGCAAGATAGTCGCGCAGCGTATGAGGATCGACCGCAACGAGGCTCTCCATCAGCCGGGCGATGCGGAACGGGCTGTAGACGAAGCCGCGGATCGAGGCGCAAGGCTGCGCGGGATCGCCCGTCGTTCCCGTGTCCGTGGCCGCGCCGGTCTCAGTTCCCTTCGCTGTTTCTGTCCCCGCCCCAGTCCCGTTCCCGGCCGCCGCCCCTTCCGCCACCTTGCGTACCGGGAAATAGACGAGCACCCCGGCCTGGATGTCGTTCTGCGTCTCCTGCTTGAGGACGACGAGGCCCGAGGCGGTGGGGCCGAGCGTTTCGCAGGCGCGCAACATGGCCTCGCGCCGCACCGCCTCCGAGAACATGTCGAAGCCGAAGGCCCGCCGGTTCCGCCAGTCGAAGGGCTCCAGATAGATGATCGAGGAATAGATCTCGCGCGCGCCCTTGGGCTCGACCTCATACTCGGGGAAGCCGCTCGCCCGCACCGCCGCCTCGTGGGCAGCAAGCTCGGCCGGCGCGATGAACATCGCATAGCCGACGCCCTGGGCGCCCGGATAGTGCGCCTCGATGTCGAGGGCGGAGACATAGGTGTGGAATTGCGCGCGCGTCGTCGGCGGATTGGT
This sequence comes from Hyphomicrobiaceae bacterium, assembly GCA_041397765.1. Taxonomy (GTDB): domain Bacteria; phylum Pseudomonadota; class Alphaproteobacteria; order Rhizobiales; family Hyphomicrobiaceae; genus JAWKWA01. The sequence continues at coordinate 11,406 of JAWKWA010000006.1, read as the reverse complement.
CTCGAAGAGCGCCGCGCCGCCACGCAGCACGATCTCATAGGCGACCATCGAGCGGTCGAGCCGGTTGATCACCTCGTCGGCCAGATGCTCGAAGCGGTCGCGCGCCCGGATCCGCTCCACATCCTGCGCGAACCGGTAGACGAGAACCGAGACGACGAGCCCGCCTGCGAAGACCATCATCGCCGGCAGCAGCAGCCTGAGCCAGGTCCCGGCGCCGCCAAAGCCGGAATGGGTACCGTTCTGTTCGAGCATCTCCCGTCCAGGTGATAGAATACGCGCCACGCCTCTCGCATTCCGACCGCCTTGGTCCGACCGCCTCGACACCATGGCGGCGTGGCCGACAGCCCGGCGAGTCTGGGCCAGCCCGCCGCCGACGTCAAATCGGGGAACTCTTGCGCGGCTCACGGCTTGCGGCAGGTACGAGGGCCTGATCTCATGTCCCGCGAGGAGAGCCAGGAGGACTTGCCATGCCGGCCGACGCCATCGACAGATCCGTGATCACCCAATCGACGAAGACCATCCACAATCCCGACGAGCCGCGCCATTTCATGCGCCTGAAGCCCGCCGGCAAGCGCATCCGCATCCTGCGCGAGGGCCGGGAGCTGGCCGTCAGCGACCGCGCCCTCAGGCTCCTCGAGGTCGGCAAGGACGTCTACGACCCCGTGCTCTACATCCCCCCTGAGGATGTGAGGGCCGACCTTCTCGTCCGCGACAAGCGCACCTTCTGCCCGCTGAAGGGGCACGCCTCCTATTTCGATCTCGCCGCCGCGGACGGCCGGGCACCCGTGCCCGAGATCGCCTGGAGCTATCGCGACACGCTGCCCTTCGCCCGCGAGATCGACGGCCTCGTCGCCTTCTACGGCGACAAGGTCACGATCGAGGAATCCCCGTCCGGCTCCTGACGAGCGGCAGCATCGGCGCGGATTCCGATTGACGAGCCGGCGCGCTTGTCAGCCATAATCGACCCCAAGCGGCCATCCGGCCGCACCGGCCGCGACCTTGTCGCGAAGGGATCGACCAGATCCCCGCCCGAGCCCCCGTGCGGGAGGCGGACGCGCCGGTCACACTCGGGAGGATATCATGCGGACAAGTTTGGCTGTTGGCGCGCTGCTCGTCTCAGCCCTCGCCATTTCGCCCCTCGCCCCCTCGCCGGCGGCCTTCGCCGGCGACATGTTGACGTCGATCGGTCCCGGCGAGGGGCAGGTCGATATCGTCGCCTGGCCGGGCTACATCGAGCGCGGCGAGACCGACAAGGGCTACGACTGGGTGACCGACTTCGAGAAGGCGACCGGCTGCCGGGTCAACGTCAAGACCGCCGGCACCTCCGACGAGATGGTCGCGCTGATGAACGAGGGCGGCTTCGACCTCGTCACCGCCTCGGGCGACGCATCGCTTCGCCTGATCTCCGGCAAGCGCGTCCAGGAGATCAACGTCTCGCTGATCCCCTCCTGGGGCACCGTCGACCCGCGCCTGCAGGACGCGCCCTGGCACACGGTCGAGGGCAAGCATTATGGCGTGCCCTATCAGTGGGGCGCCAACGTGCTCGCTTACAATTCCGAGGTCTTCAAGGACGCACCGCCGTCGAGCTGGTCGGTCGTCTTCACCGAGCAGACGCTCCCCGACGGCAAGTCCAACAAGGGCCGCGTCCAGGCCTTCGACGGGCCGATCTACATCGCCGACGCCGCCCTCTACCTGATGGCCGCCAAGCCCGAGCTCGGCATCAAGGACCCCTACGAGCTGAACGAGGATCAGTACAAGGCTGCCCTCGACGTCCTGCGCGTGCAGCGTACGCTGGTCGGCCGCTATTGGCACGACGCCATGGTGCAGATCGACGACTTCAAGAACGAGGGCGTCGTCGCCTCCTCGTCCTGGCCCTTCCAGGTCAACCTCTTGCAAGCGGAGAAGAAGCCGATCGCCTCGACGATCCCCGCCGAAGGGGCGACGGGCTGGGCCGACACGACGATGATGCACATCGACGCTGCCCATCCCAATTGCGCCTATATGTGGCTCGAGCACTCGATCAACCCGAAGCTCCAGGGCGACCTCGCCGCCTGGTTCGGCTCGGTGCCGGCCGTGCCCGCCGCCTGCAAGGGCAATGCGCTGCTGACCGACGAGGGCTGCGCCACCAACGGTGCCGGCGACTTCGAGAAGGTGCATTTCTGGCGGACGCCGGTCGCCAAATGCGCGAGCCAGGAGGCCGGCTGCGTGCCCTATTACCGCTGGGTCTCCGACATGATCGCGGTGATGGGCGGCCGCTGACGGCTGCCTGCAGGACCGCTGCGGCATCGCCTGGATCTCGATCCGGGCGATCGTCGCGGACCGCGGCGGCCGGTCTTTGCCGGCCGCCCTTTCCGCGTGCCGCCGAGACCGACAGGTTCAAGGCGCACCGGCCCGGAGCCTCGATGATGCAAGGCTCGATGACTGGCCGCTTTCCACCCATCAGGCCACCGACCGCAACCGGATCCGATCTATGACCCCGGCCGTCAAGTTCGAGCGCGTCTCCCGCATCTTCGGCCCGGTTCGCGCGGTCGACGGCCTCTCGCTCGTCATCGCCGAGGGCGAGTTCTTCTCCCTGCTCGGCCCTCGGGCTCGGGCAAGACCACCTGCCTGAGGCTCATCGCCGGCTTCGAGCAGCCGGACGAGGGCCATATCGAGATCTTCGGCACGACTGCCGAGGGCGTCCCGCCCTATCGCCGCGACGTCAACACGGTCTTCCAGGACTACGCGCTCTTTCCCCATCTCACCGTCCTCGACAATGTCGCCTACGGATTGATGGTGCGCGGCATGGCCCGCGAGCCGCGCCACGAGGCCGCCCGGCGCGCGCTCGCGCAGGTGAAGCTCGCCGGCTTCGAGGCCCGCCGGCCCGCCCAGCTTTCTGGCGGCCAGCGCCAGCGCGTCGCCCTCGCCCGCGCCCTCGTCAACAAGCCGAAGGTCCTGCTGCTCGACGAGCCTCTCGGCGCCCTCGACCTGAAGCTTCGCGAGCAGATGCAGGAGGAGCTGAAAGCCCTGCAGCGCGAGATCGGCATCACCTTCGTCTTCGTCACCCACGACCAGGGCGAGGCCCTGTCCATGTCGGACCGCCTCGCCATCTTCGACAAGGGCCGGATCGTCCAGATCGGCACGCCCGCCGAGGTCTACGAGCGTCCCGCCAGCCCCTTCGTCGCCGATTTCGTCGGCTCGTCGAACCTCATCCCGCCCGATATTGCCGCCCGGCTCGGTGGCGTGAAGGCTTGGACCAGCCTCAGGCCCGAGCGGATCCGCCTCCTGCCCCCCGACGCGACGCCCGCCAAGGACGAGGCCGCGATCGGCGGCCGCGTCGCCAGCATCAGCTATCAGGGCGCGAGCACCCGCCTCGTCGTCGGGGCCGACGGCCTCAGCCTCACGGTCGCCGCACCGGCCGGCCTCGCCATCGCCCGGGGCGACACGGTCGCCCTCGCCTGGCCGAGAAGCGCCATGCACGCCATGGAGGGCGCGCCTTGAGCGTGATCGACATCCCGGCCAAGAGCGCACCGCCCGAAGGCGGACTCGCCCGCCTCGGTGCCCTCCTCTCGGACACGCTGCATCGCCGGCCGCGCCTCCTCGCTTTCCTGCTGATCGGGCCGCCGCTCGCCTGGCTCGGCATCGTCTATCTCGGATCCCTCGCCTCGCTGCTCGTCTACAGCTTCTTCTCGGTCGACGAGTTCTCGGGCGTGGTGCGCCACGAGCTCACGCTCTCGACCTATGGCGAGCTCTTCCGCGCCTCCAATCTCGACATCATCGTCAGGAGCGTGGTGATGGCGAGCGCCGTCACGATCGCCGACGCCCTCATCGCCTTTCCGATCGCCTACTATGCCGCCCGCTATGCCCGCGGCATCTGGAAGGCCGCCTTCTATCTCGGCGTCATGCTGCCCTTGTGGTCGAGCTATCTCGTCAAGGTCTATTCCTGGAAGCTGATTCTGGCCAAGGAAGGCATCCTCACCTGGCTCGCCGAACGGTTGCATCTCGGCTTCGTGCTCGATGGCCTGCTCGCGCTCCCGGTGATCGGCGGCCCCTCGCTGTCGATCAGCTATATCGGCACCTTCATCGTCTTCTGCTATGTCTGGCTGCCCTTCATGATCCTGCCGACCCAGGCCGCCCTCGAGCGCGTGCCCGGCAACCTCGTCGAGGCCTCGGCCGATCTTGGCGCAAGGCCGGGCCAGACCTTTCGCACCGTCATCTTCCCGCTCGCCGTGCCCGGCATCGTCGCCGGCTCCATCTTCACCTTCTCACTGACGCTCGGCGACTACATCATTCCCCAGATCGTCGGCAATTCGAGCTACTTCATCGGCCTGGCCGTCTATGCCCATCAGGGAACAGCCGGCAACATTCCGCTCGCTGCCGCTTTCACCGTCGTGCCGATCGTCATCATGATGGTCTATCTCGCCATCGCCCGGCGCCTGGGGGCCTTCGATGCGCTCTGAAGGCAAAGCCCCCCGCAGTCTCAGGGCCGCCGCCATCTGCGGGCTCCTGTTCCTGCATGTGCCCCTCCTCCTGATCTTCCTCTACGCCTTCACGACGGAGGAGAAGAGCTACCAGTTCCCGCCTCCGGGCCTCACCCTCAAATGGTTCGCCGTCGTCTGGGATCGTCCCGACATCTGGGCGGCGATCTGGCTGTCGGTGAAGGTCGCGACGCTCTCGACCATGATCGCCATGCTGCTCGGCACCATGGCGGCGGCGGCTCTCTCTCAGACCCGCTTCTTCGGCCGCGAGCAGGTGTCGCTCCTGCTCATCCTGCCCATCGCGCTGCCGGGCATCATCACCGGCATCGCGCTGCGCTCGGCCTTCAACGCGCTCGAGATCCCCTTCAGCTTCTGGACCATCGTGCTCGGCCACGCGACCTTCTGCATCGTCGTCGTCTACAACAATGCCGTCGCCCGCTTCCGTCGCATGTCGGGCTCGCTGATCGAGGCCTCCATGGACCTCGGCGCCGACGGCTTCCAGACGCTGCGTCATGTCGTTCTGCCCAACATCGCCACCGCACTCCTCGCCGGCGCGATGCTCGCCTTCAGCTCTCCTTCGACGAGGTGATCGTCACGACCTTCACCGCCGGACAGCAATCGACGCTGCTGATCTGGATGCTGACGGAGCGATCCGCCCGCGCCAGCGGCCCGCACAAATGTCGTGGCGATTTTCGTCGTCGCCGTCACCTTCCTGCCGATCCTCGCGGCCTACTACCTGACGCGCGGAGGGCGAGCATGTCGGCGGCGCGGGCAAGTAGGGCGCCCTCGACGGGGGCGGCGGGGTGCCGCCCCTCGGAGCCGTGGATGAATTGCGTGCGAAAAAGCTGGTGCGTGCGAAGGCTGGCCGCCTCGCAGCTCCGCTCACCGGCGTGCACGAGTTTCGACCGTGATCCAGTTGGATGCGCGGCGGTTTTCTCCTTTGCGTCAGTGCGCGGCCGCCCCGCCAACCCCGCGCGCATGATTTGTTCGCGCGCGGCCGCCTCACCATCCCCGCTCGCATGATTTGTTGCGCCCGGCCGGCCCACCAAGCCGGCGCGCGCGGACCACCTCGTGAAAGTCAGAGCTTTCGCTCGCTGGTGTCAGTTCCGGGTCGCCCGGCGCCTTGCGCGCTGATCGAAGAACAGCGCCTGGCTGACCGTCGCCTTGACCGCCGCGCCCTGGAACGGCTTCGTCACCAGGAAAGCCGGCTCCGGCCGGGTTCCTGTGAGCAGGCGCTCGGGAAAGGCTGTGATGAAAACCACCGGCACCTCCTCGCGCCCGAGGATGTCGTTGACCGCATCGAGGCCCGAGCTGCCGTCGGCGAGTTGTATGTCGGCAAGAACGAGCCCGGGCCGCGTCCGGCGGAAAGCCTCCTCCGCCTCGCTGCGTGTGCGCGCCATGGCGGCGACCCGATGACCGAGGTCGCTGACGAGGCCCGACAGGTCGAGCGCGATCAGCGGCTCGTCCTCGATGATCAGCACGTCGGTGGCGACGAGCCCGGCGATCTCGCGCCCCGCCTTGGCGAGCAGGTCTGTGATCTTGTGCGGCTCGACCGAGAGGATGATTGCCGCCTCCTCCTCGGTGACGCCTTCCATGGAGCCGAGCAGGAAGGCCTCGCGCGCCCGCGCGGGCATATCCTGCAGGCGTTGCTCGGCGGCCGACAGCACCCCCGGGCGTGCCGCCTCGCCCGCCCGGAAGGCTGCGAGCCCGGCAGTGAGGCCCGCCTCGTCGGCGACGAAGAGAAGCGCCCTGTAGAGCGCCACGCGCAGATCGAGCGTCCGCGAGAGCGCGGCCGGATCGACTACCAGATGCTCGAGCAGGCGAGCGACCACGGTGTCCCCGGCTGCCTGACTGCCGAGCAATGCCCGGGCAAAGCGCCTCAGATAGGGCAGATGCGGCCTGATGCGTTCGGCGAGCGGCATGAAACCTCCTCCCGCCGGTCCGAACTGCGCCGTGACGGCCCAATCGGTCCGGTCTAGATCCCCACCCCTCGGTCGCCGGCCCCTCACCGGACAGCAGCATGGACCCGCCCGGCCTCCATGGAGCGGAGCATCGGCTCCCTCTCGTCATGGCCGCCTTGCGGGTCAGCAGCACTCTTAACACACTTTCCCACAACTGGTTCCCTGCGAAGCGCGATGGACAGGGAACCGGAACGGGACCGACGGCATTGAAGGGACAACCGATATGCCGGAGAATCGGATGTCGGAGCCTGGGGCCCGGCAGCCGGGCTGGGTTCGGGGTTGCAACAGGTGACCACACCGACGGGCGTGGTCTCGCGGATCGTCAGTGCTGGCCTGTCGGGCAGGGGGCCCGGCGGAACGGTCGGTCCGCCTCGAGGGGAAGCGAAATGTCGAGACACACGCCAGACTGCAACGAGAAGAAGATCACCATGATAGGGGACATGAGCGAGACCAACGGGGAGGCCGGCAAGAAAACCGAGGCGATCGACCGCAAGATCCAGGATCACCTCGGCACCAGGCTGCGGGAGGCCTACCGCCAGACCATCCAGGAGCCCATCCCCGATCGCTTCATCCGCCTGCTCGAGGAATTGAGCCGCGAGGAGGGAGCGAGCCGGAAGGAGGACAACGGTGAGGAAACCTGAGTGGTCAAGGATAGCTCCGATCCGTTCACGCAAGGCCTGCTCGGCGCCGTCCCCAATCTGCGGGCGTTCGCGCTCTCCCTGGCCGGCCGCCACGACCTGGCCGACGACCTCGTCCAGGAGACCTTGACCAAGGCCTGGACCTCGCGCGCGACCTTCGAGGCCGGCACCAATCTGAAGGCCTGGCTCTTCACCATCCTGCGCAACACCTTCTTCTCGGACTATCGCCGCCGCACCCGCGAGGTCGAGGATATCGATGGCGCCATCGCCGAGCGGGTCGAGGTGCTGCCGAGCCAGTTCGGCCGGGTCGAACTCGCCGAGGTGAGCCGCGCGCTCCTGCAATTGCCCGACGAGCAGCGCGAGGCACTGGTGCTGGTCGCCGCCGAAGGTCTCTCCTACGAGGAGGCGGCCCGGATCGGCGGTTGCGCCGTCGGCACCATCAAGAGCCGCGTGAACCGCGCCCGCTCCCGCCTCGCCGAGATCCTCGGCGAACTGCCCGACACCCTGCTCTCCGACGACACCGAGCACCGCCCGACCCCTTGAGGCCTGGGACGATAGCCAAGGGACGGCGTGGCGCAACGACGGCAGAGGCGGCCTCGTTGCGCAGACCGTCCGCTTGCCCCGGCCCCGAGGTCCCCGCCGCGTCCATCCGTTCCCTCACCACCATCGCAAGATCAGCCGACCGGGCCGATCTGCGGGACCTCGAATTCCGCGACCGGAGCGAAGTTGGCCGAGACATTTCGCGGCCCGGAATGGTATCGAGCGGCAGCGATGCAGACGCCAGGTGTCGCAGCGAGGTCCTGGCACGGCTCAACCGGACCGAACGGGCACGATGACAAGGCTCATAATCCCAACGCGAAATCGTCCTGTCTCGGCTGCGCAGGTTCTTCGCTACCTGGCCGAGTTCTACCCTGGCAGCGCGGTCATCGTCGCCGACGGCAGCCAGCCGGAATATCATGCCGCCTACGATGCCGCGATTGTCGCCGCCGGCGGCCGTCTCGCCCTGGAGTATCGACGCTACGATCCACGGCTGCCGCTCGCCGACCGCCTGATCGACGTGCTCGAGGCGCTGGCAGACGAGTACGTCGTGGTCGGGGCCGATGACGACTTTCCGCTGCTCGATGAGCTCCTGTCGGCCGAGCCGTTCCTGGCCGATCATCCCGACTACGTTTTGGCGATCGGCGCAGTGCTTTCGCTCGCCTTCGAGCCGGACGGCAGTCTTCGTGCCCGGCTGATGCACGCGCGGAGCATCATCTCCGACAGCCCGGTCGCGCGCCTCCTCGACTATGCCCGCTGGCCGTTTCCCACGAGCTTTGCCCTCGTCCGGCGCACGCAGCTCATCGCGCGCTGCCGCCGCCTCGATCTCAACGCCGCGCCGTTTTTCGGCGACTTCACCATGGGCTTCCACGATCTCCTCGCGGGAAAGATTCTCGCCTTGCCGCAACTGGGCTACATCCGCACCGTCAATGCCGCCCACAGCAAGCTCCGCAGCGACGCCTCGGCCCCGCCCATGGCCGGCGATACCGAGACCGAGGCGATTGCCCGCCACTATGCCCTTCTCCTCGCAAGTGAGGCCCGCCTACCCGCCGACGAGGCCGACGCCCTGGCAGCCCGGCTCGTGGCGGCACGCATCGCCACCAAGGCGGATCCACCCCACAACCGGCCGTTCTTTGCCTTCGACCCGCTGTTTCGCGAGCCTGTCATCCGCCTCCAGTATCGCTCCTTCCGGCAACTGCTGCGCGAGGGCAGTCCGGAGCGGAGGCGCCATCTGTCGCACCTCAGGTTCGTCGTCGAAGGGATGCGTGAGGTCGAGGCGCAGGCTATTGACAATGCCGGCGAGCCTAAGGTTTATGAGTCGCTCTCGGCCATGCAGTAGTATTTCCGATCGACGGATTGACGGGGCGCGCTCCAGCGGATGCGGGCCCACTCGCCGTTAGAGTGAGATCGCCTGAAGCAATGATGTCGGCAGACGATACGGATGCCGACCGTCTTACGGGATGACGACATGCACGGTGCTCGTCCGCAGTCAAAACCACCGTCCGCCCGAGGATCGAATCGTCGGATACTGCAGCAGTCCACTCGCAATGGCTGCATCCGCGCGACTGCCGCAGCCTGCGCCCTCCTTCCACGTCGTGAGGATCGATCCGCACGCTCGTTCCGCTGCGGACCCGCCGTCACGGCCCGCTCGACCGTCGAGCCTCGAAGGACCACGAAGCAGGAGACCGCGCGATGAAAGCCGTGATCCTGGCAGGTGGTTTCGGCACCCGCATCAGCGAGGATCGCATACCCGCCCCAAGCCGATGATCGAGATCGGCAGCCGGCCGATCCTTTGGCACATCATGAAGATCTACTCTCATTGCAGGTGGGCAACTTCTGATCTGCCTCGGCTACAAGGGCTATGTGATAAGGAGTATTTCGCCAACTACTTCCTCCATATGTCGGACGTGACCTTCCGCATGGAGAACAACGAGATCGTCGTCCATTCGCAGCGCTGAGCCCTGGACCGTGACGCTCGTCGACGCAGCCAGAACACCATGACCAGCGGCCGCCTGCGCAATGGCGCGACTATCTGGGCGACGAGCCCTTCTGCTTCACCTATGGCGACGGCGTCGCCGATATCGACATCGCCAGCCTCATCGCCTTCCACAAGAGCCACGGCAAGCTTGCCACCGTCACGGCCGTTCAGCCGCCCGGCCGCTACGGCGCGCTGAGCTCGCTGACCATACGACCGTGACCGGCTTCACCGAGAAGCCAGCAGGGCGATGGCGGCCTCATCAATGGCGGCTTCTTCGTGCTTAGCTCGCCGAGGTGGTCAGCTACATCGCCGGTGACAGCACGCCCTGGGAAGGCGCGCCGATGACCCGCCTCGCCGCCGAAGGGCGCAGCTCGCCGCCTTCCGCCATGACGGCTTCTGGCAGCCCATGGATACGCTGCGCGAGAAGAACCTCCTCGAAGAGCTCTACAGCAGCGGAAAAGCGCCTTGGACCGTCTGGGAATGATCCGTCGTACTGGCGTGGCCGCTCCGTCTTCCTGACGCCGGCACACCGGATTCAAGGGGGCCTGGCTGGCGCTGTGGCTCGCCGAGCTCGGTGCGCGCGTGACCGGCTATGCGCTCGACCCGCCGACCGAGCCGAGCCTCTTTGCGATCGCCGGCGTCCCCGATCGCCTCGTTCGCGACCATCGCGCCGACATTCTCGATCTTCCCCGCCTCTCGGCCGCCATGCGCGAGGCCGAGCCGGAGGTGCTGTTCCATCTGGCGGCCCAGTCGCTGGTGCGCGAAGGCTATCGCGATCCGGTCGGCACCTATGCCGCCAACGTGCTCGGCACTGCCCATGTGCTGGAGGCCGCTCGCAGCGAGAAGCGTCTCGCCGCCGCCGTCGTCATCACCACCGACAAGTGCTACGAGAACCGCGAATGGGTGCACCCCTACCGCGAGACCGACCGGCTGGGTGGCGCCGATCCCTATAGTGCGAGCAAGGCCTGCGCCGAGATCGTCGCCGCTTCCTACCGCGCCAGCTTCTTTGCCCCCGGCACCTCTGAGTGCCGCATCGCGACCACACGCGCCGGCAATGTCATTGGCGGCGGCGACTGGGCCAAGGACCGCCTCGTTCCCGATTGCATCCGCTCCTTTGCCAAGGCTGAGCCCGTGGTGCTGCGCTACCCGGCGGCCGTCCGCCCCTGGCAACATGTGCTCGATCCGCTCGCCGGCTATCTGTTGCTTGCCGAGCGTCTGGCCGGCACCGGCGGCGAAATCCATGCGACCGGCTGGAACTTCGGCCCCGATCCCGCGGGGGAAGGCACCGTCGGCCATGTCTCCGAACTCGTCGCCAGGGCCTGGGGCGATGGCGCCACGGTCCGCAAGGAGCCGGTGGCACCGGGCTTCAAGGAGGCCGGCCTGCTGCGGCTCGACTCGACGAAGGCCCGCAACGAGCTCGGCTGGACGCCGCGCTGGCAGCTCGCGGACGCCATCGCCGAGACCACCCGCTGGTACCGCGCCTGGCACGAGGGCGCCGACATGGCGGCCTACACCACCGGCCAGATCGCCCGCTACGCGGCGGCCGCGTCATGACCGCCCGCTTCGACCTCGCCGCCACCCCGCTTGCCGGCCTGACGCTGCTGACCCGCAAGCCGCTCGGCGATGCCCGCGGCTTCCTCGAGCGCATGTACTGCGCGAACGAGCTCCGCGAAGCTGGGCTCGAGCGTCCGATCCGCCAGATCAACCGCACGTTCACCTCTCGGGCCGGCACGCTCCGCGGCCTCCATTTCCAGTACCCGCCCGCCATGGAGACCAAGATCGTCACCTGCCTCAGGGGACGGGTCTTCGACGTCGCGGTCGACTTGCGGGCGGGC
>JAWKWA010000005.1:0-240425 GCA_041397765.1 Hyphomicrobiaceae bacterium | reverse complement strand
CCACCTCATGTTCCAGCCGTCCATGGCCGGCCCGTCCGGCCCCGGCGGCAGCGTCAAGCGCACAGGCCGGCGCCTCGTGGAAGGGGCGTGCCGACCGACAGGCAGGAGAAACGTCGTCATGTCCATCGCCAGCCTCACCAAGTCCCGGACCGCAGTCGCCCTCCTGGTGGCCGCCGTGCTCCTGCTCGCGCCGGCGAGCACCTCGGCAGGAGCGGCCGGTTCGGCGGGCGAGGCCGGCGAGGGCTGCCACGACATGCTGCCGATCCGCATCGTCGACGGCGACACGGTCTATGGCTACATCGACACCTCGGACCCGGAGGTCGCGGTCAAGGTGAAGCTGCGCATCGCCGGCATCGACACGCCGGAGACGGGGGCGCGGGCCCGCTGCGAGGAGGAGGCCCGGAGCGGCAAGCGCGCCAAGGACTTCCTCGCCGAGATGCTGGCGGAGGCGCTCGGCTCGCGCGGCGAGGTGCCCGCCCGGGCCTGCGGGCTGAAGCCCGACAAGTATCATTCGCGCCGGCTCGGCCGGCTGGAGATCCAGATCGGCAAGCGCTGGATCGATGTCGGACAGACGATGATCGAGGAGGGCTTCGCATTTCCCTATGCGGGCGGCCGGCGCGGGCGCATCTGGTGCGACTGCCTGCAGCACGGCAGCTGCCCGAGCGGCTATCGCGGCCATGTGGCACCGGCCTCGACGGCGAAGCCGGCCCTCAAGGGAAGCCTCGCGCCCGAGGGTATCTGAGCCCGTCCGCGAAGGGGACTTCAGAGGTCCCCGGCGGCCGATAACCCGCCCGATCTGGCCCGCAGTGCTTCACAGCGCGAGGAATCTCCCGCAAAGATGTGACAACAGCCCGTCGGGGGACGGGACACGATCACATCGGGGATTCCTCGCATGGGCAGCGCCACCAAGCTCACCAGCCTTTCCGACGTCTACCGGTTCTTCCGCAAGAACGAGACGCCGATCACCTTCCTGTCGCCGACGCCGTACAACATCCTCGGGCTCGGCCGGTGGATCAACAAGTTCACCTATATCAACTACTTCGACTCCTTCGATGGCACGCATCCGAAGATCATGGTGCCGCGCGAGCACGGACCGCACGAGTTCCGCTCGATCGAGGACGTCAACAACTACCTGTTGCGGCACAAGGAGGTGCGCAAGCGCCTCGAGGAACGCGGCCCCGGCAAGCTGCTGCTCGTCATGTTCGACGAGACGACGGAGGAACTGGCGAAGGAGCTCGGCCAGGAGATCGCGCTGCCGCCGGCCAAGCTGAGGATCCACATCGATTCCAAGATCACGACGACGCGGCTCGGCAACGAGGCCGGCATCAAGAGCGCGCCGAACACGATGGGGCGGGCGAAGAGCTATCAGGCGCTGAAGAAGCTGGCCGAGGAGGCCGGGCTCGGCGAGGACCTCGTCGTGCAGACGCCCTATGGCGATTCCGGCCGCACCACCTTCTTCATCAAGTCGCAGGCCGACTGGAAGAAGAACGCCGACGTGCTCGCCAAGGAAGAGCTGAAGGTGATGAAGCGCATCAACCATCTGCCCGGCACGCTGGAGGCGGTGGCGACGCGGCACGGCACCCTCGTCGGGCCGATGCAGACCGACATCACGGGCTTTGGCGAGCTCACCCCCTACAAGGGCGGCTGGTGCGGCAACGATGCCTTCACCGGCGGCTTCACCAAGGAGCGCAAGGCGGTCCGCACGATGGCCCGCAAGCTCGGCGACCGGCTCTACAAGGAAGGCTATCGCGGCGCCTTCTGCATGGATTTCCTCATCGATACCGACACGCGCGAGGTCTATCTCGGCGAGATCAACCCGCGCATCTCGGGCGCCTCGCCGATGACCAATCTCATCACCTCGACCTATGGCGGCTGCCCGATCATGCTGTTCCACATGCTGGAGTTCATGGATGTGGAGTGGGAGCTCGATCTCGACCGCATCCAGGAGCGCTGGTCGGAGTTCGACAATTGGAGCCAGCTGATCCTCAAGCATCCAGAGGAGGGCGTCGAGATGATCGCCCGGGCGCCGGCCTCGGGCATCTGGCGCATGGCCAAGGACGGCTCGATCGAGCTCGTCAGGAAGTCGATCGACTGGTTCCTGGTCTCCGACGAGGACGAGGCCTTCTACTTGCGGGTCTATACGGCGGGCGACTATCGCTACAAGGGCGCCGATATCGGCATCCTGGTCAGCCGCGGCCGCATGCAGACCGACGACCGCGAGCTCACTCCCCGCGCCAAGGCCTGGGCGAAGGCGATCTCGGCGAAGTTCGAGTGCGTGCCCCTCGCCGCTCCCATGCCCGCCCCAGTGCTGCCGCCCGAGCACAGCACGCAGAAGATGTTCTGAGGGGCCGCGGACGGCATCGGGACGACGCGGACGCCGCGCCGCCAGGCCCCCGCGACCACCCGGCATCCCGGAAGCCGCGTCAGCGGCTGTCCGGGATCTGGCTGTTTGGCCGGACTCTGGTTGGCCAGGGCGCTTCGATCGGCGGGGGCGCTCGCGGTCGCCCTACTTCACCATGCTGCGCCGGAGCGGCAGGGGGGTGACGTTGGCCGAGGGCTTGACCGCGCGGCGAGGCTGGACGAGCGGCCCCAGGCTGTCGAGATAGCCGCGGTCGAAGCTCGTGCGGTCGTAGACCGGGAAATCGGCCGGGCGGTCGCGGAACTGCTTGGTCATCTGGCCAAGGCCGCGCATGCCGTTCTCGCGCTGGCGGCGCACGAGGTCGAGGTCGATCTCGATGGGAATGAGCTGCTCGCTGGCATCGCCCTGATGCAGCACCCGCCCGGTCGGGTCGAACACCGCCGAGCGGCCATTGCCGCCCGAGCCGAGCCCGTTGATGTCGAACACATAGGTCTGCATGGTCGCCGCCGTCGCATGAGCGACGACGAGATCGACGTCGCGGTCGATGGTGTGCGTCATGACCGGATGGAGGATGACCTCGACGCCCGAGGCGGTCAGCTGGCGCGCCGTCTCGGGGAACCAGATGTCATAGCAGTTGAGGATGCCGAAGCGGCCGACCTCGGGCACGTCGAAATGGCAGAACCCGGTGCCCGGCGTCACGCCCTGCTCGAGCGGGCGGAAGGGGAACATCTTGCGATAGCGGCAGACGATCTCGCCGTCCGGGCCGATCACCGACGTCGTGTTGTAGATGGCGCCGTCGTACCGCTCGTACATGGAGCCGTTGACGAGCCAGATGCGGTGATGGAGCGCGGCCTCCTGCAGCTCCTCCTCGGCCTCCGAGGGCAGCGAGCGGGCGTTCTGCAGGAGCGGGCCGAAGCAGGCGAGCTCGGAGAACAGCACCATCTGCACCCAGGGGTAGTGGTGCATCAACAGGGCAAGGCGATGCTTCATCGCGGCGATGTTGCTCTCGGCGGTGAGCCACATCTGAATGCCGGCAACGGCGAAAGGTGTCATGTCGCATCCTCTACAAGGAGGCCCCGGCCCGGGCTCGCGGATCGGTGCGGCGGGGGCGCCTCCTGGAGCGGAGCCGGGATCTCTCGCCCCGGTCGCCAACTCATGATCACAAACCTGTATGCTGACGCGACATATGGGGAGCCGTCAATCAGAAAGCCAGATCACCGATAGTGGCAGATTAACGCTCCCCCCTCGCCGCAATTTGATCACAAGTGCTAGGAAGGGGCTGCCGCCCGCGGAGCTACCCGTCCGCCCATCTCTCGAGCCGTCCACAGCGCCGGAGCACGACCCATGGCCACCATCGCCCACAAGGACCTCTTCCATTTCGACCACCCGGTGAAGAGCTATTGGGAGGCGACGGCCGCGCCCCTCGGCATCGAGACGCCGCCCTTGAAGGGCGAGACGGTGACGGACGTGGCGATCATCGGCGCGGGCTTCACCGGGCTGTCGGCGGCGCTACGCTTCCGCGACGACTACGATCTCGACGTCACGGTGCTCGATGCCGCCGATCCCGGCTGGGGGGCGTCGGGGCGCAATGGCGGCTTCGTCGGTCTCGGTTCGGCCAAGCTCTCCTATGGCGAGCTGATCAAGCGCTACGGGCTCGAGGACACCAAGCGCTTCTTCGAGATCCAGAAGGAGGCGGTGGCGCTCGTCGGCGAGGTGACGAAGCGGCACGGCATCGCCTGCGACCACAATCCGATGGGCGAGATGGCGGTCGCGCACCGGCCCGGCCGGTTCGAGGAGCTGAAGGAGGACCAGGTCTTCCTGCGCGACGTGATCGGCAAGAAGACCGAGTTGCTCGACGTTCCGGCCATGAAAGAGCGGGGCTGCTACAGCCCGGCTTTCCACGGCGCGATCTGGGGCGAGGTCGGGGCAAGCGTCCATCCGCTCAATTATACGCGCGGGCTCGCCCGGGCGGCGGCCGGCAACCGAGTGCACATCCATGGCCGCTCGCGGGTGGTCCGCTGGGAGGAACTGGCCGACGGCCACCGGCTGACGACGAGCTCGGGCGCGGTGCTGAAGGCCCGCCATGTCGTGGTTGCGACCAACGGCTTCACGCAGGAGGAGGTGTCGCGGCGGCATGCGGGCCGCCTCATGCCGGCGCTCTCCTCGATCCTGGTCACGCGGCCACTCACCGAGGACGAGCGGCGCGCGCAAGGCTGGACCTCGCTGCAGATGGCCTACGACACGCGCAAGCTCCTGCACTATTTCCGCCTGCTGCCGGACGGACGCTTCCTGTTCGGGGGGCGTGGCGGCACGGACGGTTCGGACAAGGCGGCCGGCCCGCTCGAGCGACGCCTCAGGCACAATTTCGAGACGCTGTTCCCGGGCTGGGCGCATGCCGAGCACACGCATTTCTGGCGCGGCTATGTCTGCCTCACCCACGATCTCGTGCCCTATATCGGGCCGCTCGACGAGAAGAGAAGCGTCTGGACGGCGATCGCCTATCACGGCTCGGGCGTCGCCATGGCGAGCTGGTCGGGGCGGGCGGTCGCCGATCTGGTGGCGGGCCGGCCCGAGCGGGCGCGGCTGCCGAGCGTGCTCGGCCGGCGGCTGAAGACCTTCCCGCTGCCGGCGCTCCGGCCCGCCTACCTGAAAGGCGCCTATATCTGGTACGACATCAAGGACAACCGCGACTGAGCCGGCCCGGCACAGGCAATACCGGCAGTCGAAACACCGAGGGACGATGGCCTTCCTGCTGATCATGATGGCCGGCATCGCGGCGCTCTCCTATCTGCCGGGCGCCTGGGTCAAGGGCGTGCTCGCGCGCCATGGCCAGGAGCGGGCGGACTTTGCCGAGACGGGCGGCGCCTTCGCGCGGCGCATCCTGTCGGAAATGAAGCTCGGCCATGTGAAGGTCGAGCCGACGCGCGAGGGCGACCACTATGATCCGGCGACCCGCACGGTCCGGCTCTCTCCCGCCCACTACGATCGGCGCTCGCTCGCCGCGCTCGTCGTCGCGGCGCACGAGGTCGGACATGCCATGCAGGATGCGACAGGCTACAAGCCGCTGAGGCAGCGCACCGTGCTCGCCGCACCGGCGAAGATCGAGCGTTTCGGATCCTTCGTCATGCTGGCGGCGCCCGTGCTGATGGTGGTGTCGAAGAGCCCGGTGGTGCTCGCACTCAACTCGCCGGCGCGCTGGTGCTCGGCATGGGCGTGCTCATGCATCTGCGCACGCTGCCGGTCGAGTACGATGCGAGCTTCAACCGCGCGTTGCCGCTCCTGAAGGAGGGCGGGCTGATCCCGGCCGCCGACCTGCCGGCGGCGCGCGAGATCCTGCGGGCCGCCGCCTTCACCTATGTCGCCTCGGCGGCGACGACGCTGCTGAATGTCGGTCGCTGGTTCCGGGCGTTCCGGTTCTGAGGCGCCCGCCCGAATTCCTGGTTCGACGAATTCCTGGCCCCCGAATCCCTGGCCCCCGAATCCCTGGCCGGTGACGCCACGGGGCTGCTGACCGCGGCCGGGGCAGGTGATAGAAGCCCACGCCATGACGAAGACCGACAAGCCCGACACATCGAAGCCCGTCGCACGGCGGACGCGCGCGCAGAAGCCTGCAGCTGGCCGCGCGGCGAAGGCGAAAACGCCCCTGGCCAAGTCCGCCGCCGCGCGACCGGCGCGCGTGCCCAAGGTCGGGCTCGTCTCGCTCGGCTGTCCGAAGGCGCTGGTCGATTCGGAACGGATCATCACCAAGCTGCGCTCCGAGGGCTACCGGATCGCGCCAGACTACGACGACGCCGATGTGGTGGTGGTGAACACCTGCGGCTTCCTCGATTCGGCGAAGGCGGAAAGCCTCGAGGCGATCGGCGAGGCCATCGCCGAGAACGGCCGTGTCATCGTCACCGGCTGCCTCGGTGTCGAGGAAAGCCTCATACGCGAACGCCATCCGGGCGTCCTCGCCGTCACCGGCCCGCACCAGTACGAGGCCGTCGTCGCCGCCGTGCACGAGGCGGCGCCCCCCGTCCACGACCCCCATATCGACCTCGTGCCGGCCGAGGGACTGAGGCTGACGCCCCGCCACTATGCCTATCTGAAGATCTCGGAGGGCTGCAACAATGCCTGCTCGTTCTGCATCATCCCCGACATCCGCGGCCGTCTCGCCAGCCGGCCGGCTGGCGATGTCATGCGCGAGGCCGAGCGGCTGGTGCAGGCCGGCGTCAAGGAGCTGATGGTCATCTCGCAGGACACCAGCGCCTATGGCGTCGATCTCAAATATGCGACGAGCCCGTGGCGGGGGGCGCCGCTTGCGGCGCGCTTCCTCGACCTCTCGCGGGCGCTCGGCTCGCTCGGCGCCTGGGTGCGGCTGCACTATGTCTATCCCTATCCCCATGTCGACGAGGTCATCCCGCTGATGGCCGACGGCCTCGTCCTGCCCTATCTCGACATCCCCTTCCAGCATGCGAGCCCGGCCGTGCTGAAGGCCATGCGCCGGCCGGCCGCCCAGGAGCGCACGCTCGAGCGGCTCGCGGCCTGGCGGCGCATCTGCCCGGACCTCGCCATCCGATCGACTTTCATCGTCGGCTTCCCCGGCGAGAGCGATGAGGATTTCGCGGCGCTGCTCGACTGGCTGAAGGCGGCGCGCATCGAGCGGGCCGGCTGCTTCAAGTACGAGGACGTGAAGGGCGCGCGCTCCAACGCATTGGCCGGACAGGTGAGCGAGGAGGTCAAGGCCGAACGGCACCACCGGCTGATGATGCTGCAGCAGGAGATCAGCGCCGGCATCCTCGCCGAGAAGGTCGGCCGCAGCATCGAGGTCATCATCGACGAGGTCGACGAGGAGGGGGCGATCGGACGCTCGAAATGGGACGCGCCGGAGATCGACGGCGAGGTCGACCTGCCGGGCTACACGAAAGGCCGGCCGGGCGACGTCGTCCGGGCGCGGGTGGTGGAGGCCGACGCTTACGATCTCGTGGCGGAGGTGATGTGATGCGGCGCGGGCAAGGGCCCGAGATCGAGCGGCTGATCCAGTTGCTCGCCCGCCTGCCGGGGCTCGGGCCGCGCTCGGCGCGCAAGGCGGCGCTGCAGCTCGTCAAGCGCCGCGCCGATCTGCTCGCTCCGCTCGCCGAGGCTCTTGCCGCCGCCCGCGACCGCATCACCGAATGCCCCGAATGCGGCAATCTCGATACGGTGAGCCCGTGCGCGATCTGCGCGGACGCGACGCGCGACGCTTCGATGATCGTGGTCGTCGAGGAGGTTGGCGATCTGTGGGCGCTCGAGCGGGCGGGCGTGGTGAAATCGCGCTATCATGTGCTCGGCGGCCATCTCTCGCCGCTCGACGGCATCGGCCCGGAGGATCTCTCCATCGCCCGGCTGATCGGGCGGGCGTCGCGGCCGGAGGTCAAGGAAGTGCTGCTGGCGCTCAACGCCACCGTCGAGGGCCAGTCGACCGCGCATTACATCGCCGAGCAGCTCGGACGGGCGGGGCTCACGGTCTCGCGGCTCGCCCATGGGGTGCCGGTCGGCGGCGAGCTCGACTATCTCGACGAGGGCACGCTCGCCGCCGCCATCCGCGCACGCCGGCCAGCCTGAGCCCGCAGTACCTCTCCGCGCCCGCACGATGGCGGCACTTCCGCCTCAGGCCGGCTCCGCTGCCGATCGGCCCGCCGGTGCGGTCGCGAGCGGGGCGAAATGGCCACGACGGCCGAGCGAGGCGAGGAGAACGAGGCTCGGCACCGCGGCGATCGCCGTTACGACGAAGAAGAGCGGCCAGCCGAGGCCTTCGGCCATGAAGCCCGAATAGGAGGCGAGGAAGGTGCGGCCGGTCGCGGCGAGGGCGGTCAGTAGCGCGAACTGGGTGGCGGTATGAAGCGGCGAGCGGCAGAGCGCGGAAATATAGGCGACGAAGATCACGGTGCCGATGCCGCCGGTGAAGCTTTCGACGACGACGGCAACGGTCAGCGCCCAGGTCGCGACCGGCATACCGGCCAGCCAGGCGAAGGCGAGATTCGAGGCCATCTGCAGGATCGCGCCGATCCACAGGGCGGCGGCAAGTGACAGGGATCGGGCGAGGGCGCCGCCGGCAAAGCCGCCGACGAGTGTCGCGGCAAGGCCGACACCCTTGACGATCGCGGCATAGGTCGCCTTGTCGTAGCCGAGCGCCAGCACGAAGGGGCCGGTCATGACGCCGGCAAGGGCATCGCAGAGCTTGTAGAGCACGACGAAAGCGAGGATGGCGAGAGCGGCGGGCCGGGTGAGGAACTCCCCGAACGCGCCCGATGCGACGGCGAGGACGCGCCGGAGCGGGCGACGTGCCGGCCGGGCGGCGGCCCCGGACTCGTCTCCCTCCGCCGCACGAGCCACCGGCCCCGCCATCTGAGCGGGCTCGCGGGAGACCAGCACCGCGAGAATGCCGACGAGGGTGAGCAAGCCGCAGAACAGATAGGCGATCCGCCAGGCCGCCGCCCGGTCGAGCCCTTCCCCCTCCATCCAGGCGACGAGACCGATGGCGCCGGCTCCCGAGACCAGCATGGCGATGCGATAGGCGGCGACATAGCTCGCCATGCCCGCCGCCTGCTCCTTGGGTTTCAGGCTCTCGACCCGAAAGGCATCGATGACGATGTCCTGGGTGGCCGAGGCGATCGCGATCGTCAAGGCAGCAAGGGCAAGGCCGACGGGGTTGGCGACCGGATCGGTGGCGAGGGCCATGTTGGCGAGCGCGCCCATCAGCACGATCTGCGAAGCGAGCAGCCAGCCGCGGCGCCGGCCGAGGCGGGCGAGAAGGGGCACGTCGAGCGCATCGATCAGCGGGGCCCAGAGGAATTTCAGCGTGTAGGGCAGGCCGGCGAGCGAGAAGAGGCCGATGGTGCCGAGGTCGACGCCGCGATCGGCCATCCAGATGGCGAGCGTCGAGCCGGTGAGGGCGAGGGGCAGGCCGCCGGAGAAGCCGAGCAGCAGGACGACGAGCACACGAGGTCTCAGATAGACGCCGAGGGCGGCGAGCCGGTCACGCCCAGCCGGCTCAGGGCCGCCGAGATCCTGGCGCGCTTCGACCGACATGTCGTCCCCCTCCCCATGACCTTCGATCCTCGAAGCGTCCCCGAGGTCGCCGTCTCCGCTCCGATCCTCAGCCTTGGCGCGGACCGCCCCCCAAAACAAGGCCTTGGCGCCCGACCGGGCCTGTCCTCACGGCGCACTCACTCCGCCTCACGGGCTTTGCAAAGGAAGTCACGGCTAGTTGAGGCGGCCTTCCGGGTCGAAGAGCGGCAACCCACCTCTCGTGTCATGGGGACGATATCCCCCGGCAGACGGATCGAACAACACGAGCACACCGGAGATTGATCATGAAGACCACGCTTCTCGCCCTCGGCATTGCGGCAATCTCGAGCCTCCTCGCGGCAGGCTCGGCCAGCGCCGAAGGCTCGCCTTTCCGCCCCTTCCGCGCAGCGCCGGGCTCGGCCACCGTCATGACGACGAACGGGCCGACCCAGGGCTTCGTGGCAAGCGGGTCCGGCACGACGCGGGGCTACGCCAGCACGCTGCGCAGCACCTACGGCCGGATCCTCAGGTGATCCAGCGCCGGGCCCCTGAGGCAGCCTTGCTGCGGGGCCCGGCCCAACCTCAGTCAAGAAAGGAGACCGGTCATGAGAAAGGCTCTTCAAGCTCTCTCGATCGCCGGTATCGCCGCCGTGGCCCTCGCGGTCCCGGCCAATGCCGCATCCCAGTTCCGACCCTTCTATCATCAGAAGGGCGTCTGGAATCACCACGTCGGCAAGGAGTTTCCAAAGAGTGGCCGCCGCAGCTACGAGGCTGGGGGCTATCTCGGCGGGCCGGCCTATCGGGCACCTGCCTATGGCGACGAGCCTGAATATGACGGTCCCGGTTTCGTCGGTGTCGCCCCCTTCGCACCGGGCCTCTACGTAGCGCCCTTCGCCGGATTCGGCTTCGGCTACGACCGGCTGCACCGGCACAGATACCGGCGCTGGTAGGCCCGCGCAGCCGGGCCAATCAGAGACCGGATCGATGCCATGCCGCTTCCCGCGATCGGGTGCGGCCGCACGGCTCTCCGGTCAGAACCCGACGCTGCCCTTTAGCTGGGCCCGGGGCAGCGCCGCCGCGGGGGTGACAAACTCCCTCCGCCAGGGCCCGCTCTCCACAAGAAACGAGAGGAGAATGATCATGAAAAAGCTGCTTGGAATGCTTTCGATCGCCGGTATCGCGGCGGTCGCCCTCGCCGCTCCGGCGAGCGCCGATTCCACCTTCCGGCCGTTCTACCACAAGCATGGCGTGTGGTCGCATCAGGTCCAGCCGGAGGAGACCACCCCCAATGGCGGAATGATGCTCGGGGGCGGCGGTTACTACAATGGACAGGGCGCCTACGCGCCGTTCCTCAACCCCGAAATGGGCTATTCGAGCCGCGAGTACAATCAGGGCTCGGGTCAGGTACTGCAGTAGGCCAATCGAGGTCGGGCGCGTGAACGGCGCGCCTCACCGGCTCGACGATCGGGAGACCCCGGTGCTTCGCGGCGCCGGGGTCTCTCGTCGTCATGGTGCTAGTGGCGCGAGCGCAGGCCGCCGCCTTCCGCCCGACGTCCCCGGTGTCGTTCGCGGCGCCTGTCGGTCCCGCCCCGTGCCGGGACCTTGGGTGGCGCTCGAGCCGTGCGGGGCGGAATCGGCGGGTACTCACGCCGCCTCACGGACCTCTCAACCCCTGTCACGGCTCCTTGAGGGGACCTTCCCGACCGACATCCGGTGCCCCAACTCACAGTGCGTCGGGGACACATCCCGGCAGACGGAACAGAAAACAAGCGCACACCGGAGCAAGATCATGAAGACGACAATCCTCGCCCTCGGCATCGCCGCCCTCTCGACCCTGGCCACGGTCGGCACCGCCAGCGCCGACGCCACGTTCCAGCCCTTCAGCGGCAAGCGCGGAGACACCAGCCGCCACGTCACCGTCGAGCGCAGCGGCTCGGGCCAGATGATGATGCTCGGCAGCGGCGGTTCGGGCATGACGGGCACGTTCGCCGGCCAGGGCTTCGTGGCAGGCTCGGCAGCGGGCGAGCCCTCGATGGGCTATACGCGGGATCTGCGCCGGAGCCTCGGCCGCGTCGTCAAATGAGGTGACGGCGGCAAGCCGCGCGGGCTTGGCCACTGCCACCCGCGCTCTTGCGCCCTCGCCCGATCGTGACCGATCCCGTCCCCGGCGTCGCCCCGATGCCGGGGACGCAATCGTCTGAGGCGACAACAGGTGGTGGACAGGCCGGCGAATGCGGGTTGGCAGAGCCGCGCGCCATTGCCAGATTGGAATGGGCACGGGGTGCCCGGCCCGCCATATCGTGGCCCCGAAGGGCGCGCATGGACGAGGCTGCCGGATCACCGGGACCATGGCGATGCGGCGACGCGGCCACTCGACCAGCGGCGATGCACCCGTCGCACGCGTCAGACGGCGATGCTCTCGTCAGGCGGGCAAGCCGAGGCCGAAACGGAACGAGGGAGCGCCTCCATGCCCGAAGAGCTCGCCGCCGGCCAGCGCTGGTCCTATCGGCCGCCGGCCGGCTTTGGCCAATCGCGGCTCGTGATCGGAGCGATCGTCCGCTTCGAGGGGCATGAGCCGGTCGTCTGTTTCATGGCGACCGCGGCGCCGCAAAAGGGCACGGACGGCCTCTATCGGCCGGTGACCATCCCCTTCATTCCCATGGGCGAGGCGGCGTTCCGCCAGACCATCGTCGCCGCCGATGGCGCGGCCGCGGTCGACGAGGCGTTCCTTGCGAGCTACCGGCACTGGAAGGAGGATGCCCGCGGCCTCAGCTACTTCACCGTGCCCTTCGATGGATCGCTGCCGCGGCTGATCGCCCATCAGATGGCGAGCCTGATCGCGGCCTGAGCGGACCCACCCATCGCAGTGCGTTGGCGGCGCACCACACGGCTCACATGCCGCCCGGCCGTTGTGGCCGATTTGCATTGCACGAAATCGGAAAAACAATTTCCTGCAAATCCATAGCCTTCCGCTGCCGATCTGAGACATCGGTCAACACTGCCTTAACCCTGTGAGGGGCAGGATCGTCCCAGGCAAGACGAGACCGAAGCTCTCGGGGGACGCAGAATGACATTCCAGCTTTTTTCATGGTGGGGCGACCTGTTCGGCCATCGCGCGCCGAGCCGCCGTCAGCCCGCGCGACCGGCGAGCCTGACCGCGCGGCTGACCGAGGTCGAGACGATGCACAGGGCGGTGGTTACGCCGGTCTTTGCGCCGCTGGTGAGCGCGGCGGAGACCACGCCGGAAACGGCGGGCCCCGACGCGGTCGCGGTCCAGATCGCGACCCTTATCGGCATGGTGAGCGGCACGGCGTCGGCCGAGCCGGTGGCAGCGGCGGACGCCGTCGCGGCCATTGACACCAGCGACACGGCATCGACCGTGCCGGCATTCCCGAGCGAGATCCTCGTCGCATCGCCGGCCGAGCTCGCCGAGGCCGAGCCAGAGACCGCCTCGCCCTTCGATGCCGAGGGCATCATCGCCGATCTGAGGACGGCCGCCACGACACTGCGCGAGTTCGTCACGCCCGGGCTGCCCGAGGACGACCGGAAAGCGGTGAGCGCGCTGATCGATGCCGCCGCCGAGACGCTCGCCAATCATCGGGCCGCGGCGCCGTCGCGGCGCTTTGCCCGCAAGCCGCAACTGCCGCTCTCGAGCCGCCTCCACGCCGTGCAGGCCGCCTACCGGCCGGTCGCCAGCCCCGATGCGAAGCGCCGCGCCTCGGCGCCCCGACGCGTCGCCTGGCTCGCGGCCCGTCCCGCGACGGTGCGGATGAACGAGCCGGCGATCGAGATCCAGCTGCCGCCAGAGGAGAGGGCGCGTGCCCAGGCCCTGCCGATGCAGATCCCGGTGCCGACCCTGCCGCCACTGCCGATCGGCGAGCCCTTCGTCGAGGCGGCCGCGGCGGGCCTCGCGGCCTGATCGCCAGGCCCTGAGAGCGGCCGCGTGCGCGCGAGGGGATCTCCTGCCGCATCGCCTCAGCCGGGCGGCTGGTAGGTGATCCGCCAGATGGCGCCGTTCAGGTCGTCGGTGACGAAGATGTCGCCCGAGGGCGCTTCCAGCGTGTCGACCGGACGGCCCCGGACCTGACCGGCATCGAGAAAGCCGCTCATGAAGGGCTGCTCGGCGACCTCGCCATCGGGATCGATGGTGACCGCCACGAGGCGATAGCCGGCACGCTTGGAGCGGTTCCAACTGCCGTGCTCGGCGACGAGCGCGGCGCCCTGAAGGGCCGGCGCCGTCTGAAGCTTCAGGAAATGGACCGACAGCGGCGCCACATGGGCGCCGAAGCCGTGCACGGGCGCGACCGGGGTGACGCGGCCCGCCTCGGCGAGCCGGCCATAATCGGGGTCGGGCACGTTGTCGCCATTGAAATAGGGCCAACCGTAGAAGCTGCCGCGCTCGATGCGGTTGAGCTCGTCGGGGGGAAAGTCGTCGCCGAGCCAGTCGCGACCGTTGTCGACGCCATACATGGTGCCGGTCGCCGGCTCCCAATCGAAGCCCACCGTGTTCCTGAGGCCGGTGGCGAAAATCTCGGGCTCGCCATCGCGGCTCAGCCTCAGGATCGCCGCGCGCCAGGGATTGCGCTCGGTGCAGACATTGCAGCTCGAGCCGATCGAGACGTAGAGGGCGCCGTCGGGACCGCGACGGACGGTGCGGGTGGAGTGACCGCCATCGCGGGGCATGCCGTCGAGCAGGACGGCCGGATCGCCGGTGATGCGCCCGGCATCGGCGTCGAAGGGATAGGCGAGCACCTGATCCTCGGTCGCGACGATCAGTCGGCCTGGATCGAGCGAGAGGCCGTGCGGGCGGCGCAAGCCCTCGAGCAGCACGACCGTATCGTCGGAGCGGCCATCACCATCGCGATCGGCCTTGACGAGAAGCACCCGGCGAGGCGGCGAGGAGAGCACGATGTCGCCCGCCGGCGTCATGGCCATGAGGCGGGCCCGGCCGAGCCCGGTCGCATAGAGGCTCGCCGAGAAGCCCGGAGGCAGGGTGAAGTCGATCTGCGGCTCGCCGGCCGAGACGCGGGCGGGGGCGAGTGCACCGACCGTGGCGACGAGCCCGATCGCGAGGGCGCACAAGGCTGCTGTCGCCCGAAAGCTCAAGCTCGGTCGCGGCTTCGGCATCGTCCGGCCCAGTCGGGAGTAGGCGGCGCTGATTGCGGGGCTGGTCATGGCGCGCTCCAGGATCGTTGAAACCGGCGATCCATGGATCAAACCATGCCGGGCCGTGGATGTCGCCTCGGCTCAGCCTTTCACACCGGCGCGCAGAAGACTGATCGTGATCCAGTTGGATGCGCGCCGGCCTTGTCGCTCCTTTGCTTGCGCGCGGCCGCCCCGCCAGCCCCGCGCGCGGATGCCACCGCGCGAAATTCAGGACTTTCGCGAGGTGGTCTGGTCGCGACGGCCCTCCGGCACACGCATGCGGCCATCGCCAGAGAGCGTCCGTTCGATGGCAACGCACAGGCAGGTCGCGCAGTTCAGGTGAAGTTGATCAGGTTACGGGCCGCAGATAGGGCCGCGAGCCGCGCGGCGGGCGGCCTGGCGGATCATCCTGCGACACGGCGGCCACGGTCTCGACACGCGGCTCGGGCGAGGGCGTCTCGAGGTGCGGCTCGCAGACTGCGGGGCGCGCGGCAGGACGGCCGGCCTTTCGCGGCTGTGCGCGCCGCATCCGCCAATGAGCCGGCGTGCGGCCGAGATAGCCGAAGGCGACGGCGAGCGGCCCCTCGATGGTGTCGAGCGTCGTCGGGTCGAGGCTCCAGCGACCGGCGAGGTCGACGACGTGATCCTCGGTCGGATAGGTGCCGCTCTCGCCGAAACCCACCTGGGGCGCGTCCGTCGCGCGCGGCTCGAGGATTCTGAGGCCGAGCAGCTTCTCTTCCTTGGTGACACGGCCCGAGTTCCAGATGATCCCCTCGTCGCCCCAGGCGAAAGCGCGTGACAGCTTGCCGTCGATCACCCGCGCCCAGGCGTAGAAATCCATCTCCGGGAAGGTGAAGAAATACTGCACCTCGATGAACTGCCGGCCGAGATCCATGAGCAGCGGCGTGCAGGTGTCGGCAAAGCGCGTGCCGACCGGATGAGGCAGCGCGAGGCCGACGACGAAGGTCCAGCCGGAGACCGGCGGGGAGACGAAGACATGGCTGTTGGCGCGCGGCTCGACATAGACGGCCTCGATGCCGGCGGTCCAGCCACTCTCCTCGACCTCCGAGAGGCCGAGCGCCTCGACGACGCGGCGGGTGTCGCGGGTGCGAATGGCGAGCCAGGAGGTGCGGTAGCCGAAGGAGGCGGGACGATCGGGCAACGTCTCGGGCGTCGCGGTCGGCCTCTTCGGCTCGCGCGGCCACAGAACGGCGATGAGCAGCCCGAGCGCCAGTGTCACAGCCGTGCCGATGAGGACGATCATTCCCTAGCCCGCTCGGGCGCGCTCACTTCCGGCCGGATCGGCCGCGCACCCAGGTCTTTCCTGATCCTGCCGCTACTCTCAAGAGGTCGAACCAAAGGGCCCGGATATGCTCGGGCCCATCGAAATCCCTCATATTTCCGTGAATCACTTGGCGGCAAGGCGATTTGTGACCGCGGGAGGAAAATCCGCCCGCTTCGCCGCGATGGCCGGCGGCCGCAATAGGTTGCATCGGCCTCTCGGGGCAACCTGCTCTAATTCCATCGTTTTCCCGATGCTCGCACCAGATCGCGGGCGCCTCCGCCGCTGCCGCGACGGTTTCGGAACAATCGGGATGCCGGCGGATTGGAGAAAATTGTGCCCTTAGGGCAACGCCTGCTCCTGCGGATCGAGCCCCTGCCCGGCACGCAGGATGGCCTCGGCCCTGGCCGTGAAACCGCCCTCGGGCCGATGAAGGACGAGGCCAGGGAGGATCGCGAGAGGGGCGCGGCTGTCACGGCGGCCGGAGACGAGGATGCGCGTGGCCGGCATGCCCTCTCGGGGGTAGAGCGGCCGGACGGCCAGGGCACCGAAGCGCCCCTCGAGCGCGTCGAGAATTTCGGCCAGCCGGTCGGCGCGGTGGATCAGCGTCAGACCGCCGCCCGAGGCGGCCATGGCGGCGAGAAAGCGGGCCCAGCGCCCGAGGTCGCCCGGGGCCATGGCGATCGCGCGATCGCGGCGGGGATCGGGCGAGGTGCGGCCGGCACCGGCCGTCAGGTAGGGCGGGTTGGCGACGACATGATCGAAGGAGCCGGGCATCAGCCCTTCGGCCGCGAGGGAGGCGGCTCCCCGACAGACATCGCCCTCGACAAATCGCGCACGCGGCGCAAGGCCGTTGCGGCGCGCGTTCTGCGAGGCGAGCGCGACGAGATCGCCATCGATCTCGATGCCGGCAACCTCGGCGGTGGCGATGCGGGCGGCGACGGCGAGCGCGGCGACGCCGGTGCCGGCGCCGGCCTCGAGAAGGTGGAACGGGCCGCTCGCCGGGGCTGGCACGGCGGCAGCCAGCATGACCGCATCGAGGCCCGCCCGCAGACCGTGGCGCGGCTGCAGGATGGCGAGGCGGCCGCCGAGAAAGGCATCGTCGGTCAACGGCCCGAGCCGCGCCGCCGCCGAGGCGGCCGCCTCCTCACCACCGCTCGCGCCACCGGTCATGGCGACAGCAGCGCCTGTTCCACACCCGCCTCGACGACGAGCCGGCGCGCCTCGTCCCACTCGTCATCGGCGACCAGGACGCGTCGCGGCAGAATGCCGAGCGAGCCCTCGAGCACGCTCATATGGCCGTCGGCGACGAAGCTGACGAGCCCCGCCTCCGACAATACGGCCTCGATGAGGCTGACGAGCACGGCATCGTTGGTCCGGATCAGCTCGCGCATCTGAATATCCTCGTCGACGATCGCGCACGCGTGCCACCTGCCGACGCCCTGTCGTCCGGCCGCTCCGCGACGCCGTCCGCCATGTCGAAAGACCGTCGTCGAGGGGCGACGGCGATGTGGCTTGACCTGCCGTCAAAGCCGGTGCCTATAGTCGGCCCACGA
Organism: Hyphomicrobiaceae bacterium; assembly: GCA_041397765.1. GTDB lineage: Bacteria > Pseudomonadota > Alphaproteobacteria > Rhizobiales > Hyphomicrobiaceae > JAWKWA01. The sequence goes on along the minus strand of JAWKWA010000005.1, from coordinate 223,054 downwards.
ACGAGCGGCGCCCTGGCGGCTCCGGCGGATCATGACCATGCCCGCCGCTCGACTGCAAGTTCCACCGGCTGGCCGGGGTGTCGAGGCCCGGCGCCGATCAGCGGGGTCCGTTCGTGGGTGTCGTCGTTTCGCTCGAAGAGTCTCGGGATCCTCAAGCCAGCATCAAGCCGCTCCTCGATCTCGTCGCCAGCGACATGGGGCGGGTCAACAACATCATTCTCGACAAGGCGCAGTCGGACGTCGATCTCATCCCCGAGCTCGCCAGCCATCTGATCGATTCGGGCGGCAAGCGGCTGCGGCCGATGTTGACGCTCGCGAGCGCGCGCATGTGCGGCTACAAGGGCGACAGCCATGTGACGCTCGCCGCCAGCGTCGAGTTCATGCATACCGCGACGCTGCTGCACGACGACGTCGTCGACGAGTCGGCTCTCAGGCGCGGCAAGCCGACGGCGCGGCTCGTCTGGGGCAACCAGGCGAGCGTCCTCGTCGGCGACTTCCTGCTCGGCCAGTCGTTCCGCATGATGGTCGATGTCGGCTCGCTGAAGGCGCTGAAGATCCTCTCCACCGCCGCCGCCGTGATCGCGGAGGGCGAGGTCATGCAGCTTTCCGCCTCCAAGAACACCGCGACGACCGAGGACGAGTATCTCGCCGTCATCACCGCCAAGACGGCGGCGCTGTTCTCGGCCGCTGCCGAGGTCGGCGCGGCGATCGCCGAGCGGCCGAATGCGGAGCAGGCGGCGCTCCGGTCCTACGGCAAGAATCTCGGCCTCGCCTTCCAGCTCGTCGACGATGCGCTCGACTATTCGGGGATCGAGGCGCGGCTCGGCAAGTCGGTCGGCGACGATTTCCGCGAGGGCAAGATCACGCTCCCGGTGGTGCTGTGCTACCGGCGCGGCTGCGACGAGGAGCGGGCCTTCTGGAAGCGCACGCTCGAGGACGGCGAGATCGGCGAGGGCGACCTTGCCCATGCCATCGAGCTGATGCGGCGACACCGGGCGATCGAGGACACGATCGAGCGGGCGCGCCATTACGGCTCGATCGCCCGCGACGCCATGGCGATCTTCCCCGAGAGCGCGCACAAGTCGGCGCTGGTCGACGTCATCGATTTCTGCATCAGCCGCGCGCACTGATCCGGCACCGGCGTCCGGCACGGGCGATCAGGAACGGGCGGGGCCTGATCGCAGGCGCCTCATCACCCGCACCTGCGCGGCGCCCCCGGCCCTCGGATCGCCGGGCGCCTCTGAAGCCTCAACCCTTGCGCGGCTTCGGCGGCCGGGAGCGGGGCTTGCCGGAAGGCCCGACGCCCCGGCGACCGCCTGCGGGGCGGGCGCCGGCACCGGCAACCGGCTCCGCCGTCCCGCCGAGGCGGACACGGGCGCGCTTGCGCCCCTTCTGCTCCCCCGTCCCTGCCTCGCCTCCCCGTGCGGACCTCTCGCGCCCTTCGGCCCGGGGGCGCGGCCCCGCGTCCCGCAGTTCCGGCTTGCCCATCCGTCGCGGCTTGCGCGCCGGGCGATCCTCCGCCTCGTGCCCGGCCGTGCCCTCCCTCGGCCGCGACCGCGGCACGACTTTGCCCGCCGGCGCGCTTCGACGCACCTGCACCGGATGGCGGTCGCCCTTCAGGCCCAGATCCTCCGCGAGGCTGGCGCCGAGCTGGTCGGCGAGCACGCGGCGCTTCACCTCCTCGACGGCGCCGGGCGGCAGCTCGGCGAGCTGGAAGGGGCCGTAGGAGACGCGGATCAGCCGGTTGACGGTGAGGCCGAGGCTTTCGAGAACGGTGCGCACCTCGCGGTTCTTGCCCTCGCGGATGCCGATCAGGATCAGGAATTGTCGCCCTGGACGCGCTCGAGCGTGGCCTCGATGGGGCCGTAGCGCACGCCCCCGACGGTGACGCCCGACTTCAGCGGATCGAGCGAGCCTTGAGTGAGCGTGCCATAGGCGCGGACACGGTAGCGCCGCATCCAGCCGGTGGCGGGCAGCTCCATGTGGCGGGCGAGCTCGCCGGAATTGGTGAGGAGCAGCAGCCCCTCGGTGTTGAAATCGAGCCGGCCGACCGAGATGACGCGGCCGAGCTCGGCGGGCAGCGCCTCGAAGACGGTCGGGCGGCCTTCGGGATCGCGATGGGTGGTGACGCGGCCGCGCGGCTTGTGATAGCGCCAGAGCCGGACCTCCTCGGGGGCGGGCAGCTCGCGGCCGTCGACGGTGACGCGGTCGGCGGGGCCGACATTGAAGGCGGGACTCGCCAGTACCCGGCCGTTGACGGCGACCCGCCCTTCGGCGATCAGCAGCTCGGCATCGCGGCGCGAGCAGAGGCCGGCCCGGGCGATCGCTTTGGCGATGCGGGTGCCAGCGGCCCCGGGCCCCTCGGCCGCGCCGGCCGGCCCGCGCCGCCGCCGGCCCGACGGCCCGCTCCCACCTTGACGGCCGGTCCTGTTCTTCATTGGATGATCGAGGTCCCTTCTCGTCCGCGGATCGAGGCTCTTATGACATCGAAGGCCCGGCGAGGCCACCCACCACGGGCGAGGGCGCGGAAGGTTCCGCCGCCCGGGGCACAGATTTCGACTGCGGGGGCTCGCGCTCGAGGCGGCGGCGGCGGCGGCGGCGCGGGGCGAGGTGCCGGTCGGGGCGGTGATCGTCTCGGCCGGGGGCCGGGTGCTGGCGGTGGCCGGCAACCGCATGCGCGAGTTGTCCGATCCGACCGCCCATGCCGAGATGCTGGCGATGCGGGCGGCGGCGGCCCGGATCGGCTCGGAGCGGCTCATCGATGCCGATCTCCATGTCACGCTCGAGCCCTGCACCATGTGCGCGGGCGCGATCTCGTTCGCCCGCATCCGCCGCCTCTACTTCGCCGCCGCCGACGAGAAGGGCGGCGCCGTCGAGCACGGCTGCCGCTTCTTCCACCAGCCGACCTGCCACCACGCCCCGGAGGTCTATGGCGGGATCAGAGAAGTGGCGGCGGCCGAGCTGCTGCGGGCGTTCTTTGCGGGGCGGCGGTGAGGGGGCGCGGAGGTGCCGGGACATGAGGGGCCGGACAGCAACCAACGTCTGCCAGCTCGCTTCGGGGCCCCGGATCGGGCCACTTGCCCGTCCGGGGAAGCGGGTGGTGAGGTTTGACCCGAATTTGAATGGCTCCGCCGTTCAAGCCGAGCACCTCTGTCCGACCCTCCCGGCCGCGTCTCTCCTCCGCCTTCCCCTTTTGATGCCATCCCCGGATTGGCGGCCGGCACCCTTCTTCCCGTCTTCCTGGCCGGAGCCTGCGCAAGCAGGCGGAGAGCCGGGACCCAGGCGGAAAGAAAACCGTCTGCCTGCCGGCCCTGCGCCCCGACCGGGCTACGCCCGTCCGGGGAAACGGGTGGTGAGGTTTTACCTGAATTTGAATGGCTCCGGCCGTAGCCGAGCACCTCTGTCCGACCTCCCGGCCGCCCTCCGTTCCCTTTTGAGCCATCCTCGGATTTGCGGCCGGCACTCTTCCGTCTTCCGGGCCGAGCCTGCGCAAACGCAGGCGGAGAGCCGGGACCCAGGGGCCGTGGACCAGACGTCTGCCAGCCTGCCCCTGGGCCCCGGATCGGGCTTTGCCCGTCCGGGGAAACGGCGAGTCACATCGTTCCCAACTGATGCGACCTACGGGCCGAACTCCTCCCACAAATCGCGCCATTGCGGATTGCCTGTCTCGATCAACGCGAGTTTCCAGGCCCTTCGCCAGCGCTTGATCCGCGCCTCCCGCTCGACGTGGCTCTGTCGCCGTGCTCCCCGACCAGACGAGCCGCGCTTCACACCGTGCCTGCGCGTGAACCCTCGCAACCGAGGCGGTCTGCAGACCTGGAGCGATCATCCGTCGACCAGTGAACGTCTGTCCGCCCGCCGCCAGAATGAAGACCCAGAACATCGCGGCTCCCCCTGGGAAGTGCCCGAACATGACGGAGGCGCCCATTGCCGCGCTACCTCTCTCTCGCCTACGGCCCGTTCTCCAACCCCGCCTGCCCGCCGAGCTGCGCTCAGATTCACCGTTCACCACCTCCCGACTTCCGGGTCGAAGCCTGCTCAGCAGGCGGAGAGCCGGGACCCAGGGCTGCCAGAACGTCTGCCTGCTCGCTTCGGGCCCCGGATCGGGCTTTGCTCCGTCCGGGGAAACGGATGGTGAGGTTTTATCCAGACTGAAGAGCCCGGCTGCGTCCTTCCAAGTCATCCTCAGATTGACTGCCTGTTCGCTGCCACCCGCCCTCCTCCCCTGTTTAAGGCGGAGAGCCGGGACCCAGGGGCCGTGTACCGCCTCCCGACCGGCCTCTCCCCTGCCTCTGCACCCTCCCCGCTGGCGGGGAGAGGGAGAGGACGCTTCGTGGACAGGCTTGCCAATCAGACCGCTCTCTGACATTTGCCTGCCCCTCACCCCCGTATCGGGCACCCTCTGCCACTGAAGCGACGGGCGAGGAATTTACACCAGAACGCACTTGGCAGCACCGGGACTCTATGGCAGGCCTCCACTTAGCCCCGCTGGCGGAGCGGGAAAAGGTGCTGCGGCGCCGGCTCGGGGCGCCCTCGTGTGACCGCGTGCCTACGCCGGTGCCCCCCCTCAGGCCCGCACGCCCGCGCGGCGGCGTCGATCTGATCGGCGAGGCCTTCTGGGAGGCGGAGGGCGGCGGCGAGGCGCCGAGGAAGCGGCGCTCGGCCTCGGTGTCGGGCTCGATGGCGATGCGCGCCGCCGTATAGACCTGGGCGGCGGCCTCGGGGCCGGTGACACCGCGGGCGAGGTCCTCGGGCGTGGCGGGATTGGCGAACTCCGCCTCGAGGAAGGCCGCCGCCTCGGCATCGAGACCGACCTCGCGCATGCCGGCGAGGATGCGTGGCCTGCTCGTCGGCGTCGACGGTGCCGTCGGCGGCCGCCGCCGCGATCATGGCGCGGACATAGCGGAGCGCCTGCTCAGATGACTGGGCGGCGGCATCGAAGCCCGAGCCGGCGGGCGCTGCCTCGGGCGCGCCGGCCCCTCGGCCGAGATCGAGCATGGGCTTGCCCGCCTGGTGGTTCGCCCAAGCCTTCCAGGCGAGATCGCCGATGAGGACGAGGCCGCCGAGCTTGGCGGCGTCGACCGTCAGGCCGCGGCCGGTGCGGGTGCCGAGAATGAGGGCGCCGAGGCCAGCCGCGACAGCGCCGGCGGCAGCCGGGTTCTTCGCGGCGAGGTCCTTGACCTGGGCAAAGAGGTCGCCCGCAGAGCGGCCACCCGACATCTGGCGGACGAGGTCGTCGAGCGCCTTGCCGGCGCCGGTCTCACGCTCGATGCGGCCGGCCGCGTCCTTCACGCCCTCGCTCGCCTGGCCGAAAACGGATCTGGCGACATTGCCGACGCCGCCCGCCTCGTCGGTGCGGGCCTTGGCGTCGGCCGCCGCCTTCTTCAACTGCTCGACGATGCCGCCGAGGAGATCGCCGGCCGTGCCGCCGGACGGAGCGTCGGGCGTCTTGGAGGCATCATTGCCGGCGACACCGGCGACGAGGCCGTCGAGGATCTTCTTTGCGTCGAACATGGCGGGGTCTCTCCGGGGTGGTGGATCGTTCGGGGGGCGTGGACGGCTGTCCGGATCGCAGCAATCCGGACGATCGGCACAGGCAACGTACTGGCACGGGCGAGTTACAGGCACAGGTGATGATGGGCACAATACGGCGTAACGACGACAGGGCGGATTGACAACGCACGGACGCGGCAAAGGTTCAGGGCCGTGGCGGGACGCCGCATGACAGGGCCACGGTCCATGGTGTCGGCCATCGCGGGCGCAGGCCTTCCCCCGACCCGGCATCCCGGCCAGAGCGGGCGGCCGCCCGCACAGAGCCGGGATCTACCTCGCGGGAAGGGCTTGCCTACGCTGGAGCGGTGGCGTGGCCGACTGGCGAGCACGCGGCCAGGATCACGGATGGCCGCGGGCGCGGCTTCCGGGATACAGGGTGGCGGGGTCACGTCATCGATGCGCGCTCCCGCTCGCATCTCTGGCGATCAGGCTCGCTTTCGCTGAGACTGATTCACGCCATCGATGCGCGCTCCCGCTCGCATCTCTGGCGATCAGGCTCTAAAGCTCCGCCGGCCCGGACGGCATTTCGGGAACGCTTGCCCCGATAGCTTGCCCGGAACTCTGGCCCGGAGCCTCACATGCCCATCCTGTCCTCGCCCGCCTGGCCCTATCTGCAGCCGATCGTCCTGCTGATCTCGTCGAATGTTTTCATGACCATCGCCTGGTACGGGCATCTGCGCTTCAAGTCGGCGCCGCTGCTCGCCGTCATCGTCGTCTCGTGGGCCATCGCCTTCTTCGAATACTGCCTCGCCGTGCCGGCCAACCGCTTCGGTTCGGCGGTCTATTCGCCGGCCGAGCTGAAGACCATGCAGGAAGTGATCACGCTGGCGGTCTTCGCGGTGTTCTCGGTGCTCTATCTGAGGGAACCGCTCGGCTGGAACCATCTCGGCGGGTTCCTCTTGATCGCGGCGGGTGCCGCGCTCATCTTTCATGGCCGGGGGGTGACGGCCGAGGACCGCCACCCGCCGAGGCGATCCGGCCGATGCCGACCGGATCGGGAATTGGCCGATCAGCGCGCCGCCGCGTGGCGCAACGGCCCTCGTGGCGTCGCGGCCGGGGAGGCCCCGGCGCCGTGTCGGTCCGTTGTGAGCAGGTGACGCCGCATCGACAGCCTGTTGCCGTTCTGCGTCCGGCCGTTCCGCTCGCGCGCCCATGCGGCCCGCGGCCGGGTGCGGTCCAAACAAGACCCAAGAAACCGGCGGCAAAGCGCTGAAGAGGCGTGCAGCCGCCAAACGCCCACCAGGAGAACCGTCCATGATGCGCTTGCTCGTTGCCGGGGCCGCGGCCCTGATGCTTTCCGTGTCGATCGCCGAGGCCGCCGGGGAGTCGAGTTCCAGCTCCGACACGTCCTCGTCGTCGACGACGGCCACCACGACCTCTACGCCGACGACCACGACCACGGCAGCCACCCCTGCGGCCGCCACAGATCCGCTGACCGCCAGGTTCGGCGATCTCGGCCCCGCCTATGAGAGTGCGAGAAAGCTCGCCGAGGACGGCAAATATGCCGAGGCGATCGCCGCGCTCAACGCGCTCGGCAAGGCCGAGGATCCGCGCGTGCTCAACTGGCTCGGCTACTCGACGCGCAAGATGGGCAAGGCCGCGGAGGCGCTCGTCTTCTACGACAAGGCGCTGTCGCTCGCGCCCGATTTCGTCGGGGCGCACGAATATCGCGGCGAGGCCTATGTGATGCTCGGCGAGACCGACAAGGCGAAGGCAGCCCTCGCCGAGATCGCAAAGCTGTGCGGCAACACCACCTGCCCCGAGCATGTCGCGCTCGCCAAGGCCATCGAGGGTGGCGCCAAGTCGACCTCCTGGTGGAACTGGATGTTCAACTGAGGCCGATCGGCCGGGATGATCGGTACCGCCCCGCTTCGGGCGCGATGCCGACCGATCCTGTCCGCATCACCAGAGCCCATGTGCGCGCCGTCGCACATGGGCCTCGGCGGCGCCCCGGCGGTGGCCTCGGCCGGCTGCGCGGGCCCTGCCGAGACGACCGGCAGCGGGCCTCAGCCGGGACCCTCTCCAAAGCATCGAAGCACTTTCCTCCCGATTGCCGGCTATACTCTGTCGAACCTACCCAGCAATACATCGATCCAATCGAATTTAGACATATCGTTGTCCGATCGTTAAGCCTGAACTCGCGTTCATCTTCGCTTCTGGCTGCACTGCCCGATAAATTAATTTGAGTTTAAGTCCGCACCGACAAACCTGCCAGACCTGGAGACACGCCGCTTATTCACAGACGGCCGACACTCCAGGCTGCCGCCTCCCGACAACGACATCCGACGCCTGCCAAACCTCGCGGCGTCGCGAGGTATCTGCTTTGCGGCACGAGCGGCAGCGGCGACAGGATCGGACGGTATGCGATGCGGGAATGCAGGGTGCGGATCGAAAATGCGGCCGGGCGACCGCCACGGCGCGAGTTCGGCGACGAGGCCGGCGGGGTGCTCGTCATGTTCGCGATCGGCCTCGTGGTCATCCTCGGGGTGATCGGCCTCGCCATCGATTACGGCCGGGCAACCTCCGCGCGCACGCAATTGCAGACCGCGGTCGATGCCGCGCTGCTTTCGGCCTCCAATCCCTCGCTGGCGGACGAGGATCGGGAGGGCGTATTCCAACGCGCGCTGCACGCCAACCTGGCGACCGCCGATCTCGTGCCCGTAGTCACCTTCAGCTATACCGCCTCCCAGGGCGGGACGGCCGTCGGGACCGCGCCGGTGCCGACGACCTTCTCGCGCGTGCTCGGTTTCGACCGCCTCACCGTGTCGGTGGAGAGTCATGCCTCACCCCGGGGCCATGACATCGAGATCGTGTTCGTGCTCGATATCAGCGGCTCGATGAACTACGGGCTCGGCGGCAGCTCGCGCATGGAGGCCTTGAAACTGGCGGCCGACCGGCTGATCGACATCCTCGAGGCCAAGGTGCCATCCGGGCAGTCGGTGAAGTTCGCCGTGGTGCCGTTCAACATGGCGGTCAATATCGGTACGGCGAACACCGACTATGTCGAGGGCCTCGGCAATCCGCTGCTGGCGGGCAGTGAATGGGCCGGGTGCGTATTGGAGCGGCCGAATGGCGGCCATCACCTCGACGTCTTCAACGACGGGGCGAGCGACGGCACGGGACGCTGGCCGGTCTATATCTGGCCGCCGGAGCCGGATGCGGGCTCGAGCTGCCTCAATCCGAGCGACGGAACGAATTCGGGCTACGCCTCGAAGGAAGCCGCGCCGCTGGGGCTCGACCCTTGGATCAAGGGACCGAGCTTCAACTGCCCGCGCTTTGCCATCACGCCCTTGACCGGCGATGCCGGCACCGCCCGCGATGCGGTCGACGAGCTGATCGCGTTCGGCAATATGGGCACGACCTTCGGACCGGCGCTCGGCTGGGCGCTGCGCGTCCTCTCGCCCGAGGAGCCCTTCACCGAGGGTGCGGCGTTCTCGGACCGGACGCGCAAGATCATCGTCGTGCTGACCGACGGCGAGCAGGTCACCGACGGCATCGCCTGCTCGGGCACGAACAGCTCAGGGGCCTATTCCTTCGACCCGGCCTCTCTCGGCCTTCAGGGCGATGTCGTGACGAGTGCACCGCACAACAACTCCTTCACGCCCTATGGCTATCTCGTCGACAGCGATCCCTTCAACAGCGGCCTGTCGAGCGCGCTCGATGCCGACGAGGAGCTCGACCGGCTGACACTCGAGGCCTGCGACGAGGCGAAGACCCGGACGAGCGAGGGCATCATGGAGATCTTCTCGATCGCGGTCAGCGCCGACGCCGGTCCCGGCACGCGGGCCTATGACGTGCTCAGCCAGTGCGCGAGCTCGCCGGCACATTTCCACTATGCGACGACCGAGGGCGAGCTGCAGGCGGTGTTCGAGGCGATCGGCGAGGAGGCGCTGAAGCTCCGCCTGACGCACTGAGGGCGGGGGCTGCGGCGGAGACCGACGAAGGCGGCTTCGATTGCGGCCGCTCGATCGGCGGAGGCCGGCGCGCCTCGCGATCCGCCCCACGGTCGATTCACGCTCTCGGATCGCTCACGCGGGCGTTCGCATCTCGAACGATCAGGCTCTCTTTGCTTGAGAGTCTGATTCACGCTCTCGGATCGCTCACGCGGGCGTTCGCATCTCGAACGATCAGGCTCTCTTTGCTTGAGAGGCTGATTCACGCTCTCGATGCTCACGCGGGCGTTCGCATCTCGAACGATCAGGCTCTCTTTGCTTGAGAGGCTGATTCACGCTCTCGATGCTCACGCGGGCGTTCGCATCTCGAACGATCAGGCTCTATAGTCCCGGCCCATGGCCAGACCACGCAAGCCGCCGAAATCGAATGCGCCCCTTCCGCCGCCGGAGGAGACGGCCGCCGGCACGCCGGCGCCGGCCCGGCCGAGGCCGCGCGGACGGCCGGCCAAGGCGGAAGCCGGCGGGAAGGCGGCGGGAGGAGGCTTCGCGGAGGCGCCGCAGGCCGGCTTCGACATCCGCTCGTTCGACGCCGCGAAGTCGGCCGCCTATCTGCCGCGGCCCGAGGGCGCCGTCGCACAGCCGATGTTCGATACCCACCCGATCCGCGTATCGGTCGTCTCGGGCGCCGACGCGCCCATGTTCATGCCGCACCGGCCACCACGGCCGGAGAAGTCCGAAGGCGGACAGCCGCTCGTCTTCTCATCGCCCTACGAGCCCAGGGGCGACCAGCCGACCGCAATCGCCGAGCTCGTCGAAGGCGTCAAGGCGCACGAGCGCGACCAGGTGCTGCTCGGCGTCACCGGCTCGGGCAAGACCTACACCATGGCGAAGGTGATCCAGGCGACGCAGCGCCCGGCGCTCATTCTCGCGCACAACAAGACCCTCGCCGCACAGCTCTATGGCGAGTTCAAGAGCTTCTTTCCCGACAACGCGGTCGAGTACTTCGTCTCCTATTACGACTACTACCAGCCGGAAGCCTACGTTCCGCGCACCGACACCTATATCGAGAAGGAAAGCTCGATCAACGAGCAGATCGACCGCATGCGGCACGCCGCGACACGGGCGCTGCTCGAGCGCGACGACGTGGTGATCGTCGCCTCGGTGTCGTGCATCTACGGTATCGGCTCGGTCGAGACCTACTCGGCGATGACCTTCACGCTGTCGGTCGGCGACCGCATCGCACAGCGCCAGTTGCTCGCCGACCTGGTGGCGCTCCACTACAAGCGCAACGACGCCGCCTTCCAGCGCGGCACGTTCCGCGTGCGCGGCGATACGGTCGAGGTCTGGCCCGCGCATCTGGAGGATTGCGCCTGGCGCGTCTCGCTGTTCGGCGAGGATGTCGAATCGATCACCGAGTTCGATCCGCTGACCGGCCAGAAGGTCACCGACCTCAAGCTCATCAAGCTCTACGCCAACTCGCACTATGTGACGCCGAAGCCGACCCTGCAGCAGGCGATCAAGGCGATCCAGGCCGAGTTGCAGCAGCGCCTGCAGGAGTTGACGAGCGCCGGCCGCCTGCTCGAGGCACAGCGGCTCGAGCAGCGCACCAGCTTCGACCTCGAAATGATGGAGGCGACCGGCTCGTGCGCGGGGATCGAGAACTATTCGCGCTACCTGACGGGCCGGGCACCCGGCGAACCGCCGCCGACGCTGTTCGAGTATCTGCCCGACAATGCGCTCGTCTTCGTCGACGAGAGCCATGTCACGATCGGCCAGATCGGCGCGATGTTCCGCGGCGACTACCGGCGCAAGTCGACCCTCGCCGAGTTCGGCTTCCGCCTGCCGTCCTGCATGGACAACCGCCCGCTGCGCTTCGAGGAATGGAACGCCATGCGGCCGCAGACCATGTATGTCTCGGCGACGCCGGGCGGCTGGGAGCTCGAGCAGACCGGCGGCGTCTTCGTCGAGCAGGTGATCCGCCCGACCGGCCTCATCGATCCGCCCTGCCACATCCGTCCCGCCAAGACACAGGTCGACGACCTGATCGACGAGGTCCGGCAGGTGACGGCGGAGGGCTATCGCGCCCTCGTCACCACGCTGACGAAGCGCATGGCCGAGGACCTGACCGAGTACATGCACGAGCAGGGCATCCGCGTCCGCTACATGCATTCCGACATCGAGACGCTGGAGCGGATCGAGATCATCCGCGACCTCAGGCTCGGCGCCTTCGACGTGCTGATCGGCATCAACCTGTTGCGTGAGGGGCTCGACATTCCCGAATGCGCGCTCGTCGCCATCCTCGACGCGGACAAGGAAGGCTTCCTGCGTTCGGAGACGTCGCTGATCCAGACCATCGGCCGGGCGGCCCGCAATGTCGACGGCCGGGTCATTCTCTATGCCGACAACATGACGGGATCGCTCGAGCGGGCAATCGCCGAGACCAACCGCCGGCGCGAGAAGCAGATGGCCTACAATGCCGAGCACAACATCACCCCCGAGAGCGTCAAGAAGGGCATCGCCGACGTCATGGCCTCGGTCTACGAGCAGGACCATGTCACGGTCGATACCGGCATCGGCGGCGTCGGCCGCGGGGGCAGCGGCGAGCGCGGCGGGGTCGCGGTCGGGCACAATCTGGCGGCGGTGATCGAGGATCTGGAAGGCCGGATGCGCACGGCGGCGGCGGATCTGGAGTTCGAGGAGGCGGCGCGGCTGCGCGACGAGATCAAGCGGCTGAAGGCGGTCGAGCTCGCCGTCATGGACGACCCTCTGGCGCGCCAGTCGGACATCGAGGAGCGGGGCGGCGGTGCCGTCAAGGCCAAGGCCGGCTCGGCGAAGGGCGGCGGGCGGCCGGCGGGCGGCCGGGCGGTGCTGAAACCCGGCGCGGTATCGGGCGGCTCCTATGGCGAGAACGTGCGCGGAGTGCACAAGCCGACGCTCGACGAGATGGGACCGCATGCCGAGCGGCCGCTGCCGATGGGCCGGGCGCTGCCCGCCAAGCCCGATCTGAGGACCACGACGAGGCCGGCCCGCACCATCGAGATCGGCGAGGACGGGCCGGAGCCGAAGACCCGCCGGGGCCGCCCCAAGAAGACCGGCCGGCCGGGAAGCTGAGGCGCCGACCCGCTGGTCCAGGTTCGGGCTCGCGCCTCTCCATGGACTGCCGCGGCGCTCGCCCCCGGCTTCGCCCGCTCAGCCCCGTTGACCGCGCTCGGCGGCTCGGCCAAGGATCGGCCGGGCTTTGCGGGAACGGCGCGCCGTGCCGGCCCTGCAGGCGATGGCGGCAAGAGGTGGCACCCATGCGCTGGCAGCGTTTCGTGACGATGGTCGAGGCCCATGCCGAGGGCGAGGTCGGGCGCGTCGTGACGGGCGGTCTGCCGGCCATTCCCGGCCGTACACCCGCCGAGAAGCTCCATCATCTGAACGAGGTCGACGACAGCCTGCGGCGCTTCCTCGTCCTCGAGCCGCGCGGCTCGGCGCAGATGTCGACCAATATTCTCCTGCCGACCACGCTGCCCGAGGCCGACGCCGCCTTCATCATCCTGCAGGGCGACCGGGCGCATGCGATGTCGGGCTCCAATTGCATCTGCGTGACGACGGTACTGACGGAGACCGGCATGGTGCCGATGAAGGAGCCCGAGACCCGGCTCCATCTGGAGACCCCGGCGGGGCTGGTCCGCGCGGTCGCCCGCTGCCGCAACGGCAAGTGCGAGAGCGTGACACTCGACATGAATCCGAGCTTCGTCCTCGAGCTCGACCTCGCGATCACGGTGCCGGGCCTTGGTCCCGTCACCGTCGACATCGCCTATGGCGGCTGCTTCTACGCCCTTCTCGACTGCCGCCAGCTCGGCCTCAGGATCGATCGGGGCTCGGCACGGCGGCTCGTCGACGCCGGCATGGCAGTGCAGCAGGCGCTCAACCGGCAGATGGACATCGTCCACCCCGAAATCCCCGAGATCCGCGGCATCTCCTACACCATGCTGACCGACTGGTCGGACGACGGCCATCCGGTCGGGGCGACGATCATGCCGCCCGGCCGCATCGACCGCAGCCCGTGCGGCACCGGCAATGCGGCGCGGATGGCGGTGCGCCACGCCCGCGGCGAGGTGAAGGTCGGGGAGAAGCTGGTGGCGCGCTCGGTGATCGGTTCGGAGTTCGGCGTCGAGCTCGTCGGCGAGACCGAGATCGCCGGCCGTCCCGCCACGCTGTCGCGGGTGACGGGACGGGGCTTCGTCCACGGCATGCACACGATCGGTCTGGATCCGAGCGATCCCTTTCCGCAGGGCTTCCTCGTCACCGACACATGGGGCGAGGCGCTCGACCTCCTCAACCCACCGGTCGGCGGCTGAGGAAACGACCGGTCGGCCCCGGCCGCGTTTTTCCAGATCGAGCGAGCGCAACCTTATGCCGATGACCGAGACCGAAGAGAGGCTCATCGCCGCCGCCGCGACGATCGGCGAGAGCCAGATGCCGAAGAGCGGATAGAGCGCGCCCGCCGCCACCGGCACGCCGAGCGCGTTGTAGAGGAAGGCGAAGGCGAGGTTCTGGCGGATATTGGTCATCGTCGCGCGCGACAGCCGAACCGCCCGGGCGATGCCGCCGAGCTCGCCCTTGACCAGCGTCACACCGGCGCTTTCCTTGGCGACATCGGCGCCCGCGCCCATGGCGATGCCGACATCGGCCCTGGCCAGTGCCGGCGCATCGTTGACGCCGTCTCCCGCCATGGCGACGCGGCGCCCGCCCGCGATCAGGGTCTCGACCACCTGCTGCTTGCCGTCGGGCAGGATGCCGGCATGGACATCGGTGATGCCGAGCTTGCGCGCGACCGCCTCGGCGGTGAGGGCGTTGTCGCCAGTCAGCATGACGATGTCGAGCCCGAGGCCGCGCAGGTCGCGAAGGGCGTCGGGCGCGCTCGCCTTCACCGGATCGGCGACCGCGACGAGGCCGGCGAAGCGACCATCGACAGCGGCGAGCATGACGGTGCGGCCGTCGCGCCGCAGCCGCTCGGCGGTCTGGCGCAGCGAAGCGGCATCGATACCCGCCTGCGCCATCATGGCGTCGTTGCCGAGCACGAGGCGCCGGCCGGCGACCTTCGCCTCGACGCCCTTGCCGGCGATCGAGCGGAACGCCTCGGCACGGGCGATGGAGAGGCCCCGCTTTCTCGCCTCGGTGACGATCGCGGCGGCAAGCGGATGCTCGCTGCCCGCCTCGAGCGCCGCCAGATCGGCAAGGAGCGCGTCCTCTGTGTGGCCGGCGGCCGCGACGATCTCGGATACTGCCGGCTTGCCCTCGGTCAGCGTGCCGGTCTTGTCGAGGACGAGCGTGTCGATCGAGGCGAGCCGCTCCAGCGCCTCGGCATTGCGGATCAGCAGGCCCGAGCCGGCGCCGCGGCCGGTCGCAACCATGATCGAGATGGGCGTGGCGAGACCGAGCGCGCAGGGACAGGCGATGATCAGCACGGCGACGGCGGCGACCAGCCCATAGGCCAGCGAGGGCGCCGGGCCGAAGAGCGCCCAGGCGAGGAAGGCGAGCGCGGCGGCCGCGACGACGGCGGGCACGAACCAGGCCGAGACGCGGTCGGCGAGGCTCTGGATCGGCGCGCGGCTGCGTTGGGCGTCCGCCACCATGGCGACGATCCGCTGCAGCATGGTCTCGGCCCCGACCTTCTCGGCGCGCATGACGAAACCGCCCGAGCCGTTGACGGTGCCACCGGTGACCTGATCCTCAGGCCCCTTCTCGACCGGCACGGGCTCGCCGGTCAGCAGGCTCTCGTCGATGGACGAGCGCCCCTCCAGCACGAGGCCGTCGACCGGCACCGCCTCGCCCGGCCTGACGCGCAGGCGGTCGCCTTTCACGACGGCGTCGAGCGGAATCTCGTGCTCCTCGCCGTCCGGCCCGATCCGCCGGGCCATCTTCGGCGCGAGGTCGAGGAGCGCCCGCAGCGCCCCGCCGGTCCGTTCGCGGGCGCGCAACTCGAGCACCTGGCCGAGCAGGACGAGCACGGTGATCATCGCCGCGGCTTCGAAATAGACATCGACGCCCCCCTCGGGACGGCGGAACCCGGCCGGAAAAACGCCGGGCAGCAGCGTCGCAACGAGGCTGTAGACATAGGCCGTGACGATGCCGATGCCGATCAGCGTGAACATGTTGGGGCTGCGGTTGAGCACCGAGGCCCACCCCTTGCGGAGCAGCGGCCAGCCCGCCCAGAGCACGACGGGGGTCGCGAGCGCCAACTGCCAGAGCGAGGCGCCGCCATGACCGATCAGATCGCCCAGGGGCGCCCAGTGGCCGCCCATCGACAGCACGAAGAGCGGCAGGGTGAAGAGCGCGACGACGAGCCGGCGCTTCAGGTCGACGAGTTCAGGGTTCGGCGGGGCGGCCGGTGGCACGCCCGCAGGCTCGAGCGCCATGCCGCAGATCGGGCAGTCGCCGGGCCGGTCGCGCACGATCTGGGGATCCATCGGGCAGGTCCAGAGCGTGCCGGCCGGGGCGGCCGAGGCCGGCGCCGAGGTTGCGCCCGGTGCGGAAGCGGCATCCTGCAGATAGCGGGCGGGATCGGCCACGAAGCGGCTCTCGCAACCGGCCGAGCAGAAATAGACGCGCTGGCCCTCGTGCTTCGTCATGAAGCGGGCGGTCGCGCGGTCGACGATCATGCCGCAGACCGGATCGACGGCCGTCAGATAGTCGTCGGGCGCGGCGAGGAAGGCGCTCGCGGCATCTGGTGTTGCAGAAATATACAGTTGCGCCCGCCATGTTCGGCGGTCGGCTTGCCCTTGGCGGGATCGGGATCGACGGTCATGCCGCAGACGGGATCGCGATGGACGGGGGCCGAGGCGGCTCCACCGCAGCAGGAGCCGTCCGGGCGGTGGTCGCGGGGCGAGGCATGAGGATGGTGGCTGCGAGACATTGCAGGGTCTCCTCGGCTCCTCTGTGCGTTCCGCGCCGTGGGGACTGGCGCATCGCAGGCGGAGCGGGTTGCCGCCCTCCTCTGGCCGAGTGCCGCGATGGCCCCGATAGCCCATGAACAGCGGGCCGGAGGATCGGGCGCGGCCGGCAGGTCGCGGAGGCCGGATTGGACGTTGCCGCTTGCCGAATATACCCTCGGAGGGTATGGGTCAAGAATGCAGAGCGAGACGAAGGCAGGCTGCCTCAGGCGGCTGAAGCGCATCGAAGGGCAGGTTCGCGGTCTCTCCCGCATGGTGGAGGAGAACCGCTACTGCATCGACGTCATCACGCAGATCTCGGCGGTCCGCGCCGCGCTCCGGCGGGTCGAGGACGAGGTGCTGAAGGATCATGTCGGCCATTGCGTCGAGCATGCCATCTGTTCGGGCGACCCCGACGAGCAGCGCCAGAAGATCGCCGAGCTGATGGCCGTGCTCGCCCGCTCCGACAGGTGAGGGGCCGCTCGAGGGCGGACACTGCCAAGCTTACCCCCTGGCGGGCGGGCCTACTCCTGGCAGGCATAACCTTGGCAGGCATAACCCGGGGGGCCGCCACGGCGCGAAAGTCGGGCGCGTTTGCGTCTCGCGACGAGAGCGCGTTCCCTTGCCTTACCTTCCGATCCTCGCCGTGCCACGCCGAGCGGCCGTCCGGTCCGCCATGCCGCCCCCGTATCCCGGCCCTCCGTAACACTACGTATTCTGCCGATTTGCGCCGACTCGGCCTAGTTGATAATCGCGGTTCTGCCGCGATTGCCGCGGCGGAGAACTTGGGGGGACTACCATGAACAAGGCATTGGCGGAGTTCATCGGCACTTTCACGCTCGTACTGCTTGGCTGCGGCGCGGCGGTGATCGCCGGTTCGCAGGTCGGCGTCCTCGGCATCGCCTTCGCGTTCGGCCTGGCGCTCATCGCCATGGCCTATGGCATCGGCCCGGTGTCGGGCTGCCACATCAATCCCGCCGTCAGCCTCGGCGCGCTCATCGCCGGCCGCATGACCACGGGCGACTTCATCACCTATGTGATCGCGCAGTGCCTCGGCGCCATCGCCGGCGCCTTCGTGCTCTACATGATCGTCACGGGCAAGCTGACCGGCCACGACGTCGCCGCCGCCGGTCTCGGCCAGAACGGCTGGGGCGCGGGCTATCTCGGCGAGTACGGCATGGGGGCGGCCTTCGTCTTCGAGGCGGTCGCAACCTTCCTCTTCCTGCTCGTCATCCTCGGTTCGACCGGGGCGGGCGCGCCCGGCGCCATGGCCGGTCTCGCCATCGGCCTGACGCTCGTCGTCATCCATATCGTCGGTATCCAGGTGACGGGTGTGTCGGTCAATCCGGCCCGCAGCCTCGGCCCGGCGCTGTTCGCCGGCTCGGGGGCGATGTCGCAGCTCTGGCTGTTCATCGTCGCGCCCTGCCTCGGCGCAGCCGTCGCCGGCGTCCTGTTCAAGACGGGCCTGCTCGACGGGAAGTGAGGTCGCCGTCCGGCACCGAATGGAGTTCGAGGGCGCCGCCCCGCCGGGTGGCGCCCTTTCGCGTCGCGGATGCTGGCGCCGACGGGGAACCGGCTCCTGCGACGCGGATGGCATCGATGCCCGACCGGCCCCTGGCGGCGTCAGTTGTATGTGCGCAGCCCTCCCCGGTTCGCGGGAATACCGATGACGCGGGAGGGCGGCCCCTTGGCGCCGCGGGGTGGCGGGGCTTGCTTGATGCTTGGGACCCGGCCGGGGCATGTTCGCACGGCGAACCGATCCGGCACCACGGCCGACCGTGTCGCCATCGGGGCCCCGGCCCCGGAGCCCTCGAGAAAGGTTTGACGAGGACGATGACCGGACCGATCCCCAGCGGCCATGCCGGCACCGTCGCCGATGCCATTCCCGGCAACTGGGTCGACCGGCTGGCACCCGAGGCCGTGAAGCCCTATCTCCGGCTCGCCCGGGCCGACCGGCCGATCGGGGCCTGGCTGCTGATGTGGCCGTGCTGGTGGTCGTCGGCGCTCGCTGCCATCGCCGCCGGCGATCCGTATCCGAGCCCCTGGCATCTGGCGCTCTTCCTTGCCGGCGCATTCGTCATGCGGGCGGCGGGCTGTGCCTATAACGACCTCGTCGACCGGGACTTCGACGCCAAGGTCGAGCGCACCCGCTCGCGGCCCATTCCCTCGGGCCAGATCTCGGTGCGGGCGGCCAAGCTCTTCATGATCGGCCTCGCATTCGCCGGGCTGCTCGTGCTCCTCCAGTTCAACCGCTTCACGATCCTCCTCGGCATCGCCTCGCTCGGCATCGTCGCGATCTACCCGTTCATGAAGCGGGTCACGCACTGGCCGCAATCGGTGCTCGGGCTCGCCTTCGGCTGGGGGGCGCTGATGGGCTTTGCGGCCCGGCTCGGCACGCTCGACTGGCCGGCCGTCGCGCTCTATGCCGCCGCGATCGCCTGGATCATCGGCTACGACACGATCTATGCCCACCAGGACAAGGAGGACGACGCGCTCATCGGCCTCAAATCGACGGCTCTGCGCTTCGGGGCCAGGACCAAGCCGTGGCTGACGGTCTTCTATGGGCTGACGCTCGGCGGGCTCGGGCTTGCGGTCGCGCTCGCGGGGGGCGGCCCCCTCGCCTTTCTCGGGCTCGGGCTCGCCGGCCTGCATATGATCTGGCAGATCCGCACGCTCGACATCGGCGATGGCGCCAACTGCCTCGCGCGGTTCCGGTCGAACCACCATCTGGGGGCGATCGTGTTCCTCGGGCTCCTCGCCGATGCGGCGATCGGCTGAGAGGGGGACAGGTCTCGTGCCGATCGCGGATGTGGGGGCTTGCCGCCGCCCCACCCCCTGTTGCAGGAAGGACGCGCGGCCGGGTGGCCGATTCACCACGCCATGAACGCTGCAGTCCCCGAGGGCTGTCAGAGCGAGGAGACGACAGCCATGGAGAGCGGGCCGCACAAGGTCGAGAACAAGCAGCTCCTGCACCTCGTTTTCGGCGGCGAGCTCGCCTCGCTCGACGGCGTGGTGTTCGAGGACCTCGAGCATCTCGACGTCGTCGGCATTTATCCGAGCTACAAGAAGGCCTATGAAGCCTGGAAGGCGGCGGCCCAGCGCACCGTCGACAACGCGCATATGCGGTATTTCATCGTCCATCTGCACCGGCTGCTCGAGCCCGACGCGCAATAGCCGGCATGCCCTGGCTGGCCGGCACGAGCGGTGCCGGGCCGAAGAATGCCGATAGTCGAGGCGCGACCGGCCGGCCGGTCAGAGCGGAGTTGACGAGGCCTTGCAGGAGACGCCAGAGAGGTCCCCGGCCGATCGAACGGCCAAGGCGGCGAGTGATCCCGCCGGGCCGGGCGAAGGCCCCGTGCGGATCGACGCGCGCGCCTCGGCACTGCTGAAGCGCTTCCTCAAGGATTGGGTCCGCGGCCGGATCGGCGAGCTTGCGGTCTGTTTTGCCCTCATGGCCGTGGTGGCGGCGGCTTCGGGCGCCTATGGCCTGATCGTCAAATATGCCTTCAACGCGCTCGGCGGCGGCGATTTCTCCTCGATGTGGCCGATCATCGGGGCGATCCTCGGCATCACCATGGCGCGCTCGCTGGCGCTCTATCTGCAGGTGGTCGTCACCAACAAGACCGTCATGCGCATGACGGTCGAGTTGCAGAAGGCCGTCTATGCCCATCTCCTGAAGGCCGATTTCGCCCGCCTCGCCCGCGATACGCCCGGCCACCTCGTCTCGCGCCTGACGAACGACATCCAGGCGATCCAGCTCGCCGCCACGGCCGCGCTCAACACCTCGGTACGCGACATCCTGACGATCATCGCGACGGTCGGGGTGATGTTCTACATCGACCCGGTGCTGACGCTGATCGTGCTCGGCATCTATCCGGTCGCGGTGCTGCCGGTCATGCGCATGGGCCAGCGGCTGAGGCGCGTCGCGCGGCGCACACAGGCCGAGCTCGCCGACATGACCGCGGGTCTGTCGGAAAGCCTCGGCGGCGTCCGGCTGATCAAGACCTTCCGGCTCGAGGACTATGCCGGCGAGCGCACCAATTCCAGCTTCGACCAGATCTACCGGCTGCGCATGAAGGCGATCCGGGCGCGTGCCGCGCTCGATCCGATGCTGGAGGCGCTCGGCGGCCTCGCACTCGCCGGCGTCACCGCCTTCGTCGGCTATCGCCTCTCCTCGGGCGTCTCCTCGATCGGCGATTTCATGGGCTTCGTCGCCGCGTTGCTGCAGGCGGCCCAGCCGATCCGCGGCTTCGGCAATCTGAACGCGCGCGTGCAGGAGGGCCTCGGCGCGCTCGAGCGGGTCTACGAGATGCTCGACGAGAAGCCGCGGATCGTCGATCGGCCCGACGCGCGGCCGCTCGAGGTCTCGGCCGGGGCGATCGGCTTCCACCACGTCACCTTCGCCTATGACGCGAACGTGCCGGCGATCCGCGATTTCTCGCTCGAGGTGAAGGGCGGCACCACGGTCGCACTGGTCGGGCGATCGGGGGCGGGCAAGACCACGGTCATCAATCTGGTGCCGCGCCTCTTCGAGCCCCAGGAAGGAACCATCGCGATCGACGGTCAGGAGATCCGCGACGTCACCATCGCCAGCCTGCGCCAGTCGATCTCGATCGTCAGCCAGGACATCACGTTGTTCAACGACACGGTGCGCCAGAACATCGCGCTCGGCCGGCTCGGGGCGAGCGACGAGGAGATCTTCGCGGCGGCCGAGGCGGCGGCCGCGCATCGTTTCATCCGGGCGCTGCCGAACGGCTACGACACGGTCATCGGCGATCGCGGCATGCGGTTGTCGGGTGGCCAGCGCCAGCGCCTCGCGCTCGCCCGCGCCATCCTGAAGAACGCGCCGATCCTTTTGCTCGACGAGGCGACCAGCGCGCTCGACACCGAGTCGGAGCGGCTGGTCCAGGATGCGCTCGAGCGCTTCAGCCGGGGCCGCACCACGCTCGTCATCGCCCACCGGCTGTCGACGGTGCAGGGCGCCGACCTCATCTGCGTCATGGACGAGGGACGGGCGGTGGAAACCGGCACGCATCGCGAGCTGATCGCGCGCGACGGCATCTATGCCATGCTGTGCCGGACTCAGTTCCTGGCGGCGGCGACACTCGACGAGGGTTGAGCCGCGGCCGCGTCCAAGCACGACCTTTGCCCGATTGGTGTCGAGCGCGGATCGGTGGCACAATCTGGCCGGCATCGGGCGCGGGAGACGCGATCCCCCGGCGGCCGTTCATGAGCCGAGGAGCACGCCGCCGATGGATTTCGCACCGACCGGGGATCAGATCGCATTCCAGGAGACCGCCCGCAGCTTCGCCGAGGAGGAGCTGTGGCCGAATGCGGCTCGCTGGGACGAGGAGCGGCATTTTCCCGTCGAGACGCTTCGCAAGGCGGCCGGGCTCGGCTTTGCCGGTCTCTATGTGCGAGAGGATGTCGGCGGCTCCGGCCTTTCCCGCCTCGATGCGGCGATCCTGTTCGAGGAATTGTCGTCGGGCTGCGTGACGACGGCGGCGTTCCTGTCGATCCACAACATGGTCGCCTGGATGATCGACCGCTTCGGCGGCGAGGCGTTGCGCCAGCGCTTCCTGCCACGCCTCTGCGCCATGGAGATCCTCGCCAGCTACTGCCTGACGGAGCCGGGCTCGGGATCGGACGCAGCCTCGCTGAAGACCCGGGCGGTGCGCGACGGCGATCACTACGTGCTCGACGGCGGCAAGGCCTTCATCTCCGGCGGCGGGCATTCCGACATCTATGCGGTGATGTGCCGGACGGGCGGCGAGGGGCCGAAGGGCATCTCCTGCATCCTCATCGAGAAGGGAACGCCCGGGCTCTCCTTCGGCGCCGAGGAGCGCAAGCTCGGCTGGAATGCGCAGCCGACCGCGATGGTGCTGTTCGAGGGCGCGCGGGTGCCGGTCGCCAACCGCATCGGCGAGGAGGGCGAGGGCTTCCGCATCGCCATGGCCGGGCTCGACGGCGGACGGGTCAATATCGGCGCCTGCTCGCTCGGGGCGGCGCGGCGGGCGACGGAGCTGGCCCGCGACTACGCCGGCGAGCGGCGCCAGTTCGGCGAGGCGATCGCCGCCTTCCAGGCCACCCAGTTCAAGCTCGCCGACATGGCGACCGAGCTCGAGGCGGCGCGGCTCCTGGTGCGCCGGGCGGCCCAGGCGCTCGACCGCCGCGACCCCGACGCCACGGCACGCTGCGCGATGGCCAAGCGCTTTGCGACCGATGCGGGGTTCCGCATCTGCAACGAGGCGCTGCAGATCCATGGCGGCTATGGCTATCTGCGCGATTTCCCGCTCGAGCGCATGGTGCGCGATGTCAGGGTGCATCAGATCCTCGAGGGAACCAACGAGATCATGCGCATGGTGATCGCGCGCCGGCTGCTCGCCGGCATGGCGCTCGGCTGAGCGTCACCGCCGGCGACCGCTCGCTTCATCCCGCGAACCAGAAGGACCGCCGACATGACAAGCATCGCCTTCATCGGGGCCGGCAATATGGGCGGACCGATGCTCCGCAATCTGCTGAAGGCCGGTCACGAGGTCCTCGCATTCGACGTGCAGCCCGCCCTGCTGGCGCGGGCGGTCAAGGCGGGGGCCCGGGCCGCTTCGTCGGCCGGCGAGGCGGCGGCGGCGGCCGAGGTGGTGATCACCATGCTGCCGGCGGGGCGTCACGTCGCCGAGGTGCTGGCGGGCGCGGGCGGGGTCATCGGCGCGG
The DNA here is from genome assembly GCA_041397765.1 of Hyphomicrobiaceae bacterium. Taxonomy (GTDB): domain Bacteria; phylum Pseudomonadota; class Alphaproteobacteria; order Rhizobiales; family Hyphomicrobiaceae; genus JAWKWA01. Next base: position 199,977 of record JAWKWA010000005.1, on the reverse strand, counting down.
CGCGGCCGGGCACGCTCTTGATCGACTGCTCGACGATCGACGTGAAGACGGCGCGCGAGGTGGCGGCGGCGGCCGGCGCGAAGGGCCTTGCGATGCTCGATGCGCCAGTCTCGGGGGGAACCGGGGGTGCGGAGGCCGGAACGCTCACATTCATGGTGGGGGGCGAGACGGCGGCCTTCGAGCGGGCACGGCCGATCCTGGAGAAGATGGGGCGCACCGTCGTCCATACCGGCGGCGCGGGCACGGGGCAGGCCGCCAAGATCTGCAACAACATGATCCTCGGCATCTCGATGATCGCGGTCGGCGAGGCCTTCGTGCTCGCCGAGAAGCTCGGGCTCGACGCCCAGAAGCTCTACGATGTCGCCTCGAAGTCGTCGGGACAGTGCTGGTCGCTGACGAGCTATTGTCCGGTGCCGGGGCCGGTGCCGGCCTCGCCGGCCAATCGCGACTACAAGCCGGGTTTTGCCGCCGAGCTGATGCTGAAGGATCTGAGGCTCTCGCAGGAGGCGGCGGGTCAGTCGGGCGCGGCGACCGAGCTCGGCCGGCATGCGACCCAGCTCTACGAGGCCTTCGCCGGGGATGGCTCGGGCGGCGTCGACTTCTCCGGGATCATCCAGATGGTGCGGGCGCGATCCGGTGGCTGATCGGGCGATGGCTACAGGTGCGACCGCGACGGCGCCCGCGGCGGCATCGAAGCCGTGAACGAGACCGGTAAAACAAAGATCGAGAGCATGTCCGACATGGTCGAGCCGCTTTCCACCAGCTCGGACATGAGCCAGTCGAGGCTCGGAACGGCGAGATCCCGGATCGCCGCAATCGCGGCTTCCGGGATGCCGGGTGGTCAAGTGGCGGGGGTGCGGGTGCGGACGGCGCGGTCGCGAGCGCTGCCCTACAGCACGTCCAGGCGAACGCGGAAGCCGGCTCGCCGGTAGAACGTGCTCAAAATCAGTAACTTAGAGCGGGTTCGTGAATTCGATTGATCTGAACCTGCTCCGGAGCATGTCCGACTTGGCTGGAATCGGCTCGGCCGTGTCGGACAAGCTCTAACTCTTTGATCTAGAGTCTGATTAACGCCTTCGATGCTCGCCCGGACGCTCGCATCTCGACCGATCAGGCTCTAGCGCTGCCGGCTCAGTCGCGAGGACGGCGCGCGCCCAAGGCGGCGACGCCGAGCCCCGAGATCGAGCGCACCATGTTGTCGAACGCGTGGCGGTCGAAATCGGTTTCGAGCGGGCAGCGCCCCTCGGCGCAATTGTGGTGCTCGCGGCACTCCCCCTCGGTCTGCAGTGTCGACACGGTCCGGTCGACACGTTTGCAATATTTGTAGTCCTTGCGATCGAACAGCATGGTCAGGCCCTCCGAATTGGCGAGAGGACATTCGCCCTGCCGGGCCCATCGGGCCTTGACCGGGATCAAGAGAGGATTGCGGCGGGGGGTGGCGGCACGGTCGGCCGGGTCGTTGCGGCTCGTTCGCTTTTTCTCACTCTTTCAATGCTTTGCGGCCATCGGCAATCCGAGGCGGGCCCCGCCATGCCGCCCGGTCATGGCAGGGCGGCGGCAGATGCGCCCGTCGTCCGGACCGAATGGACAACCTCTAGCGGCGCAGGCTGGCGCGTCGGGCGATGATCGCGGACAGCAGCCCCATCACCAGGATCGAGGCAGAGACGGCACCGTTGACGCCGATGCCGTAGCGCTCGAACACCGGCCCCATGGCGGCCGCGCCGACCGTGAAGCCGACATAGGTGACGGCGGAATAGATCGCCATCAGGCTGCCGCGCCGCTCGTTCGAGAGCGAGGCGAGCGAGCCGATCAGCGAGGAGAGGCCGGCATTGTTGACGAGGCCGAGGCCGAAAGCCCAGGCGATGATCGACCGCTCGTCGGCGATGGCGCGGCCGAGGACGGAATAGGTGGCAACGAGGCAAAGGACCGCGCCGATCAGCACCACCCAGGTGGAATAGCGGGCAAGCCAGCGCGAGACGATGAGACCGGAGATCATGAAGCCGGCGCCATAGGCGACCGCCAGCACGCTCGCCGCCGAGGCATCGCCGCCATGGGCGGCGCGGAATGCCGCGCCCCAATAGGGATAGACGCCATAGAAGGCCGCCATGAAGGCGACGCAGGCGCCGAGCAGCGGCTTCACGGCCGGGATCGCCAGGGCCGCGCCATAGGCGGAAAAGCCGATGCCGGTGCCGGCCGGCGCCCGGCGGGGCAGCGTCAGGTCGGCGAGGGCGGTGAGCAGCGCCACCCCGGCGATCAGCGCGAAGGCGCCGCGCCAGCCGAGCACGTCGCCGAATTCGCTGGCAACCGGCTGCAGGAAGAAGCTCAGCGACCAGCCGAGCAGGACGAGGCCGAGCAGGCGGGTGCGCTCGTGCTCGGCGGAGATGTCGGCGGCGAGCGCATAAGTGGTCGGCAGGAGCACGCCGACGGCGGCGCCGGCGAGTGCGAAGGCGACCGCGAACACCGCAAAACTGGTCGATGCCGCGACGAGCGCGATCATGGCGGCGAGGAAGGCGAGGGCGCCCGTCAGCACGCCGACCCTCGGGAAACGGTCGAGCACGGGCACCGACAGGGCCGCCATGACCGCCGTGCCGAGGCTGCCGCCCGAGACGGCAAGTCCGAGACTGCTGATCGACTGGCCGAGATCGCGGGCGATGTCGGGCAGCAGCGGCGAGACGATGAACATCTGCGAGCCGGCAACGGCGATGCCCGCCAGTAGCGGCAGCACGATCCGCGGCCTGAGGGCGCTCGCGGCTGGTGCCTCACGAGGCGGGACGCCACCGGTGACGACCGTCGCGCCGTGCGAGGGGCGGGGTCCCGTGCCTCCTGCGCCATCCGGCGCCTTGCCATCGTCCTGCGCCATTCGCGCCGATCCTCCTGCTGGCGAGGCCCATTCCAGGTCCGGTCCCGTCGCGCATGCTTGCTTTTGTCCGGCCCGTCAGGGAAAGTCGAGCCTCTGTTGGCAGGGCATCGTTGCGCGCATGGCTCGAGCGGACGGGGACGCGCCGGCCCTCGGGCCCGGCCGACAGGTCCTCCCCGCAGGCACCGGGCGCCGGCCATGATCCGCCCGCCGGGCATTCCCTCATGGTTCCTCAACGGGCTTTCAGGAAGCGAGACCCGCCAGATGAGCGATCGGACCATCGTGCATGACGAGGTCGTCCCGGCGAGGCGGCCGTGGTCGCGGGTGATCGCGAAGGGCGAGCATCTGCGGATCGTCGATCTCGAAGGCCGGCAGGCGGTCGACTTCCTCGTCTACAACGCCGCCGACCCCACCGAGCGCTATTTCCATCCCAACACCATCAAGAAGGCCGGCACCATCCTGCTGACCACCGGCCACGTGCTCTATTCCGACTATGCCAATCCCCTGATGACGATCGTCGGCGACACGTTCGGCGGTCACGACACCATCGGCGGCTGCTGCTCCAAGTGGTCGAACCGCATGCTCTACGGCGTTGCGAACACGGGCTGCCGGGAGAACTTCCTCGAGGCGCTCGCCGCCCATGGTCTCGGCTGGCGCGACATCGTGCCCAACATCAACTGGTTCATGTCGGTGCCGGTCGGGGCGGCGGGGGAGGCGGCGATCGCGCTCGGGGCCTCCAAGGCCGGCGACCATGTGGAATTGCGCGCGGAGATGGACGTGCTGGCGGTCATCTCGAACTGCCCGCAGGTGCTGAACCCCTGCAACGACTTCAACCCGACGCCGATCCAGGTGGTGGTGACGCGATGAGCAGTGGCGAAGGGACGGGCGACATGGCAGGCGGCAGGGCGGCGGGCGGGGGCCACGACTGGGAGCGCGAATACAGCGAGGGCCGCTGGGACTTCCTCGAGAAGCCGCACGAGCAGCTCCGCCACGCGGTCATGGCCTCACTGATCGGCCAGCACGCGCGAGGCGAGGTGATCGATCTCGGCGCCGGGCGGTGTCCGCTGCTCGCCTGGCTGCGGCCGGGCGAGGTGACGCGCTATATCGGTGTCGATCTGTCGGCGACGGCGCTCGCCGCCATGCCGGCAAGCCCGATCCCGTCCGAGACGATCACCACCAGCATCGAGGCGTTCCCCATGCCGGACCGCCCGGTCGGCGCGCTCGTCTGCGCCGAGGCGCTCTATTTTCTCGACGATCCGGTCGGCGTGCTGAAGGCCAAGGTCGAAGCCGCTCAGGAAGTTGCCGCCGTCGTCGTCTCGCTCGTCGTGCCGCGCCCCGACAAGCCCAACTGGAAGCGCAATGCCGACCGCATCTGGCAAGGGCTCGAGGCCACGGGCTGGCCGCTCGTCGACAAGGTGCGGGTCGGCAGTGAGGCCGCCGGCATCGCCTGGGATGTGGCGGTCTACCGGACGGGCTGAACCGGCTGGACGATGCGGCGGCGTCCCCGATGGGTCCTCCTTCTCGGGTGGCGGCCCCGGTCGCCGCGCTCAACCGCCTTTGCGCTTTGCCGCCTCCTCGGCCTTCAGCTCCTTCTTCGAGAGCTTGCCGACCATGGTCTTGGGCAGGCTCGACCTGATCTCGATCTCGGCGGGCAGCTCGATCTTGGAGAGCTTGGGGCGGACGAACTCGGTCAGCTCCTGGGGCGTCGCGGACTTGCCGTCGCGCAACTTGACGAAGGCCTTCGGCGCCTCGCCGCGATACTGGTCGGGGATGCCGATGACGATCACCTCCTCGACGGCCGGGTGCTCGTAGAGCACCTCCTCGACGCGGCGGGGATAGATCTTGAAGCCGGAGGCGTTGATCATGTCCTTCAGCCGGTCGACGATGAAGGTGAAGCCTTCCTCGTCCATATGGCCGATGTCACCGGTGCGGAAGAACTCGCCCGTCATGACGGCGGCGGTGTCCTCGGGCTTCTGCCAGTAGCCGGCCATGACCTGGGGTCCGGCGATGCAGATCTCGCCGTCCTCGCCGAGGCCGAGCGCCTTCGTCGGGTCCTCCAGCGAGCGGATCGAGATGCGGGTGCCCGGCAGCGGCTGGCCGATCGAGCCCTCCTTCACCGGGCCCTCGAGCGGATTGACGGTCGCGACCGGCGAGGTCTCCGACAGGCCATAGCCCTCGACGAGCTTGGCCCCGGTCAGCGTCTCGAAGCCGCGCTTCACCTCGAGCGGCAACGCGGCCCCGCCCGACAGGCAGAACTTCAGCGAGCTCATGTCGTAGCGCTTGGTGCGGGGATTGTTGAGGATGGCGTTGAAGAGCGTCGGGACGCCGGGCAGCACGGTCGGCTTCATGGCGCCGATCAGCTTCAAAGCCTCGATGATCTCGAATTTCGGCATCAGCACCAGCTCGGCGGCACGGGCGACGCCGAAATTCATGACGACGGTCATGGCGAAGACGTGGAAGAAGGGCAGGATGCCCATCACCCGCTCCTCGCCATATTCGAGGCCTGGGCACCAGGCCGTCACCTGCTCGACATTCACGGTGACATTGGCGTGGGTCAGCATGGCGCCCTTCGGCGTGCCAGTGGTGCCGCCGGTATATTGCAGCACCGCCAGATCGGTGAAGGGATCGATGGCGACGGGGTCGGGACGGCCGTCGTTGGCGATGAGCGTGTCCTGGAGCACGATACGGTCGGCGACCGTCGATGAGGCGGGGCTCGCCAGATCCTGGCCCTTGGTCAGGCGGAACAGCGCCGATTTCACCGCCGGCAGCAGCGAGGCGAAGGAGGCGACGACGGCACGCTTGAGGATGCCCTTGGCGATCAGCGCCTCGACCTTGGCGAACAGCACCTTCAGGTCGAGCGTGACCATCAGCTCGGTGCCGGAATCGCGGATCTGGTGCTCGAGCTCTTCCAGCGAATAGAGCGGATTGAAATTGACGACCGTGCCGCCGGCCTTCAGCACCGCGTAGTAGGCGACGACGAAGGTCGGCGAGTTGGGCAGGAAGAGCCCGACCTTGACACCCCGGCCGACGCCGAGCCGCTGCAGGCCCGCCGCCGCATGGTTCACGAGACGCTGGATCTCGCCATAGCTCATCTCGCGGCCGAGAAAATGGGTGCAGGTCTTCCTCGGATAGCGGTCGGCGGCGCGGTCGAGCATCTCGTGCACGGGCGAGGGCGAGAAGCGCTGGTGCCAGTCGATGCCGGCGGGATAGCGCGCGAGCCAGGGCATGCTGGCGGGCGAGGCCGGTGTCTCGTCAGGGCGGGAGTGGGGCATGGCTCGGTCGATCTCCAGCTTGGGCGGCGCGGCGGCCGGCAGCGGGCGCTCGCATCGGCACCCGCCATTCTGGGCGTGGCGGCCCTAAGAAAGACATATCACGGGCGTTCCCGGCCCGCAGTGGCCGTTCGGCGACCCGCAGGCCGGCGGGCGGGGGCGGCCGGCCGCGACGGGGGAGGGGACATTTCATCCGTGCGGCTCATTTGCCTTCTCGCGGCGGCAAGCTTGCCCTCATCGGCGGTCTGCTCTAGCTAGGTTGGTCAAAGTTCCGCAGCGACCGCCCGCTGCCCCAGGGGCGTGGTCAGGGAGACGAGCATGGACGACGTCGCAACCAAGATCATCGAGATCCTGAAGAAGCACATGAAGAGCCCCGACAAGGAGATCACGCTTCAGACGAAGCTCGAGGATCTCGACATCGAGTCGCTCGATCTGGCCATGATCGTGTTCGACATCGAGGACAAGTTCGGCATCGAGATTCCCTACAACGCCAACGAGGAAGTCGAGGACTTCAAGACGGTCGGCTCGGTGGTCGAGCGGGTCGGCGCTCTCGTGAAGGCGCAAGGGGCCGCGGCCTGAGGACGGTGACTGGCCGTGCATGACCCCGGGCGGCGCGGCATCATCCGCGCCCGAGGCGGCCTTGCCGGCGGGATGGAAAAACGAGGATCAAGGGGCTGCAGGAGCCGATAAGGCTTCCTCGCGGCCCTCGTTTCGTTTGTGCCTGACCCGGCCGCCGCGAGAAGCGACCGGCCGAGGGGGACGGGCAGGCGGGGGTGCAGGCCCCCGGCGGCGATCACGTCGAGCCTTGCAGAGGGAAAGATGAGCAAAGTCAACGGTCAGCGCCGCGTGGTCGTCACGGGGCTCGGGGCGATCACGCCGATCGGGGGATCGGTGGAGGAGCTGTGGTCGTCGATGATGGCGGGGCGCTGCGGCGTCGGTCCGATCACGACCTTCCCGACCGAGGACCTCTACATCACCATCGCCGGCGAGGTGAAGGACTTCGACCCCAAGGCGCGCCTTCAGCATCTGAAGCGCGACAAGGTGCTGCCCTACGCCGACCGCTACTCGCAGTTCGCGGGCGCGGCCGCCCATGAGGCGATGCTGCAGTCCGGCCTGCCGATGCCGCTCGAGAACGGGCTGCGCGCCGCCTCGATCGTCGGCTCGGGCGCGGGCGGGCTCACCACCTTCGAGACGGCCTATCGCGACCTCTTCATCCTGAAGAAGAAGGCGACGCACCCCCTGACGCTGCTGCGCATCATCGGCTCGTCGGCCTGCGCGCATGTCGGCATCGAATACGGCATCAAGGGGCCGACCTTCGGCACCGTCAGCGCCTGCTCGACGGCGGCGCATGCGATCGGCCTGCTCTACCAGTTCATCGGCTCGGGGCTCGTCGATCTGGGCATCTCGGGAGCCTCGGAGGCGGTGCTCGACTACGGCACCATGCGGGCCTGGCAGGCCATGCGCGTGCTCTCGCCCGAGGGCTGCTTCCCGTTCTCCAAGCGTCGCAACGGCACGGTGCTCGGCGAGGGCGCGGGGCTGCTGGTGCTCGAGGAGCTCGGCCATGCGAAGGCGAGAGGCGCCCGGATCCTCGCCGAGATCAAGGGCTTCGGCATGACGGGCGATGCCCGCGACATGGTCAATCCCGATATCGAGGGCCCCAAGGAGGCGATGCGCCTCGCACTCGAGGATGCGGGCCTTGCCCCCTCCGACATCCAGTATCTGAACGCCCACGGCACGGCGACCGCCATCAACGACGCCAACGAGACGCGGGCGATCCGCGGTGTGTTCGGCAAGGCGGCCGACAGCCTCGCCGTGTCCTCGACCAAATCCATGCACGGCCATCTGCTCGGGGCGGGCGGGGCGGTCGAGGCGATCGCCTGCATCAAGGCGATCAACGAGGGCATGCTGCCGCCGACCATCGGGCTCAGCGAGCCCGATCCCGAATGCGACCTCGACTATGTGCCGAACGAGGCCCGCAAGGCCAAGGTGACGCATGCCATGTCGAACTCCTTCGCCTTCGGCGGCCTCAACGCGGTGTTGGTGTTCGGTCCGCCGCCGGCTTGATCGGCGGGCGGGACGGGCCGGGCCGCCAGCCCGTCCGACCGGAGTGGCCCGATGCGTCACCTGCTGATCGAATCCTCCGGCGTCCGCATCCGGGCGCGGCTCCTTGCCAATCAGACCGCGGAGATCGTCTGGCTCGGCCTGCCGCTCCATTCGACGCTGCGCTTCTGGGGCCGGCTGGTGTGGATCGACACGCCGTTCGAGGCCTATCGCGAGCTCTCCTCGCGCGACGTGCTGAAGAGGGGCGAGATCGCCTTCATTCCCGACCGCGACGACATCGTGCTCGGCTATGGGGCGACGCCGATCGCGACGGCGGGGGAGATCCGGGTGCCGGGCCTCGCCACGGTGTTCGCCGAGGCGCTCGATGATGTCGAGGCGCTGCGCGACATGGTCGACGGGGCGGTCGTCAGCATCACGCGGTTGACCGGGAGCGCCCGAGCGAGCGTGCCGGCGGCCGGACGGCGGTGAAGGATCGGGTCCGATCCGGCGCCCGACGGAGAGACCTCCACACGCCTCGAGCAGCAGCCATCCCTCACATCAGACCGAGGCCGCGGAAGCTCGCATGGCCGTTGCGGCCGATGATGATGTGGTCGTGCACGGTGATGCCGAGGCGCTTGGCGGCCTCGACGATCTGGGCGGTCATGTCGATGTCGGCGCGCGAGGGGGTCGGGTCGCCCGAGGGATGGTTGTGCACCAGGATGATGGCGGTGGCGGCAAGCTCCAGCGAGCGCTTGACGATCTCGCGGACATAGACCGGCGTGTGGTCGACGGTGCCGCGCTGCTGGACCTCGTCGCCGAGGATGCGGTTCTTCTTGTCGAGGAAGATGATACGGAACTCCTCGCGCATCTCGAAGGCCATGGCCGAGCGGCAATAGTCGAGCACCGCTGTCCAGGAGCCGAGCACCTGGCGGTTGCGGACCTCGCCGCGGGCGAGGCGCAGTGCCGCGGCGCGCACCAGCGCCAGGTCGGTCGCGACGGTTGCGCCGACGCCCGGCACCTCGCGCAGCCGGCTCTCGGGCGCGCTCAGAACCTCGGCGAAGGAGCCGAAACGGGCGATCAGCGCCTTGGCGAGAGGCTTGGTGTCGCGGCGCGGGATCGAGCGGAAGAGCAGCAGCTCGAGCAGCTCGTAGTCGGGCATGGCGTCGGCGCCACCGCTCCGGAAGCGCTCGCGCAGCCGTTCGCGATGACCGCTGCCGGCCGGTGCCGACACGTCCTCGCCGCCGGCGCTCTCGTCATCTCGGAAGGAGCCACGCGCCACATCCGCCCCCGGCGTCCGCTTCAGGACGGCAGATAAGGCGGCTTGTCGTAGCCCTTCGGCGACTGGGTGAATACCTCGCAGCTGTCCTCGGTGATGCCGACCGAGTGCTCGAACTGGGCCGAAAGCGAGCGGTCGCGCGTGACCGCCGTCCAGCCGTCCGGCAGCACCTTCACACCGGGCTTGCCGAGATTGATCATGGGCTCGATGGTAAAGATCATGCCCGGCCGCAGCACCGGTCCCTCGCCCGCCCGACCGTAGTGCAGGATGTTGGGGCGGTCGTGGAAGACATCGCCGAGGCCGTGGCCGCAGAAGTCGCGGACGACGGCGCAACGCTCGGCCTCCGCGAAGGTCTGGATCGCCTCGCCGATATGGCCGGTGGTGTTGCCGGGGCGTGCTGCCGCCAGTCCGCGCAGCAGCGCCTCGTAGGTTACCTCGATGAGACGCATGGCACGGCGCGAGACCTCGCCGACCGTGTACATGCGCGAGGAATCGCCGTGCCAGCCCTCGACGATCAGCGTCACGTCGATGTTGAGGATGTCGCCGTCGCGCAAGGGTTTGGGTGCAGGAATGCCGTGGCAGACCACATGGTTGATCGAGGTGCAGATCGATTTGGGGAAGCCGCGGTAGCAGAGCGGCGCGGGCACCGCATCGTTGGCGATGGCGAAACGGTAGACGAGTTCGTCGAGTTCCTCGGTGGTGACGCCCGGCACGACATGGGGCACGAGCAGGTCGAGCGCCTCGGCGGCGAGGCGGCCGGCCCGATGCATGGCGGCGAAGGCCTCGGGCCCGTAGAGACGGATCTTGTTGCTGTCCCGGACCTCCGGGCGCGCGACGTCAAGGGTCATAATCTCTCGTGCTCGGGTCTGGATCTGTCTCGGGTCTGGATCTGTCTCGGGTCTGGATCTGTCTCGGGTCTGGATCTGTCTCGGGTCTGGCTCTGTCCCCCGACGCAAGATCGGCGTCCGACGCGCTATCCGGGCCAGGGCCGGGGCCGTCGCGTCCGCCTCGCGTTCCGCCGGACGGTCTTCCTTCAGGGAATTATGGGGATTTTGTTCGCGAGCGCAATCGTCGCGTCGGCGGCATTTTCCCGGCAGGTGCGGCCGTCTTGCCGGACGCAGCCGCGGCAGTCGCGGTGGCCTCGCGGGCACGCGCCGCGCCGACCTTGACGCCCTTTCCGGCTTTGCCTGCCTTGCCGTCCGACTTGGCCTTCCCGGCCTCGCCGGGCGTCCCGGTAGCTCCGGCTTTCGTCGTTGCAGCCGGCTTTCGCGCTTTCGGCGTGCCATTCGGGCGACCCGCCTCCGGCATATCGGCATTCCTCCTGCCCGTCGGCCTCAATGGCTCATCGACCGGCACGGCCTCGTCGACCTCGATCGCCGCCGGGCTCAGCCGGCAGCGGTAACAGAGCATCTCGACACCCGCCGCCCGAGCCCGGTCGAAGGCCGCGCCATAGGTTGGATCGACGTCGCGGGCGAGCGCAAAGCCCTGCGCATCGGCGCGCTGAACGAGGAACATCATCACCGCGCGATGACCGGCACGCACCATGTCGGCGAGTTCGTCCAGATGCTTGGCGCCACGCTCGGTGATGCTGTCGGGAAACTCGGCGAGGCCGTGCCGCCGCGACAGGTGGACGTTCTTCACCTCCAGATAGCAGTCCGGCAGGCCGGCCCCCGCGAGCAGGAGATCGATGCGGCTGTTGCGGCCATATTTGACCTCGCGGCGGATGTCGGAATAGCCCGCGACCTCGGCGATCCGGCCGGCGGCGACCGCCTCCTCGACGAGACGGTTCGGGTGGCCGGTATTGACGCCGACGAGGACGGGTCCCGCCCCCAGATCGGTCTCGATCATCTCCAATGTGTGCGGATATTTGCGGGTCGGGCTCGCCGAAACCGAAAGCATGACGCGGTTGCCGGGCGCGATCAGGCCCATCATCGAGCCGGTATTGGCACAGGTGGCGACGACGGTGGTGCCATCCTCGAGCAGCACATCTGTGAGGAAGCGCTTGTAGCGCCGCACGAGACGGCCGGCGACGAGTGGCTCGGAGAACTGCATCCTGGTCCGTTTCCTCGCTTGGCGGCGGCCGGCACCGCGGCGATCGGGTCAGCTCCGCGCCGCCTCGATGAAGCCGAGAAACATGGCGATGGTGAGCGCCCCCAGATAGCTCGTGACGCCGGTGCCGACATCGAGCTGCGGGTTGACCTCGACGAAGTCGAAGCCGCGGACCGGGAAGCGCTCCGCGATCGCCTTCAGCGTATCGCGCAGCTCCTCGAAGTGGAAGCCGCCCGGCTCGGCCGAGACGCAGCCGGGCACCAGCGGCATATCATAGGCATCGACGTCGATGCTGACATAGCAGGCCTCGCCCGCCGGCAGATGCGAGATCGCCGCGGCGATACCCTTGGCGCGCAGCTCGGGAATGGTGACGATCCGCCCGCCGGCCGCCCGTGCATCGGCGGCGTTCGACTCCAGGTCGCGCCAGCTACGGATGCCGATCTGCGTCAGGCTTTTCACATGGCCGAGACCATGCAGCAGGCGGAAGGCCTGGCCGTTGGTGTAGGTCATGTCCTGCATGACCGGGAAATAGTCGAGATGGGCATCGAGCTGGATGACGTGGATCGGCTCGTCGAAGGCGCGCACGACGGGAAAGGTGATGGTGTGGTCGCCGCCGACGACGATCGGCCGGGCGCCGCGCTCGCGGATCATGGCGACGTCGCGCGTCAGATTGGCCATGGAGAGGTCGGCCCGGCTCGGCAGGATGTCGACGTCGCCGGCATCGGCGAGGCGGCGGCGGCCGAGCAGCTCGCGCAGATAGTGGCGGTCGTTCTCGATGTCGTAGAGGCCGGAGCTGCCGAGGCGCATCGAATGCTCGCGGATGGTGCGCGGCGCAAAGCGCGAGCCCGGCGCGAAGGGCGAGCCCTCGTCGAAAGGCACGCCGAGGACGGCGACGTCGGCGTCGAGGCCGGCGAGATCGCTCTGATGCGGTGCCCGCATGAAGGTGGCGATGCCGGTGAAGGCCCGGTTCGCCCGCGTCGCCCCGCCGGCCGATTGCTCCGTCATGTCGCCGTCTCCCTGTCCGATCGCGCCGGGCTCCCTGCTCGGCGGCGCCGGGGGTGAGAGTGCCGCGCGGCCGTTCCCCCGGCAAGGCCCGCAATTCCGACCGGCAATTCCGGCGAAAGTCGCCAGCTCCCGCGCGGCGCCTGACATCGGCGAACGGGGCGCCGCCGGTCGCTCCCACGGGGCCGGTGGATGTTGCGATGACCCGCCGGTGTCGGGGGATGCCACGACGTCCGCCCGCGGGTCGGGGCGAGCCGGATCAGGAAATGAGGCCGGCGGCGGTGAGGGCCGTTCTCAATTCGGCGAGCGCTGCGGCGAGACGCTGCGGATCGGTCGAACGCAGCACGAGCTGTGCCCCGAACCGGCCGGCCTCGACGAAGGGATAGCTGCCCATCGGCACGTCGGGGAACGCCGTCTGGCTCGCCCGCAGGATCTCGGCGATCTCGCTTTCCGGCCGCCACACCGTCAGCGTCTCCGACAGCATGCGCCGCCCGGTACGCAACTCAGGTGTCACGGAGAGCAGCATCGCCTGCATGATGTTCGGCACGCCGGCCATGACGACGACATTGCCGATGCGAAAGCCCGGCGCGATCGACACCGGATTGGCGACGAGCTCGGCCCCGGCGGGAATGCGCGCCATGCGCAGCCGTGTCGGCGTCAGCTCGAGGCCGCGCGCCTCATAGTGCGGCTGCATCAGCGCGACCGCGCGCGGATCGATGTCGATGGCGACACCGAAAGCCCGGGCGATGGCATCGGCGGTGATGTCGTCATGGGTCGGACCGATGCCGCCCGAGGTGAACACGTAGTCGTAGCGGTCACGCAGCGCGTTCAGCGCCTCGATGATCGCGCGCTCGTCGTCGGCGACGATCCGCACCTCTTTCAGCCTGATGCCGATCATCGTCAGGTGCTCGGCGAGGAAGCCGATGTTCTTGTCCTTGGTGCGGCCCGACAGGATCTCGTCGCCGATCACCAGCATCGCCGCCGTGACGATCCCGCCCGCCTGGTCCTCGTCTGCGCCGCTCATGACAGCCTTCTCCGGAATCGCTCTGGCTTGCGAGCTTAGGCCCCTTTCGCGGGCCGTGCCACGGCGTCGGCATGCGGAAGCCGCCGGCAATGGCGGACACCCATCGCGGATCGGACAGTTGCGACGATGAGGGCGAGCGCCGCTCGCCCCTCCGCGGCTCAGTGGCGCGTGCGGCTGGCGGCGACAGATGCCGGCGGCGTGGCCGGCTCGGCTTCAGCGACACCGCGCTTGCCGAAAACCGGCTTCTTCGACTGAACCTCGGGACCGTCGTCGAAGCGGGGAAGAGCCGGAATGTCCTGCGTGAGCAGAGGCGGATGGCGCGGATCGGCCACGGTGCCGGCATCGGTGCCGGAAGAGCCGGCCTCGGATGTGGCGGAGCTGGCATCGGCCGCCGCAACCGCGGACGGATCGTCGCTCGCAAGGGCGGTCTCAGCGGGAGCCGGCGCAGCCATCACTTCGGCGGCCGTCGCCGACGCCGCCGTGCCGTCGATCGCATCAGCAGGCCTTGCCGGACCTTCGATCTCGCTCGCGGCGACAGCCGGCTCGGCATCGCTCGCGGCGACGACCGGCTCGACCGTGGCGAGCGGCGCGACGACTTCGCTCGCGGCGATGGCGGCCGGCTTCGCTCGCGGCGATGGCTGGCCGGCTTCGCTCGCGGCGATGGCTGGCTCGGCTTCGCTCGCGGCGATGGCTGGCTCGGATCGCTCGCGGCGACGATCGACCGTGGCGAGCGGCGCGATTGCGCACCGGTGCCGGCGAGGAGGCCGCGTCGTCTCGCCTTCGGCGAGGGGCGACAGGCGCCGGGGCATCGGCAGCCGCGAGGGAATTGTCGGCAGAAGTCTCGAGGGAAGATGCCGCAGCCGCATCGCCGGTCGCATTCGCGGCCGCGTCCGCAGGCGTGATCCCGGCCGACCCGGCGGCGAAGGCATGGAGATCGACGGGCTCGTCCTGATCCTCGATTGCGGCGATGGCAGCGGCCGCAGACGCATCGAGGGCGATGGCCACCGCCGTCGCCGTCTCCTCGGCGCCCAAACGCGCCGCCGGCACCGCGATCGGCTCGGCCGCCTCGGCGATCGCCTCCTCGACATGATTGACGGTGGCACGCAGGACTTCGACGGTGTCATCGGCCCTGGCGGCATCGCCCCCGGTGGCCTCAGCCTCTCCGGCGATCCCGCGAAGACGGTCGCCGAGGCGGGCCGGCCCCTCGGCGACCGGCATGGCCTCGCTCTCGCCCGTCGCCGGCGCGTCCGTTGCGATGGATGTCGGCAGGCCGGGCGCCGAAAGCTCATCAGCGGCAAGGTCTGGAGCCGCGGCCGTCACGGCGACAATCGGGCCGGCCGCTTCCGAGGTGCCTGCGGGGGCGGGCGCAATCGCGGTCGCCGGCGGCTCGTCCTCGCGCTCATAGAGCCCGTAGTGGGTATCGAGTGCCGTCAGGCAGGAATTGCAGAGCTCGGCCAGCGTCTCCAGCGTGACGAAACCGATCACGCGGAAGTCGCTGGCGACCCGCAATTCGCCGACGCCGTCGAGATTGCCGCGGTCGTCCTCGATCAGATTGCGCTGCTTCAGGAAAACCAGCGCCTGGCCGCGATGGTTGAAATGATCCTCGCTCGGATCGGTGATCCGCGGCACCGCATCGATCAGCGCCTGGGTGCCGGCCGAGAAGAGCTGGGCGAAGGGCTGCAGGCGCTGGTCGGCGCGGGCGAGACGGGTGGCCGAGCGGCGGGCATGGCCGATCTTCGCCAGCATGGCCATCTCGATATCCTCGAGCCGTGCGACGAAATCGTCGAGACGGGCGAGCTCGGCCATTGTCTCGACCGCCGTCAGGCCGGCGGCATCACGCGGCGCAAAGCCGTAGCGGCGCATCTCCTCGGCGAGGTTGAGCACCGCCTCGAGATGGTCGGCGAGCAGATGGACCGCCTCGATGTCCGGCTTGCGATTGAAAAGAAACATGACCTCAGACCCTCTGGCGGAGCGCAGCGACGCGCGCCAACTCGAAAAAACCGTCGGAGGCGGGACCGACCCGGCCCCGCCTCCCGATGCGTCGCGATCAGCTGCAGCCGGTGGTGCCGCCGCAGGTGTCGCATTTCAGGCAGGTGCCGTTCCTGACGAGCGTGAAGTTGCCGCACTCGCCGCAGGCCTCGCCCTCATAGCCCTTGACGCGGGCCTCGGCGCGCCGGTCGGCCTTCGACATCGAGTGCATGGAGCCGACCGTCTCGGTGACGGTGACGGCCATGGCCGAGACGTCGAGCGCGGCCGAACCGTCGAAGCCGCCGACCGGGCCATTGAAGGCACCGCGCAGCTCGTCCTGGAGCCGGCCGACCGGCCCTGGCACGCCGCGCGCCTCGGCGACGGCCGATTGCAGTCCCTGGTTCGCATAGACGACCACACGATCGGCGAGCGCGCCGCGCGTCAGGCCGCGCGACAGGAAGCGATGCGCCTCGAGCGCCGGCGTCTCCTCGAGATCGCCCTGGGCGTCGCCCGAGCCCATGGCGGTCGCGCCGATCTCGCTCGGATCGACATGGGCGAGATCGTTGCGGGCGAGATAGGAGACGGCGAGCTCGCGGAACACGTAGTCGAGAATCGAGGTCGCGTTCTTGATCGCCTCGTTGCCCTGGACGAGGCCGGCCGGCTCGAAGCGGGTGAAGGTGAAGGCCTCGACATACTCCTCGAGCGGCACGCCGTATTGCAGGCCGAGCGAGATGGCGATGGCGAAATTGTTCATCAGCGAGCGGAAGGCGGCGCCTTCCTTGTGCATGTCGATGAAGATCTCGCCGAGGCGGCCGTCGTCGTACTCGCCGGTGCGCAGATAGACCTTGTGGCCGCCGACCATCGCCTTCTGGGTGTAGCCCTTGCGCCGCGTCGGCAGCTTCTCGCGCTCGGCGACATCGCGGACACGCTCGACGATGCGCTCGACGATCCGCTCGGCGAGAACCTGGGCGCGCGCGCCCTGCGGCCGGTCGGCGGCGAGCGGGGCAGCGGTCTCGTCCTCATCCTCGTCATCGGCGCTGAGGAGCTGCGAGGACAAGGGCTGCGAGAGCTTGGAGCCGTCGCGATAGAGCGCGTTCGCCTTCAGCGCCAGACGCCAGGAGAGCATGTAGGCCTCGGCGCATTCCTCGACCGTGGCGTCGTTGGGCATGTTGATGGTCTTGGAGATGGCGCCCGAGATGAAGGGCTGCGCCGCCGCCATCATGCGGATGTGGCTTTCGACGGAGAGATAGCGCTTGCCCTTCTTGCCGCAGGGATTGGCGCAGTCGAACACCGGCAGATGCTCCGGCTTCAGTCCGGGCGCGCCTTCCAGCGTCATCGCTCCGCAGCAGAACTCGTTGGCCGCCTCGATGTCCTTGCGCGAGAAGCCGATCTCGGCGAGCACGTCGAGGTCGGCGGCGGCGAGGCGCTCGGGCGACAGCTTCAGGACGCCCGTGCAGAACTCGTCGCCGAGCGTCCAGCGATTGAAGACGAACTTGATGTCGAAGGCGGAGGCGAGGCCTTCCTCGATCGCGGCGATGCGCTCGTCGGTGAAGCCCTTGGCCTTCAGCGTCTGATGATTGACGCCGGGCGCGCCCTTCAGCGTGCCACGGCCGACGGCGTAGTCGCAGATCGCGGCGATCGCCGCCTCGTCATAGCCGAGCACGGACAGCGCCAGCGGCACGGTCTGGTTGATGATCTTGAAGTAGCCGCCGCCGGCCAGCTTCTTGAACTTCACGAGCGCGAAATCGGGCTCGATGCCGGTCGTGTCGCAATCCATGACGAGGCCGATCGTGCCGGTCGGCGCGATCACCGTCGCCTGGGCATTGCGGTAGCCGTGGCGCTGGCCGAGATCGAGCGCCTTGTCCCAGGCGCGCATGGCGGCCGTGACGAGGGCGTGATCGGGGCAGGCCGCGTGGTCGAGCGGCACGGGCGGGGTTGCGAGCTTCTCGTAGCCGTCCTTCTTGCCATAGGCGGCGCGGCGATGATTGCGCATGACGCGCAGCATGTCCGACTGGTTGTCGGCATAGCCCTGGAAGGCGCCGAGCTCGCCGGCCATCTCAGCGCTCGTCGCATAGGCGATACCGGTCATGATGGCCGAAAGGGCGCCGCCGATGGCGCGGCCGGCGGCAGAGTCGTAGGAGAGGCCCTGCGCCATCAGGAGGCCGCCGATATTGGCGAAGCCGAGCCCGAGCGTGCGGTAGCGGTAGGAGAGCTCGGCGATCTGGGGCGAGGGGAACTGCGCCATCGTCACCGAGATCTCGAGCACGACGGTCCAAAGCCTGACGGCATGCTCGAAGGCGGCGATGTCGAGCGCGCCGTTCTCGCCGCGGAAGGTCATCAGGTTGAGGGAGGCGAGATTGCAGGCCGTGTCGTCGAGGAACATGTATTCCGAGCACGGATTCGAAGCGCGGATCTCGCCGGAAGCCGGGCAGGTGTGCCAGTCGTTGATCGTCGAATGGAACTGGATGCCCGGATCGGCCGAGGCCCAGGCCGCGTAGGAGATCTTGTCCCACAGCGTGCGCGCCTTCAGCGTCTTCGTGACCTTGCCGGTGATGCGGCCGGTCAGCGACCAGTCGCCGTCATTGACGACGGCGTTGAGGAAGCCGTCGCTGACGCGCACCGAATTGTTCGAGTTCTGGCCCGAGACCGTGCGATAGGCCTCCGAATCCCAATCGGTGTCGTAGGTGTCGAAGGAGATTTCCTTGTAGCCCTGGCGCGCGAACTGGATGACGCGCTGGATGTAGTTGTCCGGCACCTGGTTGCGGCGGGCGGCGCGGATCTCGCGCTTCAGGGCCGGGTTCTTCTGCGGCGTGAAGCAGTCGTCGCCCGAGCCCTCGCAATTGACGCAGGCACGCATGATCGCCTTCAGATGCTTCTGGCAGACGCGCGAGCCGGTGACGAGGGCGGCGACCTTCTGCTCCTCCTTCACCTTCCAATCGATGTAGTCCTCGATATCGGGATGGTCGATGTCGACGACGACCATCTTGGCGGCGCGGCGCGTGGTGCCACCCGATTTGATGGCGCCGGCGGCGCGGTCGCCGATCTTCAGGAAGCTCATGAGGCCCGACGAGCGGCCGCCGCCCGAGAGGCGCTCGCCCTCGCCGCGCAGGCGCGAGAAATTGGAGCCGGTGCCGGAGCCATATTTGAACAGGCGCGCCTCGCGCACCCACAGGTCCATGATGCCGTTCTCGTTGACGAGATCGTCCTCGACGGACTGGATGAAGCAGGCGTGCGGCTGGGGATGCTCATAGGCCGACTGAGAGCGCACCAGCCGGCCGCTCTCGTGATCGACATAGAAGTGACCCTGGCTCGGCCCGTCGATGCCATAGGCCCAATGCAGGCCGGTATTGAACCACTGCGGGCTGTTGGGCGCGGCCATCTGCATGGCGAGCATGTAGCGGTGCTCGTCGTAGAAGGCGCGGGCATCCTCCTCGCTGGTGAAATAGCCGCCCTTCCAGCCCCAATAGGTCCAGGTGCCGGCGAGCCGGTCGAAGATCTGGCGACTGTCGGTCTCGCTGCCGAGACGGTTCTCGGGGTCGAGGCCCGCAAGCGCCGCCTCGTCGGCGACCGAGCGCCACAGCCAGGAGGGTACGGTCGGCTCCTCGACGCGCTTCAGGCGCTGCGGCACGCCGGCCTTGCGGAAATATTTCTGGGCGAGGATGTCGGCGGCGACCTGGCTCCAATGGGCAGGTACGGCGAAGTCGGCGAGGCGGAACACGACGGAGCCGTCGGGATTGCGAATCTCGCTCGTCGCCTGACGGAAGTCGATCTTGTCGTAGGGCGACTTGCCCGCCTCGGTGAAATGCCGCTCGATGCGCATCTTGGTGCCCCCATCGGCCCGGCGCCGCGGCTTCGTCCGCAGTCGTTTCAGGCCGGCCATTGCGTTGCCGTTCGGGGGCCCGTGGTCGCACGGACACACCCGGATCTTCTGAACACGACACAACCGGAACAAAAGCGCCGGGCCCGACTGGGACACCCCGGATCAGATCCTGAGATCGGGCGCGACGGGCCCGCTCATGCGGCCATGTCTGGTCCCTCAACCGGACCGGCGGCACGACGCATCGAGGATCTGGAGGAGCCGTGCCGCGGGACAGGCAGACGAGGCGGCCGGCGATGAGCAAACCTAGGTCGATTCGAAGGGATAAAAAAGTGGCAAAACAGGATCTGGTAGGTAGCGCCGACAAGGCCTACTAGATGTAGCAT
This sequence comes from Hyphomicrobiaceae bacterium, assembly GCA_041397765.1. GTDB lineage: Bacteria > Pseudomonadota > Alphaproteobacteria > Rhizobiales > Hyphomicrobiaceae > JAWKWA01. Next base: position 180,289 of record JAWKWA010000005.1, on the reverse strand, counting down.
CAAGGGTTAACAGACTGTGGGCGGGATGTGGGAAACCGGTTGAGAGAACACGGCCCCGGACGGTGGCCGGAAGGCCTTGGTGGCTTCCTCGCCCGGCGCGGGCGGGCGCGCAAGGGGCGGCCTCGCCAATGGACCCCGCGGCGGCGGCGGACCTGTGGATGAAATAGTCCGATTCCCGCGACCGCCTTTCTATCCGCAACTCTGTCCGCCAGCTCGGCGCGCATGGCCTCGGCGCCCGCCCGCAACCCTTCCGGCCTCCTCCGGCCGGCGCGGCAACGCATCCCCTGTGGCCGTCTGGACACGGGCCATGGCGCGGGGCATAAGGCGAGCGACATCTGCCAGCACGCCGGAGGCCATGGTCCCCCCGGCAGCGCGCCACTCGCGGAGCATCGGACGATGAGCCTTTTCACTGAGATCTTCGCCTGGTGGACGGGCAATACCTGGGGCAATCGCTGGACCATCAGGCGCCAGTGCAAAGAGGTCGGCAGCGACGAGCTCGGCAACCGCTATTATGTCCAGACCCGCGGTGTCGGCCCGCTCGGCAAGCCGCGCCGGCTCGTCGTCTACAAGAACCTCGCCGAGGCCTCGCTGGTGCCGCCCGACTGGCATGGCTGGCTGCACTACACGGTCGATACGCCGCCGACCGAGCAGAACTACAAGCCGCGCTCCTGGCAGCAGCCGCACCGGCCCAATCTGACGGGCACGCCCGCGGCCTACCGGCCGGCCGGCAGCATCGTCGGCGAGGCGAAGCGGGCGCCGGCAACGGGCGACTACCGGCCCTGGAAGCCGGAATAGCCTGGCGAGGGGGCCGGCCCGGCGTCTTCGTCCGGGGCGTCTCGGTCCGGGAGAGGCCTGGTGCCCCGCGCGGATGCTGAAGAGGACGCGTGCAGAGGAGGCGGTGATATGGCCGACAGCTCACGCCTTCCCGATGTCCAGACCTGGGATGCCGGCCGCTATGACCGCAATGCCCGCTTCGTCTCCGATCTCGGAGGCGATGTGCTGGCGCTGCTCGATCCCAGGCCCGGCGAGCGGATCCTCGACCTGGGTTGCGGCGACGGGGCGCTCACCGAGCGGCTGGTGGCCGCCGGCGCCTCCGTGCTCGGCGTCGATGTCAGCGAGGCGATGCTCGCCGCTGCCCGCGGGCGCGGCCTCGATGTCGTCGCCGGGGATGCCCGAACGCTGCCGTTCGAGGCCGAGTTCGACGCCGTCTTCTCCAACGCCGTACTGCATTGGGTGACCGATCCGGACAAGGCGGCCGCGCGGATGCGAGCGGCGCTGAAGCCCGGCGGCCGGCTCGTCGCGGAGTTCGGCGGACATGGCAACATCGCGGCGATCGTCACGGCGCTGCGGGCGGCCGCGCGCATCCATGGCGGCGATGCCCGGCTCGTCTCGCCATGGTTCTATCCGACGCCCGCCGAGTACCGGGCGATCCTCGAGAAGGCAGGCTTCGAGGTGATGCGGATCGGCCTCCATCCCCGCCCGACACCGCTGCCGACCGGCATCGAGGGCTGGCTGATGACCTTCCGCAAGCCCTTCTTCGACCAGTTCGGCGAGGACGGGCGGGCGGAGGTCTTGAAGCTCGTCGTCGATCTGCTCGCGCCCTCGCTGCGCGATGCCGCCGGCAACTGGACGGCCGACTATGTGCGGCTGCGTGTCGCCGCCCGCGCGAGCTGATACCGGCGCGCGTGAGTTTCGACTCGTGATCCCGTTGGACGGGCTCCGGTAACTCCTTTGTTTGCGCGCGGCCGCCCCGCCAGCCCCGCGCGCTGATTTTTTGTTTGCGCGCGGTCGCCCCGCCGGCCCCGCGCGCACCATCTCGCGAAAGTCAGAGCTTCCGCTCGCTGGTATGAAGGGCGCTCCGGCGCGGCGCGCAGCCACGCTCAGGCCATGTTTGCACCGAATGAGAAGGTTGCCTCCCGTGGCCGGGCGCATGCCGTCATGCTATGGCCGAAGGGTGGCAGCCGAATCGCATCTGCTGCGAGGCCGAGGCGCCGAGGGGACATCCCAGGTCAGGACCATGCGACCCATGAGACCGACGAATCCGGGCAGGCGGCGGCAGCCGGCCACGACGCTCGCCGCACTCGCCGCGATCTGGCTCGTCGCGACAGTGGCGACGGGTCCGGCGGCGGCCGACCAGATCACCAATTCCGTCGCCGTCTTCGCCGCGCTCGACAAGGTGACGGCGCGCATCTCCAAGCTCGAGGTGCCGATCGATACGACCGTCGAGTTCGGCGCGCTGCGCATCACGCCCAAGGTCTGCTACACCCGCCCGCCGACCGAGACGCCCAAGACCACGGCCTTCGTCGAGGTCGACGAGGAGAAGCTCGACGGAACATCGGCCCGCATCTTCGGCGGCTGGATGTTCGCACAGAGCCCGGGGCTGCACGCGGTCGAGCATCCGGTGTTCGACGTGTGGCTGACCGACTGCGCGGGCGAGTCCTCGGAGGCGGCAAGCGCGGCGGTCACGGGCGACGAGACCGGCGAGGCCGATGCCCAGCAGGGCGGCGAGCAGACCGGCAAGAAGCGGCGCGCCAAGCGGCGCTGAGCGTGCTCGATCCCGGCCTTCTCCTCAGCCGAGCTTTTCGGGCCGGGTCACCGCGCTCGCATTGTCGATGACGGCGGAGGCCTCGGGAACCGGCCGGCCACGCCGGAAGCGGTCGACCGCGAAGGCCGCCATGCGCGGATCGATGGTGCCGGTCACGATCGCCCGCGACAGGAGATCGGCGGCGCCCGGCGCTCCGGCGATGCCATAGGTCCAGCCGGCCGTGACCCACAGATTGTCGAGATCGGGATGGGGGCCGACGAGCGGTCCGCCATCGGGAGCGGGGTGCAGCATGCCCGACCATTGCCGGCGGATCCTCAGGCTTGCGACCTGCGGGAACATCTCGACCAGATGTCGCGCATAGCGCGGCATGACGTACTCGGTCGAGACGATGTTGCGCTTGGCGGTCTCGCCGGGGAGCTCGGCGCCGCCGACGATCTCGCCGCGCGCGGTCTGGTGCAGGTAGGTCAGCCGGTCGATGAGGGCGATCGCCTGGGTGATGAGCGGGCGGACCGGCTCGCTCGCCATGGCCTCGATACGGAACGGCTCGGCGTCGAGATCGACACCGGCGAGGCGGGCGACATCGCTCGAATGGGCGCCGGAGGCGATGACGAAGAGGTCGGCGTCGTGGCGCCGGCCGCCCGCCTCGGCCGAGACGATGCGGCGGCCCTGGCGCTCGAGCGCGGTCACCGGCGTCTGATAGCGCACCGTCACACCCTTGGCCTCGGCGGCCGCGCGCGCCGCTTTCATGACGGCGTGGTGAGGCGCGGTGCCGCCGTCGGCAAGATCGATGACGGCCCGGATGCGGGCATGGTCGGCGGCAGGGAGGAGGGCGGGGAGCTCGGCCGCCGGCACGCGGCGCGAGCGGACGCCGAAGGTCCGATGGGTGGCGGCGGCCGTCTCGATGACGGCCTCGGTACGCTCCGACTCGGCGATGATCAGATAGCCGCGCGGCGTGTACATGACGTTCTCGCCGAGGCGGCGCGAAAGCCCCAGCCATTGCTGGACCGAGTGCTCGAAGAAGGCGGTCCATTCGGGCGAGGAGAAGCCGCCGCGCACCAGCGTGCCGTTGCGCCCCGAGGCACCGCCCTGCCAGTAGCCGGCATCGAGCACCGTGACGTGCCGGCAGCCCCGATCGGCGAGATTGAAGGCGAGCAGGAGGCCCTGGATGCCGCCGCCGACGATCACGACCTCGGAACGTTCCGGCGCGCTCATGGCTCGCTCTCCGTGCTGGCGGCGAGACCGGCGGCCTGGCCGAAGGTCAGCGCACCGCGCGGCGCCCGATAGCTCGGGGAACCGACAGCCTCAGGGCTCGCCCCGGTGGCGCGGGCGACGACGGCGGCGAGCAGGTCCCAGCAGGGCACGCCCTGGCAGGCCCCCATGCCGCAGCCGGTCAGCCGCTTCAGCTCCTCGACATGGGTGACACCGCGCTTCAGGTGATGGCGGATCTCGGCGAGGGTCACGTCCATGCAGGGGCAGACATAGGCGGCCCCGTCGAGTTGTGCCGGCATCGCGATCGGCTCGGGAGGAAGCGCGGCGTCGCCGACGACGGTCAGGTGGCCGGGCAATTCGCCGCGGCTGAGGCGCAGCTCACCGCCGGCGGCTGCCTGGAAGGCAAGGGCGGGATCGACACGCCATGGCCCGGCATGGACCACCGCGTCGCAGAGGATGCGTCGGCCATTTGCCAGCAGGCCCTCGACCTCATGGCGGCCGAGAACGGCCGTCACGTCATGCGCGTCGCACACCGCGACGACCGCCACGCCGAGGCCGGCCAGCCGTTCCGCCACCTTGTCGCGGTCTCGCGTTCCGATGACGGCGACGCTGCGTCCGGGCGGCACGCCATGACGACCGGCCAGGGCAAGGGCGGTCGCAGCGTCGAGCACGCCGGGGAGTGCCGCGCCTGGCACCAGCGGCGGCACCGAGATGCGGCCGGTGGCGAGAACGACACGGGCCGCATCGATCAGCACGGCGGATGCGCGCGGATCGTGCGGCGCGGCGGCGGCGAGACGGCCGCCACGATAGAGCGCACAGGCCTCATGGCCGGCGAGGACCTCGACATGGCTGCCGGGCGGCGACGCCGGCACCCCGCGCGTGACGAGGACGACCCGGCCGCTCGCCGCCGCGGCGGCCGCGCAGCCGGCCGGACCGCCACCGATCACCACCAGATCGGCGGCGATGCGTCGACCGGCAACGACGCCGCCAGCCCGCGCCCGGGGCGCGGCATCGGCACCGCCGGCGAGACGCGCCAGCATGCGCTCCCAGAGAAGCCAGAGTGGTGCGCCATTGGGAATGGCGCGGGGATGCTCGAAGCCCGCCCACAGCCAGCGCCGGGGAGCGAGCCGGGCGAGCGCCAGAAGATCGAGGCCGGGCGTCGGCCAGGCGCCCTCGGTGCGCACATCGAGGCCTTCGACCAGCGCCATGCGATCGAGGCGGCAATGCGGGATGCCCTCCACGGTCGCCAGATGGCCAGCGGGAAAGCTGCCAGAGAGGCCGCGCGGCGCGTGGTGCTTCAGGGAATGGCCGAGCCGGCGACGACCCGCGCCATAGAGCGCGGCGGCGACCGTGTCGCCGTGCCGGCCGGTCATCCGGCGGCCGTCGAGCCGGAAGCTCACCTCGTCTGCCGGAGCATGGGCGAGCCGCGCAAGCGCTTGTGCCATCCGCCGTTCCCTCGTCTCTCGCCACAGGCGCATGGCGCGCCCAGACGGGCCGTCAACGCCTTGCCATGGTGCCGAGAGTAGCCAGTGCGGGCGCGACCGGGGAAGGCCGTTCGGCTCCGCAACGGCCATGCACGGGCCGCCGGACGGGGAGTGGACGAGGCGGTGAGGGGGCGCGCGCGAGTTGTGCGAGGTCAAGGCGCGCGACGGCGGGACGGCCGCAGGATTCGTGATCGGTCGGCCGATTCGCCCTCGTCTCTCAATCAAGGCCGCCGGGGCGATCGCTTCTGGAGCCAATGCCATGATCCGTCTCTCATGTCTCGCCGTCCTCCTCCTGCTGCTCTTCGGTTCGTCGGGGCCGGCCCGGGCCGACGATCTTGCCGAGTGCACGCGCGGGCGCGATTCCGATCTTCAGCTCTCGGCCTGCGACCGAGTGATCGGGGCGCCCGGCTCCTCGCTCGCCGACCGGGCGCGGGCCTACCGGCAGCGCGGCAGCCTGCTGGCCGATTCCGGACGGCACGAGGCGGCGCTCGAGGATTTCTCGCTCGCCATCGAACTGTCGGGTGGCGATGCGCAGGCCTATGCCCAGCGCGGCCTCGCAAGGCTGGTGCTGAAACGATACGACGAGGCGGTCCTCGATCTCGCCGAAGCGATCCGCCTGGAGCCGGGCTCCAGCCAGCATCATATCGAGCGCGGCTATGCCTTTCTCGCCGCCGGCCGGGCGAAGGAGGCGATCACGGATTTCGACGCCGCCATCGCGCTGAAGCCGGAAAGCGCCGTCGCCTTCAACAATCGCGGTCTCGCCTGGAAGGCCGCCGGCGACATGAAGCAGGCGATCGCCGATTTCACCGAGGCCATCGCCCTCAATCCGATCTATGCGCTCGCCTATGCCAATCGCGGCTATGCGCGCGAGGCAACGGGCGAGAAGGCGAAGGCGATCGAGGATCTCAAGCTCGCTCTGCGCATCGATCCGACGCTCGAAGGGGCGATCCGCGCGCTCGGCCGGCTCGGCATCGAGAATGCCAAGGACGCAGCGCTCGCCTTCATCGACGAGGGCCGACGGATCGTCGAGGCCAATTGCAGCCCGTGCCATGCGACCGGTCGGACCGGCCAGAGCCCCAATCCGAAGGCGCCGCCGTTCCGCCGCCTCACCTCGCGCTATCCGATGCTCGACCTGCGCGAGCCGATCTCGCGCGGGATCGCCGCGCCACACGACGTGATGCCGCGCTTTGCCGCCACCGACGCCGATGTCGACCGCATCGCCGCCTATATCCACAGCCTCGGACAGTAGCAAGAGAGGCCGCTCCCCGCGCTGCCGACGGGGAACGGCCGAAGTTCCAGGTCAAAGAAGGAACGTCAAAGGGGAAACGTCACTGAAGGAACGTCATCGAAGGAACACCACTGAAGGAACGCAACAGAGGAAGTTCTGCAGAAGTGGCCGGCCGGGATCGGCGGGGTGCGGGGGCGGAGAAGCGATCCCGACCGGCTCCGCGTCGGGCGGCGTCAGGCGCGCGCCGGCTCGACGTGATCGGCGATGCGATGGCCGTGGCTCCAGTGATAGGTCACCGTCACGGCATGGTCTTGCCGCAGACCGCGCAGCATGTGGCGGTCGGCTGCGGTGTAGCGATGGCCCTTCAGCATGAAGGTGCCGTGGCGCATGCTGATGTCATGGGCGACGCCGCTCGTCCGCCAATGGCGATGCTCGGCGGCGAGGGCGACGTGCCCGACCGGCTTCATGGACTTGGCGAGGGTCGCGGGCGTCATCGTCGCGGCATCGGCGCCGAGGGTCGCAGCAAGGCTCGCGGCGAGGACGAGGCCGGCGAATGCGGCCGACTGGATGATCACACTCATGGATCAACTCCATTGCGGTTCCGGCGGCCTGTCGCGCCGATCGATCGCCGGCGCCCTCTGGGCATGGGTCCGATCGAGCGGCCGGCAGGATGGCCGATTGCCCGGAGGACGGTCCGATGACCGGAGGTCCGGGGCGATTGGGGGGAGAAACGGCCGGGGAATCGAGGGGTCGTCGCCCCCGGCCGCACCCACGGCTCCCGGGGATCACCGCTCCGACGACGTCGGACCGGCGCCCCAGGCTCCAGTTCTCACCGCAGTCTCCGTTCTGACCGGAGATGCGGGTATCGGGGTCCTCGGGGTCAGTTGACCTTCTCGACCTTCGAGGCGACCATCTTTCCAGCTTCGGTGTCGTAGGTGATCTTGACCTTCTCGCCGGCCTTGACGGTCGCGAGATCGAAATTCGCCGGCAGCTCGAAGGTCTTGCCGTCCTTCATCGCCAGCTCATGCCTCGTCGCATCGACCGACTTGATGGTGTCGGTCATCGTCTGGCTGGCGGCGAAAGCCGCCGTCGCGCCGACAAGCGCGAGGGCGCCCGCAAGAGGGGCGATCGATTTCCGGAACATTGGGGGGGTGCTCCATCTGTCGTTTGGGCGAGCCCTGTCGGGCCCGCGATGACAGGAAGATGCGCCCCGGCCCTGTCGGCCACATTGCCGAAACCTTACGGCGTCGTAAGCTCAATCACTTGGGCGTGAGGGCGCCGGGCCGCGAGAGACGACCGGTCGTGCGCCCCCTCTCAGGCGAGACCGACGACGCCGCGCTCGGCGAGGTCGCCGATCGCCTCCGGCGAATAGCCGAGGGCCGCCAGGATCTCTGCGGTATGAGCGCCGAGGCGCGGGCTCGCATGGTGGTAGACGGGCGGCGTGTCGGAGAGGACGACGGGGCTGCGAACGCCTGGCACATGGCCGGCCGCGGTCCCGGGCGCGGGCAGGTCGAGCCTCAACCCACGATGGATGACCTGCGGGTCGGCGAAGACCTCCGCGACCGAGTTGATCGGGCCCGCCGGCACGTTCGACTTCTCGAGCGCGGCGAGCAGATCGGCCTTGCTGCGCCGGCCGGTCAGCGCGGCGATCACCGGCACCAGCGCCTCGCGATTGCGGATGCGGTCGGCATTGGTCAGGAAGCGGGGATCGGTGGCGAGCTCGGGGGCGCCGAGAATGCGGCAGGTGTCGGCGAATTGGCGGTCATTGCCGGTGGCGATGATGATGTGGCTGTCGGCGGTCGGGAACACCTGATAGGGCACGATGTTGGGGTGGGCGTTGCCCATGCGCGTCGGCGCCTTGCCGGAGACGAGGAAGTTCGAGGCCTGGTTGGCAAGCACGCCGACGAGGCCGTCGAGCAGCGCCATGTCGACATGCTGGCCGCGGCCGGTGCGCGCGCGGGCGGCAAGGGCCGCCTGGATGCCGATCACGGCATAGACGCCGGTGAAGATGTCGGCGAAGGCGACGCCGATCTTGGTCGGCTCGCCACCGGGCTGGCCGGTCAGGTCCATGATGCCGCCCATGCCCTGGATCATGAAGTCGTAGCCCGGGCGGTGGGCATAGGGGCCGTCCTGGCCAAAGCCGGTGATCGAGCAATAGACGAGGCGCGGGTTCTCGGCCGAAAGGCTCTCGTAGTCGAGCCCGTATTTGGCGAGGCCGCCGACCTTGAAGTTCTCGATCAGCACGTCGGCGTCGCGGGCGAGCCGGCGCACGATCTGGCGGCCCTCCTCCTTCTCGAAGTCGACGGCGACGATGCGCTTGTTGCGGTTGCAGGCGTGGAAATAGGCGGCGTCGCCCCGGCCGCCGTCCTCGTCGGCGACGAAGGGCGGCCCCCATTGGCGGGTGTCGTCGCCCGTGCCTGGCCGCTCGACCTTGATGACGTCGGCGCCGAGATCGGCGAGCACCTGGCCTGCCCAGGGGCCGGCGAGAATGCGGGCGAGCTCGACGACCTTCAGACCGGCATGTGGGGGAGCGCTCATGGTGTCAGGCTTTCGCGGGAGGGCGGAGGATCACCGGCGTCAATAGCATGACGAGGAGGCCCCAGGGAAAGAGGGCGCCTGCCGCCAGATCATAGGTGGCGAGATAGGCATGGAGCGGAGTTTCGAGTACGAGCAGGGCAAGGCTGCTCTCAAGGGCGACGAGAACGAGAACGCCCGACAGGCCCATGCCGAGCCGGGCAAGCCACCGGGCGGAGGCGCGCCGCGAAAACCGCTGGCCGACGACGATGGTGAGCGCCAGCATGATCACGAATTCGAGCCAGGTGGCCGGGCCGCGGCCGAGAAGGGGCGCCAGCGCCAGCTCGCGTGCCGTCCCGCAGAGTGCGCCAAGCCCGAACATCGTCAGCCCGTAGGCGATGCCCCGGCCGATCATCTGCGGCTTTCCCGTCGGGTTGCCGGCCGACCGAGACCGACGCCGGCTCTCGCCATCCGGGCGCTCAGTTGGCACCGGCCCCCTCGACACCGGTCCAGCGGGCGTCGTGGAGCTCGGTCGGCCGGCCGGCCTCCATGTCGTTGAAGCCCGCGATGTAGCTCGCCGTCATGTCGAAGACGAGGGGCGCGGGCTCGGCCGGTCGCAGCCAGTCGCCGGTCGCATCGACATTCAAGGTGAGCTTCAGGCGAAGCGGCAGCCTGACCCCACCGGTCGTCTCGACGAAGGCGCCGGTCTTCATGGCATGGAACAGCACGACGTCGCTGAAAGAGCTGCGGCCGGCGACGGTGATCGGCGTGAACATGCGGACATCGCCGACCGGCGAGGTGCCGAAATGAAGGTTCTGGAAGGCCTTGGTCTCGCCGGTGTCGAGATCGGTGACCTCGAGGTCGAAGGAGAGCACGGTGCCGCGCGCCGCGCCGTCGTTGGAGATGGTGACGGGGATGGCGAGAACGTCGCGAAAATCCTTGCGGTACATGTAGACGAGCGGCGGGGAATAGACGCGCAGCTCGGCGCGCTTCAGCACCGTCTCGTAGAAGCTGTAGCCGGAGAAGGCGAGGGCGACGAGCGAGGTCATGGCGGCGAGTGCCGCACCGATGCCGCCGAGCCGCGAACCGCGGCCCTGTCTCAGCTCGGCGTCGCTGCCAACCGCTTCCGCGCTCGCCGTGCCCTGGCCCGCAACGTCGCCCATGAGCGCCTCGAAGCCCTCGTTCAGACCCCTGCCCTTCTGCGCCATGGCCGTTCCCCCGATTGCCCGATGGACGAAGAACGATCTGCCCCCATCCGCACTTCCGCGCAAAGAGCGGGCAATCGCGGCGGCAATTCGGCACATCGGCTCAAGGGCCGGCAGCAGCCCTCAGAAGAAGGCCTGGATGCCGGTCTGGGCGCGGCCGAGGATCAGGGCGTGAATGTCGTGGGTGCCCTCATAGGTGTTGACCGTCTCGAGGTTCACCATGTGGCGGATGACGTGGAAATCCTCGGAGATGCCGTTGCCGCCGTGCATGTCGCGGGCGACACGGGCGATGTCGAGCGCCTTGCCGCAATTGTTGCGCTTGATGAGCGAGATCATCTCGGGCGCGGCGCGGCCCTCGTCGAACAGCCGGCCGACACGCAGCGCCGCCTGGAGGCCGAGGGCGATCTCGGTCTGCATGTCGGCGAGCTTCTTCTGGACGAGCTGGGTGGCGGCGAGCGGGCGGCCGAACTGCTTGCGGTCGAGCGTGTACTGGCGGGCCTGGTGCCAGCAGGCCTCGGCCGCGCCCATGACGCCCCAGGCGATGCCGTAGCGGGCCCGGTTGAGGCAGCCGAACGGTCCCTTCAGCCCCGAGACGTTCGGCAGCAGGCAATCCTCGGCGACCTCGACACCGTCCATGACGATCTCGCCGGTGATCGAGGCCCTGAGGCTGATCTTGCCCTCGATCTTGGGGGCAGAGAGCCCCTTCACGCCCTTCTCGAGCACGAAGCCGCGGATCTCGCCGCCATGGGCCTCGCTCTTGGCCCAGACGACGAAAACGTCGGCGACGGGCGCATTCGAGATCCACATCTTCGAGCCGGTGAGGCGATAGCCGCCGGCGGTCTTCACCGCGCGGGTCTTCATGCCGCCCGGATCGGAGCCGGCATCGGGCTCGGTGAGACCGAAGCAGCCGATCAGCTCGCCGGCGGCGAGGCCGGGCAGATATTTGCGGCGCTGCTCCTCCGAGCCATAGGCGTGGATCGGATACATGACGAGCGAGGACTGCACGCTCATCATCGAGCGGTAGCCGGAATCGACACGCTCGATCTCGCGGGCGATGAGGCCATAGGAGGTATAGCCGACGCCGGCGCCGCCATATTCCTCGGGCAGGGTCGAGCCGAGCAGGCCGAGCGATCCCATCTCGCGCATCACCGCCGGATCGAAGCTCTCGGTGCGGAACGCCTCCTTGATGCGCGGCGCGAGACTCTCCTCGGCATAGCCGCGCGCGGTGTCGCGGATCATGCGCTCGTCCTCGGTGAGCTCAGCCTCGAGAAGGAAGGGATCCTCCCACTGGAATGCGGCCTTCGCTCCCGTCGCGGTGGTGTCCTGCGCCATGGTCTCGTCTTCCCTTGCCGGTGACGCGACGCTGGCGTCGCGGCACCTTGTTCAGTCTCCGCGCCGACCCGATCAGCGCGGGGGGTAGCCGGCTCTCCGGCGTCGCATGCGCCGCCTGCCGGTGCTCGACCTTCTCAGCCGACGCCGAGCGCCTCGGTCAGCGCCGCCTCGAAGATGTCCATGCCTTCCTTCACCTGGTCCATGGGGACGGTCAGCGGCGGCAGGAAGCGCACGACATTGGCGTTGGGGCCGCAGGTCAGGATCAGCAGGCCCTTCTCCTGGCACTTGGCGACGACGGCATTGGTCAGGTCGGCATTCGGCGCCTTGGAGGCGCGGTCCTTGACGAGTTCGACGGCGACCATGGCGCCAAGGCCACGCACATCGCCGATGGCGGCGAACTCGTTGCGCTTCTGCATCTGCTCGAGGCGGCCCTTGATGACATTGCCGACCTCGAGGGCACGCTCGCACAGCTTCTCCTCCTCGATGACGTCGAGGACGGCGGCGGCGGCCGACAGACCGACCGGCGAGCCGGCATAGGTGCCGCCGAGGCCGCCCGGCAGCGCGGCGTCCATCAGATCGGCGCGACCGGTGACGGCCGAGAGCGGGAAGCCGCCGCCGAGGCCCTTGGCGGTGGTGATGAGATCCGGCACGACACCGGCATGCTCGATCGCGAACATCCGGCCGGTGCGGCCCATGCCGGTCTGGATCTCGTCGGAGATCAGGAGGATGCCATGCTCGTCGCAGAGCTTGCGCAGGGCCTGCAGGAAGGCGAAGGGCGCGACGTAGAAGCCGCCCTCACCCTGGACCGGTTCGACGATGACGGCGGCGACGCGGGCCGGGTCGACATCGGCGGCAAAGAGGTCCTTCAGGCCGGCCAGCGCATCCTCGACCGTCATGTCGAGATAGGGCTTGGGGAAGGGCGCATGGAAGACCTCGGCCGGGAACGGCCCGAAGCCCTTCTTATAGGGCACGACCTTGCCGGTCAGCGCCATGCCCATCATGGTGCGGCCATGGAAGGCACCGCTGAAGGAGACGACCGCGGTGCGGCCGGTGGCGACGCGGGCGATCTTGACGGCGTTCTCGACCGCCTCGGCGCCGGTCGTGACGAACATCGTCTTCTTCTCGAAGCTGCCGGGCGCGGCCTTGTTCAACCGCTCGGCGACGGCGATGTATTCCTCGTAGGGCGCGACGTTGAAGCAGGTGTGGGTGAAGTCCTGGAGCTGCCGCGTCACGGCCGCCATCACCTTCGGGTGCCGGTGGCCGGTATTGACGACGGCGATGCCGGCGGCGAAGTCGACATAGCGCCGGCCATCGACGTCCCAGACCTCGGCATTCTCGGCCCGGGCCGCATAGACGTTCTTGGTCGCGATGCCGCGCGGCACGGCGGCGGTGTGCCTCGCCCTCAGGGCTTCCGACTGCTTGGCCATCTGGCGCTCCTTCACTCGTTCACTCATTCGTCTCGGATTGCCGGCGATCCTAGCCGAGGAGCGCGGCGGATGTCTCGCCGCCCGGCCGCGCGCGCATCCAAGACATGCGCCCGCAATGGCCCGCGGGGATCGCGGCGCTATAGCACTGCTCAAAATCTTGAGCAAGCGCCCGCCCCTGCGCTAGACTGCGCCCGATGCAGCGCTCGAATGACGATCGCGCAACCCGATCAGGCACCAAACGGCACGAGAGGAACGGCATGGCCCGATCGCGCAATCGACGAGAGGACGTGGCGGCCGAGCCGGGGCCGGACCCGTTCGATGTCGGCGTCCGGCTGCGGGCGGTGCGCAGTGCCGCCGGCCTCACGCAGCGCCAGCTCGCACTGCGGGCCGGCGTGCCGCACGGCCAGATCGCCATGGTCGAAAGCAACCGGTCGAGCCCCTCGGTCGCATCCCTGCGCAAGATCCTCGGCGGCGTGCCGATGACGCTGTCGGAGTTCTTCGAGCCCGAGCGGACGGCTGGCGACGAGGTGTTCTTCGGCGCGAAGGACCTCATCGATCTCACCTCGCGGCTCGGCCATGTCCATGCCGGGGGCGACCACTCGGGCAAGATGTCCTTCCGCCAGGTGGGCGATGCGCGGATGCACAATCTGCAGATCCTGCACGAGCGCTACGAGCCGGGCGCCGATACCGGCGAGAGCATGCTCGAGCATCACAGCCACGAGGGCGGCGTCGTCGTCGCCGGCGAGCTCGAGCTCACGGTCGCCGGCGAGGTCCGGATCCTGAAGGCGGGCGACGCCTATCTGTTCGACAGCCGCATGCCGCACCGCTTCCGCAATGTCGGCGAGGTGCCTTGCGAGGTGGTGAGCGCCTGCACGCCGCCCTATCTGTAGGCCGACGCGGCCGGAGCCTCCCGCCGCAGGCGCAGCCGCCCCGTGGCCGATGCGGGTTCCGTCGGCGCGCCGATCGGCCTATGGCTGAGTGCGAACGCCCGCCTCATGCCATCGAGGAGCCGCCCCATGGCCGAGATCACACTCACCTATCTGAACGGCCGCGACATCGACCGTCTCGCCATGACCGACGAGGAGATCCTGCGAGCCGTCGAGGCGGGACTTCTCGCGCAAGGGAACGGCGAATGCGTGATCGAGCCGCGCATGCATCTGACGCCCGACCCGGCCTTCAACGGTCATTTCAACGTGCTGCGCGGCTATGTGGCGCCGCTCGGATTTGCCGGCGTCAAGATCGTCGGCGACTATGTCGACAATTACCGCCGGGGCCTGCCTTCGGAGATGGCGCTGCTCAACCTGTTCGATCCCAGCACCGGCATGCCGAAGGCGATCCTCGACGCAACCGCCATCACCGACATGCGCACAGGTGCGCTGACCGCGCTCGGAGCCAAGCATCTCGGCCCGAGGGCACCAGAGTGCTCGGCCATGTCGGGGCCCGCGGCACCTACTGGAACGTGCGCCTGCTCGACCACCTCTACGATTTCGCCGAGATCCGCGTGCACTCGCGCCGGCCCGAGAGCCGGGAGGCGTTCGCGGCGCGGCTCTCGGCCGATCTGGGCAAGCCTGTCGTCGCAACGACCGACTGGAAGGGCTGCCTTGAGGGGGCCGACATCCTGGTCGAGGCCTCGCGGCTGACGGCGCCCGAGCCCCTCTTCAAGACCGAATGGGTGAAGCCGGGCGCGCTCGTCGTCCCCTATGGCACGATGTCGAGCCTGGAATTGTCGCTCACCGGCATCATGGCGAAGATCGTCGTCGACGATCGCGGACAGATGCGCGCCGGCCGGCTCGGGGCGCTGAGGCCGCATATCGACGCCGGTCTCGTCAGCGAGGAGACGGTTCATGCCGAGCTCGGCGAGATCGTCGCGGGCAAGCGCGCCGGCCGCGAGCGGGACGACGAGACCATCCTCTTCTGGCATCGCGGCCTGTCGCTCTCCGACATCGCGCTCGGGGCGGCGATGCTGGCGAAGGCCGAGACGATGGGCATCGGCCAGACGCTCGTCTATGCGTGAGTGGCGTAGGAGGGGCGAAAGCGGCGTGGCGAGCGGCTGAGAGCGCGATGCGGCCGAGCGAACCGCCTTGCCCTCGAGGGGGCTGCCTGCTAAAAGGCCGCTCTTGCGTGACCGGCGCACCGTTGGGGGATCGTCTAACGGTAGGACAGCGGACTCTGACTCCGCCAGTCTAGGTTCGAATCCTAGTCCCCCAGCCAGCCTCGCAGCTCCGGCCGACAGCCGCGCCGCGCCCAGGCGGCGCCCGCCGCGCCGACCCAGCCCTATCGACAGCCTCTAGATGCCGCTCGCCTCTCGCCCGCTCCATGGCGCATTGCCGAGGCCTCGCGCCTGTGCCAGCGTGCGGCCGCAGAGCGGTCGCCATGCGAGGGGACGTGATGGAGCGTCGGGCGCACATTCTGGTGCTCCCCGGAGACGGGATCGGGCCGGAAGTGGTCGATTGCGGCCTGCGGGTGCTGCGGCACGTCGCCACCAAGGCTGGCATCGCGCTGCAGATCGAGGAGGATCTGATTGGCGGCGCCGCCGACGACCGCTATGGCACGTTCTGCCGCAACGAGACGGCCGCGCGGGCCAAGGCGGCCGATGCGATCCTCGTCGGTGCGGTCGGCGGTCCCAAGTGGGACGGCCTCGTCATCGAGGGGACGCCGGAGGAGAAGGACGGGCTCATGCGGCTGCGCCGGGAGCTCGACGTCTTCGCCGGGCTGCGACCGTCGCGCAGCTATCCGCAGCTCCTGGCCCGCACGCCGTTCCGCGACGGCCTTGCCGACGGCGCCGACGTCGTGGTGCTGCGCGAGCTGTGCGGCGGCTCGCCCTTCGCGATGCCGCGCGGCATCAGGGAGGGGGCCGACGGCCGCCTCGAAGGGTTCGACACCAATCTCTACACCAGCGGCGAGGTCGAGCGGATCGCCCGGGTCGGTTTTGCGCTCGCGGAACGGCGCGGCGGCCGGCTCGCCTCGGTGGAGAAGTCGAACGTCATGGAGAGCGGTGCGCTGTGGCGGCGGGTCGTCGCCGAAGTCGGGGCGCGCGAGTTCCCGAATGTCGCGCTGTCCCACCTCTATGCCGACAATGCCGCCTATCAGATGATCCGCGAGCCGCGCCGCTTCGACGTCATCCTCGCGGACAACATCTTCGGCGACCTCTTGTCCGATCTCGCTGCGGTCTATGCCGGCTCGCTCGGCATGCTGCCCTCGGCCTCGCTGCCCGGGCTGCCCGCTCCCGGCGCGCCGATCTCGCCCGGCATCTACGAGCCGGTGCACGGGAGCGCGCCGGACATCGCCGGCCAGGGCATCGCCAACCCGCTCGGCACGATTCTCTCGGTCGGCATGCTGCTCGACTACGGTCTCGGCCGGCCCGATCTGGCCCGGACCATCGAGGCCGCCGTCACGCGGACGCTCCAACACGCCGAGCTGACGCCCGACCTCGGCGGCTCGTCGGGCAGCGCCGACCTGACCGCCGCCGTCATCGCCAACCTCGCCTGAGGCATCGCCGGAATGGCAAGCGAGCGCTCTTACGACACCATCGTGCTCGGCGCGGGATCGGCCGGATCGGTGCTCGCCGCCCGGCTCAGCGCCGATGCAGATCGGCAGGTGCTGCTCGTGGAGGCGGGAGGACCGGCGCGCAGCCTGTTCGTCGACATGCCGGCCGGCAACGGCTTCCTGTTCGGCAATCCCGCCTATGACTGGGGCTACCGCAGCGAGCCGCAGGCCGCGCTCGGCGGGCGGCGGATCTATTATCCGCGCGGCCGGGGGCTCGGCGGCACATCGATCCTCAACGGCATGATCTATACGCGCGGCAACCGGGTCGACTATGACGGCTGGGCCGCGGCCGGCGCCAAGGGCTGGGGTTATGCCGACATCCTGCCCTATTTCCGCCGCTCGGAGGGAAGCTGGCGCGGCAACAACCGCTTCCACGGCGCCGACGGCCCGTTGAAGGTCAATCCCTCGCGGAACTTCAACGAGATCGACCGGCGCTTCATCGCCGCGGCCCTCGCGACCGGGCACCGGGCCAATGAGGACGTCATGGGCGAGGAGCAGGTCGGCGCCTTCCGGCTCGACGTCATGGTCGAGAAGGGCCGGCGGATCAGTCTCGCACGCGCCTATCTGCGGCCAGCCATGGGACGGCCGAACCTGGAGGTGAGGACCGGCCGGCGGGCGCTGAGGATCCATCTGGAGAACGGGCGCGCGCGCCGTGTCGAGCTCGCGGGGCCGGGCGGTCCCGAGAGCGTCCGGGCGGAGAGGGAGATCTTGGTCGCGCTCGGGACGTTCGGCTCGCCGCATCTGCTCATGCTGTCGGGCATCGGTCCGGCCGATACGCTGCGGTCGCACGGCATCGCGCCCGTCGCCGACCTGCCGGGGGTCGGGTGCAATCTCCAGGATCACGTCAACCTGCCGGTGCAGTTTCGCTGCCTCGATCCCGCGCTCAGCTTCGCGCGCTGGCAGAGGCTCGACCGGGCGATCTGGCTCGGCGCGTCCTATCTGCTGACCCGGTCGGGGCCGGGGGCCGGGCCGTTCTGGAGCGCCTGCCTGTTCTCGGCCGGGGAGCAATCGGGCCGCCTTCCCGACTACCAGACCTTCTTCACCCCGATGGTCGTCGTCGAGGACCTGTTCCATGCGGCGAACTCCGGCGGCAAGCCCGGGTTCCTCGATCTCGACGCGCTCGGCGCGCGTATCCTCTCGCGGGGCAAGCGGGCGCTCTCGGGGTTCCAGATCGACGTCAACCCGCTGATGCCCGAGAGCCGCGGCCGCGTCACCCTCACCTCCGCCGATCCGCTGAGACCGCCCGCGATCGACCCGATGATGCTGGCGAGCGCGGCCGAGCAGCGCCTCGCGATCGAGGGTATCCGGCTCGCGCGCGAGCTGGCGGCGGCCGCACCCTTCGAGGGCATCGCCGGAGCGGAGCTGTCACCGGGGCGGGATCATGCCAGCGAAGAGGACATCCTCGCGGCCGTGCGGCGGATTGCGAACACGGCCCATCATCCGGTCGGGACCTGCCGGATCGGCGGGGCCAGCGACCCCGACGCGGTGGTCGACGAGGCCTTGCGGGTGCGCGGCGTCGAGGGTCTGCATGTGGTCGACGCCTCGGTTTTTCCGCGCCAGATCCGCGGCAATCCGAGCTCGACCATCGTCGCCATCGCCGAGCGGGCGAGCGATCTCATTCTCGGCCGCGCGCCGCTCGCACCCGATCCGGTGAGCGAAGCGACGGGGGCGTGAGACCCTTCCCGCCGGCCAGGCCCTCCCTCGGTCGGCGTCGGTCCGGCGGGACCGGTTCCTCGTGCGACGTGTCAGGGCCTCGTCAGGATCGGGTTGCTAGGTTTCTCGCGAGCCTCTGCCTTCGCCACCACCGACCCGCCGACCAGCAGGATCGCGACAAGACCGTGAGCACCCGACACTCGATCCCTGCCTCCGCGACCGAAAACGACGCACCACGCAGCGTGGAGGTCTGGGGCCTGCCGGTCCGCCTCTTCCACTGGCTGCTGGTGCTCGGCATCACGGTCGCGCTTTCGACGGGATTTCTTGCGCCCGAGTGGTGGCTCGGCATTCACCGCATCGCCGGCTATGGCGTTCTCGTGCTCATGGTCCTGCGCCTCGTCTGGGGCTTCCTTGGACCACATTATGCCCGCTTTCACGGACTGATCCGGGCGCTCCGCGGCTTCGGGGCCTATGCACGGGGCCTCATCCGCCTCCGTCCGCCCCACTATGTCGGGCACAATCCGGTCGGCGCGGCGATGATCCTCGCCTTCTTCCTGGTCGTCTCGGCGATCGTCGTGACCGGTCTGCTTGCCGAGGGTGGCGAGGAGAAGCTCGGCCCCCTTGCCGGCGTCACCAGCTTCGCGCTCGGGGACGCGGCGCGCGCGGTGCATTCCTGGGCGGCGATCCTGCTGCTCGCCATGGTGATCGTCCATCTCCTCGGCGTCCTCGTCGAGAGCCTCTTGCAGAAGGTCAATCTGGCGCGCGGCATGATCAGCGGCCGGATGCCGCTGCCTGCCGGTCTCGCGGTCGAGCCGCCAAGGACCCCTGCCCGCCCCATGATCGCGGGCCTTACCGCCGTCGCGCTCGCAAGTGCCGGCGGGCTCGTGCTTCTGCCGCTGATGCGCCTGCCGCCGCTCGGCGTCGCTGCGGTTCGCGCCGACGCCGCGCACCAGAAGGAATGCGGCGACTGCCACTGGCCCTATCATCCGACGCTGCTGCCGCGGGCCTCATGGGAGAAGCTGATGGCGGGGCTCGAGGATCATTTCGGCGAGGATGCCAGCCTGTCGGAGGCGACCACGCGCGAGATCGCCCGATATCTCGAGGCCAATGCCGCCGAGACCACCGACACCGAGGTCGGCAACCGCTTCCGCACGGTCGCGGCCGAGGAGCCGCTGCGCATCACCGGCAATCCCTACTGGATCGCCCGGCACCGGCGGCTCGATCGACCGAGCATCGCCGCCTCCAGCGCCAAGTCGCCCGGCAATTGCATCGCCTGCCATGGCGACGCCGACAGCGGCCGGTTCGACGATGAGGCGATCTCGCTGCCCGAGGGCGTCGTCGAGCGCGACTGAGACCAGCACGCGAAAGCTCTGACCGCGAGGTGGTCTGCGCGCGGGGTTGGTGGGGCGGCCGCGCGCAAACCAAGGCTGCGCGCGGGGTTGGCGGGGCGGCCGCGCGCAAGCAAGGTCTGCGCGCATCCAACTGGATCGCGGGTCGAACCTCATGCGCGCCGGTACGAGAGCTGAACGTCTCAGACAATGTCAGGCTGCTGTCAGTTCGTGGCGGCTATACCCCGCGCAGGGGTCATGGCGCCATCCGGCGGCTTCGCCGCCGCCGACGATGAAACAGGAGTCAATCGACATGAGAAGAGCGCTACGGACCGTTTCGGCCGGGATTGTCGCGGCTGCCCTCGCCGGCGGCGGCGGGATCGCGATGGCCGAGCCGGCGCGCGATGCCATCTTCGCCGCGCTCGCCGAGGAGGCGAAGGCCGCCGATCCGACCTTCACCGGCTTCTCGGCAGAGCGTGGACAGGCCTTCTGGCAGGCCGACCACGCGGGCGGAAAGCCGGATACGCCCTCGTGCACGACCTGCCACACCAAGGATCCGACGGCGGCCGGGGAGACACGGGCGGGCAAGCGGATCGAGCCCATGGCGGTCTCGGCCAATCCGAAGCGATTCACCAATGCCGAGGACGTCGCCAAGTGGTTCGAGCGGAACTGCAAGTCGGTGCTCGGGCGCGCCTGCACGGCGAGCGAGAAGGGCGACGTGCTCGCCTATCTCTCGAAGCTCTAGAGCCTGATCGATCGAGATGCGAACGCCCGCGCGCGCATCGAAAGCGTCAATCAGCCTCTGAAACAACGCCTGGAGCATGTCCGACACCGTCGGCTCTCCCCATCAACCCGCCCCCGGGACGGCCGGTCGCGAGCGACCCGCGGCTGCCGGGGCCAGCATCGACCGGGATCGAAGAATGAAACGACTGACCCTGTTTACCCTCTCGCTGACCATGGCCGCCCTCGCGGCGCAGGCCTCCCGCAGCGAGGCCGAAGGCATCCGCCTGCCACCCGTCACCCATGCGGCGACACTGAAGGAATGCTCCGCCTGCCACATGGTGTTCCCGCCGCAATTCCTGCCCGAACGCTCGTGGACGGCCCTGATGGCCGGGCTCGACGATCATTTCGGCGAGAATGCGGGCCTCGACGACGCGACCCGCGCGGACATCACCGCATTTCTCGCCGCCAACGCCGCCGATGTGCCCGGCACGCCCAACCAGCGCCGCCTGATGCGCGGCATCGGCGCCGGCGACACGCCGCTACGCATCACCGACACTCCCTATTGGCGGCGTGGCCACCACGAGCTCAGCGAGCGGCGGTTCAAGAGCGACCGGGTCAAGTCGAAGGCGAACTGCATGGCCTGCCATCGCACGGCCGACCGCGGCGAGTTCTACGAGGAGGACGACTGACCGCGGGCCGCCGTCAGCCTTTGACCCGGCCCTTGCCATCCACGACGCCGGCGGACTTGAAATCGCTCGCGTCGTGGCGCTCGGGAAGCTGCTCGCCCGGCTCGCCCCAGGTGCGGTTGACCATGCGGCCACGCCGGACGGCCGGCCTTGCATCGATCGCCTCGGCCCAGCGCAGGACGTGGCGATAGTCCTTCGCCGACAGGAACTCGGCCGCATCGTAGGAGCGGCCGAGCACGAGCCCGCCATACCAGGGCCAGATCGCCATGTCGGCGATGGTGTAATCGTCGCCGGCGACGAAACGGCGCTCGGCGAGATTGCGGTCGAGCACGTCGAGCTGGCGCTTCGTCTCCATGGTGAAGCGGTCGATGGCGTATTCGATCCGGACGGGAGCATATTTGTAGAAATGCCCGAAGCCGCCGCCGACATAGGGGGCGCTGCCCATCTGCCAGAACAGCCAGTTGAGCGCCTCGGTGCGGGCGGCCGGGGCCTTGGGCAGGAAGGCGCCGAACTTGTCGGCGAGGTAGAGCAGGATCGAGCCCGATTCGAAGACACGGATCGGCGGATCGGCCGAGCGATCCATCAGGGCGGGAATCTTGGAGTTGGGATTGACGGCGACGAAGCCCGAGCCGAACTGGTCGCCGTCGGAGATCTCGATCAGCCAGGCGTCGTACTCGGCCCCGGCATGGCCGGCGGCGAGCAGCTCCTCGAGCATCACCGTCACCTTGACGCCGTTCGGCGTCGCCAGCGAATAGAGCTGCAGGGGATGGCGGCCGACCGGCAGCGTCTTGTCGTGCGTCGCGCCGGCGATCGGGCGGTTGATCTTGGAGAACTGGCCACCATTCTCCTTGTCCCAGGTCCACACTTTCGGCGGCTGATAGTCTTTCTTGTCGGTCATTGCGAGGCTCTCCCGGCATGATGGAGGCGGGGCGAGGCGGCTCACGGCGCCCGTCCGCTCTTGGCGCAGCACACTACTGCGAGAGCGCCCACCGGTCGATCCGGCTGGCCGCACGGCAGGGGTGCCGGTCGCTCAATCGCCGGGGGGAACGACGGCGATACCCGCCTCGATCATCGCCGCGATCTCGGCCTCGCCATAGCCGAGCGCGGCGAGCACCGCGCGCGTATCGGCGCCAAGGCGCGGCGGCCCCGCGCGCACGCTGCCGGGCGTGCGGGTCATGCGCACGGGAATGCCGGTGCCGCGATAGCCCGGCTCCTCGACCACCATGCCGCGATGGCGGGTGTGGGGATGATCGAGCACAGCGGGGATGTCCTCGACGGCGCCCGCCGGTACGCCTTGCTCGAGCAGCCGCGCCGCCAGACCCCTGCCATCGAGCAGGCGAAGCGCACCGATCAAGGCCTCGCGCAATTCGTCGCGGTGTTTCAGGCGCTCGGCATTGCTGCGGAAACGGGGATCGGCGACGAGCGTCGGTGCGCCGATCTCGGCCGCGAGCCTTGCGAACTGCCGGTCGTTGCCGATGGCGAGGAAGACCGGAACCGTCGCGGTCGGGAAGGCGTCGTAGGGCGCGATATTGGCATGGGCGTTGCCGGTGCGGCGGGGCGGGCGGCCGCTCATCAGGTAGTTGGCGGCGTGAGGGTGGAGGAAGGCGATGGTACTGTCGTAGAGCGTCGTCTCGACCTTCTGGCCGAGCCCCGAGCGGCTGCGCTCGATGAGCGCCATCAGGATGGCGGCGGCGATGTTCATGCCGGTCGCGATGTCGACGATGGGCACGCCGGCGCGTACCGGCTCGCCATCCGCATCGCCGTTGATGCTCATGACGCCGGCCATGGCCTGCACGACCGCGTCATAGCCCGGATAGCCGCCGAGCGGGCCGTCGTCGCCGAAGCCCGAGATGCGCGCATGGATGAGGCGGGGAAAGCGCCCCTTCAGCACCTCGTGATAGCCGAGGTCCCATTTCTCGAGCGTGCCGGTCTTGAAGTTCTCGACCAGGACGTCGGCATCCGCCAGCAGCCGCAGCAGCACCTCGCGGCCGGCGGGGCGCGAGAGGTCGAGCGCGAGGCCGCGCTTGTTGCGGTTGATGCCGACGAAATAGGAGGCAGCGCCGTCCTCGCGGAAGGGCGGCCCCCAGCCGCGCGTCTCGTCGCCGTCGGGCGGCTCGACCTTGATCACCTCGGCGCCGTGGTCGGCGAGCATCTGGGTGGCATAGGGGCCGCCGAGCACGCGCGTCAGATCGACGATGCGAATGCCGGCGAGCGCTCCGGTCGTGGTCATGGCGAGGTCGTCTCCGAAACGGCACCGGCCCCGAGGACGCGCTTCGAGAAGGCCGGATAGACCTCGGCGAGGGCGGCGGCGACGGGGCCGCGCAGGGCGGCGAGGGCGAGGGGGCCGAGGAGTGGCGTCGTCGCGGGGGTGCCGTCTTCGGGCAGATCGAAATCGAAACCGGTCTCGTCGCGCACCTCCTCGAGCGTATGGCCCGGATGGAGCGTCTCGAGGCGGAAGCGGCCCCGCGTCGCATCGAAGGCGAACCGGCAGCGCTCGGTGACGAGCGCGACGGGCCCGCCCGTGCGATAGACGCCCGGCGGGCTCGTTCCCGGCGCCGAGACGAAGTCGACGCGCGGCACCAGCGAGCGGCGGTCGTGGCCGATGCGGAAGAGGATGACCCGCGGCACCACGAAATAGAGATAGGCCGAGCCATAGGAGCCGGCGAAGCGCCGGCGCGGCCGCTCCGGGGACCCGAGCGAGACGAGATTGACATTGGCCGCGCCGTCGATCTGCACCCCGACAGGAAGAAGGCGTCGATGCGGCCCTGGCCGGCGCAGTCGAACAGCTCGCGGCCGCCATCGGTGAAGAAATTGTGCCTCGAGGAGGAGAGCAGCGAGACGACCGGCCGGCCGCCACCCAGATGCCGGGCGAGCAGCGCGGCGGCGGCCGGCACCGGCGACTGCGCCCCGACCGCGACGTGGCGGACATCGGCGATCAACGGGTGAATGGCGCCGATCAGCACCTCCTCCATCGCCGGGGCGGGACTGCCGGCGGCGTGCGAGGCGGCGTCAGACGCGGGCCGAGGGCTCGGCATCGACATAATTCCTCAGATAGTCGGAAAAACCTGCGGGCGTCCGGGCGAGCCGGGCGTATTCGGCGAGATGGGCCGTGTCGGCGCCATGGACACCGGGCAGCGGCAGCGGCCAGGCGCCATTCGGGCAAGCGACGACGGCGCTCACATAGCGCGCCGGCAGGAAGCCCGCCGCCGTCGCCTCGTCAGCGAGGAGATCGCCATCGACGATGCGCTCGACGGTGACGATGGTCGCGGTCGCGGCATGAGCCATGGTCGCCAGCTCGCGGCGGCGGCCGATCTGCACATTGCCGTGCCGGTCGGCGAGGGGGGCATGGAAGAGCGCGACGTCCGGGCGAATGGCCGGCAGGAGCACGATCGGGTCCTCGATGCCCGCGGGCGCCAGCGGATTGGCGATGACGCGCCAGTCGGGTCGAAGGGCAAGGATGTCGCTGCCGATGAGACCGCGCAGCGGCATGAAGGGGACACCGCGCTCGGCGGCCTGGAGGCTCGCATGGAGGGCCGGGCAGGTCGCCTCGCGCACGCGGATGCTGCCGGCCTCGACGGCGGCGGCAAAGCGCGGCGCAGGTCCCGCCTCGCCGAGTGAGACGGCCGAAGTCTCGATCTCGGCGACGAGGCCGGCGCCGATCATGAGGTCGGTCTGGATGCCCGACTGCGGCAGATTGAGCAGCCGGAGGCTGCCGACACGGCGCCGCACGAGCGAACGGGTCGCCGCCATGGCGACACCCGAATAGTCGGGCGGCACGACGACGAGACAGCCTTCGGTGACGATCGACAGCGCGTTCTCGAGGTCCATGGCGCCCGCCCGGTGAGGTCGAGCGAGCATCGCGCGGAACGGGGCCACGTTCAATCCCGGCGGTACGGGCGGCGTCGATCCGGCGGCTCAGGCGCGGCGGTCGCCGAGATGGACGACGACGAGCGAGGCGAGGCCGAGCAGGCCGAAGCCGCCGACGAGGGGCACGACGGTGCCATCGAAGGCCTGGCCGATGGCCCCGCCGATCAGCGTCGAGGCGAGCGTCGTCAGCGAGGCGATGACCGCGGCGGCGACGCCGGCGATATGACCGAGCGGCTCCATGGCCAGCGCGTTGAAATTGCCGAACAGCACGCCGATCATGAAGAAGGCCGGCAGCATATAGGCGAACAGCAGCCAGAGCGGCGGCACGCCCGAGAAGCCCCAGACGACCAGGAGAAAACCGAAGGACCAGAGCGTCAGCACTTCGAGCGCGCGGCGCGACAGGAGGCGCATGCCGAAGCGGCCGACGAGCCGGGCATTGACGAAGGAGGCGAGGCCGAGCGAGAGGGCACAGGCCGCGAAGGCGGCCGGGAACAGATGGCCGAGGCCGTAGATGTCCTCGAAAATCTGCGG
This sequence comes from Hyphomicrobiaceae bacterium, assembly GCA_041397765.1. Lineage (GTDB taxonomy): Bacteria > Pseudomonadota > Alphaproteobacteria > Rhizobiales > Hyphomicrobiaceae > JAWKWA01. The sequence continues at coordinate 155,011 of JAWKWA010000005.1, read as the reverse complement.
CGCCGAGCTCAGATAGCCGACGAAGGCCCCGAAAACGAGGCCGCCGGCGAAGGTGTAGGCGGCCGCGACCGGCGTCGTCACAGTCTCGCGGATGGCGCGGCCGATGCGGGCGAGCGTCAGCGGCGCGCGGCGCTCCGGCCGCAGCGTCTCGGGCAGGCGGAGCGCGAACCACACCCAGCAGACGAGCGCATAGCCGAACAGCGCGACGAAGATCGTCCGCCAGCCCGACACCAGCATCACACCCTGGCCGAGGGCGGGGGCGAGCGCCGGCACGACGATGAACACCGTCATGACGAGCGAGAGGATGCGGGCCATGGCGCGGCCCTCGAAGAGATCGCGCACCACCGCCATCATCACCGTGCGCGGACCGGCCGAGCCGATGCCCTGGAGAAGGCGGCCGGCGAGAAGCGCGGTGAAGTCGCCGGCCCACATGGTCAGCAGCGAGCCGGCCAGGAAGATGGCGAAGCCGGCATGGATGGCCGGCCGCCGGCCGAGGCTGTCGGAGGCCGGGCCGAACAGCATCTGGCCGAAGGCGAGGCCGAGGAAGAACACGCCGACGACGAGCTGGCTGTCGTTGGTGCGGCCGACGGCGAGCTCGCGGCCGATATCGGCGAGTGCCGGCAGCATGGCGTCGATGGAGAGCGCGACGAGCGAGATCGTCATGGCGGCGAGGGGGACGAGCTCGCGCTCGGCGATGCCGGCAGAGGCGACCTCGACCGCGGCAGGCGCCGCGTCGAGGGCCCGTGCATCGTCCGGGTCGCCGGGCATGTCCTCGGGGCTCGTCACGATGGCTCCTCTGGCGCGCGCCGTCGCAGCTCCCGCGCTCGCGGCTTGGGCCGGGCCCTATGCCGGCGAGGTCTCGATCGGCGGTGCTGGCGCGCACCCGTCCGGCGGGCCAGCGACAGGCGCGCGGCGTCCCGCCGGTCCCGGTCGGACCGACGCGCCAAACTGCTATCGCCTGCGGGCGATGGCTGCAACCCCTGCAGAATGGGGCCGCCGGCATGGAGTTGGCGATGGCAGGCGCTGCCCGGGCTCACCAGAGACGGGCCGCCGCGGGCTCGGACACCGGCCGGACGCCGGATGAGACCCGACTACCGATCCGAGCTGACGACGAGGCGGATGCGCGGCTCGCTCTCCAGAACGGCGTCGAGCTCGGGATCGGCACGCATGGGCGGCGGCTCGACCGCGGTCGGCTCCTCGAACAGGCGGTCGAGGCGGACGATCTTGTCCTCGAGCGCGAAGCTCTGCCCGATGAGGTCGCGCAGCATCGCCGGCAGATCCTCGAAGCCGGCGATGTGCGAAGGCCGGCTGATGCTGTCGAGCTTCAGGCGGAGCCGCTCGCGGCGGGCCCGCTCGATGGTCATCTCGCCGGAGTTGACCGAGCGGCGGATCAGCAGCCAGCTCGCCAGGTTCATCAGCCGGGTGGTGAGACGCATGCTCTCGGTGGCGAAGGTCACCGCGGCCACGCCCTGCAGGGTCTTGCCCTCGCTGCGGCCGGTGCCGTCGAGATAGCGCGCCGTCGCCTCGACGAGGTCCATGCCCTCGCGATAGAGGGTCTGGAACCGGTCCGACCCCATGTAGCGCTCGCCGAACGAGATGGTCTCGCCCGACCGGCGACCGAGGTCGCTCACTCCAGAACTCTGACTCATGAGACCGCTACTCGACTGTTGAGGGACGCATCGCAACACCGTCCCGTTGACCCTATCATGCCGGGACGCCCTGCCAAGGCAAGCCTGACCCAACACGGTTAACATCGGCTTTCGGGATGACGTGATTCTGCGGCACGCTCGGGGCGGAGTTGCGGCAGGGCACCGGACAGACGAGGGGCCGGCGGAAAAAAAATGAGCCGCTCCATCGAGCGGCTCAAGAGTTAACAGGGAGGCGTCAAACAGAGTGGCGAGGCCACTCGGCATCCAGAAAACTGGATGCCCCCAAACTAGCGCGGCTAAGGATAACAAATGGTTAACGAGCCGCCGATTTCGCGACAGCCTGCGATCGTCTCGCTCTTGGGGGCCGAACGGCCTGCCGGATCGCCGCCGAGCGGAAAGGCGCCGCTCCGCGCGGCTACTCGCGCCGCAAAATCCAGTTCACGATGAGGTTCGAGGTGGATCGGGCCTTGAAGGAGCGCTTCAGCTCGTCGGGATCATAGACCTCGTCGAGCCAGCGCTCGAAAGCGATCGGTTCCTTGCGGCTCGCCTCCAGATAGCGCTCGAAGAACAGGTCGAGAATGCCGGTGTCGGCCTGGCGGAAATGGCCATAGCGCCAGTCGAGCTGGCCCATCGCCTCCTCGAGCGGCCGGCGCTCCTTCAAGAAGAGATAGAGCACGCTCATGAGGCCGACCCGGTCGGCGCCCGACTTGCAGTGCATGAGGATCGGATATTCGATCTCGTCGAACAGCCGGGCGGCGGCGTGGATCGTCTCGGGCAGGGGAGCGGCCCGCGACATCACCTTGAAGTCGACCATGCGGATGCCGGACTCCCGGCAGGTGGCGATCTCCAGGCGATAGGCGCCGCAGTCGCGCTCGCCGCGCAGGTTGACGATGGTGCGGATGCCTTCGCGGGCATAGCGGCGGATGTGAGAGGGGGCGGGCTGGCTGGCGCGGAAGGCCCGGTCGGTGATGCGATGGCGGTTGGGATAGACGTAGCGGAACACACCATGGTCGACGAGAACCATGTCCAGCCAGTCGACCATGGGGCCGAAGGTACGCCGTGCCCATGGCGGGGAGGCCTCAGCCACGCCCTCGCGCACACGCCGCATGCTCCGCCGGAACTGGCGCCTCTGCTCCTTGGCGATCTTCATCAGCCGAGCCGTCTCCGCCCGCCGATCGATAGCATGCGCATCAATGCGATCCCGCATCTGTCCACGCCGCCACACCGGCGTGTCCGCCGATCCCCGCAGGATCGAGCCGCCACCCTTGGATTCCGCTAGATATCCGCTATAGAGGGCCGGTTCAATAGAGCGACCGCCACTCCCCCCAGCCGAGCCGACGGGCAGAACTTTCATGGCGAAGCCGCCCGGCGATAGCAGAATGACCGACCGGCTGCTCGGCCGGCTGCTCGCCTTGCATATACGTCTCGTCGCCCGAACCAGCCGGATTACCTACGAGCCGGCCGATACCGGCGCGCGCCTGGAGGCCGAGAAGCCGTTCATCTACGCGATGTGGCACGGCCAGTTCATGATGCTGCCGGCCTTAAGTCCGCGCACCATTCCGGTCCGCGTGATGGTGGCGCGCCATGGTGACGCAGAGACGCTCGGCGAGGCGTTGAAGGCCTTCGGCATGGATCTGATCCGCGGGGCGGGAGCGGGGGCGCGGCGCAAGGACCGGGGCGGTGCGGACGCCCTGCGGCGGGCGCTGCGAACGCTGGAGGAGGGGCATTCGGTGGCGATGACCGCGGAGGTGCCGCCGGGCCCCGCCCGCACGGTCGGCCCCGGCATCGTCGCGCTCGCACGGCTCAGCGGCCGGCCGATCGTGCCGGTGGCGGCGGCGAGCTCGCGTTTCCTCGCCTTCGACACCTGGAGCCGCTTGACGGTCAACCTGCCATTCTCGCGGCTCGCCGTGGTCACCGGCGAGCCGATCCGGGTCGCGCGGGAGCGGGATGCGGCGGGCCTGGAGGCCGACCGGCTGGCAGTCGAGACGGCTCTCGCGGCGGCGACCCGACGGGCCTACGAACTCGCGCAGGCCGACATGGCGCGCGCCACCCCTTATGGCGCGGCTGGCGCGGGGACGCCGCCTCCCGGCCTCGCGCTCCGCCTCTACCGGACCGCGACGCGGCTGGTCGTGCCTTTCGCCGGGCTCGTCCTCGACTACCGCAGCCGGCGCGGCAAGGAGGACCCGGCGCGGCGCGGCGAACGGTTCGGCATCGCCGCACGGTCCCGGCCCGACGGTCCGCTGGTGTGGCTCCACGCCGCCAGCGTCGGCGAGACGGTGGCGGTCGTGCCGGTGATCCAGGGGCTCAAGGAGCGCCATCCCGAGACGACGCTGCTGCTGACGACGGGAACCGTGACCTCGGCGCGGCTGGCGGCGGAGCGGCTGGCCGGCATGGCCATCCACCAGTTCGTGCCGCTCGATGCGCCGCGGTTCGTCCGCCGCTTCCTCGATCATTGGCGGCCCGACCTGATGCTGCTCGTCGAATCGGAGATCTGGCCGAACATGGTGCTCGAGACGACGGCGCGGACCATTCCGGTCGCGCTCGTCAACGGGCGGATGTCGAAGTCCTCCTACGACAAGTGGCGCAAGCGGCGGACCATGGCGCGGGCGCTGTTCTCGCGGCTGTCGCTGGTGCTCGCCCAGAGCGAGCCGCTCGCGCGGCGATTCTCGCGGCTCGGCGCGGGCGAGGTGCGGGCGGTGGGCAATCTCAAGGCCGACGCACCGCCGCTGCCGATCGACACCGACCTGCGCGGCCGATTGAAACGGGCGATCGGGGCTCGTCCGGTGCTCTTGGCCGCCAGCACGCATCCGGGCGAGGAGGCATTGCTCGGGGCGGCCTATCCGAGGCTGCTCGCCCAAAATCCCGATCTCCTCCTCGTCATCGCGCCGCGCCATCCCGAACGTGGCCCCGGCATCGCGGAGGAATTGCGCCATCTGGGGCTCGGCGTCGCCCAGCGCTCGCTCGGCGAGATGCCCGGGACCCGTCATCAGGCCTATATCGCCGACACGATCGGCGAGCTCGGCACGCTCTATTCGCTCGCGCCCGTCGCCTTCATGGGGGGATCGCTGGTGCCGCATGGCGGACAGAACCCCTTCGAGGCAGTGAAGCTCGGCGCCGCGGTGCTGTCGGGACCGCACACCCACAATTTCAAGGAGGAGTATGGCGAGCTCATGCGGGTCGGCGGCGCCCGCCTGATCGCGGGCGCGGACGGGCTCGTCGCCGCTATCGGCGAGCTGACGGCCGAGCCCGAAAGGCTCCAAGCCATGCGGTCGGCCGCGCGCGAGGCGGTCGGCAATCTGAGCGGGGCGCTCGCCAAGACGCTCGGGGCGCTCGAGGAGATGATCGAGCGGGTAGAGGCGCCCTCGCGTGCGCCGTGAGCCGCCGGGCTTCTGGTATGCGGCCGATCCGGGCGTGGCGGAGCGCCTCGCGGGGGTGGCGCTGTCACCGCTCGGCTGGCTCTACGGGATGGCGGGACGGCTGAGGATCGCCACGACGCGCCCGCGGCGGGCGGCGCTGCCGGTGGTGTGCGTCGGGAATTTCACCGCCGGCGGGGCCGGCAAAACGCCGGTGGCGCTTGCGCTCGCCCGGCTTATCGGCGAGGCGGGGTTGAGACCGGCCTTCCTGACCCGCGGTTATGGCGGGCGGGTGCGCGGACCGCATGTCGTCGATCCCGGCCGCGACACGGCGCGCGAGGTCGGCGACGAGCCGCTCCTGCTCGCACGGGTCGCTCCCGTGGTCGTCGCGGCCAACCGGGTGGCGGGCGCGGACCTGATCGCGGCATCGGACCTCGCCGACGTCATCATCATGGACGACGGGTTGCAGAACCCCTCGCTGCACAAGGATCTGGCGATCGCCGTGGTCGATGCGACACGGGGGATCGGCAATGGCCGGGTGATGCCGGGGGGGCCGCTGCGGATGCCGCTCGGCGCCCAGACCGGCCGGGTCGATCTCGTCCTCCTGCTCGACGGCGGCGGGGGACGCGACCGACGGGTGGCGGACGATCTTCAGGCGCGTCTCGGCCGGCTCGGCTGGAGGGGGCCGATCATCGCCGGGCGGCTCGTTGCCGAGAAGGAGACCGCGGGCGGCCTCGCGGGCCGGGCGGTCATCGCCTATGCCGGCATCGGCAATCCGCAGAAATTCTTCGCAACGCTCGAAGCGCTCGGGGCGCGGCTGGTCGAAACCGTGCCGCTCGGCGATCACCAGCTTCCCGACGCGGCGCGCGCCCGCGCGCTCATCCGGCGGGCCGGCGAAACGGGGGCGAGGCTCGTCACCACCGAGAAGGATCTGGCACGGCTGGCGGGCGAAACCTCGGAGGCGCTGCTCAGGCTCGCCGAGCAATCGCTGGCGCTGCCGGTCGGCCTCGCGCTGGCCGACGGCGACAGAGGGATCCTCGCGGGGCTCCTCGGCGTGCGGCTCGCGAGGGCGAAACGACCGGGGGAAAGCCGACCGGGGGTGCGTTGACGCATGTCCCGCCGGCAGACATCGTGCCGCCCTGTCGCGGCGTGTCGCGCGGGCTTGGGTCGCCCGGCAGCCGGCCCGCCGCCGGGGAGGAAGACAACAAGCCCATGCGTCCGACGCACTCCATCCCCTACCGGGCGGATATCGACGGCCTGCGCGCCCTCGCGGTCGCAAGCGTCGTCGCCTATCACGCCGCCCCCGGCCTCGTTCCCGGCGGCTTCACCGGGGTCGACATCTTTTTCGTGATCTCGGGTTTCCTGATCTCGACGATCATCCTCACCGAGAAGGCGACGGGCCGGTTCTCGCTCCTTGACTTCTACATACGCCGCGTCCGCCGGCTGTTCCCTGCGCTCATCCTCGTCCTTGCTGCGACGGCGCTGATCGGCTGGCTGCTGCTGCTGCCCAACGAGTTCCGCCAGCTCGGCCGCCATATCGTCGCGGGCGCCGCCTATTTCATCAATTTCCGGCTGAACAAGGAGGCCGGCTATTTCGACACCGAGGCCGGGGAGAAACCGCTCCTGCACCTCTGGTCGCTTGCCATCGAGGAGCAGTTCTACATCGTCTGGCCGGTGCTCCTGCTTCTCATCGCAAGCCGCCGGCATATTCTCATCGCCCTCGTGGCGATCACGGTCCTGTCCTTCGCCTCGAACCTCGCGACGATCGGGCGGCACCCCGAGGCGGCGTTCTACCTGCCGCAGAACCGCTTCTTCGAACTGTCGATCGGGGCGCTGCTCGCCTTCTTCCGCCTCAACGCCGGGCCGATGCGCGGACCGGCGATTGCGGCCGGCATCGGCCGGCTCGTGCAAGGCGGCACCTTCCCTGCGAGCCTCGTCTCGCTCGCGGGGCTCGGCCTCATCGCCGCCGGACTTGCGTTGCTCGATCACGAGACGCGCTATCCGGGTGCCTATGCGCTGATCCCGACGCTCGGCACCGCCGCCGTGATCGGCGCGGGCGAGGGCGCCTTTCCCAATCGCCTCCTTCTCGCCGCCCGGCCGATGGTCGCGATCGGGCTCGTCAGCTATCCGCTCTATCTCTGGCACTGGCCGCTGCTGTCCTTCCTGCACATCGTCGACGACGACCGGCCGGGTGCGCGGGCGGTGGCGGTCGCGGCTGCCATCGTGCTCGCAAGCCTCACCTATCTGCTGATCGAGCGTCCGCTCGCCCGTGTGCCTGGCCGGAGGCTGCCGGCGGGGCTGATGGCGGGCACGCTCGCCTTCTCGGCCGTGGGGCTTGCCATCGGCGCGGGGATCATCCAGCCACGGCTTTCAGGGCCGATCTTCCAGGACGTCGCCGTCGCGGCGGACGACTGGGATTTTCCCGGGCGGCTCGTCCGCGACGAGCGGGCCGACGGCCTCCTCGTCCACCGCGCCGGCACGGGTCACCCGAAGACGCTCTTCCTCGGCGACAGCAACATCCAGCAATACTGGCCGCGCATCGAGCGGCTGGTCGCCGACGGCCGGGCGGGGGGCGAGATCATCTTCGCAACGAGCGGCGGCTGCCCGCCGATCCCCGGCATCACCGAGCGCAACCATCCCGATTGCGCCGAGTTCGGCGCCAAGGGAGCGGCGCTGGCGGCCGATCCGGCCATCGGCACGGTGGTCATCGGCGCGCAATGGAACGGCTATTTCTACCGCTCCGACTACGAGATGCCGGGCGAGGGGGAGGCCCGCATCGCCGAGGGGACGCCCGGTTTCGAGCGGGCGCTCATGAGCCTCGAGGCGATGATCGCGGAGCTGAAGCGCGACGGGCGGCGCATCTATCTCGTGCTCAACATCCCGACCTGGGGACGCGACGCGCGGCGCCTCACGCGCGCGATCACCGGCGAGGTGACGCTCAACGAGGTGCGGCTCGAACGGCGCCGCTTCGACCGGGGCTGGCTGCCGGTGCGCAAGCGGCTGGTCGAGCTGGCGGCGCGGACCGGGGCGATCGTCATCGACCCGTTGCAATCCTTGTGCGCCGACAAGACCTGCCCCGGTCTCGATGGCGAGGGCCGGTTGATCTACAAGGATCGAACGCACCTGCGCGCGAGCTATGTGCGCGAGCATGCCGGGTTCATCGACGAGGTGATGACGGGGGCGCGGTAGCGGGCCGCCCCCCATGCGTTTCAGCGCCGCGCCAGCACGATCAGTTCGGGGCTCGTGTCGGTCACGGCCGAGCGGTCGAAATCGCCGTACCAGGTGACGTCGGCGAAGCCGGCCTCGGCGAGCAGGCGGGCGAGCGTCGCCTGCGGCATGAAGCGGATGGTGATCGGATCGACGATCAGGTCGCCGCCGCCGAAATCGAAATGGGTGGTGAAGGTGACGAGCTCGCCCGCCGCCTCGACGATGTCGTTGTGGACGCGCACCCGGCCATGACCGGGGATCTCGGACTCGGCCACCCATCGATCGGGCCGCCAGCTCCGCCATTCCTCGACGAGCGGATTGCGGGTGTCGAAGGCGAGGATGCCGCCGGGCTTCAGATGGGCGCGGATGTTGGCGAGGACGGCCGCGACCTCGGCATCATCGAGGAAGACCTGGAAGACATGGCCGGTCATGATGGCGAGGTCGAAACGCTCGGGCAGCGACAGCTCGCTGGCGCGACCCTCGATCCAGCGGACGCGGTCGGCGCCGGGTTTGGCCCTCGCCGCCGCCAGCATGCCGGGCGCCGGCTCGAGCCCGGTGACGCGATGGCCGCGATCGGCCAAGCGGAGCGCGAGACGGCCGGTGCCGGAGCCGACGTCGATGACGTCGATCGGCGAGAAGCCCGACAGCTCCTCGTGGAAGTCGAGATCGGGCCCGGCCGTGTTGACGTGGTCGTAGCAGGCGGCAAGCCTGATATCGGTGTAGCTCTGCCCCTTCTGCGGCACGCCCGCCCCCTCTTCTTCCCGCCGGCTCATTCGCCCTCGCCGGCGGGCTTCACGAGAAGCTCGCCCGCCAGCCCCTTGGCGATCAGATCGCGCGTCTCCGCGACGCCATAGAGCTCGATGAAGGAGCCGAAGCGCGGCCCCTGGCTCTGGCCGAGCAGCACCTCGTAGAGCGCCTTGAACCAGTCGCGCAACGGCTCGAAGCCGTGCGCCTTGCCGACCTCGTAGACGATGTTCTGCAGGGCCTCGCCCCCGGCGCCGGCCGGCGCTGCGGCAAGCGCCTCAGACAGCGCCCCGAAGGCGGTGCGCTCGCGCTCGTCGGCGGCACGGAAACGCTTCTTGGGGCGGACGAAATCCTCGTAGTAGCGGATGGCATAGCCGACCAGCCGGTCGAGCAGGGGATGGCTCGCCGCATCCGCCCCCGGCGCATAGCGGCGGATGAAGCCCCAGAGCGTCTCGGTCGATTCCGCGTTCGAGGCCGAGACGAGGTTGATGAGGAGGGCGAAGGAGACCGGCAGCTCGGCCTTGGGCGGATGGCCAGCATGGATGTGCCAGACCGGGTTCTGCAGGCGGGCCGCGGCATCCTCCTCGGGGAACTTGGCGAGGAAGGTCAGATAATCGTCGACGGTCTTGGGGATGACCTCGAAATAGAGCTTCTTGGCCGCGCGCGGCTTCTGGAACATGAAGAGCGCGAGGCTCTCCGGCGTCGCGTAGGTCAGCCACTCGTCGATGGTGATGCCGTTGCCCTTCGACTTGGAGATCTTCTGGCCATGCTCGTCGAGGAAGAGCTCGTAGATGAAATGCTCGGGCGCCTCGCCGCCAAGGATGCGGCAGATGCTGTCGTAGAGCGCCGAATTGGTCTGGTGATCCTTGCCGTACATCTCGAAATCGACGCCGAGCGCCGCCCAGCGGGCACCGAAATCGGGCTTCCATTGCAGCTTTACATGGCCGCCGGTGACGGGAAGCGTGATGTCGCGGCCATCCTCGTCGGCGAAGGTGACGGTGCCGCGCCGGGCATCGACCTGCTTCATCGGCACATAGAGCACGCGCCCGCTCGAGGGCGAGATCGGCAGGAAGCAGCTATAGGTCGCCTGGCGCTCCTCGCCGAGCGTCGGCAGCATCACGGCCATGATGTCGTCATAGCGCTCGGCGGCGCGCAGCAGCACCTCGTCGAAGCGGCCGGAGGTGTAGAAGTCGGTGGCGCTCTCGAAACTCGTAATCGAAGCCGAAAGTGTCGAGGAAGCGCCGCAACATCGCATTGTTGTGATGGCCGAAGCTCTCGAACTCGCCGAAGGGGTCGGGCACGCGGGTCAGCGGCCGATGCAGATGCTCGTGCAGCATGGCCTGGTTCGGCACGTTGTCGGGCACCTTCCGCATGCCGTCCATGTCGTCGGAAAAGCAGATGAGCCGCGTCGGCACGCTGTCGCCGGTCAGGAGGCGGAAGGCGGTGCGGACCATGGTGGTCCTCGCCACTTCGCCGAAGGTGCCGATATGGGGCAGCCCCGAGGGGCCGTAGCCGGTCTCGAAGACGACCGTCCGGGGACCGGTGCGGCCGGCGGCACGCTCGCGCTCGAGGCGGGCGATGATCTTGCGCGCCTCCTCGAAGGGCCAGGCGGTGGCCGTCGCAGCCGCCTCGACGAGGTTCCGGTCGATGGCGGGGAGGCCGGATCGGGCGGCCGAGGCGGGCGACTTCGCGGCCTGCTTCAAGGCGCCGGCATTCGCGATCTTCTCCGAGGGATCCCGCCCGGCCGAGGCGCGGGTGTCGGCCGTCGCCGTTCGCGACTTCGCCGCCCGCTTCACGGTCGCCTCGCTCCCATCGGCATCTGCGGGCTTGGCTATCTTGGCGGACTTCGGCGTCGGCTTCTTCACGGCTCAATACCCGATGGTAGGACCTGGTGGCTCGAATCCGGCATCTGCTCGAGCGGCCACTGAAACGGCATGCAAATGTCGGGACCGAACCACTAGTGCATTCACGGGCCGAGGGGAAGGGAAGCGGGGCGCAGGCGGCGGCCCGGGCCATGTCCCGGCCACCCCGAGCGTTGCGCGCAGATAGGCCCTGCCACGCTCGCGGGCCCGATTGCCACGCGGACACGGACTGACCACACTCGCCACGTCCGGCCCCGTGCCGGCAGCGTCCGCATCCACCGCACCACTTCCCGCGCGCTCCCGCCGGCGCGGACCGCCCCGCCACACTCGAGGCCACCATGAGCGACCGCTTCAAGCATCTCCTCTCGCCCCTCAGGATCGGCCCGAAGACGGTGCGCAACCGCGTGCTGGTGACGGCGCACGTGCCGCGCCTCGCCGAGAACGGGGCGCCGGGTGAACACTATGTCGCCTATCACCGGGCGCGCGCGAAGGGCGGCGTCGGCATGCAGATCACCGGGGCGACGCCCGTGCACATCTCCAGTGCGCTCGGCTCGCTGAGCGCGCTCTCCAATCTCGACGACACCATCATCCCGGGCTACCGCAAGCTCGCCCGGGCGGTGCACGAGGAGGGCGGCACCATGCTCGCCCAGCTCGCCCATTATGGCGCGACCGTCGAGGGCGCCGATATCGGCCGGCCGGCCTGGGCACCCTCCGAGGTCGCCTCCGAGATCGTCCGCCAGGTGCCCCACCAGATGACCGAGGCGGAGATCGCCGAGGTGGTGGCCGCCTTCGGCTCGGCCGCCGCCCGGGTCAAGGAAGGCGAGATGGACGGCGTCGAGATCCTCGGCGCCTTCGGCCTGCTCATCGCCTCCTTCCTCTCGCCCTATTCCAACAAGCGCACCGACCGCTATGGCGGCAGCACCGAGAACCGGGCGCGCTTTGCGATCGAGGTCGCGACCGCCGTGCGCGAGGCGGTCGGCCCCGGCCTCATCGTCGGTATGCGCATCCCGGGTGACGAATGCGTCGAGGGCGGCCTCGACAGCACCGAGATGCAGGAGGTGGCCAAGCTGCTCGAGGCGACCGGCCGGCTCGACTATCTGAACGTCGCCGCCGGTACCAATCTCGACCGCATCATGCGCGCCGCGCACTGGCCGCCGACGCCCGCGCCGCACGGCCTCTTCGTGCCGATGGCGGCGGCGATCAAGAAGGTGGTGAAGCTGCCGGTGTTCACGGTCGGGCGCATCACCGATCCGGTGATGGCCGAGCAGATTGTGGCGGACGGCCGGGCCGACATGGTCGGCATGACGCGGGCCCATGTCGCCGATCCCGAGATCGTCGCCAAGGTCCGGGACGGGCGGCCGGAGGACGTGCGCCCGTGCGTCGGCGCCAATGTCTGCATCGCCCATGTCCAGTCCGGCCATCCGATCCGCTGCATCCAGAACCCCGAGACCGGCCGCGAGAAGGCGTGGGGTCCGGCGGCGGCGACCAAGAAGGCGCGGCAGGTGCTCGTCGTCGGCGGCGGGCCGGCGGGGCTCGAGGCGGCCCGCGTCGCCGCTTCGCGCGGGCACCGGGTCTCGCTCGTCGAGCGCGATACCTATCTTGGCGGCCAGTTCGCGCTCAGGGCCTCGATCCCGGCGTGGAAGGAGTTCCAGGACGTGATCGACTGGCGGCGGCGGGAGCTCGAGCGCCTGCAGGTCCGGATCGAGCTCGGCCGGGCGATTACAGCCGACGACCTCGCGCGCGCCGAGGTCGACGCCGTGGTGCTGGCGACGGGCGCCCTGCCGCGCCGCGAGACGGTGCCGGGAGCCGCCGGATCGGGGGTGCGGGTGGCGACGCCGCACGAGATCCTGCGCGAAGGGGCGGGTGGTGCCCGCGTCGCGGTGGTGTGGGACTTCGCCGGCGGCGTGGTCGGCTCCGGTGTCGTCGAGGGTCTTTCGGCGCAGGGCGCGACCGTCCATGTCGTGACGCCGGCCTTCATGGCGCACGAGGACATCGACCTCATCCAGCGCGTGCCACTCTATGAGCGGCTGCTGTCGTCGGGCACCGAGTTCCACGCCACGGCCGACGTGGTGCGGGTCGAGGGCCGGGACGTGGTGATGCGCAACGTCTATTCGGGCCGCGAGACCCGGATCGGCGATGTCGACCTGCTGGTGCCCTGGCGCGGCTCCTCGGCGGTCGACGAGCTGAGGATGGCGATCGAGAAGCGCGGCCTTCAACTGCACATGATCGGCGACTGCCTGTCGCCGCGGACCGCCGATGTGGCGATCGCAGAAGGGGCGCTCGCCGGGCGGAGCATCTGAGGGGGTCGACACCGGCCCGTCCCAAGGACGGGCCACCGGGGACGGCGGGCGGGGTGGCCGGCGTTTGCTTGCCGGCCCGCGGCAAATCCACTATTGGCTGCCTTCGACCCAAAGGGCGGCCCGAGCGGCCAGCCCAGCGCCGGCCGGGACCCGCTCCGGCCGCACGCCCCCAAAGACGCAAGGACACGGAGGCCGCAGATGCCAGCCAAGCTCAGCCATCACGAGGCGCTCATCTATGTGATGGTCACCATGTCGGCGGTCGACCGGGCGATGTCGGACGACGAGTTGCAGCGCATCGGCAATGTCGTCAGCCAGCTCCCGGTGTTCCGCGATTTCGACGACGACGATCTGGTGCCGGCCGCCGAGAGATGCGGCGAGGTGCTGTCGGGTGACAATGGCCTCACCGCGGTGCTCGACCTGGTGTCGGCGGCGCTGCCCTCGCAATTGCGCGAGACGGCCTATGCGCTGGCGGTCGAGGTGGCGGCGGCCGACCTCAAGATCAAGCAGGAGGAGCTGCGCTTCCTCGAGCTGCTGCGCGACAAGCTGGAGATCTCCAAGCTGGTGACGGCCGCCATCGAGCGGGGCGCCAGAGCCCGGCATCGGGTGGTCTGAGAGCTTCGCAGAGACAGAGATGGCGACAGGGGGAGCGAACGGTCATGGCCGAGTACACCGTCTACGGCATGGCGCAGTCGGGCAACGCCTACAAGGTGGCGCTGATGCTCCAGCTGGCAGGCGCCGACTGGGCGCCGCGCTTCGTCGACTTCTTCAACGGCGAGACGCGCACACCGGAGTTCCGCGCCAATGTCAACGAGATGGGCGAGGTGCCGGTGCTCGAGCACAAGGGCCTCAAGCTTTCGCAATCGGGCATCATCCTCGACTATCTGACGGGTGAGCTTCAGCGCTTCGGCTGGCGCTCGGAGGCCGAGCGGCGCGAGGTGTGGCGCTGGATCCTGTGGGACAATCACAAGCTGACCAGCTACACCGGCTCTTACCGCTACTTCAAATGCTTCGCGCCAGAGCTCGCCGTGCCCGAGGTGCAATCGTTCCTGTTCGCGAGGATGAAGGCCGCCTACCGCATCCTCGACACGCATCTGGAGGGCCGGGAGTTCGTCGCCGCCGACCGGCCGACCATCGCCGACCTCTCGATCTGCGGCTATCTGTTCTTCGAGGACGAGATCGGCATCTCGTTCGAGAGCGACAATCCCCATCTCGCGGCCTGGCTCAAGCGCATCAAGGCGCTGCCGGGCTGGAAGCATCCTTACGACATCCTGCCCGGCCATCCGCTGCCGCCGCGCAAGGCCTGAGCAGCGACGAGGCAGGCGGCCGGCTCTGCCGAGCGGGCGATCAGGGAAACGTGATCGCGCGGCGGACTTGCGGGCCTGCACCATCCGCGTATCCTCCGGCGATGGATCGCGCGCGCCTCACCTCCGACCACTCCATGCGCCGGCTCGCCGCAGCCGCGCTCGCCGTGATGGTGTCGACGGCCGCGCTCGCTCAGGCCATGCCTGGCATCGCCCGTGCGGCCGATCAGGCGGCGAGCACGGAGCGGGCCGATCTCGACCGGCTGTTCGTCGCGCTGAAGGCGGCACCGAGCGGCGAGATCGCCGCTGCGGTCGAAGCCGAGATCTGGCGCATCTGGATGCAGTCGGGTGACGCGGCGATCGACGAGCGCGTGCGCGAGGGGACGGCTGCGCTGCAGGCGGGCGCGCTCGCAGCCGCCCTCACGGCCTTCGACGATGTGGTCGCCAGGGCACCCGGCTATGCCGAGGGCTGGAACAAGCGCGCGACGGTGCTCTACATGCTCGGCCAGTATGATCGCTCGATCGCCGACATCGAGCAGGTGCTGACGCTCGAGCCGCGGCATTTCGGAGCCATTTCCGGGCTCGGCCTCAACCGGATCGCCAAGGGCGAGCTCGCGGCGGCGCTGGCAGCCTATCGCCGGGTGCTCGAGATCGAGCCGGCAAGCGCCTCGGCGCGCGCCAATGCCGACAGGCTGTCGAAGGCCGTCGAAGGCGAGCCGCTCTGAGGAGCACGGCACCGCCGCCACGTCGCCGCGCCAAGTCCTTCGCCTGTCTCACTCACCGCGTTCTCGCCGCCAGCGCCAGCTCGCGCACGGCATGCGTCATCTCGGCATTGCGGACGAGAGCGGCGAGCGTCCGCGCCGGCGGCTGGTCGCTGCCATCGGCCTCGCGCACAACGGCGAGCGAGAGCCGCCGTTGCGTCTCGTCGATGATCTGCAGGGCCATGCGGCCGGCGGCATGGCAAGTGCCCTGCTGGCGCAGCGTGGCGAGGAAGCCCGCGGCCTTGGCCTCGTCGAGATGGGTGAGATCGGGCTGGTCGGCGGCCACCGCACCATTGTGGCCGGGCTCGAGCAGCAGGCGCATGGCATAGACGAGGTGCTGCTTGGCGGGGAAGCGCCGCCAGGCGATCTTGCCGCTCGACGCGCCGTTGCGACGGAACTGGTCGACCGACTCGCGGGCGCGCCAGAGCAGGAGACCGGCGATGTAGTAGTAGTCGAGCTGGTGCTCTTCGCTGAAGATCGCGCCGCGGCTGATGCGGGCGATCATATCGGAGCGGCCGCCGCGCTGGACGGTGTGGGGCATGCCGAGAAAGGCCGAGGCGAAGGCATCGGTGAGGTCGGGCAGGGTGACGACACGCATCTCCTTGCGGTCGGCGAGCTTGCGCCATTCGCCGGTGCGGCTCTCCAGCCAGATCTGCGGCGTCTCGGGCTCGGCACCGCGCCTGTGGAACAGCTCGGCAAGCGCGGCGACGAACGCGCGGCGGACGACGATCTGGGTCGCCTCGATCGGCGTCTGGCTGTTGGCGGCGAGCACGACCTCGTCGATCACCTGGTCGTCGTCGGTGACGAGGATCTTGACCGGCAGCACGATCTCCTCGAGATCGCCGATACTCGCCTCGCGGGCATAGAGATAGAGCACGTAGCTGGTCTGGCAGCCATTCACCACCTGGACGTCGCGGACCATGATCTTGCGGCGGGCCGGATCGTGATGCTCGGCGCGGCGCGTCACCAGGGTGATGCCGTTGTTGCGCAGCGCAAAGCGCGCCCGTGTCCGTGGCTCGCGCAGCATCTCGAGCATGGCGCGGTTGACCTTGTTGCCCTCGCCCTGGAAGGCGCGGACATTCTCGAAGAAGGCGCTGTGGCGGATGTCGAGCCGGCCCTCCTCGTCGGCTGCCGAGATGAGCGGCAGGTAGCGCGCGAGCGGCAGGTAGCCGATGAAGGCATGTTTGACGCCCGGCATCTCCGGCAGGCGGGAGAACGCCGAGAGGTCGATCTCGCCGGCGAGCTCGTCGTTGGCCAGCTTGATGAGATTGACGAGGCGCGTCTGATCGACCGGCTCGATGTCGAAGGTGTGGAAGCGCTGCGCCAGACGGCGATGCTCGTTCAGCATGCCGAGCGCCACCTTGCGGAAGTCGGCCGCCTCGCTCTCCTCGCGCCAGCGGCCTGGCCAGACGAGGAAGATGCGGGCGTCGCAGGCGCGTTCGAGGCCGTGGCGATCGAGGAAATCGAAGATGTCGCGGCGGAGCTGCACCCAGCCCTTGACGGTCTCGTTGACGACAGAGGAGCCGATGGCGCTCTCGTCGAAGAAGCGAAACACGCCGAAGAGAAAACGCTGCAGCTTGCCGGCCAGGGTCTCGGTGCCGACCTGGGACCGCGCCTGACGGCGAAAGTCGCGGCCCGTCGCCTGGATGAAGAAGAAGACGATCTCGGGCGGCGTGCCGGCGGCCGCGCTCTCCTCGTAACTTTCCAGGCTGTCGCCCGGCACGATGAGCTCGCCGTCGATGAAGACGGCGATGGCGTCGAGCTGGATGTCGCCGGCGCCGCCCGCCAGCACCCGCCCGCCGGGGGCCAGCGCCTGGTCCGCCACCTCTCTCGACACGCCGCGCGAGCGCATCACCAGATGGGTCGCGAACTTCTCGAACGTCGTCGCCTCACCCGGATCGAGGCCGTGCGCGGCGGCAAACTCGTTCTTGGCGGCCTCGATCTCTGGCGGCAAGGCCATGTGCAGCTCCCCCGATACGCAAGACGGATCATCACTAGCCGCCGGTCCGAAAGGTGGCAACTGCGGCCCGAAATCGCGCAAGTCCTTGCTTGACAGCGGCAATCCCGGCGTCAGCCGATGCGCATGCCGACGACGCCTGCGAGGATCATGAGGCCGGCCAGCACGCGCCAGCGTGTCAGCGGCTCGCCGAGCCAGAGGGCCGAGATGAGAAGGGCAAAGAGCACGCTGGTCTCGCGCAGCGCCGCGACGAGAGCGATCGGGGCCCGCGTCATCGCCCAGACGGCGATCCAGTAGGAGCCGAGCGAAAGGGCACCGGCAACGAAGCCCGGCCAGGCGGCACCGGCGAGCCCCGAGAAGGCCGCGCGCCCCCGCATCGCCAGGGATGCCGCCGTCATCACCACCGCATCGAGCGCGAACATCCAGAGCACGAAGGCGGTCGCACTGCCGGCGAGACGCGCGCCCTGGCCGTCGACCAGCGTGTAGGCGGCGGTGAGGAGGGCGGTCGTCAGTGCCAGCGCCGTCACCTCGGGGGTCAGGCCGCGCCCGGCTGCGCCGCCGCGCAGCGACATCAGCATGACACCGGCGGCGATGGCGCAGACCGCCACGATCTCGAGGGGCCCGAGCACCTCGCCGAGCAGCAGCGCCGCGGCGATGGCGACCGCGCAGGGGGCAAAGCCGCGGGCGAGCGGATAGACGACCGCCATGTCGGCCCGGTGATAGGCCGCGGCGAGCACGAGCTTGTAGGCGGAATGAAGGACGGCCGAGAGCAAGAGATAGGGCAGGGCGGCGGCGGCCGGCAGCGCGACCGCCCAGAGCATGAGCGCGGCCATCCCGCCCTGGACGATCGACAGCAGCAGAACGGCGGTCTGACGGTCGAGCCGGAGCTTGATGGCGGCATTCCAGCCGGCATGCATCAGTGCGGCCGCGAGAACCGCTGCAAGCACCGCCGGCTCCATCCGCTGCTCTCCCGATTGACCATCTCGCCCGATTGGACAGCCGGCGAGGGAGCCGCTATCGCTTGGCCGAACCTGATCGATCCGGCCCCAACAAGGACGAGAGACCCATGAAGTCCCATACCCGTGTCGTTGTGATCGGTGGCGGCGTCGTCGGCTGCTCCGTCCTCTACCACCTGACGAAGGCCGGCTGGAAGGACGTCATGCTCATCGAGCGGGCGCGGCTCGCGGCGGGCTCGACCTGGCACGCGGCGGGCGGCTTCCACACGCTCAACGGCGATCCCAACGTCGCCAAGCTGCAGGGCTATACGATCGGGCTCTACAAGGAGCTGGAGGCGATCTCGGGCCAGTCCTGCGGCCTGCACCATTCGGGCGGCGTCATCCTCGCCGACACGCCCGATCGCTGGGACTGGTGCAAGATGGCGCATGCGCGGGCGCGCTACCTCAATCTCGAGACCGAGCTCCTGACCCCGTCGGAGGCCAAGAAGCTGTTCCCGCTGATGGAGGAGAAGTTCTTCGTCGGCGCGCTCTACGACAAGGCCGACGGCAATCTCGATCCCGAAGGCACGACGGAGGCCTATGCGAAGTCGGCCCGCATCGGCGGCGCCGAGATCGTGCTCTCCAACCGCGTCGTCGAGCTGAAGCCGCGCCGCGACGGAACCTGGGACGTCGTCACCGAGAAGGGCACGGTCCATGCCGAGCACGTCGTCAACTGCGGCGGGCTGTGGGCGCGCGAGGTCGGACGGATGGTCGGGCTCGAATTGCCGGTGCTCGCCATGGAGCACATGTATTTCGTGACCGAGGACATCCCGGAGGTCGTCGCCTACAACAAGGAGCACGGCCGCGAGCTGACGCATGCGCTCGACTTCAAGGCGGAGATCTACACCCGCCAGGAGCGCAACGGCATGGTGCTCGGCACCTACGAGAAGGCCTGCGTGCCGTTCCAGCCGAGGACGATGCCGTGGGATTTCGGGCAGCAGCTGCTGCCCGACGATCTCGACCGCATCGCGCCCTCGCTCGAGATCGCCTACCGGCACTTCCCCGCGCTCGGGCGCGCCGGCATCAAGCGGGTGATCAACGGGCCCTTCACCTTCACGCCGGACGGCAATCCGCTGGTCGGGCCGGTGCAGGGCCTCAAGAACTTCTGGGTGGCGTGCGGGGTGATGGCCGGTTTCAGCCAGGGCGGCGGCGTCGGCCTTGCGCTCTCGCAGTGGATGGTCGATGGCGATCCGGGCTTCGACGTCTGGGGCATGGACGTGTCGCGGTTCGGCGAATGGGCGACGCGCAGCTACACGAACGAGAAGGTGCGCGAGAACTATTCCCGCCGCTTCTCGATCCGCTTCCCCAACGAGGAGCTGCCGGCGGCACGGCCGCAGCAGATGACGCCGCTCTACGACACGATGGTCGGCAACGGCGCGGTGATGGGCGATTCATGGGGCCTGGAGACGCCGCTCTGGTTCGCGCCTCGAGGCGTCGAGCCCAAGGACATCGTCTCGTTCCACCGCTCCAACGATTTTGCGCATGTGAAGGCCGAGGTGATGGGCTGCCGCAATGCGGTCGGTGTCACCGAGATCGCCAATTTCGCCAAGTACTCGTTCGAGGGGCCGGGCGCGGAGGCCTTCCTGTCGCGACTGATGACCAACCGCATGCCCAAGACGGGCCGCATCGTGCTGACGCCGATGCTGAACGGGAACGGCCGGCTGATCGGAGATTTCACCATCGCCAAGGCCGCCGACGAGCGATTCATGATGTGGGGATCGAGCCAGGCGCAGATCTATCACATGCGCTGGTTCGAGCAGCATCTGCCCGAGGACGGCTCGGTCAGGATCACGCGGCTCGACATGGGGCTGGTCGGGCTCTCGATCGCGGGCCCGCGCTCGCGCGAGCTGCTGCAGCGCCTCACCGACGAGGACGTCTCGAACGCGGCCTTCCGCTTCATGGACCACCGGCAGATGGACATCGCGCATGTGCCGGCGATGATCAATCGCGTCACCTATACGGGCGATCTCGGCTACGAGATCTGGGTGAAGCCCGAATATGAGCGGCGGCTCTATGCCGAGATCAAGAAGGCGGGCGCCGATCTCGGGCTGGTCGATTTCGGCATGCGGGCGCTCCTGTCGATGCGGCTGGAGAAGAACTTCCCGACCTGGTTCCGCGAGCTCCGGCCGATCTACGGCGCCTTCGAGGCCGGGCTCGACCGCTTCGTCGATCTTGGCAAGAACGATTTCATCGGCCGGGCGGCTGCGGCCAACGAGAAGGCAACGGGGGGGACGCTCCGGCGCGTCACCTTCGTCGTCGATGCGGGCGATGCCGACGTGCTCGGCGACGAGCCGATCTGGCACGACGGCCAGGTGGTCGGCTGGGTGACGTCGGGCGGATTTGCCCATTTCGTCGAATTGTCGCTCGCCCAGGGCTATGTGCCCAAGAACCTCGCCGGCGATACCCGCAAGCAGGCCTTCGAGATCGAGATCCTCGGCGAGAACCGCAAGGCGACCATCATCACCGAGCCGCCCTTCGATCCCGACGGCCGGCGGATGCGGGGATGAGACGGGACGGACGGGCGCGCGGGGCTCAGGACATCTCCGGCGACCTCGCGCAACCGCCGTCAGCCCTATTGCGACACCACGCCCTCGGGCGAGGTCTCCAGGCGCAACGCCGCGGCGAGCAGCGCCTTCGTGTAGGCCTCACGCGGTCGCTCGAAGATGTCGAGCGTCGGGCCCTGCTCGACGACCCGGCCGTCGCGCATCACGATCACCTCGTTCGACAGCGCGCGCACCACGCGCAGGTCGTGGCTGATGAACAGGTAGGCGATCTTCCGGCGCTTCTGGATGTCGCGCAGGAGATCGACGATCTGTGCCTGCACGCTCATGTCGAGGGCGCTGGTCGGCTCGTCGAGCATGACGAAGCTCGGCTCGAGCACCACCGCCCGGGCGATCGAGATGCGCTGGCGCTGGCCGCCGGAGAATTCGTGGGGATAGCGGTCCATCCAGTCCGGATCGAGACCGACCTCGGAGAGCGCACGGGCGACGCGCTGGCGTCTCGCCTCGGCATCGAGATCAGGATCGAGAATGACGAGCCCTTCCTCGACGATCTGGCCGATCGACAGGCGCGGCGACAGCGAGCCATAGGGGTCCTGGAAGACGATCTGCATGTCGCGGCGCAAGTGCCGGATCTGCGATGAGCGCAGGCCCTGGATCTCGCGGCCCATGAAGACGATGCGGCCCTCGGACGAGATCAGCCTGAGGAGCGCGAGACCGAGCGTGGTCTTGCCCGAGCCCGATTCGCCGACGACGCCGAGCGTCTCGCCGGCGCGCACGCTGACGCTGACGCCGTCGACCGCCTTGACGTGATCGACCGTCTTCCTCATGAAGCCGCGCTTCACCGGGAACCAGACCTTCAGATCGTCGGCCGACATCACCACCGGCGCCGACGGATCGGCGCGCGGCGGCTCGCCCTTGGGCTCGGCATCGAGCAGGTGCCGCGTATAGGGGTGGCGCGGCGTCTTGAATATCTGCTCGCTCGGCCCGTCCTCGACGATCCGGCCGTCCTGCATGACATAGACGCGCGCCGCCATCTTGCGGACGATGCCCAGATCATGGGTGATCATCAGCATGGCCATGCCGAGATCGCGCTGCAGGTCGCGCAGCAGCGCCAGGATCTGCGCCTGGATGGTGACGTCGAGGGCGGTCGTCGGCTCGTCGGCGATCAACAGGTCGGGATCGTTGGCAAGCGCGATGGCGATCATCACGCGCTGGCGCTGGCCGCCGGAAAGCTGGTGGGGATAGGCGTCGAGCCGGCCGGCCGCCTCGCGGATGCCGACCTTCTGGAGAAGCTGGATCGTGCGGTCACGGGCGTCGGCTTCCGACAGGCCTTTGTGCAGCTTCAGCACCTCGCCGACCTGCCGCTCGATGGTGTGAAGCGGATTGAGCGAGTTCATCGGCTCCTGGAAGATCATCGAGATGCGGTCGCCGCGCAGGCCGCGCAGCTCGCTCTCGGGCAGCTTCAGCACGTCGCGGCCCTCGAACATGATGGTGCCGCTTGGATGCGATGCCGCGGGGTAGGGCAGGAGCCGCATCACCGAGAGGGCCGAGACGGTCTTGCCCGAGCCCGACTCGCCGACGAGAGCCACCGTCTCGCCGCGGCCGATATGGAACGAGACGTCGCGCACGGCATGCACGACCTTGCGTCCGGAGGCGAAGTCGACCGAAAGATTGCGGACATCGACGAGTGGTGTGCCCATGATCGCGTGTCCCTATTTGAACGTCTTGCGCGGATCGAGCGCATCGCGCACCGCCTCGCCGACGAAGACGAGCAGGCTCAGCATGGTCGCCAGCACGACGAAGGCGGTGATGCCGAGCCAGGGCGCCTGGAGATTGGCCTTGCCCTGCGCCAGGAGCTCGCCGAGCGAGGGCGATCCCGGCGGCAGACCGAGCCCCAGGAAGTCGAGCGAGGTCAGCGCGGTGATCGAGCCGGAAAGCACGAAGGGCAGGAAGGTCAGCGTCGAGACCATGGCGTTCGGCAGGATGTGCTTGAACATGATCTGCCGGTCGGTGAGGCCGAGAGCACGGGCGGCGCGCACATACTCGAAATTGCGACCGCGCAGAAACTCCGCACGCACGAGCCCGACGAGCGCCGTCCAGGAGAACATCAGCATGACGGCGAGCAGGATCCAGAAGCCGGGCGGCAGCATCGAGGCGACGATGATGAGGATGTAGAGCGTCGGCAGCGAGCTCCAGACCTCGATCACGCGCTGGAAGACGAGATCGACCCAGCCGCCGAAATAGCCCTGGACGGCGCCGGCGGCGATGCCGATCGAGGATGCGGTGATGGTGAGCAGGAGGCCGAACAGCACCGACAGGCGGAAGCCGTAGATGACGCGGGCGAGCACGTCGCGCGCCTGATCGTCGGTGCCGAGCCAGTTGTCTGACGATGGCGGCGAGGGGGCGGGCGTCGAAAGGTTGAGATTGACGGTGTCGTAGCTGTAGGGGATCAGCGGCCAGAGCATCCAGCCGCCCTTCTCGTAAATCAGGTCCTGCACATAGGGATCGCGGAAATCCGCCTCGGTCTCGAGTTCGCCGCCGAAGGCGGTCTCGGGATAGAATTTGGCGAACGGCATGTAGATGCCGCCGTCATAGGAGACAAGGAGCGGCTTGTCGTTGGCGATCAGCTCGGCAAAGAGCGAGGTCAGGAAGAGGACGAGGAACACCCAGAAGCTGACCCAGCCGCGCCGATTGGCCTTGAAATTGGCGAACCGGCGGCGATTGAGCGGGGAGAGCTCGGCGAATGGCCGGCCAAGGACGCCGAGCCAGCCGCCGAGCCGCTGCCAGGTCCCCGCCACCCGCTCCATGCCGAGCGCGGCGGCCCTTGCCGAGCCATCCTTGCCCGTGCCGCGACCTTCGTCCTTCGCCTTGCCCAGCCGCTTCGTCATCTGATCCATGGCTCAGACCTCCCGGCTGTCGAAATCGATCCGCGGATCGATGACGGTGTAGAGGAAGTCGGAAAGGATCTGCGTGACGAGGCCCATCAGCGAGAAGATGTAGAGAGTGGCGAACACCACCGGATAATCGCGGTTGATGACCGATTCGAATCCGAGCAGGCCGAGCCCGTCGAGCGAGAAGATCTGCTCGATGAGCAGCGAGCCGGTGAAGAACGCGCCAAGAAAGGCACCGGGAAAGCCGGCGATGACGATGAGCAGCGCGTTGCGGAAGACGTGGCCGTAGAGGATGCGGTGCTCGGTGAGGCCCTTGGCCCGCGCGGTCACGACATACTGCTTTTTGATCTCGTCGAGGAAGGAGTTCTTGACGAGGAAGGTCTGGGTGGTGAAGGCGCCGACGCCGAGCGCGATCACCGGCAGCGTCATGTGCCAGAGATAGTCGCCGATCTTGCCGATCAGCGACAGCTCGTGCCAGTTGTCCGAAACGAGGCCGCGCAAGGGGAAGATCTGCGCATAGGAGCCGCCGGCCAGCAGCACGATGAGGCCGATGCCGAGCAGGAAGCCGGGAATGGCGTAGCCGATGACGAGGACGCCGCTCGTCCAGATGTCGAAGTCCGAGCCGTCGGCGACGGCCTTCCTGATGCCGAGCGGGATCGAGATCAGATAGGTGACGAGCGTCAGCCACAGACCGAGCGAGATCGAGACCGGCAGCTTCTCCTTGATGAGCCGTAGCACGCTGATGTCGCGAAAATAGCTGCGGCCGAAGTCGAAGCTCAGATAGTTCCACACCATCATGCCGAAACGCTGGTAGGCCGGCTTGTCGAAGCCGAACTGGCGCTCCAGCTTCTTGATGATCTCGGGATCGAGGCCCTGGGCGCCGCGGTATTTCGAGGTCGAGGACAGTTCGCCGCCCGATGAGACCTGGCCGCCGCCGGCGCCACCGAAATCGCCCTGGCCGCCGCTGATGCGCGCGGTCGCGGACGTCGCGGTGCCGGTCATGCGCGCGATCATCTGCTCGACCGGACCACCCGGCGCGAACTGGATGATCGTGAAGCTGATCAGCATGATGCCGAACAGCGTCGGAAAGATCAGCAGGAAACGTTTCAGCAGGTAGTTGGCCATCTTCAGAGCCCTGTCGGCCGGGCACCCGGGGGACGGTGCGCCGGCCTCGTGTCAGTTGCGCGGCAGCTTCGCCGCCTTCCCGGTGTCGTACCACCAGGTGTCGAGAATGCCGCGATCATAGGGCGGCGCGATCTCGGGGCGGCCGAAGCGGTCCCACCAGGCGAGGCGGTGGGCGTCGAGATACCACTGCGGCACCCAGTAGTGCCCGGCTCTCAGCACGCGGTCGAGCGCGCGGGCCGCATCGACCAGCGCATCGCGGGACCCGGCCCCGACCACCTGCTCGATCAGCGCATCGACGACGGGATCCTCGATGCCGGCGAGGTTGTAGCTGGCAAAATCGCGGGCCGCCCTGGAGCCGAAGAAGGAGCGCAGCTCGGGTCCCGGCGTCAGGCTCATGACATAGCGTTGCACCAGCACGTCGAAGTCGAAGCTCTTCAGGCGCTGCTGGTACTGGGAGGAATCGACGGTGCGGATCACCGCATCGATGCCGAGCACCTGAAGGCTCTTGATGTAGGGCAGAACGATCCGCTCGAAGCTCGGCTCGTCGAGCAGGAACTCGAGCGTGAAGGGCTCGCCGCTCGCGCCATCGACGAGCCTGCCGTCCTTGACGACATAACCCGCCTCCTTCAGGAGCCGGCCGGCACGCCGCAGATTGGCGCGGTTCTGGCCCGAGCCGTCGGTGACGGGGGGAAGATAGGCCTCGCCAAACACGTCCGGCGCGAGACGGTCGCGATAGGGCTCGAGCAGGGCGAGTTCGCCGGGCGTCGGCAGCCCCTCGGCCTTCATCGGCGAGCCCTCGAAATAGCTCACCGTTCGCTTGTAGGCGCCATAGAACAGCACCTTGTTGGTCCACTCGAAATCGAAGGCGAGATCGAGCGCCTCGCGCACGCGGGGGTCCTTGAAGCGCGCGCGGCGCGTATTGAAGAAGAAACCCTGCGTGCCCGAGGGCGAGCGGTCCGGCGTCACGTCGCGGACGATGCGGCCGTCCTTCACCGCCGGCACGTCGTAGCCGGTCGCCCAGTCGCGCGAGGAGAATTCCTCGCGCAGGTCGAGCGCGCCGGCGGTCAGCGCCTGCAGGCCGACGGTGCGGTCGCGGTAATACTCGAAGCGGATCTCGTCGAAGTTGTAGCGCCCGACATTGACCGGCAGATCCTTCGCCCAGTAGTCGGCCCGGCGCAGATAGCTGATGCTGGTGCCGGGGCTGACCTTGCCGACGGCATAGGGGCCGGAGGAGAGCGGCGGCTCGAGCGACGAATCGCCGAACTTGCGCGTCGCGTAATAGGCTCTGGAGAGAACCGGCAGAAGCGCGACGCGCTGCGGCAGGTCGCGCACGAGGTCGCCCTTGAAGCGGTAGGTGACGGTCGAGGGATCGGCGATCTCGCAGGCGGTAACGTCCTGCAGCTCGCCCTGGATGCGCGGCAGACCATCGGCCTTCAGCGCCTCGAACGAGAAGCACACATCGTCGGCGGTGACGGGTGTCTGATCGGCGAAGCGCGCCTCGCTGCGCAGGTGAAAGGTGACGGCGCGGCCGTCGTCGGAGATCTCGACCGAGCGGGCGAGAAGGCCATAGACGGCGTCGGGCTCGTCGAACGCGCGCACCATCAGCGAATCGAACAGGAGCTCTTCGCTACCGGCGGCGGCGTCGCCCTTGGCGATGAAGGGGTTGAGGCTGTTGAAGGTGAGAACGCCGGAGGTCCCCATCGTCACCATCAGGCCGCCTTTGGGCGCTTGCGGATTGACGTAGCCGAAATGGGCGAAGTCGACCGGATATTTGAGGTCGCCGAAGGCGGACAGGCCATGGCGCTCGTCTGCCGTGGCGAGAGCGGGCTGACCGGCGATACCGGCGAATACGGCAAGGAGCGCCGCGATTGTCGCTTTCGCGCTCACTCGGGCGCCTTTCCCGAAGCGATACGCTTCGCCGCCGCTTCGTCCTGCCACCACACCATCGGGAAGGCGCTGGCGCGGCGGGGGCCCGGCTCGACCCGGCGGTACTTGTCCCAATAGGCGATACGGTCGCCGGCGAAGTACCACTGCGGCACCACATAGTGGTTCCACAGCAGCACACGGTCGAGGGCGCGGGTGGCGGCGACGAGCTCGTCACGGTCCTTGGCGAAGATGATCATGTCGATCAGCTTGTCGACGGCCGGGTTCTTGATACCGATGAAATTCCGGCTGCCTTTCCGGTCGGCTGCGGCGCTGCCCCAGAAATAGCGCTGCTCGTTGCCGGGCGATTCCGACTGGGAGAAGGTGAAGACGATGATGTCGTAGTCGAAGTCGTTGACGCGCTTCTCGTACTGCGAATCGTCGACCTCGCGCACGCTCGCCTTGATGCCGAGCCGGTTGAGATTCTGGATGTAGGGCAGCACGATGCGCTCGAAGGACGAGCCGGAAGGGAGCAGGAACTCCACGGCGAAGGGCTGGCCGGTCTTGTCGTCGACGAGCACGCCACCCTTCACCGAGAATCCCGCCGCCTTCATGAGGCGCGCCGCCTCGCGCAGGTTCTTGCGGAAATCGGCGGGTGTCGCGTTGACCGGATTGGCATAGGGCGTGGTGAAGACCTCGGGCGGCACCTCGTCCTTCAAGCCCTGCAGTATCTCGAGCTCGCGCCCCTCGGGCAGGCCGCTCGAGGCGAGATCGGAGTTCTGGAAGAAGCTCGAGGTGCGCGTGTACTGGCCATAGAACAGGTTGGCATTCGCCCATTCGAAGTCGAAGACGAGGTTGAAGGCCTCGCGCACGCGGGCATCGGCGAATTTCTGATGGCGCAGGTTGAGCACGAAGGCCTGCATGCCCTCGGGCGTCTCAAGCTCGACGGTGCGCTTGACGACGAGGCCCTTCTGCAGCGCCGGGAAATCGTAGGCGGTCGCCCAGTTCTTCGAGCTCGCCTCGGTGTATTCATCGATGTCGCCGGCCTTGAAGGCCTCGAAGGCGATCGAGGGATCGCGGAAATAGTCGTAGCGGATCTCGTCGAGGTTCCACAGCCCCTTCATGACGGGCAGATCCTTGGCCCAATAGTCCTTGATGCGCTCATAGACGATCGCGCGTCCGGCATCGAGCGACTTGACCCGGTAGCCGCCCGATCCGACGAAGGGCGTCAGCGTCGAGCGGGAAAGGTCGCGGCCCTCGGCCGTCCAATAGGCCTTCGAGAGTACGTCGAGCTGGCCCATGATGTGCGGCAGCTCGCGGTTGCCCTTGACGTCGAAGGTGAAAGTCACCTCGTTGTCGGCGGTCTTCTCGGCCTTGACGACGTTCTGGTAGTAGTAGGCGATCTGCGGATTGATCTCCTTCTGCATCTCGAAGGAGAAGATCACGTCCTCGGGCGTGACGGGCGAGCCGTCCGAAAAGCGCGCCTCCTTGCGGAGGCGGAAAGTCACGGAGGAATAGTCGTCCGGGTAGGAGACGGCCTCGGCGATGAGGCCATATTCGACCGAGGCCTCGTCCGGGCTCGAGACCATCAGTGTGTCGGTCACGAGGCCGATCCCGGCGGGCACATTGGCCGCCACCGGATAGGGGTTCAGCGTGTCGAACGAGCCGATGGCGCTGAGGCGGACCGAGCCGCCTTTCGGCGCATCGGGATTGGCCCATTTGAAATGGGTGAAATCGGCCGGATATTCAGGCGCATCGACGAGAGACATGGCGTGGTGCCAGACGCGCTCGTCGGCGCGCGCGGCGTATACGCCCGGCAGGGCCATGAGGGCGAGAAGCAGGATCGAAAGCCATGCGATCCGCGGGCCGGGCAGGCGGGGGGTCTCAAGCATTCTCGTCTGTCTCCTCGCCACGTCCTCGACCCGCACCCAAACATCTGCGAGCGGGCCTCGCCCCGGCGTCGAGCGGTGCGCCGGTCGTTCGGGCCTCTCGTCGGCGGCAGCCGCGCGCGCAGGCTGCCCGACCGCCCGAAAGCATGAAGCCACGCAGCGGTCCGACCAAGTTAATTATCGGTCAGGATCGAGCATAAACTAAGGACCGCGCCGACGTGATGGCGACGCGGTCCCTGGCAGGTTCGATTTCCGTGGATGGCGCGCGGCTCAGGGCAATGGCGCCGGGCTGTCCGCCAGACTGCGCAGATAGGCGATGACGTTGGCGCGGTCCTCGGGCTTCTTGATGCCCGCATAGGCCATCTTGGTGCCGGCGATGAAGCCCTTGGGGCTCTTCAGGAAATGATAGAGCTCGTCGTAGCTCCAGGTGCCGCCGTGCTCCTTCATGGCCGGGGAGTAGGCGAAGCCCTCGTGGCCGCCGACCGGGCGCGTCAGGACGCCATAGAGATTGGGGCCGACCTTGTTGGCGCCGCCCTTCTCGAAGGTATGGCAGGCAAGGCAGGGCTTGGTCAGCTTCTGGCCGGCATCGGCATTGGCGGACGCCATCAGCGTTGCGACCGGGGGATCGGCCGGCTCTTCGGCGGCGGCGCCGCCGGTGGCATCGGCAGCGGCCGTCTCCTCGGGAACCGCGACCTCGAAGCCCGGCTTCTCGGGCGCCTCGCGATGCAAGGCCTCCTGAACCGCGACGCGCGAGCCGAAAATGACCAGGAGGGCCGCCAGAGCAGCGCCCGCCCATTTGTTGAACGCGAAAGAGTCCATGGCGTGAGAGATCCGTGCGGTCGACGGTGGAGGCCGGCAACAGGCGGCCGGAATGTGGGAGAATCCCCTCGGGAAGCGCGCGACACTATAGGTATTCCCGGCCCGCTTGCAACCCCGCCGGCGGGCCGGTACCAGCTTTCCACCTGCGACCCGTTGCACCCAGGAGGCCAGCCTTGCCGACCGCCATGATCCTGATCCCGGCCCGCCTCGCCGCAACCCGGCTACCCGGCAAGCCGCTCGCCGACATCGCCGGAGAGCCGATGATCGTCCATGTCTGGCGCCGCGCCATGGAGGCCGAGATCGGGCGCGTGGTGGTCGCGACCGACGATACGGCGATCCTCGAGGCCGTCCGGCGGGCCGGCGGCGAAGCGGTGATGACGCGGGCCGACCATCCCTCGGGCTCGGATCGCATCTACGAGGCGGTGGCGACGCTCGATCCCGAAGGCGACTTCGATGTGATCGTCAACCTGCAGGGCGATCTGCCGACGCTCGAGCCGCGGCTCGTCAGACAGGTGATCGCGCCGCTCGCCCAGAAGGGCCCCGACATCGTCACGCTCGCCGCGGAGATCCAGGTCGCGGAGGAACGGTCGCTGCCCAACGTCGTCAAGGTGGTCGGCACGCCGCTCGCGCGGCCGAGCGGCAGCCTCGAGGAGGTGGTGGCGGGCGAGCGGCTGCGGGCCCTCTATTTCACCCGCGCGAGCGCGCCCTCGGGCGATGGCAAGCTGTTCCACCATATCGGCATCTATGCCTATCGCCGCTCGGCGCTCGAGCGGTTCGTGGCGCTGCCGCCCTCCCCGCTCGAGAAGCGCGAGAAGCTCGAGCAACTGCGGGCGCTGGAGAACGGCATGCGCATCGACGTCGTGCTCGTTGACACTGTTCCGCTCGGTGTCGATACTCCAGCCGATCTCGAGCGCGCGCGCCAGATGCTCGGCGCGTAGCCCCATTTCGCGCCCATCCCCCGCGCGCTCTCCATGGGACCCCGCCCGGCGGGCCCGGTCCCGCCCCCAGAAGGCCTCGGCATGCCAAACCGGAAAGCACGTTCCTCCGCGCCCGTTGCGATGGCCGGGTCCAAGGGCCGCATCGCCTATCAGGGCGAGCCCGGTGCCAACTCCCATATCGCCGCCCGCGATACCTATCCGAACCTCGAGCCGGTGCCCTCGGCGACATTCGAGGAGGCGCTGCAGCTCGTCAAATCCGGCGAGGCGCTCCATGCCATGATCCCGATCGAGAACTCGCTGGCGGGCCGGGTCGCCGACGTGCACCACCTGCTGCCGTCGTCGGGGCTCTACATCGTCGGCGAGCACTTCATGCCGATCCACTTCCAGCTCATGGCCCCCAAGGGCGCCCGGCTCGACGGCGTTCGCGACGTCTACAGCCATGTGCATGCGCTCGGGCAGTGCCGGCGCATCATCCGCCAGCACGGCCTCGCGGCCCATGTCGCGGGCGACACGGCGGGGGCGGCGCGCGAGGTGTCGGAATGGGGCGATCCGAGCAAGGCCGCGCTCGCCACGCGCCTTGCCGCGGAAATCTACGACCTTCAGATCCTCGCCGAGAATGTCGAGGATGCCGAGCACAACACGACCCGCTTCGTCATCCTGGCTGCCGAGCCCGACGACGCCGAGCCCGAGGACGGGGCCATCGTCACTTCCTTCGTCTTCCAGGTGCGCAACGTGCCGGCGGCGCTCTACAAGGCGCTCGGGGGCTTCGCCACCAACGGCGTCAACATGACGAAGCTCGAATCCTACATGATCGACGGCGCCTTCTCGGCGACGATGTTCTATGCCGACATCGAGGGCCACCCCTCGGAGCGGCCGGTCAAGCTGGCGCTCGAGGAGCTGTCGTTCTTCTCCAAGGAGATGCGGATCCTCGGCGCCTACCGGGCGAGCCCCTATCGGGCCGAGCTGGCACGGGCCAATGCGGCGCGGATGATCGCCTGAGGAACCCGCGTGGGCAGGATCGAGATCCTGAGACCCTCGCAGGTCATGGCAGATCGAAGGGACGGGGAGCCAAGCCGCGTGAGCTGCCTCAGAAACGCATGGGAAACTGCCGGGGCACCTCGTCGATCACCGTGCGACCCGCGATGCGCCTGAATCGCCTGTTCCGCCTGCCGACGCTCCAGCACCCAAGGCGGGCCCTCACCACGGCGCTCGGCGGGGCCATCGGCATCCTGCTCATGGTGCTGCTCGCCGATGTCGCCGGCATTCCGCTGATCTCGGTGCCGTTCGCCACCAGCGTCGTGCTGGTGATGGCGGCCCCCGAGAGCGAGCTGACGCAGCCGCGCAACATCCTCGGCGGCCATCTCGTCTCCTCGGCCTGCGGGCTCGTCGTGCTCCACATCGTCGGCGGTGGACCGTGGACGGCGCCGATCGCGGTCGGCATCAGCATTCTCGTCATGCAGCTCACGCGCACGCTCCATCCCCCGGCCGGCGGCGACGGGCTCGTCGTCGTCGTCGAGCATGCGCCCTGGCATTTCCTGCTGGTGCCGACACTGGCGGGCGCGCTGCTGCTCATCAGCTTCGCCTGGGGCTATCACCGGCTGGTGCATCCGGGCATCTGGCCGCGTCCGGCTGCGGCGCGCCGCCCCGGCATTAACTTTCGTTTACCGCGAATCATCGTCTCGTCGCTTCGGAGCCGCGCCCGCAAGGGGCGGTGACGGCCGAGGGAAGCGGGGAACGAGAGGATGCGCCTCGACAGGCAGACGATCGCCAGCACATTGCGCCGGGGCGCGACGGGCTGCCTGATGGCGCTCGCCATCGTCATGCCGACCGCCCGTCCGGCCACGGCACTGGGCGACGGCGACGTCGAGGTGGTCCGCCCGCCGATCCTCCATCCGGTGCAGGGGCCGGTCGAACGCTATTACGTGCAGTTCTCGGCGCGCGGTGGCGAGGGCTCGATCACCGGCCATGTCAATATCCGCACCGTCGCCGTGCTCGGGGGCGGGCGCCGGGTCATCACCAGCCTGTTCGGCTTCTATGCCGACGGCGGGGCCGAGGAATACCTGCAGTCGGTCGCGGGCACGCCGGGCGTCGTCGGCTTCAACCGGCTCGACCTCACCGAGAGGCCGGTCGCGGCCTTCCGTGTCACCATCAGCGAGGACCAGCACGCGCGCATCCTCGCGGCCGTCACGCGGCTGCGGCGCACCGAGCGGTGGTTCGAGCTCTTCTCGCGCAACTGCAACTACCTCGCCGGCCGCATCGCCCGGCTGATCGGCCTCAAGGCGCCCGGCGACACCGCCCAGCTCCCCGAGGACTATGTGGCGGAGATGCAGGCCCTCAACGGACGCTAGTGGTTCGATTCCGACATTCGCATCCCGTTTCAGAACCCGTGAGAGCAAATGTCGGAATCATGAGAACCACTCGCAAGCTTATGATTCTAGTGGAGCTTTTGAATTCGACACTTGAGAACGCACTTCGCGGCAACCGCGGACTGAAGGTCAAATTCGCTCCACTAGGCCGGATGGGGGTCAGCGCGCCCCTTCCACGAAGGCCGTGAGCAGCTTGTAGGCGATGGCGTGGCGGCCGGGCACGATGATGCCTTCGGGATGGCGCCCCTCGAGCATGCTGCGCAGCTCGTCACGGCCGACCCAGCGCGCCTCGGCGATCTCCTTCGGGTCGAGTGTCAGCTCGCGATCGAGCGCCTCGGCGCGGCAGCCGATCATCAGCGAGTGGGGGAAAGGCCAGGGCTGGCTCTCCTGATAGGTCACCTCGCCGATGGTGAGGCCGACCTCCTCCTTCACCTCGCGCCGCACCGTCGCCTCGATGGTCTCGCCGGGCTCGAGAAAGCCGGCGAGCGTCGAATGCATGGTGCCCTCGAAGCGCGGCTCGCGGGCGATCAGGCAGTCGTCGCCATTGGTCACCAGCATGATGACGACCGGATCGGTGCGGGGGAAATGCTCCTGGCCGCAGGACCAGCATTTGCGCCGCCAGCCGCCGTCCTTGATGTCGGTCTGGGAGCCGCAATGGCCGCAGCAGCGGTGGGTGCGGTGCCATTCGGCGAGCGCGCGGGCGATGCCGGCGAGGGAGAGCTCGTCGCGGCCGAGCTGGCCGGCGAGGGCGAGGCTGCGCAGATCGACATAGGGTTTGAGCACGAAGGGGCCACCCGGCACGACGCGGGCGCGGTGCTCGGTGATGTCGAGCGCGAAGTAGGCGTGGCCCTCGGCATCGAGGCCGAGAAAGCTCGTCGGGTGATCGGCAAGCCCGAAGGCGACGATGTCCCGGTGGCTGAAATGGCGCAGGGTGGCCGTGGTGCGGGCCTCGTCCGCGACGATGGCGATGCGTCGCTCGATCAGCATCAGATAGCGGGTGGCGGGATCGGCGGCCTTCGCCAGCATCCACTCGGCGTCGTGGCGCCGCGCGCTCGAGCGGTCGAGCATGGTCAACGGGCCGAGCGTCGGCATGGTCGTTCCCCTTTCGTCTGGACAAAGCGAGAGCGGCTTCCTGTCTGCGGGCCAGCATAGCCGGAGACGGCAGAGTTGTAGAGGGAGGCCTCCTGGCCGTGCGAAGGGTCGCGACGGCGGCGGCGTCCTGCCGCCGGGGCGCGAGCGCAGGTTGCCCGGCGACGATGTTGCAAGTGCGTCGCCGCATCGCCATAATAGGCGCGGGAGGTTGGCGTCGGACGTGTCCCTCGCCAACCGGGTCAGGACCGGAAGGTAGCAGCCCCAACGAGCCCGATACGGGTCGTTCGTCAGCCTCCCACTCGCGCGCTGCACCACGACGGATCATCTGCGATGACGCGAGCGCCCGACGCGGCCGAGGCCGCCAGCATGACGGGCGGATGCCAGTGTGGCGCCGTGCGCTACCGGATCAGCGCCCCGCCGATCGCACTCTATGTCTGCCATTGTCTCGAATGCCGGCGCCAGTCGGCGTCGGCTTTCGGCATGTCGCTGATCGTGCCGGGAAAGGGCTATGCGCTCACGGCCGGCGTTCCGCGCCATTGGTCGAGACGGACCGACAGCGGGCGACAGCTCGACTGCTGGTTCTGTGCGGACTGCGGCACGCGGCTCTACCACGCCTGGCCGGAAGACGATGCGACGGTCTCGGTCAAGGCGGGCACGCTCGATCAGCCGGTCGACATGGGCAGGGCGATCCACATCTGGACGGATCGGCACCTGCCCGGTCTCGACATGAAGGGGCTCGCGGAAGGATTTCCCGGCGAGCCCGATTGAGCAGCCTTTGCGTGGGGAGTGGGTGCCGGAGCGGCTTGTGACCCCGTGCCGGCCGCGCTATCCCTTGGCGCCAAGATGGCGAAGCGCAAATCGACAGGCGGAGACGAGAGCGGCGTGACCAGGACCGGTCCGGACGCGGAAAAGGGCGGCAGGGGGGCGACAGGCCCGGCGGCCGCCGAGCCGCACTATATGGTGCTCGCCCGCAAATATCGCCCGCAGACATTCAAGGACCTGATCGGCCAGGACGCCATGGTCAGGACGCTGCGCAACGCATTCGCCACCGGCCGCATCGCCCAGGCCTATATGCTGACCGGCGTGCGCGGCGTCGGCAAGACGACGACCGCCCGCATCCTCGCCCGCGCCCTCAACTACGAGCTGCCCGGCGTCGCCGAGGGCCCGACCATCGACATGGACGGCCTCGGCGTCCACTGCCAGCAGATCATCGACAGCCGCCATCCCGACGTCATCGAGATGGATGCCGCCTCCAATACCGGCATCGACAATGTCCGCGAGATCATCGAGAGCGCGCGCTATCACCCGGTCGCCGCCCGCATCAAGGTCTACATCATCGACGAGGTGCACATGCTCTCGAAGGGCGCCTTCAACGCCCTTCTGAAGACGCTGGAGGAGCCGCCGGCGCATGTGAAATTCATCTTCGCGACGACCGAGATCCGCAAGGTGCCGGTGACGGTGCTTTCGCGCTGCCAGCGCTTCGACCTCCGGCGCGTCGAGGTGCCGGTGCTCGCCGCCCATTTCCGCCGCATCGCCGAGGTCGAGGGAATCGACATCGACGAGGAGGCGCTCCTGATGATCGCGCGCGCCGCCGAGGGTTCGGTGCGCGACGGGCTGTCGATCCTCGACCAGGCCTTCGCCATCGCCTCCGGCCGGGTGGCGGCCGGCGATATCCGCGCCAGGCTCGGCCTTGCCGATCGCGGCCGCATCTTCGATCTCATCGAGGCGGTGCTCGGGGGTGACGCCCGGTCCGCGGTCGAGCGCTTCGGGGCGCTCTATCGCGACGGCGCCGATCCCCTGCAGCTCGTCGGCGATCTCGCCGAGGTCGTACATGTCGTCACGCGCATCCGCGTCGCCGGTGCGGCGGCCGCCACCGACACGCTGTCGGGCGAGGAGCGGGACCGCTCGACGGCGCTCGCCGGGCGGCTGACGGTCGGCCTCCTGTCGCGGGCCTGGCAGATGTTGCTGAAGGGGCTCGACGAGGCGGCCCGGGCGCCCGACACGGCGGCCGCGGCCGAGATGCTGCTGATCCGCATGGCACATATGGCGAGCCTGCCGAGCCCGGAGGACATCGTGCGCCGGATCGGCGAAGGCCGGGATGGCGCGGGCGGCGGTGTCCAGCCGGGCGAGCGGCCAGGAAGCGCGGGGCGGGCCGAGGAGCCGCGCCGGCCGCTCAACAGGGCGCCCGAGCCGGCGCGGGGGGCGAGCGGCCCGGTCCGCCGAGCCGGCGTGCCCGCCGAGGACGGTGTCGTGCTGCAGAGCTTTGCCGACCTCGTCGCCTTCGTCGGCGAGAAGCGCGATGCGCTGCTCCGGATCGAGCTCGAGGAGAGGGTGCGGCTGGTCCGCTTCGAGCCGCCGCGCATCGAGCTCAATCTCGTCGAGGGCGCCGATCCGGCGCTTGCCGCCGACCTTGCGGACAAGCTGAGGAAGTGGACCGGCGAGCGATGGATGGTGGCACTCTCGCGCGAGCCGGGCGAGCGACCGCTCGGCGAGGTCCGGCGCGAGCAGGAGGCGGCCGAGATCGAGGCGGTGCGCCAGCACCCGGCCATGAAGGCCGCGCTCGAGCAGTTTCCCGATCTCGAGATCACCCATGTGCGCCCGCTGTCGCCGGATGCGGCGAGCGAGGACGAGGATTCGGCGGCCGGCTGATCGAGCCGTGCCGCGCCGCAGGGCGGCCTCCTGAGCCGTCCCCCAAACCCTTTCCACACGGAGACAGACATGAAGAACATCATGCAGATGATGAAGAGCGCGCAGGAGTTGCAGGCGCGCATGCAGGCGGCGCAGGCCGAGCTCGAGGCGCTCCAGATCGAGGGACGGGCGGGCGCCGGCCTCGTCAGCGTGACGCTGTCGGGCAAGGGCGAGCTCGTCAGGCTGAAGATCGATCCGAGCCTATTGAAGCCCGACGATGCCGAGATGGTCGAGGATCTGATCGTCGCCGCCCATCAGGACGCCAAGGTGAAGGCCGACCAGGCGACCCAGGAGAAGATGCGCGAGCTGACCGGCGGCCTGCCGATCCCGCCGGGTCTGAAGCTGTTTTGAGACGCGCCTCAGAATAGGGTGCCGATCAGGGCGGAGAGGGCGGAGCGGTCGCCGGTCTCGCCCGCGGCCGCCGGACTGGCTGCAACATCGGTTCGCGACTCGGCCGGCGTCTCGGCGAGGATATCCTCGAGGGTCCGCTCGCCACCGGATCGCTCGCCGCCAGATCGCTCGCCGCCAGATCGCTCGGCAGCGACCGTCCGCCCGGCCGTGCCTGACGGCGGCGTCGCCTCCACCCGCGCGGGCAAGGGCTTGGCGGCGCCAGACGAGCCTGTGCGTGCGAGAGGCGCTTGGATCGCCGAGGCGGCCGTCTCCTCGGCCTTCTCGCCGGCGAGGGCGAGCGGCGGCTCGCCAGCCAGAACGGCTTCCATCACCCGGTGCCAGATGCGCGCCGGCACCCCGCCGCCGGTGATCGTCTCGAGTGGCGCGCCGTCGTCGCGGCCGACCCAGACGGCCGCGGTGTAGCGGCCGGTGAAGCCGACGAACCAGGCATCGCGCGCGCCCTGCGTGGTGCCGGTCTTGCCGGCGGCGGCACGTCCGGGAAGCCGGGCGGCGCGGGCGGTTCCTGCCTCGACGGCGGCCTTCAGCATGTCGGTCATCTCGGCGACCGGCCCTGCTGCGACGATCCGCCTTTCCGCGGCCGGCCGACGCTCGTAGAGCACGGCACCGTCGGCCGAGCGGATGCGAACGACGATCGCCGGCTCGACCGCATAGCCGCCCGACGCGATCACGGCATAGGCCCGGGCGAGCTCGAGCGGGGTCACCTCGGAGGTACCAAGCGCGAGCGAGGCATCGCGGCCGAGCTGGGATTCGATCCCGAGGCGCCGCGCGACCTCGCGCACCCGGGCGAGGCCGATCTCGGAGGCGAGCCGGACCGCCACCGTGTTGACCGATCGGGCGAGCGCCTCGCGCAGCCGGGTCGGTCCACGGTGGATGCCGTCGTGATTGCGCGGGCTCCAGCCGTCGATGGTGATCGGGCCGTCGTCGATGCGCGTGTCGGCGGTCATGCCGGCCTCGACGGCGGCGAGATAAACGAAGGTCTTGAAGGCGGAGCCGGGCTGACGGCGGGCCTTGACGGCGCGGTTGAACTGGCTCGTCCGGTAGGACCGGCCGCCGACCATCGCGCGCACGATGCCGTGATTGTCCATCAGCACGAGGGCGGCCTCGCCGGTGCGGGCGAGCCCCGGTACGGCGCCGAGCTCGGCGGCGACGGCGGCGACGGCCGTCCGCTCGGCCGCGGCGTCGATGGTCGTCTCGATGGTGATCGCACCCGTCGGCGTGCCGATCAGCGCCGGGAGCTGCTCGAGCACCCAGTCGGCGAGGAAGCCCGCTCCGGCGAGACGCTCGCCGCGCGCGGCGGCGACGAGGCCGGTCGCCTCGGTCATGGCGCTCGCCGCCTCGCTCTCGGTGATGATGCCGCTCGCCGCCATGGCCGCCAGCACGGCGCGGGAGCGATCGATGGCACGGTCCGGCGAGCGGGTCGGGGCATAGCGCGACGGCGCCTGCAGAAGGCCGGCGAGCATCGCCGACTGGGCGAGCGAGAGCTGTCGCGGCTCCTTGTCGAAATAGAGGTGCGAGGCGCTGGCGATACCATAGGCGCCGGCGCCGAAATAGACCCGGTTGAGGTAGAGTTCGAGGATCTGGTCCTTGCTCAGGCGCAACTCGAGCGAGAGCGCCAGCAGCGCCTCCTCGAGCTTGCGAGCCATGGTGCGGTCGGCGGTGAGGAAGAGGT
Organism: Hyphomicrobiaceae bacterium; assembly: GCA_041397765.1. Classification (GTDB taxonomy): domain Bacteria; phylum Pseudomonadota; class Alphaproteobacteria; order Rhizobiales; family Hyphomicrobiaceae; genus JAWKWA01. Next base: position 116,630 of record JAWKWA010000005.1, on the reverse strand, counting down.
TCTTGGCAAGCTGCTGGGTGATGGTCGAGCCACCCTGCACGGTGCGTCCGCTGCGGGCATTGGCGAGCGCGGCACGAAGTGTGCCGATCAGGTCGATGCCGGGATGGCGGTAGAAGCGGCGATCCTCGATGGCGAGCACCGCGTCGATGACATGCACCGGCATCTCGGCGAGCCGGACATAGCGCGGGCGGTCGCCGCGCTCGGCGAGCACGCTGCCGTCGCCGGCGAGAATGGTGATGGCGCTGGAGCGGGCGGCGGGCGCCTCGAAGGGCGGAATCGGCACCGTCATCGAGACGTGCAGGAGCGCGCCGCCGAGCGCCAGCGATGCGACGACCGCGAGCGACATGAGGGCGGAGAAGAAGCCGGCGCGGCGGTCGGCGCGCGCTTCACGGCGCGAGGGTCCGCGGCGCGACTTGCCCCCCTTCTTGCCCGAACGCTTTTCGCCCGCGGACGCGGAGCGTCCACGCTTGCGACGTGACGACATGACAGACCCGACCTCGCCGGGCATCCGGTTGCGGCCGGCTGCCCATTTCTCCCGGGCACGGATGGTAGGGGGACATGCTTAATGCCCGCCTAAGTTGCGTCGAGGCTGCGCGCGATGGCAGTGACCACCTCATGCACGGCAAGCACGTCTTCGCGAGTCGTCATGGTCTGGCCGACCTGGACACGGATGACGGTGCGGCCACGATGCTCGGTCGGGGTCAGATAGATGCGGCCGTCGTCGTTGATGGCGGCCGCAAGGCGCGCGTTCAAGGCGTCCGGATCGCCGACGCCCGCCGGCACGTAGCGGAAGGAAAAGAGCGAGAGAACCGGCTCGGTCGCGATCTCGAAATCGGGCTCGGCACGCAGACGCTCGCACAGTTCATGCGACCAGGCGATGTGATCGCGGATGACGGCACGCAGCCCCGCCACGCCATAGCTGCGGATGACGAACCACAGCTTCAGTGCGCGGAAGCGCCGGCCGAGCGGCACCGACCATTCGCTGTAGTTGACGATGCCGTCGCGGCCATGGGTGGCGAGATAGGACGGGCGGATGGCGAGCGTCCGGACGAGTGCCTCGGGGTCCCTGACGAAATGGGCGGAGCAGTCGAAATTGGTGAAGAGCCATTTGTGCGGGTTGAAGACGAAGCTGTCGGCGGCCTCGGACCCGGCCATCAGATGGCGGTGCTCGGGACAGATCATGGCGCTGCCGGCCCAGGCGGCATCGACATGGACATAGAGGCCGTGCGCGCGGGCGACCTTCACGACGGCGGCAATGTCGTCGCAGGCGCCGACCGCGGTGCCACCGAGCAGCGCCACCACGGTCGCGGGCAGGTGGCCGGCCGCCCGGTCCGCACGGATCGCGGCGTCGAGCGCCTCGGTATCGATGGCGAGCGAGCCCGGCGCCAAGGGCACGCGCACGAGATTGTCGGCACCGATGCCGGCGATCCAGCAGGCCTTCTCGATCGAGCTGTGCGCCTCGGGCGAGGCATAGACACGGATGGCGGGACCGCCCGACAGGCCGGTGCGGTTGCCGGCAAAGCCGAGCGCGCGCTCGCGTCCGGTCAGGATGGCAGCGAGGGTGGCGGCAGAGGCGGAATCCTGGATGACGCCCGAAAAGCCCGCCGGCAGGCCGATCATCTGACGCAGCCAGTCCATCATCACCGTCTCGATCTCGGTGGCGGCGGGCGAGGTCTGCCAGAGCATGCACTGGGCGGCGATGGTCGCGGTCAGCGCCTCGGCGATGAGCGAGGGCGGACTGGCATTGGCCGGGAAATAGGCGAAGAAACGGGGATGCTGCCAGTGGGTCAGGCCCGGCGGCACGATCTCCTCGAAATCGGCGAAGATCCGCTCCATCGGCTCGCCACTCTCGGGCGGGGCCGACGCGATCTGGCGGGCGATGTCGCCGGGCCGCGAGCGGGCGCGGACCGGGCGGGCGCGAATGCCCTTCAGATAACCGAGCGACCAGTCGGCGGCGCGGGCGAGCCAGTGCGCTAGATCATCGAGGTCCAAGGGACGCGCCTCCTCAGGCTCGGCGACCGCTTGGGGAGGGCGTCGGGATCACCCAGTCGCGGCCGCGCTCGGTCGTCACATATTCGGGCCAGCGGAAATCGATGGGCGGCTCGTAGTCGCAAAGAGGAGCGATCCACTTGCTGCCGCCGATGCCACCGCCAGTCCGCTCGATGAACTCGGCCTTGGCCGCCGCGAGGATTGCCTCGTCGCTCAGCAGGTCGACGATGGTCGCCGCGATGGTGCGGGCGGCAGTGTCGATCATCGGGTCGATGGTCGCGGGGATGCCGCCGAGCGCGTTCATCACCCAGGCCGGATAGGCGCCGCGACCGGGCGCGGGGGCGAGTGTAGGGCGGCCGACATAGAGGCGCACCGTCGGGCAGTGCCAGCAGAACTCGGTGTAGTCGTCGGAGGTGAAATGCTCCTGGGAGGGCGGGATCATCCGGCGGAGCGCCGCCTCGGCCGTCTCGGGGGCGACGAGCTGGGAGATGGCGGGGTGGAAGGGCTCGTTCATCGGGGCGATGCCGAGCCGCTGCTGCAGGCGTTGCGCGATCTCGACGGCCTCGCCCGAGAAGCGCGGCGCGCCGACGGCGGCGAGATTGGCATAGGTGGCGCGGGCCATCGCATGATTGGCGAGGCCGGGACGCGATTTCGCCACCCAGTCGCGCCGCCATGTGCAGTGCGCGCGCATGGCCGCCGTCTCGGCGATGCGGTCGAGCGCCTTCGCCACATGCTCGGCATGGGCGACCGTCGGCACGCGGGCGATGTACTGGATCTGCGCGAGCCCGGCGGGGATGTTGTCGGCGGTCGCCTGACCCATGGTCAGGATCGCCTCGTTCATCGACCAGCTCATGCCGGAGGAGAGGATGTGCTCCTTCAGCATCTTGCCGTCCATGTACATCTGCACGACGGCGTCGTTGGCGCCAGGGGCGCGGGCATCGGCATGGGAGGCGGGAATGGGCGAGGCGGCGGCACCCGTCATCCAGGTCTCGGGCCTTGCGCATTCGAAGGTGTAGATCATCGCATAGGCGGCGCCGCAATGGGTGTCCCAGCGCACCGTGTTGCAGAGCGGCAGCATGTAGAAGGGATGAAAGGAGATCGCCGCGTCAAGGCCGTCGTAGTAGCCGCGGGCGGCGTGGATGGGCTTGGAGCCGCGGACCTTCTCGGCCGGCTCGCCGAAGAATTTGAGGCGCCCCTTGATGTCGTGGCGCTGCATGGCGGACTTGGCGGCGAGGAATCCGGCGAGCGAGGAGATGCCGAGCGCGGAATGGGGATCGGTGTGGCCACCGGCATGGACGGAGAGGCCGTCGCGCGGCCGCTCGACCGTGTCGGCCGCCTGGCAGTTGCCGGGAATGCCGTCATACTCCCCATAGCCGGCGATCACCGGACCGGCGCCGTTCTCCCAGGTGGCGGCGAAGGCGGTCGGCATGCCGGCCGAGCCGGCCTCGACCTCGAAGCCCTCGGCCTTCAGGCGCTCCACATACCAGGCGGCCGAGCGGTATTCGCGCCAGGCGGTCTCGCCGAATTGCCAGATGGTGTGCGACCAGTCGGACCAGTCGTTCCTGTGTCGCGTGATCCAATCGAATGCCGTGGCCTTGGCGGACATCTTGGCGGACATGGGGATGGGGCTCGCTGTCGGTGAGAGGGTCGAGCGCCAACAGGTAGCACCGGCGAGGCCGCATCGGAACATGGCTGCGGCATCGAGGGGCGCGGCGGCTCAGAGCCGGTCGCGGATCGCATAGAAGGTGAGGGCCGCCATCAGCATGGGCAACCGGAACCGCCGGCCGCCGGGAAAGACCGGAACATCGAGGGCGGCGAGGCGGTCGAAGCGCTCCATGGTGCCGGCGACGGCCTCGGCGAGCACCTGGCCGTAATAGGGGCCGAGCACCACGCCCTGGCCGCTGAGGCCGGCGGCCGTCAGCACATGGGGCGAGAGGCGGCGGACGAAGGGCATCCGGTTCGGCGTGATGCCGATGCGGCCCGACCAGCCATAGGCGACGGGAATGTCGCGCAACTGCGGGTAGATCGACAGCATGTAGGGCCGGACGAAGGCGCCGATGTCGGCGGGGTGGCCGGCGCCATAGGTCTCGCCGCCGCCGAACACCATGCGGTGGTCGGCCGATACGCGGAAGTAGTTGACGACGAAGCGGGTGTCGGAGACCGAGGGGCGCCTGGGCAGGATTTGCGAGCGCAAGGGCTCTGGCAGCGGCTCGGTCGCGATCACATAGGCCTCGATCGGCATGACATGGCGGTCGAGATCGGCAGCGAGGCCCTCCGAATAGCCGTTGGTGGCGAGGATTGCCATGCCGGCGCGGACGCGGCCGGTCGCCGTCCTGACCTCGACGCCGCCCGCCACCTCGTCGACGGACAGGACCCTCGTCGCCTCGTGGATGACGGCGCCCTTCGCTTCGGCGGCGCGGGCGATCCCGCGCACCAGCTTCAGCGGGTGGACATGACCGCCGTCGGCATCATAGAGGGCGCCGTGATAGGCCTCGCTCCCCACCGCCTCGGCGGTCTTTGCCCGGTCGAGCGGCGTCATGGCGGTATAGCCGTAGTCGCGCGCCATCTTCTCGGCATAGTCGGCGAGGGGGCCGACGAAGGCGCGCTTGTGGGCGCAATGGATGAAACCGTCGCGCATGTCGCAGTCGATGCCATGCCCGGTGACGAGGCCGCGCAGATGCGCGCGGGCCTCCAGATACATCTCCCAGAGCGCCTTGGCCCCATCGCGGCCGAGCTTTGCCTCCAGCCAGTCCTGGTCGCGGCGGGGGCCTGGCACCATGAGGCCACCATTGCGGCCCGATCCGCCGCCGCCGACATGGCGGGTCTCGAGCACGACCACCGACAGGCCGCGGGATGCCAGATGCAGGGCGGCACTCGTCCCGACGAATCCGGCGCCGACGATCGCGACATCGGCCTTCAGGTCACCCGCGAGCGGCGGGCGAGGCGCCGCCGCGCCCGCGGAGGCCTCGTACCAGGTCGGCTCGCGGTTGCGCGGCGGCCCCGCCGCCTCGACGGCAGCGAGGGATTGGGCAGCGGCGATCGGGTTCGGCAGGCTCGAGGCAGGCATGAAACGGCACCACGCATTTGATCACAGAGGCGAGGCGGCCATCCTGTGGTCAAATCCGGCACGGGTCAACCTTGTGATCACAAATTGGACGACCTTGCCCATGTCCGACGGGCACGTCGCGCGGGGCGATCGTCCGTGCCCGCCCCGAGAGCGAGCGCCGACACCGCGGCGAGGGCGGCCGGCCCCGGTGAGCCGGCCAGGGTCGGTTTTGCAAATCAGTTTGCGTCCGGGCGAAATCTATGGCCGAATCCGGCAAAACCAAGCATCGTGGCGCCCGCGGCCGCAGCCACGAGAAGTGCGTCGCGAGACGTCCGTCCGGCCGCGAGATTGGCCCGCCGTCCGTTGGGGAGGAGCCCGATGCGCCTCGGACCACTCAGTCCGCGCCGACTCGTGAAGTCACTGACACCGAAACGCCCTTACGCGGCCCTGCCGGCCCGCATCATGGCGCGGCAGCGCTCGGCGATGCGGCCCTATGTGGCCGCGCCCTTCATCCGGCCGCGCGGCCCGATCAAGGTCTATGGCCGGATCGGCACGCTGGAGGTCCGCCTCGCCCAGTCGCGGCGCGACATCCGCCGGGCGCAGCGGCTGCGCTACAAGGTGTTCTACGAGGAGATGGCCGCCAAGCCGAACACGGCGGCCATGCTGATGCGGCGCGACGAGGACGCCTATGACCGGTTCTGCGACCACCTGCTGGTGGTCGATCATGCGGTGCCGGCCGAGGGCGCGGGCGGATGGCGCCGGCATCCCCGCGTGGTCGGAACCTACCGGGTGCTACGGCAAGAGGTGGCCGAGCAGAACGGCGGCTTCTACACGCAAGGGGAGTACGACATCGCCCCGCTCGTCGCCGCCAAGAGCCCGGGCTACCGCTTCATGGAGCTCGGCCGGTCCTGCGTGCTGAAGCCCTATCGCAACAAGCGCACGGTGGAGCTGCTCTGGCACGGGCTGTGGACCTATGTGCGCGAGCACGGCATCGACGTGATGATCGGCTGCGCGAGCTTCGAGGGCACCGATCCCGAAGCCCATCGCATGGCGCTGTCCTTCCTTCATCACCACGCGCTCGCGCCGCCCGAATGGCGGGTGCGCACCCACGAGCATCTCTACACCTCGATGGATCTGGTGCCAAAGGACGAGATCGACACCAAGGCGGCCCTCAAGGCGCTGCCACCGCTCATCAAGGGCTATCTGAGGCTCGGCGCCTATGTCGGCGACGGCGCCTATGTCGACCGGCAGTTCAACACGGTCGACGTCTGCATCATCCTGCCGGTCGAGAAGATCGATCCGCGCTATTTCGCCCATTTCGGCGCCCCCGACGAAATGACCTCGCGGATCGCGCCGGAGGCGAAGTCGGTGATGTGAGGGCGTGGGAGACGCGCCCCGTCTTCGCGGGTGTTGAGAGGATGACGGGTGCCGATGGCCGAGCCGATCGCCTTCTATTTCGACTTCATCTCGCCTTACGCCTATCTCGGCTCGGTCGGCATCATGCGGGTCGCGGAGAAGCATGGGCGCGCGGTCGATTGGCGGCCGACGCTGCTCGGTGTCAGCGTCCTCAAGGTGATGGGCCTCAAGGCCGTGCCGGACACGCCGCTGAAGGGCGCCTATTTCGCGCATGACTGGCCGCGCTCGGCCCGGCTGATGGGCATTCCCCATCTGCCGGGTGCGCCGGTGCAGTTCGCGCCGCTGCCGGCCGCCCGCGCCTTCACGCATGTGAAGGACCGCGACGCGGCGCTCGCCGTCCGGTTCGGGCAGGCGGTGTTCCGGGCGCATTGGGCGGAGGGGCGCGACATGTCGAGCCCCGGTGCCGTCGCAGAGGTCGCGGGCGAGTGCGGCATCGAGCCGGGCGAGGTGCTGGCGGCGATGAGCGCGGAGAGCGTCAAATCGCGCCTGCGCGAGCACGTGCATGCCGCGCTCGATGCCGGCGTCTTCGGCACGCCGACCTTCATCGTCGAGGGCGAGATGTTCTGGGGCGCCGACCGGCTCGACCAGGTCGATCGCTGGATCGCGACCGGCGGCTGGTGGAGTTCCGCCCGGAGCGGCCGGGACTCAAACCTTCAAATTTGCTCCACCAGACGTCAGACGAGGCCCTGCCTTTTCAGGAAGCGCGCGAGTTCGACCACGACTCGCTCGTGGCGCCCGGTCATCAGCAGCTTGTCACCCGCCCGCGCCTCGACGGCGAAGGTCACCTTGCGGCCCTCGACGGCGAGCACCCGCGCCGTCGCTGCGACCTGAGTTCCCGCGAGACAGGCGCCGACGTGATCGACCTCGACGCGCGTGCCGAGCGAGCCCTCCCCCTCCTCGTAGAGGCCGGCGATGGCGCGATGCGCCGCCTCCTCGAGGAACAGGATGAGCGCGGTCGTCGCGACGACATGGACGCCCGGATTGCCGGCGGCCGAGGCGGTATGCGCCTCATCCGTCGCGATCTCGAGCGTCGCGCTCATGCCCTCGGCCGCCGGTTTCACCCGCCCGCTCCTCAACCCGAGATGTCGTAGGCGGCGAGCGCCGCCATGTTGACGATGTCGGAATCGCGCGCCCCCAGCGAGACGATCTGCACCGGCCGGTCGAGACCGACGAGCAAGGGGCCGATCACGGTCGCGCCGCCGATCTGCTGCAGCATCTTCGTCGAGATCGATGCGGAGTGGAAGGCCGGCATGACGAGCACGTTCGCGACGTCGGTCAGACGGCAGAACGGATAGAGCTTCATCGCATCGGCGTTCAGCGCCACATCGGCCGCCATCTCGCCGTCGTACTCGAAATCGACGCCGCGCTGATCGAGGAGCTGCACCGCCTCGCGCACGCGGTCCGACCGCTCGCCCTCGGGATGGCCGAAGGTCGAGTAGGCGAGCATGGCGACGCGCGGCTCGGTGCCGAGACGGCGCGCCACCTTGGCGGCCTGCTCGGCGATGTCGGCAAGCTCGGTCGCGCTCGGCATGTCGTGCACCGAGGTGTCGGCGACGAGCACGGCGCGACCGCGCGAAAGCACCAGCGAGACGCCGATCGCGCAGTTGCCGGGCTTGACGTCGAGCACGCGGCTGACGTCCTCATAGGCGATCGACCAGTTGCGGGTGACGCCGGTCACCATGGCATCGGCGCGGCCGAGCGCGACCATGGTGGCGCCGAAAACGTTGCGCTCGTTGTGCACGAGACGCAGGCAGTCGCGGTAGAGATAGCCCTTGCGCTGCAGGCGGGCGTAAAGGAACTCGGCATAGGCGTCGGCGTCCTCGGCCTCGCGGGCGTCGTGGATCTCGAACTCGGGCCGCATCTCGACACCGGCGTCGCGAAACGCATCCTTGATGCGCTCGCGCCGGCCGATCAGGATCGGCGTGCCGAGGCCGAGACTGAGGAAGGTGTTGGCGGCGCGCACCACCTGCTCCTCCTCGCCCTCGGCGAAGACGACGCGCTTGGGCGAGCGGCGCACCTTCTCGAAGATCGACTGCAGCCAACCGGCGACCGGATTGAGCCGGGCCGAGAGCCGGGCCGCATAGCCATCCATGTCGACGATGGTGCGACGCGCGACACCCGAATCCATCGCGGCCTTGGCGACCGCCGTCGGAATGGCGCTGATGAGGCGGGGATCGAAGGGGGCGGGAATGATGTAATCGCGCCCATAGCGCGGCCGCTGGCCGCCATAGGCCGCCGCGACCTCGTCGGGCACGTCGGTGCGGGCGAGGCGGGCGAGCGCCTCGGCGGCGGCGATCTTCATGGCGTCGTTGATGGTCGTCGCCCGCACGTCGAGGGCGCCGCGGAAGATGTAGGAAGCCGAGGACGTTGTTGACCTGGTTGGGATAGTCCGAGCGGCCGGTCGCCATGATGGCGTCGTCGCGCACCTCGGCGACCTCCTCGGGCGTGATCTCGGGGTCGGGATTGGCCATGGCGAAGATGATCGGCTGCGGCGCCATGCTCTTCACCATGTCGCGGGTGAGGGCGCCCGCCGCCGACAGGCCGAAGAAGCAGTCCGCCCCCTCGATCGCCTCGGCCAGGGTGCGGGCATCGGTCTTGGCGGCATGGGCCGACTTCCACTGGTTCATGCCCTCGGTGCGGCCCTGGTAGACCACGCCCTTGGTGTCGCAGAGGATGGCATTGCGCGCCGGCAGCCCCATGGCCTTCAGGAGCTCGAGGCAGGCGATGCCGGCCGCGCCCGCGCCGTTGACGACGATGCGGAAATTGTTGATCGACCGGTCGGTCAGATGCAGGGCGTTGATGATGCCGGCGGACGAGATGATGGCGGTGCCGTGCTGGTCGTCGTGGAAGACGGGGATGTCCATCAACTCGCGCAGGCGCTGCTCGATGACGAAGCAGTCGGGCGCCTTGATGTCCTCCAGGTTGATGCCGCCGAAGGCCGGGCCCAGATAGCGCACGCAGTTGACGAAGGCGTCGCTATCGGTGGTGTCGACCTCGAGGTCGATGGAATCGACGTCGGCGAAGCGCTTGAAGAGGACGGACTTGCCCTCCATCACCGGCTTGGAGGCAAGGGCGCCGAGATTGCCGAGGCCGAGAATGGCGGTGCCGTTCGAGATCACCGCCACCATGTTGCCCTTGGCGGTGTAGTCGTAGGCCGAGGCCGGATCCTCGGCGATGACCTGCACGGGGATCGCCACGCCCGGCGAATAGGCGAGCGAGAGATCGCGCTGGGTCGCCATCGGCTTGGTCGGATGGATCTCGAGCTTGCCGGGCTTCTGGCCGGCATGGAACTGCAGCGCTTCCTCTTTGGTGAAGGTCGCTCGGGGACGTCTGTGAGCCATGACGGCTTTCGTTTCTTCTCGACTTCGTGGGGGGACGGCCGGACACTCGCGGGCGAGGATCCGGCCAAGGGATCGGCGACACCATAGCGGCCGGTCCGCATCCTCTCAATCGTCCGAACTGCCGAGCGACATGGTCTCTCGATGGGCGGCGGGGATCGGGTGTGAATGCCGCCGCCCGGCTCGCGGCTTGACAGGACGGTCGGCCGACGGTTCCTCTCCCCATGCAGCCGGGCCGCCCGGTGCCCCTCTCCCAACTCCGCCCGATTTGGACAGGCCGCCCAGATGGCAAGACCCCGCAAGCACGAGGCAACCGAGGCGGACGAGGCGGGAACCGCCCTCGACCAGGAGGCGGGCGGAGAGGGCGAGGGCACGCGCGAGGAGGAAGGCGCGGGCACGCCCGACCTGCCGCTGACGCCGATGATGGCCCAATATATCGAGATCAAGGCCGCCAATCCGGGCTGCCTGCTGTTCTACCGGATGGGCGATTTCTACGAGCTGTTCTTCGATGATGCGGCGGTCGCCTCCGAGGCGCTCGGCATCGCGCTGACCAAACGGGGCAAGCACCTGGGCGAGGACATCCCGATGTGCGGGGTGCCGGTGCATGCCGCCGACGACTACCTGCAGCGGCTGATCCGCAAGGGCCACCGGGTCGCCGTCTGCGAGCAGCTCGAGGACCCGGCCGAGGCGCGCAAGCGTGGCTCCAAGTCGGTGGTGAAGCGCGATGTGATCCGCCTCGTCACGCCCGGCACGCTCACCGAGGACACGCTGCTCGATGCCCGGCGCAACAATTTCCTGACCGCGCTCGTCGAGGCGCCGGTGGGGCGGGCGGGCCCGGGCGCGGAGGTGGCGCTCGCCTCGCTCGACATCTCGACGGGCGAGCTCGTGATCGGCGAGACGGGCCGGGCCGATCTCGCCGGCGAGCTGGCGCGGCTCCTGCCCGGCGAGATCCTGGTCGCCGACACGGCCGCCGGCGACAAGCGCCTCAAGGAGCTCGCCGCCCTCGTCGGCGCGGCGCTGACGCCGATGCCGCGCGCCCAGTTCGACAGCGTGTCCGGCGAGCGGCTGTTGAAGGAGCGGCTCGGCGTCGCCGACATCGCCGGCTTCGGCAGCTTCTCGCGCATGGAGCTCGCAGCCGTCGCGGGGCTGCTCGGCTATGTCGACCTGACGCAGCTCGGCCGCCGGCCGGTGCTGCGGCCGCCGCGCCGGTCGGGGCCCGCCTCCGTCATGGTGATCGACGCGGCGACGCGCAGCAATCTGGAGCTCGTCCGCACCACCTCCGGCGCCAAGGAGGGCAGCCTTCTGGCAGCGCTCGACCGGACAGTGACGGGGGCGGGCGCGCGCGAGCTGGCGAGCCGGCTCGCCAGCCCCTTGCGCGATCCGGGCGTGATCGCGGCGCGGCTCGATGCTGCGGGTTTCCTGAAGGCGGAGGACGGATTGCGCCTCGACCTGCGCGAGGCGCTGAAGCGCTCCCCCGATATCGGCCGGGCGCTCGCCCGCCTCGCCTTCGGGCGCGGCTCGCCGCGCGACCTCGGCACCATCCGCGACGGGCTGGCGGTGGCGGCGGCGTGCCGGCAGCTGCTCGAGGGCACGCGAGCGGCGCTCGGTCTGCCGGACGAGCTCGCGCTCGTCCGCGATTGCCTGGGCGAGGCGTCTGGCGAGCTTGCCGGCGAGCTCGCGGCCGCTCTTGCCGACGAGCTTCCCGTGCAGCGGCGCGACGGTGGCTTCGTCAGGGCCGGCTACCGGGCCGATCTCGACGAGAACCGTCGGCTGCGCGACGAGAGCCGGCAGGTGCTCGCCGAGTTGCAGGCGCGCTACCAGGACGAGACCGGCATCCGCTCGCTGAAGGTCAAGCACAACAATGTGCTCGGCTTCTTCATCGAGGTGAGCGCCACGAACGCCAAGGGGATGATGGCGCCGCCGCTCGCCGAGCGTTTCCGCCACCGCCAGACACTCGCCAGCCAGGTCCGCTTCACGACCGCCGAATTGTCGGAGGCCGAAGGGCGGATCACCTCGGCGGCCGACCGCGCGCTCGCCATCGAGCAGGAGGTGTTCGCGGCCCTCGCCGCCCGGATCGGCGCAGAGGAGCGACGGCTCGGCGCGATCGCCGCCGCCCTCGCCGGGCTCGACCATTATCAGGGCCTCGCCGAGGTCGCCGCCGAGCAGGGCTATGTGCGGCCGAACCTCGATGGAAGTCTCGCCTTCGAGATCCGCGGCGGCCGCCATCCGGTGGTCGAGCAGGCGTTGAAGAAGGACATGCGCCAGGCGTTCATCGAGAACGATTGCGTGCTCGGCCGGCCGCCGGGACCGGTCGGCAGAAAGTCGCGGCGGCGGGGCGGTCCGGGGGAGGCCGCGGCCGAGGCGTACACCCAGGATGAGAGTACGGGCGCCGCCGACCTGCCCGGCTTCGACGAGGCGGCGTCGGCGCGCATCTGGCTGCTGACCGGCCCCAACATGGCCGGCAAGTCGACCTTCCTCAGGCAGAACGCGCTGATCGCGGTCATGGCGCAGATGGGCTCTTATGTGCCGGCGCAGTCGGCCCATATCGGCATCGTCGACCGGCTGTTCAGCCGGGTCGGCGCCTCCGACGACATCGCGCGTGGACGCTCGACCTTCATGGTCGAGATGGTCGAGACGGCCGGCATCCTCAACCAGGCCGGCGAGCGCGCGCTCGTCATCCTCGACGAGATCGGCCGCGGCACCGCGACCTTCGACGGCCTGTCGATCGCCTGGGCGACGGTCGAGCATCTCTACGAGGTCAATCGCTGCCGGGCGCTGTTCGCCACGCATTACCACGAGCTGACGGCGCTCGCCGACCGGCTGCCCGGCCTCGCCAATGCGACGATCGAGGTGCGGGAATGGCAGGACGACATCGTCTTCCTGCACAAGGTGGTGCCGGGTGCGGCCGACCGCTCATACGGCATCCAGGTGGCCAAGCTCGCAGGGTTGCCGGGTGCCGTGATCGCACGGGCAGGGGAGGTGCTGAAGCTGCTGGAGGAGAGCGACGCGCGGGTCTCGCCCGAGCGGCTGGTCGAGGACCTGCCGCTGTTTGCGGCGGCGCGGCCGAGATCGGTCCATCCGGGGGGAAAAGGCGCGGGAGAAGGTGAAGGAATGGAGCGCGCCGGACCATCACCGCTCGTTGCGGCGCTCGCGGCGATCGATCCCGACCGGCTCTCGCCACGCGAGGCGCTCGAGCAGCTCTACCGGCTGAAGGAGACGGCGGGGAAGGGTTGACCGCCTGCATCCCCGGTGCCGGCACGACGCGCCGCCAACCTTTCGGGGTCCGGGCCCCTCGCCCGCACCCAACCGTCCGCTCCCATCCGATGACGCGACGACATCGAGTGGTCGGCTGCCGGCCTGCCGGATATGCGAAGGGCATCCGGCCGGCCCGACCGGATGCCCGTGCTGCAGCTCATCTGTCCCCACCCGACCGCGACGGCCGCGGGTGTCCTCGCCTCGCCAGTTGCGGCGCGGCGAGGACTGGATCAGATCAGTTGATGTGCTTGGTGAACTGCTCCATGGAGAACTGGAACAGCTCGATGAACTTGCGCAGGCCGAGCCGCGTCACGCCGCCCGCGGCGTCGAGATCGGCCTCGATGACCGGATCGCCTTCCTTGTCGATATAGGCGCGCGAGAAGCGCTTGTCGCGGTTCCACTCGTTGATGCGGGTCAGCGTCGGCTTCTGGTCGAGCGTGAAGCCGGCATAGAGCTGCACGTCCTCGCCCTTGTTGAAGAACAGCACCTTCAGGCCGCTCAACTGCAACTGGTAGACGTCGGTGTCCACCTCCTTGAACTCGATGTTCATCTCGCGCAGCAGATTTTCGACGTCACGCGCCGAGATCCTGCTGATCACGTTCTGGGAATCGTCTGCTCGAACCGGCGCCGGCTGAAACACCATCAGCGCAGCAACGATCGAAAGGCAAAACAGCCCGGGCTTGAACACGCGATCCTCCTCATCCCCTGTGGTTTCCGGCGTCGCGGAAGGCTACCAGTGAACCCGATTGAGCACAACCGGCCAGCACCGTTACGGTTGTAACCTCGAGACAAGGTTTACAGGGGACTGCCGGCAAGTGCCGGCTCTGCCGGACGGCTTCGCGGTTGCAGCCGAAAGCGCCTTGAAGTGTAATTTTTTGCTTCCATATGAATGGTCTGGGAGACAGACTTGCGAGGTGTCGTGCCGTCCGGAGCGGGCGGCCCGACCGCCATTGCAGCTTCGCCGTCCCGATGGGCGACATCGTCCAGATTGCAGAGGGTCCGCACGGCATCGCCGGATTGCGGCGACAGAGAACGGCCATGTTGCAGATCGATCTCGGCGAGCTCCAGAATTTCGGCGTCGTGCAATGGGCGACGCTCTATGGCATCGCGGCGGTGATCGCCTCGGCGCTCGGCTTCCTCGTCGCGGCGCTGAAGCGGCGCAGTACCGACCAGTGGGCGACGGCGTGCTTCTTCATGCCGCCGCTCCTGCTGGTCCTGCTCGTGCTTGGACGGGGCTCGCCCGAGGACAAGCGATCGCGCGAGCTGAAGCGCACGATCGACAAGCTGCGAGACCGGGATTGAGGCGCGCCGGCTGCCGGCCGGCCACGGCTTCGACCGCGGCGGAGCCGTGGGGTCGACAGCGGCGGAGCCGCCGGATCAGCAGCGCCGTAGCCGCGCCGTCAGCTCCTCGACCTGCTTGGAAAAGGTCATGGTGACGCTCTGCTCGCAGCCCGAAGTGCGGACATAAATGGCCGCGCTCGCGAACTCGTTCTCGGCATAGAGGCTGACCCCATCCGAGGCGACGTGGCCCATCAGCGTGCCCGACAGGTCGTATTTGGTCTCCTGCCAGGTGCCGGTGATGCTCGAGCCGTCGACCTGCCAGTCGCTCTTCAGCTGGATCTGCATGTCGCCATTGTTGCAGCGAAGGTTCTGGCGGACCTTGCTCGCGCTCTCGTCGGTGAAATAGGTGACGACGCATTTGAAGGGATCGGTGCGTCCGCTGGTGTAGCGGACCGAACCCTCGCCGGCCCAGCGCCCGGCGAGCCCGGCGACCGAGCCGCCGTCATCGACATCGGCGCTCGCCACGTCCACCGTCCATTCCTCGGATGCGGCCGGCTCGACGCACGATCCCGCGGCGAGCAGCGCCGCCCCCATCAGCCAACGCCTCATGAACCATCCTCCTCGATACATCGTCACGGAGCGGCAGCAACGCGCCGCCCGTCCCTCCGGTGCGCCTTCGAACACCCGTCCGGAACGGGCGAAGCCGAAACGGCGACCATCGAGAACGCGGAGACGGGCCAGTCCATTCCGTCATGTCCATTCCGTCATGACCGCATGAGTTGCATGGCGTGTCCGCATATCCGCCAGGGCGAGGCGCGCAAGAGGCGAGGCCTCGGCCACCTTCCTCGTCGGAGGCGGCACACACCGTCATCGCAAACGGCCCCTCGCGGCCAGCCGCCGGTTCGCCGTCCGCCAACGCAACCCATTGATCCCGCAGCCTTCGATCATGCGGCCGCATTGTGACGGAATGGCGTCCGTGAGCCTGCCGGCGCTGCTTGGCACTCGATGGGGCACTCGATGGGGCACTTGACGGGCCGGCCATTTCACGGAGAACTCGCGGAGGCAGCCGCCCGGTTGCCGGAAGCGCGGGCAGGCTCGGGCGGCGGGGAGCGAGGGGAGGGACGGATGCCGGGACGCAACGGGCGGGCGCGCGACGAGCGGGCGGGCGACGGGCGGGCGGGCGACGGGCGGGCGCGCCTCGGGAAGCGGCGCGGCCGGCCGTGACCGCGTTTCTCGTCTTCCTCATCGCCTATACGCTCAGCCAGTTCTACCGCTCGTTCCTGGCGGTGATCGCCCCCGAGCTCGCCACCGAGATCGGGCTCTCGGCCGCCGATCTCGGCAATATCTCGGCGACCTGGTTCTGGGTTTTCGCGCTGTCGCAGTTCATCGTCGGCATTGCGCTCGACCGGCTCGGGCCGCGCCGGACGGTGCCGGCCTTCATGGTGGCCGCCGTCGCCGGTGCCTTCCTGCTGTCGCGGGCGCAGTCGGCCGAGGCCTGCATGCTCGCCAACGGGCTCATCGGCCTCGGCTGCTCGCCGATCTACATGGGCGCGCTCTACACCTTCGGGCGCACGCAGCCGGCCAGCCGCTTTGCCTATTATTCCGCCATCCTGCTCGGCTTCGGCAGCCTCGGCAATCTGCTCGGGGCGACGCCGCTCGCCAAGGCGAGCGAG
Organism: Hyphomicrobiaceae bacterium; assembly: GCA_041397765.1. Taxonomy (GTDB): domain Bacteria; phylum Pseudomonadota; class Alphaproteobacteria; order Rhizobiales; family Hyphomicrobiaceae; genus JAWKWA01. The sequence goes on along the minus strand of JAWKWA010000005.1, from coordinate 100,632 downwards.
GCGATCGGCTGGCGGCCGGCCTTCGTCGTCATCGCCGGGGTGACGGCCCTCGCCGCGCTCATGGTGCTCGCCTTCGTCCGCGATCCGCCGCGCGCCGCGCCCGAGAGCGGGACGGACCGTGCCGGGCCGATCAGCGGCCTCGTCGAGATCCTGTCGATCCGGGCGCTCCTGCCGCTCCTGCCGATCACGCTCGTCTCCTATGCGGTCATGCTGGCGGAGCGGGGCCTGTGGATCGGGCCCTATTTCGCCGAGGTGCACGGCCTCGAGCCGGTGCCGCGGGGCAATGCCGTGCTCGCCATGGCCGTGGCGATGTCGCTCGGGCCGCTGATCTATGGGCCGATCGACCGGATGGTCGGCTGGCACAAGCCGGTCGTCATCGTCGGCAGCCTGGCGACGGCGGGGCTGTTTCTCACGCTTGCGCTCATTCCCGGCCTTACGGTCGGACCGGCGACGGGGCTGCTCGCGGCGATCGGAGCGGTCGGCATGACCTATACGAGCCTGCTCGCCCATGCCCGGCGCTACTTTCCGGCCCACCTGCTCGGGCGCGGCATCACCTCGATCAACTTCCTGTTCTTCGCCGGCGCCGGGCTGTTGCAGCCGCTGTCGGGCCGGCTGGTCGCCTCGATGACGCAGCAGGGAGCGGCCCCGGCGGAAATCTTCTCGACGCTGCACCTGACCTTCGGGCTCCTGCTCGCCGGGGCGACCTTCATCTATCTGTTCTCGCGCGAGGAGCATTGAGCGGGCGGGCGATGCCGGCTGGCGGCGGGGCATGGCGCGGGCAAAGGCGCGCCGGCCTCGCCATCTGGCTGGCGATCGTCCTCGGCTCGAGTGCGGGAGCCGGCCTCGCCGATGAGCCCGCGGACGCCTGCGCGGTCGGGCCGGATGTGACGCGGGCAGTCGTCGCGGTGCGCGACGGCGACACGGTCGAGCTCGACGACCGCACGGTCGTCCGCCTCGCCGGCATCGTAGCGCCCTATCCGCCCGAGGGAGGGGAGGCGCAGGACTGGCCGCCGGCGCTCCAGGCGCGCGAGCTTCTGGCCGAACTCGTGCTCGGGCGCTCGGCGGGCATCGCCTATGTCGCCGGCCAGCCGGATCGCTATGGCCGGCGGCTCGCCGATCTGGTCATCGGCGATGAAGGGGCGAAACGGTCGCTCGCCACGGTGCTGGTCGAGGCCGGCCATGCGCGGGTCGATCCGATGCGCGGCTGGCAGGACGCACCGGCCCGGCGGGCCTGCCTCGTCCACCTCATCGTCCTCGAGGCGCAGGCGCGCAAGGCCGGCCGGGGCCTCTGGCGGCACGCGGCCTACCAGATCCGCCCGGCCGCCCGCTCGCGCGAGCTCGCCCGCTTCGAGCAGCGCTTCGAAATCGTCGAGGGCGTCATCCGGGAGATCTCGACGAGGGGCCGCCGCATCTATCTGAATTTCGGCCAGAACTGGCGAACGGATTTCACCGTCTCGATTTCGGCACGCGACCGCAAGGCGATCGAGCGGAGCGGCCTCGATCTCGCCGGACTGAAGCGCCGGCGCATCCGGGTGCGCGGGTTCGTCGAGAGCCGCAACGGGCCGCTGATCCGCGTCATGGTGCCCGAGCAGATCGAGGTCCTGGAGGCCGCGACGACACCGGCGGGCAAGGCGGCCGGGTCGGCGACGCGACCGGGCGGCGGCGGCGAAGGCGAAACGACGCCCAAGGAGCGCGCGCCCTGACGCGCGATCGCCTCCGCGGCCGCCGCGCGATTGTGACCGAGAGACCCCTGCCCGGCCGGCGATTCCATGCTAAGGGACGAACGGAACAGCCGCCGCCCTCGAGCGGGCGGCCGGGTGGTCGCGTGCCTGCGCGGCCGGAACGCAACGACGACGGAGAGGCAGACGTGGCGGGACAGGGACAACAGGGCGGCGGATCGAGCGGCATGCTGGTGGTGATCGCGGCGCTGGTGGCGCTGGCGGTCGGCGTTGCGATCTATTTCGCGGCTTACGACGCGCCGCCGATGGTCGGCTCGAGCGCGACGCCGACGGCCGGCTCCTCGAGCTCTGGAACCTCGACGAGCGGAACCTCGACGAGTGGAACCTCCTCGAGCGGATCGTCGGAGGGGTCGGCCAGCTCGTCGGCCGGCAGCACGTCATCGGGCGGTTCGTCGTCGGGCGGTTCGTCGTCGGGCGGTTCGTCGTCGGGAGATTCCTCGTCGGGTAGCACGTCCACGGGCGGCTCGTCGGGCAGCACCGCGACCGCCGAAGGCTCCACGACCGCAGCACCGGCAACGTCCACCGCCGCCGCCGATGCGCCGGCACCCGACGTGCCGCTCGACAAGCTGATGGCGCCCGGGCCGCTCCCCGACATGGTGATGGGCGACGCCAATGCCCCGGTGACGATCGTCGAATATGCCTCGATGACCTGCCCGCACTGCGCCGAGTTCTACAAGGACACGATGCCGGCGCTGAAGGCGCGCTACATCGACACCGGCAAGGTGCGCTTCATCTTCCGCGAGTTCCCGCTCGACAATCTCGCGGCGGCGGCGTCGATGCTGGCCCGCTGCAGCGGGCCGGTGCGCTATTTCCCGTTCATCGCCGTCATGTTCGAAACGCAGCAGGCATGGGCCTTCGCCGAGGGCGACCCGGTGCCGCGGCTGCTCGACATGGCTAAGCAAGCCGGCTTCACCGAGGAGAGCTTCAAGTCCTGCCTCGCCGACAAGTCGCTGCTCGACGGCATCAAACAGATCCGCGAGACGGCCTCGAAGGATTTCGGCGTCGAGGCGACGCCGACGCTGTTCGTCAACGGCATCAAGCTGAAGGAAGGCCACAGCATCGAGGACATCGAGAAGGTGATGGCGCCCTGGTTGAAGGGTTGAGGCACGGCGTCCCGCCCGGAGGGCGGGCGCGACGGCTCGAAGACGATGCCGGCGAGGAGATGAACGGGATGGAGCGTCTGGTCGGTCTGAAGGGCATGGGCCTCGTCGTCGCCGGCTTGGCGCTTCTCGCACTCGCGGGCTGCGGCGGCGGCGCCGGCGGACTGCCGACGGCGGCGGTCGAAAACGGGGCCGGCAGCAGCTCCGACGTCGCCACCACCTCGATGACGACGGGTGCGGCCGGAACCACCGCCTATGTCGGCGGCCGGGCGGGCTATGAGATGCCGGCGGGCCCCGAGACCGGCGGGCGCAAGGTCATCGAGCATCCGACCATGACCGATCTCGCCATGGCCGGACCGCTCGGCGACTATGTGATCGGCAGCCCCGACGCCCCCGTCACCGTCGTCGAATATGCTTCGCTCACCTGCCCCTATTGCCGCGCCTTCCATGCCGAGACGTTCCCCAAGGTCAAGAAGGCCTATATCGACAAGGGACTGGTCCGCTGGGTGCTGCGCGAGTTCCCGATCGGCCATTCCTCCGGCACGGCCTGGATCGTCACGCGCTGCGCACCCAAGGAGAGCTATTTCAAGCTGTACGAGCTCTACCTGAAGGAGCAGGCGAGCTGGGTCTCGCAGGAGGTCCGGCTCGACGCCATCTATCAGGTCGCCGCCAAAGTCGGCATGAGCCGGGCCGATTTTGACAAGTGCCTGACGAATCATGAGATAGAGCAGGGACTGAAATGGGTTAAGGAACGGGCGCGCGAGCTCGGCGTGTCGGGGACGCCGACCTTCTTCTTCAACGATCGCAAGGTCCGCTCGATGCTCACCTTCGAGGAGTTCCGCCAGAACGTCGATCCCCTGCTCGCCTCGCCCGTCGCAGCGGCGAGCCCGGGCTGATCGCACGCGACAGGGCCGGCCCGATCGTCTCGGCGGCGGGCCGCGGAGGGCGATGACCGCGTGCATATCAAACGTCTGAGGCTGACCGGCTTCAAATCCTTCGTCGAGCCGACCGAGCTCCTGATCGAGCCCGGCCTGACCGGTGTGGTCGGGCCGAACGGCTGCGGGAAGTCGAACCTGCTCGAGGCGCTGCGCTGGGTCATGGGCGAGACCTCGCACAAGAGCATGCGCGCCTCGGCCATGGACGACGTCATCTTCGCGGGCACGCAAGGCCGCCCGGCGCGAAACCACGCCGAGGTGGCGATCCTCATCGACAATTCCGACCGCCGGGCCCCGGCCGAGTTCAACGGCAGCGACCTCATCGAGGTCACCCGCCGGATCGAGCGGGAAGCGGGGTCGAGCTACCGGGTCAACGGCGCGGAGGCGAGGGCGCGCGACGTCAAGCTGTTGTTCGAGGACGCGGCGACTGGCGCGCGCTCGCCGGCGCTGGTGCGGCAGGGCCAGATCTCGGAGATCGTCAACGCCCGGCCCGAGCAGCGCCGCCGCATCCTCGAGGACGCCGCAGGAACGGCCGGCCTCTACAGTCGCCGCCACGAGGCCGAGCTCAGGCTGAAAGCGGCCGAGACCAATCTCGCCCGCGTCGCCGACGTGCTCGGCCAAATCGCCAGCCAGATGAACGGCCTCAAGCGCCAGGCCCGCCAGGCCAAGCGCTTCCGCGAGATCTCCGAGGACATCCGCAAGCTCGAGGCGGTCGGACTGCACCTCGCCTGGATCGCCGCGCTCGCGCAGGTCGAGAGCGAGGAGGCCGGCCTGATGGAGGTGCTGGCGCTCGTCGGCCTTGCGACCGAAGCGGAGGCGAAGGCGATCCGGGCCGAGGCCGAGGCTGCCGAGGCGCTTCCCCGGCTGCGCGAGGGCGAGGCACGGGCCGCCGCCATCCTGCAGCGCCTCAAGGTCGAGGAGGACGGGCTCGGCCGCGAGGAGACGCGGGCCCGCGAGCGCTCGAGCGAGCTCGACCAGCGCATCGGCCAGCTCCGCGCCGACGAGGTACGGGCCGGCGAGCAGGTCGAGGAGGCCGCCGAGGAAATCGAGCGGCTCGAGACCGAGCGCGAGCGGATGCTGGCGGAGGCCGGCGAGGGAGACGACGGGCGGCCGGCGGCCGAGCGGGCGCTCGCCGAGGCGCGTGCGGAAGCCGGTATCGCCGAGGCCGCGCTCACCGCGCTCACCGCCGAGCTCGCCACCGAGCGGGCCGAGCGCCAGCGGCTCGATGCCATGATCCGCGACGAGGCGGGGCGCATCGCCCGGGCCGAGGCGGAGCGGGCCGAGACCGACCGGCGGATCGCGGCAGAGGCAGAGCGCACCGACCGGCCCGACATCGAGGCCATGCAGCATCGCGCCGAGGAGATCGGCCTCACGGTCGAGGTTCTGGAGCGGCGGGCCGAGGAGGCCGAGGCGGCGAGCCGGGCCGAGGCAGCGCGGCTCGAGACGTTGCGCCAGGAGCTGACCGCGGCGCGACTGAGCGCCGAGCGGCTCGCGACCGAGGGGGCGACGCTCAGGCGCATCTTCGCGCGGCCGGGTGGATCGGCTTTTCCCCCGGTGCTCGACCGCATCAAGGTGGTGCCGGGCTTCGAGGCCGCGCTCGGGGCGGCGATCGGCGAGGATCTCGACCTGCCGAGCGAAGCCGAGGCGCCGACGCGCTGGAGCCTCGTTGCCGCGGGCGCGGACGATCCGGCGCTGCCGGAGGGCGCCATCGCGCTCTCGACACGGGTCAAGGGACCGCCCGAGCTCGCCCGCAGGCTCGCGCAGATCGGCATCGTCGCCGATGCCGACGGGCCGCGGCTGCAGAGCCAGCTCGCGCCCGGCCAGCGGCTGGTCTCGCGGGCCGGCGCGCTGTGGCGCTGGGACGGTGTCATCCGGGCGGCGGATGCGCCGAGCGCGGCGGCACAACGGCTCGCCCAGATCAATCGCCTGGAAGAGATCGAGGCGGAGGAGGAGATCGCCGGCGAGGCGATGGCCGAGGCCGAGGAGAAGGTGGCGATGGCGATCGCCGGGCGCGAGCGCGCCGAGGCTGCCGAGCGCTCCTTCCGCGCCGATCTGAAGCGCGAGCAGGCGAGCCACGCCGCCGCGCTCGACCAGCTCAACCGCTCGGACCGCATCGTGCGCGAGGCCGAGCAGCGGGCCCGGACCCTGCTCGAGACGCGCGAACGCATCGAGGCCATGATCGCCGAGCACCGGGGGGCGCGGGACAGGCTCGCCGAAGAGCTGGCGGGGCTGCCCGAAGCGGCCGATCGCGACGGCGCGCTCGCCGAGCTGCGGCTCGAGGCCGAGCGCCATCGCGGCCTCGTCGCCGATGCGCAGGCGCGCCTCCAGACGATCGAGCGGGAGCTCAGGGCGCGGACGGCCCGCATCGAGGCACTCGGCCAGGAGATCGGGCGCTGGCGCAACCGGGCAAGCATGGCCGAGGCCCAGCGGGTCGCGGTCGGCCAGCGGATCGCCGAGACCCGCCGCGAGCGCGACGGCCTCGAGGGCGTGCCGGCGGCCCTCGCCGAGCGCCGTACGCGGCTCGCCGAGGAGATTGCCAAAGCCGAAAGCGAGCGGGGCGCCGTCGCCGACCGGCTGGCCGAGGCCGACAGCCGCCAGCGCGACGCCGCCCGCATCCTGCGCGAGACGCAAGCCGAGCTCGCCGCCGCGCGCGAGGCGCGGGCACGCACCGAGGTCCGCCTCGAGACCGCCCGCGAACGCCGGGCCGCCGAGGCGCGGCGAATCGGCGAGACGCTCGGCTGCGAGCCCGACGGCTGCCTCTCGCTCGCCGGCCTTGCGGCCGACGAGGCGCTGCCCGATCCCGACGAGATCGACAGGCGGCTCGTCCGGCTGAAGGACGATCGCGAGCGCCTCGGCGGTGTCAATCTGCGCGCCGAGGAGGAGCTGACGGAGATCGAAGAGCGCCATCAGAGCCTCGACAAGGAGCGCGGCGACCTGGAGGAGGCGATCGCGCGGCTGCGCCAGGGCATCGCCAAGCTCAATCGCGAAGGCCGCAAGCGGCTCGACGAGGCCTTCCGATCCGTCGACCAGCATTTCCAGAACCTGTTCCGCACGCTGTTCGGCGGCGGCGAGGCCCGGCTCGAGCTCATCGAGGCGGCCGACGATCCGCTGGCGGGTGGGCTCGAGATCATCGCACGACCGCCCGGCAAGAAGCCCGCCACGCTCTCGCTGCTGTCCGGTGGCGAACAGACGCTGACGGCGCTCTCGCTGATCTTTGCGGTGTTCCTCACCAATCCCTCGCCGATCTGCGTGCTCGACGAGGTCGACGCGCCACTCGACGATTCCAATGTCGATCGCTTCTGTACGCTGATGGAGGAGATGGCACGGCAGACCGAGACGCGCTTCCTCGTCATCACGCACCATCCGATGACCATGGCGCGCATGCAGCGGCTGTTCGGCGTCACCATGGCGGAAAAGGGCGTCAGCCAGCTCGTCTCGGTCGACCTCGCGGTCGCCGAAACCTATCGCGAGGCGGGCTGAGTCGGCGGTTAGCCGGGGCCGCGCACAGGGCTCGATCGGTGCGGCTGCCGCCGTACGCCCTATTCCGGCAGTGGAAAAACCGCCTGCGGCAAATGCCGCAGCTCCTCGACTTTAGAGAAACATATTTCTTTTCAATCACTTAGCCATGGCTTGCGTGTCTTGACACCGGCTGGCCTCGCCACTAAGTTGCGCGCCATCGATCGACTGGCTTATCGGCCGGCCGAGGTAACCTGTGCTCAAGGGTCGAACCCCGAGGCTTTCATGTCGGATCCTGCGGACCCAGGCGGCCGCGGTGAGCTCAGTCCCGAGGAGCGCGCCGCCTTCAAGCGTCGCGTGGAGGAGCTGGACGACAAGCTGAGGCGTGTGACGGCGAGCGAGCAGGCGGCCGAGGAACATGTCGGAGATCAGCGGTCGGCGGGGGATGGCGGGCTTCGGGGGCAGGCCCTTTCGAACGCCTTCCGGATCGGCACCGAGCTCGTCGTCGGAGTGGCCCTTGGCGGCTTCGTCGGTTGGCAGCTCGATCGCTGGCTCGGGACCAGGCCCTGGCTCTTGCTGCTCTTCCTGCTGATCGGGACGGCGGCGGGCTTCCTCAATGTCATCCGGGCCGCGAGGCGGATGCAGGCAGAGGCCGAGCCGCTGCAGAGGTCTGCGCGGGCGGTTCCGCCGGACGACGACGACGATTGAACTTCTTGGGGGGTCGGGGACGTGGCTGGAGAGGCTGAGGCAGGCGGGCACGGGGGCGGCATGGCCAACCCGATGCATCAGTTCGAGATCGAGCGCTACCTGCCGATCAATATCGGCGGCTTCGACGCCTCCTTCACCAACTCGTCCCTCTATATGGTCGTGGCGGTCGTCCTGATCGTCGGCTTCCTCTATCTCGCGATCGGCCGCGGTGCCATGGTGCCGGGCCGCCTGCAGTCGGTCGCCGAGCTCGTCTACGAGTTCGTCGCCAAGATGGTGCGCGACATCACCGGCGAGGACGGGATGAAATATTTCCCGCTGATCTTCTCGGTGTTCCTGTTCATCCTGATCCTCAACCTGATCGGCATGGTGAACATTCCGGGTGTCCTGCACACCTTCACGGCAACCAGCCATATCGCGGTGACCTTCGGCATCGCGCTGATGGTCTTCGTCGTCATCACCGGCATCGGCTTTGCGCGGCACGGCCTGCGCTACCTGAAGCTGTTCGTGCCTTCGGGTGTTCCCTTCATCCTGCTGCCCATCCTGGTGCCGATCGAGGTGGTGTCCTACTTCATCCGGCCGATCAGCCTCTCGGTCCGACTTTTCGCCAACATGATGGCCGGCCACACGCTGCTCAAGGTGTTCGCCGGCTTCGTCATCAGCCTCGGCGCCCTTGGCGTCCTGCCGCTCCTCGCCATGGTGGCCTTCACAGGCCTCGAGGTCCTGGTCGCGGTGCTGCAGGCCTTCGTCTTCGCCATGCTGACCAGCATCTACCTGAAAGACGCGCTGCATATGCACGACCATCACTAGTGGTTCGATTCCGACATTTGCATCGCGTTTCAGAACCCGTTAGAGCAAATGTCGGACACATGAGAACCACCAGCAAGCTTATGTTTCTAGTGGAGCTTTTGAATTTGACACTCGAGAACGCACTTCGCAGCAACCGGGACTGAAGTGTCAAATCCGCTCCACTAGTGGCATCCAGCGCCCGTCCCGTTCCAAAGCCTTTCCACGACATCCGGACTTGTCCCTGAAGGAGAATGACATGGACGCCGAAGCAGCGAAGTTCATTGGTGCGGGCCTGGCCTGCATGGCCCTCATCGGTGCCGGCCTCGGCATCGGCAACATCTTCGGCAATTACCTTGCCGGCGCGCTGCGCAATCCTTCGGCCGCGCCCGGCCAGTTCACCAACCTGCTGCTCGGCTTCGCGCTCGCCGAGGCGACCGGCCTGTTCGGCCTCATCGTCGCGTTCATGATGCTGTTCGCGTTCTGATCGCGGGCATGGCCATCGCCGGTCCGGCCGCAGGGCCGACCGGCGGTGACGACATCGCCGCCGCCATGGCAGCGCCGGCCGCCGCAATCGCGATCGCAAGTGCCCGGACGGGCGCCTGACGAGATGCGGGCGAGCGGAAACCGTGGACCAGGAGCGGGATAAGCTCCGGTCGCCGAAGGCGCAAGACAGGTCCGGCGGGATCACTGCAACGCCACGATTGGCGCCCGACCCGAGAAAGGCTGACGCTGCCATGACCACCCTGGCCGACACCTCCGGCCAAGCGACGACCGCGGGCTCCACCGCCCTCGACGCCGCGACGACGGCCGCGCACGGCACCGCAGAGGCCGCAGGCGGCCATGGCGGAGGTCTGCCCCAGCTCAATCCCGACGTCTTCCAGCCGCAGCTCATCTGGCTCGCCCTGACCTTTGCTGCGCTCTATTTCCTGCTCACGACGCTCGTTCTCCCGCGCATCCGCCGCGTGCTCGAGGAGCGGGCGGGCCGGATCCGCCGCGATCTCGACGAGGCCGCAAGGCTCAAGGACGAGACGAAGAAGGCGATGGAGGCCTATGAGCAGGCACTCGCAGACGCTCGCGGCCAAGCGCACAAGCTCGCCCAGGATACCCGCGACACGCTGAAGGCCGACATGGAGCGGGAACGGGCGCGGGTCGACAAGGAGGTCGGCGACCGCATCGCCGGCGCCGAGAGCCAGATCGCTGCCGCGCGGACCAAGGCGCTCGGCGAGGTCGGCACGATCGCCGCCGAGACCGCCGAGGCGATCGTCGAGCAGCTTATCGGCGTCAAGATCTCGCGCGACGAGGCCGCCAAGGCCGTCGGCAGCGTTGGAAAGGGCCGGTAGACATCATGCTGAGCACACCAGAATTCTGGGTCGGCGTCGCCTTTCTCGGCTTCCTCGCCCTGCTCGCCTATTACGGCGTGCCGGGAATGGTCGGAAAGGCACTGGACCTCAGGGCCGCCGCCATCCGCACCGAGCTCGAGGAAGCGCGCAAGCTGAAGGAGGAGGCGCAGGCGCTGCTCGCCGACTACGAGCGCCGCCGCCGCGAGGCCGCCAAGGAGGCCGAGGCGATCATCGCGCAGGCCAAGGAGGAGGCGAGCGCGCTCGCCCACGAGACCCGCGCCAGCCTCAAGGAAAGCCTCGAGCGGCGGACGCGGCTCGCGGAGGAGAAGATCGCGCGGGCCGAGGCGCAGGCCGTCAGCGACGTGCGCGCTGCGGCGATCGACGCCGCGGTGACCGCCTCGCAGAGCCTGATCGGCAGCCGGCTGGGGAGCGACGGCCAGCGCGGCCTGATCGACAGCAGCATCGCCGAGATGAAGAAGCGGCTGAGCTGAACGGGCCATCCCTTCCGCCTCTTGTCCCCCGGCGACCGTCGGGCGTCGCAGCGCCAAGACCTGACGAGACCTGGCAGGCGCCGGCCGATCCGGCGCCTTCCGCCGTTGCGGGATATCGTAACATTGGGGCGGACGGGCGCACCGATCGCGATCAAGGCGGACCGGAGCTCACGGCAAGATCGGGCTTGGCGGTTGGCCTCTTGGCGGGTAGAGGCTTTGGGCGGGCTCTGGCTCTGGCGGAGGGAAGACCGGTGGTCGGCCGCCAGCAAGGGTGACGACAGTCACGATCACCGCGGGCGAGAAGGGAGGCCGGCATGGCCGCACGGATCTACAAGCCGGCGAAGACGGCGATGCAGTCGGGCGTGGCCCGGACAAAGGACTGGGTGCTCGATTTCGAGCCGGAGAGCCCGCGTACGGCCGACCCGCTGATGGGCTGGACCAGCTCGTCCGACATGACCGCCCAGATCCGGCTGACCTTCGACACCCGCGAGGAGGCCGTCGCCTATGCCGAGCGCAATGGCATCGCCTATCGGTTGATCGAGCCCAAGCCCAAGCGTGGACCGCGCCGGACCTATTCCGACAATTTCAAGTTCGGGCGCATCGGCTCCTGGACGCACTAGAGCCCGATCGGTCGAGATGCGAGCGTCCGCGCGAGCATCGAAGCCGTGAATCAGCCTCTCAAACAAAGAGAGCCCGATCGGTCGAGATGCGAGCGTCTTCGCGGGCATCGATGCCGTGAATCAGTCTCTCAGACTGAGAGTCATAGAAACTCGTCTCCGATACGGCCGAAGCGATTGAAGCAGGACACGTTCCCCGTCGCGGTCGGACATGCACTAAGCCGCAAGAGCGCGGCGCGGCCCTTCCCGCTCGGCCCGTCGCCCCGCCGTCGGCCTTGATCGAGGGTGCTTCCGTCCGAGCGACACGGCGTATAGCCTTCGCTCATGTGCAATCTCTACTCGCTCACCATGGCGCGGCAGGCGGTGCTGCGGCTCTTTCGCGTCTCCGACAACCGCGCCGAGCAGATGCGGATGCTGCCGGCGATTTTTCCCGGCCACGAGGCGCCGGTCGTGCGCCGGTCGGGAGAAGGCGCGCGCGAGCTGGTGCAGCTCTCCTGGGGCTTCGTGCTGCCGCAGGCCGGCCGGGCGCCGCGCCGGGTCACCAACACACGCGACGACAAGGCGCGGTCGAGCCCGTTCTGGCGGGACTCCTTCGAGCATCGCCGCTGCCTGGTGCCCGCCTCGTCCTTCGCCGAGCCCGCCGATGTGACGCCCGCCACCTGGCACTGGTTCGCCTTGAAGGGCGAGGAGCCGCGGCCGCCCTTCGCCTTCGCCGGCCTGTGGCGCCGTCACAAGGGACCGATCCGCAAGGATGGTCCCTCGGTCGAGCTCGACGTGTTCAGCTTCATGACGACGACGCCCAATTCCCTCGTCGCCACCATCAACCACGAGCGCATGCCGGTGATCCTCGCCGACGAGCGCGCGTTCGACACCTGGCTTGAAGGCACGCCCGAGGAGGCCTTCAGCCTCGTCGCGCCCTTCGATGCGCAGCAGATGCGGATCGTGCGCGAGGGGCGCGCGAAAGAGGACGATCCGTCCGCACCCGAGGCGCAGGCGCGATCGGGCCGGTTGCTGTGAGCCTCGGCTTGGCCACGCCGTGCCGCCGGCGGTCGCCTCTTCGACCGTCCCGCGTCAGGGCTGGCGCGCGACGCTGTCCACGAAGGCGTAGATATGGGCGGCCCGCCGCAGCGATTTGAGCTGCCCGGAGACACCGGCGTGACCGGCATCGATCTCGATCTCGAGCAGGATCGGGCGCTTGGAAGTGGTCGCCGCCTGCAGCCGGGCCGCCCATTTGGCCGGCTCCCAATAGGTGACGCGGGTGTCCGACAGCGATCCGAGGATCAGCATTTCGGGATAGGGCCGGGCCGCGACGTTCTCATAGGGCGAATAGGAGCGGATGAGGTCGAAGGCCGCCTTGTCGGTGATCGGATTGCCCCATTCGGGAAACTCGTTGGGCGTCAGCGGCAGCGTGTCGTCGAGCATGGTGTTCAGCACATCGACGAAGGGCACGTCGGCGACGATGCCCTTGAACAGCTCCGGCTTCATATTGGCGACGGCGCCGACGAGGATGCCGCCGGCCGAGCCGCCGATGGCGATCATGCGGCTGCCATCGACGATGCGCTCCTTGGAGAGATGCTCGGCAACGGCGATGAAATCGCGCATGGTGTTGAGCTTGTTGGGTCCGCGCCCCTGCTCGTACCAGCGCTCGCCGCGTTCGTAGCCGCCGCGCACATGGGCGATCGCGTAGACGAAGCCCCGATCGACGAGGCTGAGGCGGCCGATGTCGAAGGAGGCTTCGCCCGACGAGCCATAGGCGCCATAGCCGTCGAGAAGCAGAGGCGCGGTGCCGTCGAGGGGCGTGTCCCGGCCGTAGAGCAGGCTCACCGGCACGCGCTCGCCATCGGGCGCGGTCGCATAGACGCGCTTCGTCACATAGTTTGCCGGGTCGTGGCCACTCGGAACCTGCTGGCGGCGCAGCAGCGTGCGCTCGCGGGTCTCAAGATCGTAGCCATAGACCTCGAGCGGCGTCGTCATCGAGGAATAGGAATAGACGAGCCGGCGCGTGTCGTACTCGTAGCCGGGCGCGGGCCCGGCCTCATAGGCCTCCTCGCCGAAAGCGATCTCGTGCTCGGCTCCGTCGGCCAACCGCCTGATCCGGATATGGGCGAGGCCGTCATGCTCCTCGGTCCAGACAAGAAAATCCTTGTAGACGACGAACTCGGTGATGGGGCGGCCAACGACATGGGCACGACCTCGGTCCACCTCGTGCGATCGAGCTCGCCGTCGGGCGCGGCGAGGATGCGGTAGTCGCGATTGGCGCCATCGTTGATCAGCACATAGAAGCCGCCCTCGCCGTGGTCGAGGCCGACGCGCATCGGGCGCACGCGGCACCATCATGACGGCCCGGGCATCGGGATCGTTCAGGTCGAGGATGCGGGCATCGGAGGAGGTGGTGGTGCCGGTCGAGACGACGAGGAAGCGGCGGTCCTGGGTGCGCCAGATGGTGACGAGATCGCCGCCGGGCGGCTCCTCGTAGATGGTCTCGTCGGTCTCGGCGGGCTGACCGAGCCGGTGGCGCAGGACCTTGTAGGCGCGCAGCTCGGCATTGAGAGCGACATAGTAGAGCGAGGCGCCGTCGGGCGACCAGATGATGGTGCCGTCGGTCGTGTCGATGCGGTCGGGAAGCTCGCGGCCACCGGCGATCTCGCGGATGCGGATCGTGTAGCGCTCGGCCCCTTCGGTATCGCTCGAATAGGCCACCAGCCGGTGGTCGGGACTGTGGGTGTAGGAGCCGAGCGAGAAATAGTCGGTTCCCTCGGCGAGCTCGTTGACGTCGAGCACCACCTCCTCGGCTCCGCCGCCGCGCGGCCGGCGCAGCACGAGACCGTATTCGGCCCCCTTCACGCCGCGGTCGTAATAGTCGAAGGGGCCATCGGGCAGGGGCGTCGTCTGCTCGTCCTCCTGCAGGCGAGCGCGCATCTCCTCGAACATGCGGTCCTCGACCGCCTTGGCGGGCGCGAGCATCGCCGCGGCATAGGCGTTCTCCCCGTCGATGAAGCGGCGGATGTCGCGGGGCATGCGCTCGATGGCGGAGATGGCGTCCTGCCAGTCCGGCGCGCGCAGCCAGGCGTAGGGGTCGGTCAGCGTTTCGCCATGGACCGTGCGGGTCACGGGCTCGAGGCGTGCGACCGGCGGGCGGGGGAGCGGCGGCGTCAGCGTGACCCAGAGAGCGACGGCGAGAAATCCTGCGACCATCAGATGGCGAATGCCCGGCTCGAATCGCATGATCTCCCCTCCCTTGCACGGCGCCGCCGGTATCCTCGGCCGTCCCCCGCCACCCGGCACCTCGGCAGCATATCGTGAGGCGCGCCGGCCCTGGCAAGACCATCCGCGCTCGGGCAGGCCCGCTCGTCGTCGTCGATGTCAGTTGCCGGGGACCGGCATGCGGGGCAATGTCGCTCGCAACCGCAGGCGCCAGGGGGTTCCAGGACGTGGCGAGACGAGACGAGAGCGAACGGCCGACGCAGTCGGAAGGCGAGGCCAACACGTCGAGCCGCCGCGCGGCCTGGGCGGCGCGCACGCACGATGCCGCGACGCGGGCGCTGATCGAGGAGGATGCCCGGCACTTTCTGCACCAGTCGGTGTCGAGCCCGTGCATGAATGCCGTCGCGCGGGCTGAGGGCGCCTATCTCTTCGACCTGCAGGGCCGGCGCTATCTCGATTTCCACGGCAACAACGTCCATCACATCGGCTATGGCCATCCCCGCCTCAAGGCCGCCATCGCCCGCCAGATGGACGAGTTGCCGTTCGCACCCCGTCGCTTCACCTGCGAGCCGGCGGTGGCGCTGGCAAGGAAGCTCGGCGAGATCGCGCCCGGCAACCTGTCGAAAGTGCTGTTCACGACGGGCGGATCGGATGCGGTCGAGGTGGCGCTGAAGCTCGCCCGGGTCGCTACCGGCCGCTTCAAGACCATCTCGTTCTGGGATGCCTTTCACGGTGCGGGCTTCGGCGCATCCTCGGTCGGGGGCGAGCAGCTGTTCCGCTCGCATGTCGCAGGGCCGCTGCTCGCTGGCACCGAGCATGTCGCACCCTTCGCCTGCTACCGCTGCCCCTATGGCTGGCCGGACGACGAGGGCCGGCCGCTACTCGACCAATGCCGGCTCGCCTGCGCGCGGATGGTGCGCTATGTGCTCGAGCGCGAGGGCGACGTCGCCGCCGTCATCGCCGAGCCGGCGCGGGCGGTGCCCTATGTGCCGCCGCCGGGCTTCTGGGCCGAGGTCAAGGCCGCCTGCGCCGAGCACGGCGCGCTGCTCATCTTCGACGAGATCCCGACGGGCCTTGGCAAGACGGGCCGCATGTTCGCCTCAGAGCACGACGGCGTGGTGCCGGACATCCTCGTCATGGGCAAGGCGCTCGGGGGCGGCATCCTGCCGATCGCGGCGGTGATCGCGCGCGAGGATCTCGACGTCGCGGGCGATTTCGCGCTCGGTCACTACACGCACGAGAAGAACCCGGTCAGCGCCCGCGCCGCGCTCGAGACCATCGCCATCATCGAGGAGGAAGGGCTCGTCGCCAATGCGGCGAAGGTCGGCGGGCATGCGCTGGCAAGGCTCGCCGAGATGAAGGCGCGCCACCGGACGATCGGCGACGTGCGCGGGCGCGGCCTTCTCATCGGGATCGAGCTCGTCAGCGACGCTGCGGCGAAGACGCCGGCCAACGATCTGGCGGAAGAGACCTTCTACCGCGCGCTCGACAAGGGCCTCTCCTTCAAGGTGACGATGGGCAACGTGCTGACGCTGACGCCGCCGCTCGTCGTCACCGAGGCCGAGATGGATTTCGCGCTCGGCGTCATCGAGACGAGCCTCGATGAGGCGGAGAAGGTGCTCGGCCTCGGCTGAGGCTCCGGGAGGTCCTCGCGGCCGATGGGCCGGACAGCCAATCGAAGAACGGACACGACCTCATGACCGAGGATTTCGCCGAGCTGCAGTCGCGCCACATGATGCAGTGCTGGTCGGCGCAGAAGGGCTACAGACCCCTGCCGGTCGCGGCGGCCGACGGCTGCTGGATCACCACGAGGGACGGGCGGCGCATCTTCGATCTCCGAAGCGCGCATGAATGCATCAATCTCGGCTTCCGCCATCCGCGGGTGCTGGAGGCGATGCGCCGGCAGATGGAGAGCGTCGTCTATGTGACGGACGATTTCGCCACCGAGCCGACCGGGCGCCTCGCCGCGCGGCTCGCCGGTCTCCTGCCGGGCGGCGGGGCCGGCGCCCGCGTCTTCTTCTGCCAGTCGGGAGCAGCCGCCATCGAGGCCGCCATCAAGGGCGCGCGCCAGCACCGCTATGTCGAGGCGCTGTCGCGCCAGGCCGGCCGCACCGATGCGCCCGAGCAGTATCCCTATCCCTACAAGATC
This sequence comes from Hyphomicrobiaceae bacterium, assembly GCA_041397765.1. GTDB lineage: Bacteria > Pseudomonadota > Alphaproteobacteria > Rhizobiales > Hyphomicrobiaceae > JAWKWA01. The sequence continues at coordinate 84,107 of JAWKWA010000005.1, read as the reverse complement.
ATTTCGCGCTATCGCTCCTGGCATGGCGCGACGGCGGGCGCGTCTTCGGCGAGCGGGGACCCGCGGCGCTGGTTCCTCGAGCCGCTGACGGCGCCCGGTATCGTCTTTGCCCCCGATGCCGACGCCTATCGCTCGCCCTTCGGCGAGGGTGCGGAGGCGGTGACGGCGAACCTGCGCTATCTCGACTTCCTGATCGAGCAGGAGGGCGGGAACAACAAGGTCGCGGCCATGCTGGTCGAGACCGTGGTCGGCTCGAACGGCATCATCCCGCCGCCCGAGGGCTACATGGCGGGGCTGCGCGCGCTCTGCGACAAATGGGGCATCCTGCTCATCCTCGACGAGACGATGAGCGGCATGGGCCGCACCGGCCGCATGTTCGCCTTCGAGCATTTCGGCATCCAGCCCGACATCGTCGTGCTCGGCAAGGCGCTCGGCGTCTATTGCCCGATGGCAGCGGCGATCTTCTCGGGCAAGGTGGCTCGCACCTTCGAGGACCATATATTCGGCCATGGCCAGAGCTTCTCGGGACATGCGCTCGGCGCCGCCGGCGCGCTCGAGAGCATCGAGGTGCTGCACGAGCCGGGATTCCTGGAGGACGTCAGGGCGAAGGGCGCCTATCTCGGCGAGCGGCTCGGCGCGCTTGCAGATCATCACCCATCGGTCGGCGACGTGCGCGGGCTCGGCCTGTTCTGGACGATCGAGCTCGTCAAGGACCGGGCAACGCGCGAGCCGCTCAGGCGGGCGACCGAGAAATATGTGCGGACGGTCGTCAGGGACGTGTCGGACTATCTCTTCGCCAAGCGCGACATCTACGTGCCGTCCGACAAGTTCGGCGTCTGGGTGGTGCCCCCGCTCGTCGTCACGCGCGAGGAGATCGACTGGCTGGTCGCCGCCATCGACGATGCGCTCGCCATCGCCGACCGGCATGTGGCGGCGGGATAGAGCCTGACCGGCTGAGATGGCAGCGAGGCCCGCGTCCAAGCGAGCACGGAAGGCGTCAATTCAGGCCTGGGGCGTTAGGCGGACTGGGAACGGCGCGGGCGATGTGCCGCCCGCGCCGTCGAAGCTCCCCGATCTCCCTGCCCGTCTGCGAAGGGCGAAGGCAGGCTTCAGGTGAACATGAAGTCGCTCGCGTCGATATTGGCGATCGAGACACCGGTCAGCTTGACGAGATCGACGAAGGTATCCTGTCCCGCCGTCTGCGTGTTGGCATAGGAAACGTGGACGACATCGGTCGTGTCGCGCCAGACGAACAGATAGCTGCGATTGTTCTGGCTCTCGGCCTGCAGGTTGTCGGCCTGCGAGGCGGCATCCGCCATGGCACCGTAGGTCTGGCCGGAGCCGTCGAGGATGACGAGATCTGCGTCGACGGCACCACCGGCCGTCGCCTGGCGGACCGTGACGCCCGTCCCGATCGCCCAGCCGTTCAATGCCCCCGTCTCGATCCGCAGGATGTCCTCGCTCGTCGCCGAGGTCTGCGCATCGAAGTCGCTGATCGTCGAGGTGCCGGACACCACGACGTCGAGATCGAACCAGACCGTATCGGCGTCCGCATCGGTGCCGAGCGACACCGTATCGGCGCCGGTATTGACGTCGGCGAAGCCGAGATTGTTGCCGACGATCTCGACATTGTCGGCACCTGTGCCGGCGTTGATGATGTCGTCGCCCGTGCCACCGCCGATGGTGTCGTCGCCGATGCCACCGGTGATCGTATCGACACCGGCGCCGCCAAACAGCATGTCGTTGCCGTCGGCGCCGCCCGAGATGGTGTCGTTGCCGGCGCCGCCCGAGATGTCGTCGTCACCCGTGCCGCCGGTGATGACGAAGGCGCCGAGGCCGCCGATCTCGGCGGTGCCATCGAAGACGAACTGGGCACCCGCATCGGTCAGCGCCGTTGCGTCGACCGTCAGCGTCTTGCCGTCGGCGACCACCGTGTCCGCGCCGACGACGATGGCGATATCGTCGGAGGCAAGGCCGCCGGTCGCAGGACCGTTGGCGACGACGGTGAGCTTCTCGAAGGCGGAGACGCCGCTGATGGTCGCGGTGCCGTTGTCGGCGAGAAGCTTCAGCGTGTCGTTGGCACCAGTGCCGCCGACGAAGACGTCCGAGCCGTCGATGTCGCCGGCCGCGGCCTCGACGGTCACGGTCGCCGACGAGCCCGACGCCGAGACGCTGTCGTCGCCGCCGGCCGCACCGGTTGCGGACAGGACGATGGAGATGGCACCGGTATAGGCGGCACCGATGGTGATCGCCTCGTTGCCCTGGGTGCCGATCACGCTCTTGATGCCGTTGCCGCCATTATAGGCCTCGGTGCCGAGCGAGGCGGCAAGTGAGCCTGAGGCCAGTCCCTTCAGGATGTCGACGCCCGTCACGTTGGTGAGCTGCACGTCGTCGATGAAGCCGGCATTCAGGAGCTCCAGCGTGTCGCCGGTCTCCGCCCCGCCCGTCACCACATCGGCCGAGTTGAGGTCGGCGAGGAGGAACTGGAAGGTGTCGTTGCCGAGCCCGCCGGTCAGCGTGTCGGTGCCGTTGCCGGAGCGGATGACGTCGTCGCCCGCGCCGCCGTTGATGGTGTCGTTGCCGGCATTGAGCACGCTCGAGGAGCCGGTGAGGATGACGTCGTTGCCGGCACCGCCGGTGATGTTGTAGTGGCCGTCGGTCTCGGCCGAGCCGTCGAACGACATGCTGGCGCCGGCATTGGTGAGCGCGGCGGCATTGACAACCATCGTCTTGCCGGCCGCAACCGTGGCGTTGACCGCCGTGATCGTGATGTCGTCGGTCGCGACCGTGCCGGCGAGCACGGTGATGGTCTCGAAGCCGGTGACGCCGGAAAGATCGGCGGTGCCGTTGTCGGCGGTCAGCTTCAGAATGTCGCCGGTGCCGGTGCCGCCGCGCAGCGTGTCACCGGTCACCTCGCTCGCCAGCATGCTCATGGTGAGCGTCGCAGCCGATGCCGAGGCGTCGACCGTGTCGTTGCCGCTGCCGACGCTGACGGTGACGGCCGCCGTGAAGCCCGACTGGAAGACGATGTTGTCGTTGAAGACGTGCCCTGCGTCGGTGCTGGCGGTCACGGTGCGGATGCCGGCCTGCATGGCCTCCGAGCCGAGCGTGGCATTGAGCGCGGCATAGATGCCGCCCGTCGCGTAGATCGAGGACAGCTCCTCGATGCTGGTGACGTTGGTGAGGTCGGCATCGACGATCGAGACGCCGTCGACGATCACGAGCGTGTCGGTGCCGTTGCCGCCACCGACCGTGTCGGCCGAGGTGAGCTCGGCGCCGCCGAACTTGATGATGTCGTTGCCCTCGCCACCGTCGATGGTCTCGGTGCCGGTGCCGCCGTCGATGATGTCATTGCCGGCACCGCCGTTGACGGTGTCGTTGCCGGCGCCTCCCGCCAGCGTGTCGGCACCGCCATTGCCGTTCAGCGTGTCGTTGCCCGAGCCCCCGGTGATGTCGTCGGCACCGGCGCCACCGTTCACCGTGAAGCTGCCGTCGGTCTCGGCCGAACCGTTGAAGGTCAGCGCGGCGGCCGAGTTGGTGAGCCCGGTGGCGTTGACCGTCAGCGTCTTGCCGGCGCCGACCGTGCCATTGGAGGTGGTGATCGAGACGTCCTCGGTGCCGAGCTTGCCGGCGAGCACGTTGACGGTCTCGAAGCCCGAAACGCCCGAGAGATCGGCGGCACCGCTGTTGATGGTGCTCGCCTTCAGGTTGAGCACATCCGAGGTGCCGGTGCCGGCGGTGATCGAATCGGCTGCGGTAATGTTGCCGGCGATGGCATTGACGGTCATCGCCGCGGTCATGCCGCTGCCGTCGATGAGATCGCCGCCGGTATCGACCACGGGGTCGTCGGTGCCGCTGGTCGCGTCGAGATTGAAGGTGAGCGCATTGGTGAAATTGGCGGCGTCGACCGTCACGGTAAGGCGGCTGTCACCATAGGCCGAGAAGGTGGTGATGCCGGCCGCCAGGGCACCGGCGCCGAGATTGTTGGCGGTGACGCTGCCGCCTTCGACCGCGGCGAGCACCTCGATGCTGGTGACGCCGGCGAGCGCCGCATTGGTGATGGTCTGGCTGCCGAGAAAGCCGAGCGTGTCGGTGCCACCGCCACCGGCGATGGCGTCGTTGCCGTCGAGGCTGCCAGTCGCAAGGACGAGGATGTCATTGGCCGACGAGCCGGTGAAGGCGAGATCGCTGTCGCCGACATTGACGATGGTGAGGCCGCCCGCCGTCAGGGCCGAGGCGTCGATCGTGGTCACGGCCATGCCGTTGAGGTCGACCTCGACCGCCTTGCTGCCCGAGACGGTGATGGTGTCGTGCTGGTTGGAACTATCGATCGAGACGGAATTCGCCGCCGTCTGCGAGACGATGGCGAGGGTCTCCGCCTTGCCGCCACCGGCATCGCCGACCGTGAACATGCCGCCGAGATTGCCCGAAAGGACGAGCGTCTGGGTATCGTCGATGCCGGCGAGCAGGCCGGTCGCGTACTCGATGGACAGATCGCCCTGATTGAGCTTCATCTCCGCTTCGGCGAGGGCCTGCACGTCGAAGACGCGGGTGAAGGCGTTGACCGCGGAGCTGTCGGAGGTGAAGCGGGCGACGCCGGTCCACAGCGCCGCGTTGAAGTGGATGCCGGCGGTCGCGGCGTTTCGGACGACGACGTTCTCGATGCTGGTGAGCTGCGTGCTGTTGGTCGTGCCCGTATTCGTTCCAGAGACGGTCAGGCTCAGCGTGTCGTAACTGCCCTTGCCGTCGAGCACATCGCCGACGTTGAAGGTCGAGAAGAGGCCGCCATTCTCCCAGGAGACGATGCCCGAGAAGGTGTCGCCGAGGGCGCCACCCGTCAGCACGTTGGGCGCCGTCGTCAGCGTGAAAGAACCGGTCTTCAGCTGGAACTTGCCGTCGGCGAACTTCACATACTCGATGCTCTTCAGCGTGTCGGTGCCGTCGGCGCCCGTGACGATCCAGTTCGCTCCGGACCTGGTGATCGTGTAGCCGCTGGAGAGGCCGGAGAAGACGGCCGTATCGGTGCCGGTGCCACCATCGAGGAAGTCGTTGCCCTTGCCGCCGATCAGCGTGTCGTTGCCTTTGCCGCCATAGAGCTTGTCGTTGCCGGTGCCGCCGTCGAGCGTATCGTTGCCGTCGCCGCCGTCGAGCCGGTCGTTGCCGCCCTTGCCGAACAGCCTGTCATTGCCGGCGAGACCGTAGAGTTGATCTGCGGCGTTGGCGCCGAAAATCTTGTCCGCCTTCTTCGTTCCGTTCTTCCTGGCCATGGCCGACCCACCCTTCCTCTACGCGTTCTGACCGACCGAGCATGTGCAGGCGCCCGGCCGGGCCAATGTCCCAGCCGGCTGCACATGCCCGGCGCAGGCCCATGACGGACCTGCAAGATGTGCTGAAGAAAACGCGCGCGTGACCGAGCGGAGTCGCAACGACTCCGGCGGCAGCCCGTACGCAATACGATCACGGAGCCAACCTGGCACCATGTGGGCACTCGCTATCACTGAAAGGGGTCAGTCCCCCGGCAGGACTTTATTAGGACGCTCCGGGGACTGCAAATGGCTTTTTCGCACCCGCCCTGCCGATACTTCGAGTCGGTAAAGGACGGCGGGCGGTGCCGGCCGTACCACTTCGGCACGACGGTGCCGCGGGCTGGTCAATTTCCGAGGCGGGCATTCGGCCAAACAAGCGGCGCGCCTTCACTTGGCATCGACTTGAAGTGGCCGGGGCGACGGTCGCGTTCACGACCCGGCGGGGGCCCGGTCCTGGGGTCCCGGCAGGCCGTACTGTTGCCGGCCTCGGGCCTCAGGGCCGCGCCAGCGTCAGCGCCGCCGCCAGGCCTGGGTCCGCGCCGTGACGCCGCGGGTCAGCATGAGATGGACGCCGCGGGCAATGGCGTTCGTATAGAAGATCATCATGCCCATGGCGGCGGCCGGCGCGATGTCGCCGGCATCGTCCATGTTCAGCACCGCGACCGAGGCGAGCGTGGTGTGGGGCGCGTAGAGGAAGACCACGGCCGAGACCGTCGTCATGGCGTTGACGAAGAGGTAGATCGAGATATCGAGGATGGCGGGCAGCGAGACCGGCACCGTCACCTGCGCGAACAGCCGGTGGAAGGGCTGCTTCAAGGACGCCGACACCGCCTCGAACTCGGGGTCCATCTGCTTCAGCGCGGTCAACGCCGTCAGATGCGAGACGGTGTAGAAATGGGTGACCGTGCAGACGACGAGGATCGCCATGGTGCCGTAGATGGCGTGCAGCGGGTTCGCCGGATCGTTGAAGAAGAAGATATAGGCGAGGCCGAGCACCATGCCCGGGATCGCCATCGGCATCATGGCAAAGAGGTGGAACAGCGTGCGCCCGCCGGTGAAGCCGCGCGACTTCTCGACCATGTAGGCGCCGGTGAAGACGATCACCGTGCCGATCGCCGCCGTCCAGAGGGCGAGCTCGATCGAGTTCCAGAACGAGGCCCAGCCGCCGCCGTCGACGATGTCGAAGTTGAAATTGTGGAGCGTCAGCTCGAGGTTGTAGGGCCACAGCTTGACGAGGGCGGCGTACTGGCAGACCGCCAGCAGGCCAGCGATGAAGAGCGCAACCAGCAGGCAGTAGACGAGCGCAACATTGTCGATGATCGCCGAGCGCTTGGCCTCGTAGGGCACGGAGCGGGCCGAGAGCAGCGCCACCTGGCGGCGCTGCATCAAGTGGTCGATGGCAAAGGCGAGGAGCGCGGGCAAGAGCAGCACCACCGAGACGACCGCGCCCATCTCGAAGTTCTGCTGGCCGATCACCTGCTTGTAGATGTCGACGGCGAGCACGTTGAACTGACCGCCGATCACCTTGGGGAGGCCGAAATCGGTGATGGCGAGATTGAAGACGACGAAGGCCGCCGAGACGAGACCGTAGCGGGCGCCCGGCACCGTCACCGTCCAGAAGGTCCGCCACGGGCTGGCCCTCAGCGCCGTCGAGGCCTCGTAGAGACGCTGATCGGCGATCGAGAGCGCGGTCTGGATGATGAGGAAGGCGTGCGGGAAGGTGAAGAACACCGTGCCGATGACGATGCCGATCGGACCGTAGATGGAATTGCCGAACAGCAGACTCTTCAGGAAGCCCTGATTGCCGAACAGATAGACGAGGGCGATGCCCGGCAGCAGCGAAGGCACGAGGATCGGGATCATGGCGACGAGCCGGAACACAGGCTTCATCGGCATGCGGGTGCGCTGGATGGCGTAGGAGAAGCCGAAGGCGAGCGAGACGGTGATGAGCGTGCTGAGCAGCGAGATGAACAGCGAGTTCCAGATCGAACTCGAGAGCGCCGGCGTCTGGAAATACCGCAGATAGTTGGCAAGGCCGAGCGATCGGGCAGGACGCAGCGAGAGGCGGCGGAAGTCGTTGCTCGAATAGTCGTGCCACGCGGTGCCGGCGATGCGCTCGCTGCCGAACAGGAAGTGGCCATCGGCGGTGACGTTGCGAATGCGATAGCGGGTCGTGCTGCGGAAGCTGAAATCGGGGAAGAAGCCGGTCACCGACAGGCGGCCGTCGCCGGTCGCCGCGAGCTTCTCGGGCGGCACGGCCTGCGTCTCAGCGTTGAGCTCGGCGGCGGTGCGCACAGGCCCGAAGCCTTCGCCCTTGTCGACCTGGAACTCGTAGGCCGACAGGTCGAAGGAGAAGGTCGAGAACGAGCGCGACAGCATCGCATAGAGCGGCAGGACGAGCGTCACCAGCAGATAGAGGATGACGACGATCATATAGGCGCGCATCACCCAGTCGTCGGAGCTGAGGCGCGGACGGATGCGGGGGGGCGGCGCGCCCGTTTCGGCTGTCTCGAGGCTCGCCATGGTCAGATGCCGCCCTTCGCCGGGAAGACGAGCAGACGCTCGGCGGGCAGATCGATCAAGATCTCCTGGCCCTCCTCCAGGCCGAGCCGGCGGATGGCGTTGACGGAGAAATTGGCGACGAGCCCAGCCGCATCGCCGCTGCCGGTGCGGGTGAGGAAGCTGCGCCAGGAAGCGCCGAGGAACTCCATGGCGTCGATCCGGGCGCGCATCCGGTTCGGCACGCCCGCTCCCTGATCGCTCTTGCCGGCAACCGCATGGGGAATGACGTCCTCCGGCCGCACGACGAGCAGCGCCTGCTCGCCGCTTGCGAAACCATGACGGCGGACGGCGACCTTCTGGCCACCGAGCTCGACCACCTCACTGCCCTCGACCGTCACGGGGAACTTGTTGGTCTCGCCGATGAAGTCGGCGACGAAGAGCGACTCCGGCTCGCGATAGATCTCGGTCGGCGTGCCGACCTGCTCGATCACCCCCTTGTTCATCACCACGATGCGGTCCGCCATGGTCAGCGCCTCCTCCTGGTCGTGGGTGACCATGATGGTGGTGACGCCGAGCCGATGCTGGAGCTGCTTGACCTCGTGGCGCAGATGGACGCGGACCTTGGCGTCGAGGGCCGACAGCGGCTCGTCGAGGAGGAGGAGCCCCGGCGAGGTCGCGAGTGCGCGGGCGAGGGCGACGCGCTGCTGCTGGCCGCCGGAGAGCTGGGATGGATATTTGCGACCCTGGTCGGGCAGGCCGACGAGCGAGAGCAGCTCGGCGACGCGCTTGTCGACGGCGTCGCGCCTCATGCCCGAGTTCTGCAGTCCATAGGCGACGTTGCGCGTGACCGTCAGGTTGGGGAACAGCGCGTAGGACTGGAAGACGATGCCGAAATCGCGCTGCGAGGCGGGCAATGCGGAAATGTCCCGGCCGGCCTGCTCGACGGTGCCCTCGTCCTGGATGTCGAGACCGGCGATGGCGCGCAGGAACGTGGTCTTGCCGCAGCCGGAGGGACCAAGGAAGCAGACGAATTCGCCTTCGCCGACATCGAGCGACACGCCGTTCAGCGCAACGAAGGAACCGAAGCGCTTGGTCAGCCCCCTGATCCTGAGAAAGGGGCGACTGCGGCCATCGGAGTTGTCTGCAGACATCGGCGCGGCATCCTCGATCATCGCCGCGCGGCCGGATCCCGCCAGCGTTGCCGGGCGCGGCCTCGCGTCCCACCGGGCGAGACGGCACTTGCCACGCGAGGAACCAGGCAGACCACCGCAGCCCACCACTTCGCATATTTCAAGAACGGGCCGGCGAAATCTGGCCGCCGGCCCGTCGACTGCTCTCACCTGCCTTGCGGCAGGCGTCTCGTCACGTCAGCTCTTGGGCTCGGACTTGCTGTCGTAGCGCTTCGACCACTCCTCGAGGATGCGGGCGCGGTTGTTGGCGGCCCACTCGAAGTCGTTGGCGATCATCTTCTCGATGAGCGTCGGGGGGAAGTGCTCGACCGGCTTGGCGACGCCGTTCATGGCGACGACCGCATAGCCGACATTGTACATCTCGTTCGCCTCGCGGGTGATCGACCAGTCGACCAGCGTGCGGGCGGCATCGCCCTTCGAGGTGCCGGCGACGATGGCGGTCGCCTCCATGTCCCAGCCGACGCCCTCCTCCGGCACGATGATCTCGACGGGGGCGCCCTTCTGCTTCTCCTTGGCGCCGCGGAAGGCGAAGGAGATGCCGATCGGGATCTCGCCGGCCGCCGCCATCTTGCAGGGCTTGGAGCCCGAATGCGTGTAGCGGGCGATGTTCTCGTGCAGGCCGTCCATGTACTTCCAGCCGCCGTCCTCGCCCATCATCTGCAGCCAGGAGGAGACGTCGAGGAAGCCGGTGCCCGAGGAGGCCGGGTTCGGCATGATCACATGGCCCTTGTAGACCGGATCGAGCAGATCCTTCCAGGACTTGGGCGCAGGCAGGTTGAGCTTGCCGGCCTCGACGGTGTTGAAGCAGATCGAGGCGACCCAGGCGTCCATGCCGACCCACTGGGGCGGGTCCGACTTGTCGACGAACTTGGCATCGAGCATCTCGACGCCCTTGGGCGCATAGCCCTCGAGCATTCCCTCGGATTTGAGGACGAGCAGCGAGGATGCCGCGAGGCCCCAGATCACGTCGGCCTGCGGGTTGTCCTTCTCGGCGAGCAGCTTCGCCGTGATGACGCCGGTCGAATCGCGAACCCAGTTGATCTTGATGTCCGGATGCGCCTTGTTGAAGGTCTCGGCATAGCGCTGCAGGTCCTCCGCCTCGACCGCCGTATAGACGGTGAGCTCGGTCTGGGCGGCAGCGGGGGCTGCGAGGCCGAGCATGGAGACGAGCGCACCGGCCGCAACGAGGCCGAGCGAACGCACCAGTGAACTTCTCATCGGATTTCCTCCCTGAGGGGCGGCTGTTGAACCGGCGCCGGTCTAGTGCGGACCGATGACACAGGCATGACGCCCGATGCCCTCGGACCTCTCTTGCGCGGCCGGAAGGGAATGTCGCCGATTGCCGCGTGCAGGAAATGATCCTTGGCGCGCCTGACTATGTCAACGTGCATCCGCCTATGTCACATATAGATCGTGTCTATAGTTCTGCACCTATAGTGCCGGTCAGGCCTGCCAAAGGCCGGCCCGGGCGGGTCTTGCGCCGGCACGCCGGTCAGGCCGGAACGACGACCTCGGTCGGGCGGAACTCCCTCACGTCGATGAGGCCGATATCGGAGATGCGCAATTCGGGGATGACGACGAGCGCCAGCAGCGAGTGCTGCATATAGGCGTTGTTCAGCCGGCAGCCGCAGGCGCGCATCGCCTCGACCATGCGGTCGGCCTTGGCGGCGACGATCTCGGCCCGCTCGTTCGACATGAGGCCGGCGATCGGCAGCTCGACGAGGGCGAGCTCGCGGCCCTCAGAGATCACCACGACGCCGCCGCCGACCGCGGCGAGGCGGTTTGCCGCCATCGCCATATCGGCCTTGTCGGTGCCGACGACAATCATGTGGTGGCTGTCATGGGCGACGGTGCTGGCGACCGCGCAGGGCCGGTCGTAGCCGAAGCCCGAGACGAAGCCGTTGACGACGCCGCCGGTGCCGCGATGGCGCTCGACGAGCGCGATCTGACAGACGTCGCCGGCGCGGTCCATGGCGATGATGCCGTTCTCGATCCCCAGATGCCTCGTCAAGGCGCGGGTCGGCGCCTGGTTCTCGACGACGCCGATGACGCGGACCTCGACGGTGGCCGCATGGGCGGGTGCGGCGATGTCGAAGTCGGCCGGCGCGAGCGCCCGGCCGAGCCTGACGGTATTGCGGGCGCTTTGGGGATAGTCGGCCGGTGCGATGTCGGCGACGAGGCGGCCATTCTCCGCCAGCACCTCGCCGCGGGCGACGACCAGCTCGACCGGCAAGGTCGGCAGATCGCTCGACAGGATGAGGTCGGCGATGCGTCCGGGCGCGATCGAGCCGAGCTCGCGCTCGAGGCCGAAATGGGTGGCAGTGTTGAGGCTCGCCATCTGGATCGCCGTCACCGGCCTCAGGCCGCAGGCGATGGCGTGGCGCACGACGCGGTTCATGTGACCCTCGCCGACGAGCGTGCCGGAATGGCTGTCGTCGGTGCACAGGATGAAGTTGCGGCTATCGAGGCCCTGCTCGGTGACCGCCTTGACCTGGGCTGCGACGTCGTACCAGGCCGAGCCGAGGCGCAGCATGGCCCGCATGCCCTGACGCACCCGCGCGATGGCATCCTCGATACGCGTGCCCTCGTGGTCGTCGGCGGGGCCGCCGGCCGCATAGGCGTGGAAGGCGCGGCCGAGATCGGGCGATGCGTAGTGGCCGCCGATCACCCGGCCGGCCCGCGCCGTCGCCGCCATCTCCGCCAGCATCACTTCATCGGCGGCGACGACACCTGGAAAATTCATCATCTCGCCGAGCCCGACGATGCCCGGCCAGGCCATCGCCTCGGCGACCTCGGCAGCGCCGATGCGGGCGCCCGGCGTCTCCAGGCCCGGCGCGCTCGGCACGCAGCTCGGCATCTGCACGAAGATGTTGACGGGCAGTCGCATCGCCTCGTCGTGCATGAGGCGCACGCCCGCCAGCCCCAGCACATTGGCGATCTCGTGCGGATCGATCATCATGGTGGTGGTGCCGTGCGGGATGACGGCGCGGGCAAACTCGGTGACCGTCACCATGCCGCTCTCGACATGCATGTGGCCGTCGCAGAGCCCCGGGACGAGATAGCGCCCGTCCGCCTCGATCACGCGGGTGGCGGCACCGATGGCATGGCGCGCATCGGGGCCGACATAGGCGAAGCGGCCCTCGGCGATGGCAATATCGGTCGCGGGGATGATGTCGCCCGAATGCACGTTGACCCAGCGCCCGTTGCGCACGACGAGATCGGCCGGCGTGCGCCCCATGGCGACGTCGATCAGGCGGGCGGCGCATTCACCCCAGGGCTTCGGCCGTGCCATCGCGCGATCCTCCTCGCATGAGCTCCAAGTCCTCGTGTCAGCTCGAAGTCCTCGTTTGAGCTCGAAGACGGGACCGAGAGTAGGCAGGCACCGGGGCCCCATGCAATCGGCGCATGCGAGCGGTCGCCCCGCCGCCTGACCATCCGCCGCCTCGCGATCCGCCGCCTCACCAGACGAGCATGCCGACGACGGCACCGGTCATCAATGTCGCGAGAGTGCCCGAGACGATCGATTTCAGCCCGAGGCCGACGATCTCGTCGCGGCGCTCGGGAACCATGGCCGTCAATCCGCCGAGCATGATGCCGAGCGAGCCGAAATTGGCGAAGCCGGCGAGCGCGTAGGTCATGAGGAGGCGGGAGCGCTCCGAAAGGGCGTCCGCCGGCAGGGCTGCGAGTTGCAGATAGGCGATGAACTCGTTCAGCACCGTCTTCACGCCCATCAGCGCGCCCGCGGTTCCCGCCTCCGCCCAGGGGATGCCGATCAGCCAGACGACCGGCGCCATGACGAGACCGAGCAGGCGCTCGAGCGTCACGGGGCTGCCGTCGAAGGCCGGCAGCAGCGCCAGCACCTGATTGACGATGCTGACGAGGGCGACGAAGACGACGAGCATGGCGAGGATGTTGAGGTAGAGGCCGAGGCCCGCCACGGTGCCGCGCGTGACGGCATCCATGGTCGATGTCGCCTCGCTGCGCGGCACGTCGATCTCATCGGCGGAAGCAGCCGCGGCCGACCCGGCGGTGTGGTCCTTCTCGGGCACCATCAGGCGGGCGACGAGGATGGCGGCGGGCGCCGAGATGATGGAGGCGGTCAGCAGATGGCCGAGCGCGCCCTGAAGGACCGGCCCGAGGATGCTCGCATAGATCACCATCACGGTGCCGGCGATGGTCGCCATGCCGGCCGTCATCACCATGAAGAGCTCGGACCGCGTCAGGCGGGCGAGATAGGGCCTGACGAGCAGCGGCGCCTCGACCATGCCGACGAAGACATTGGCGGCGGTGGCGACGCCGACCGCGCCGCCGATGCCGAAGGCGCGCCGGAGCACATGCGAGAAGCCGAGGACGACGAGGGGCAGGATGCGCCAGTGGAACAGAACAGCCGACAGCGCCCCCATCACGAGCAGGATCGGCAGCGCCTGGAAGGCGAGGATGAAACCCGCGCCCGGATAGGGCTCGGCAAAGGGCAGCTTGCCACCACCCAGATAGCCGAACACGAAGGTGGTGCCGGCGCGGGTCGCGGTCTCGAGACCGAGAAAGATCTGGTTGAGCCAGAGGAAGACCTGGCGTGTGCCAGGCGTCTTCAGGATCAGGGCGGCGATCGCGATCTGCAGGCCAAGCCCCGCCGCCACCGTGCGCAGCGTGACGGCCTCGCGCCGTTCGCTCGCCGCCCAGGCGATGCCGGTCAGGGCAATGAGACCAAGGACGCTCTGCAGAGCCGGATGCATGGCTGTCTCCCCCACTGCCGGTGCCGCGCGGCCACGTGGCTCAGGCCAGCGCAGTCGTCTCCGCCGAGCAGAGCCCGCTCGCGGCGAGATGGGCGGCCGCATGCTCGATGAAGCTCACGATCGCCCGGTCCCCCGCCATGGTCTCGCGCACGGCAAGGACGATGTCGAGGGGATTGGGATCGCGGATGTCGACGACGGCGAGACGGTTGCCCTCGTAGGTGGTGTCGCTCGGCGGGGAAAGCGCCACGATCGAATAGCCGAAGCCGGCGCCGACGGCGCTGCGCACGCCCTCGAGCGTCGTCGAGCGATAGCCGATCACGGGTCGGCGGCCTGCCCGGGCGATCAGCCCCTCGTAGAACTCGCGACTGCCCGGAGCGTCGAACATCACGAAGGGCTCGGACGCGAGGTCGGCGAGATCGATCGGGCCGGCGGCGGCGAGGGGATGGCCGGCGGCCAGCACCACCCGCGGGACCACCGAGGCGAGCCTCACCCTCGCCAGGCCGGCGAGGCTGTCGCCGATGTCGTAGGTGAGGCCGAGATCAAGGGTGCTGTCGCGAACGGCCTCGGCGAGCGGCCTGAGAGCGAGCTCGACCGGTTGGATGCGCACAGCCGGCCGGACCGTGGCGAAGCTGCGCACCAGACCGGGCAGGCAGATCGCGGCAATCGTCGGGAAGGCACCGAGCCTGATCTCGCCGGAGGCGCCATCGGCAATCTGCCTGGCCTCGCGGGCCATCTCGTCGGCAGCAGCCAGCAGCGATCGCGCACGCTCGAGGAAGGTCCGTCCAGCCATCGTCAAGGTGACGCCTCGGGCATGATGGCGCTCGACGAGGGTGAGGCCCGTCACCGCCTCGAGCTTGTCGATCGCCTGGGCGACCGAAGGCTGGGCGACATTCAGCGCGCGCGCCGCCTGGGCGATGCCGCCCTCGGCCGCCACCGCCGACAGGTAGGCGCATTGCTTCAGGGTGAAGGGAACCATGCAAAATGTTCTTCAAGAGAAGGATAAACCAGTTTTCTCTTTTTTAAGCGATCGGCTAGGATGCGCAAGGGGTTGGATCCCGACATTTGCATCCCGTTTCAGGGACGCGCGAGCACGCGAGCAAATGTCGGACGTCACGACCTTTATCTGCTGCGAGGAGACACCGCGATGACCCTCATCGAGCCCGTCCGCGAGCTGATCGAGAATGTGAGCGCGCCGTTCGAGAAGGCGCACGCCATGCCGCGCAGCGTCTATACGAGCCCCGATTTCCTCGAGCGCGAGCTCAAAGACATCTTCGCCCGGGAATGGTTCTCGATCGGTCGCGCCAGCGCGCTCGCCAAGCCCGGCGACTACGTGACCTTCGATCTCGCCGGCCAGCCGGTCGTCGTCATGCGCGATCGCGACGGCCGGCTCTCGGCCATGTCGAATGTCTGCCTGCACCGCATGTCGACGCTGCTCGAGGGCGAGGGCAATCGCGGCTCGATCACCTGCCCCTATCACGGCTGGACCTACAATCTCGACGGCAGCTTGCGCGGCGCACCGGCCATGACGCTGAACACGGGCTTTTGCAAGGACAGCTACCGGCTGCCGAAATTCCGCTGCGAGGAATGGCTCGGCTGGGTGATGGTGAGCCTCAACGCCGATGCCCCGCCGGTCGCCGAAAGCCTTGCCGAGGTCGAGGGCCTCATCGCCGACTACGGCATGGAGAACTATGTCGAGACCTTCCGCGAGACCCATGTCTGGGACACCAACTGGAAGATTCTCGCGGAGAACTTCATGGAGAGCTACCACCTGCCGGTCTGCCATTCCGGCACGATCGGCGGGCTGTCGAAGCTCGAGGAGATGATCTGCCCGCCCGGCCGGCCGGCGTTCAACTATCACACCATCCTCAAGGACGAGACGCTGAAGATCGCGATCGCGCATCCGACCAATACGCGCATGACCGGCGACCGACGGCGCACCACCTTCCTGCTGGCGATCTATCCGAGCCTGCTCATCACGCTGACGCCCGGCTATTTCTGGTATCTCTCGCTCCACCCCAAGGGCGTCGGCCAGGTCTCGATCATCTTCGGCGGCGGCATGGCGCCGGAGTTCGTCGGGGCCGACGACGCGAAGGCCAATTTCGAGAAGCTGAAGGGGCTGCTCGACTATGTGAACGTCGAGGATCGTGGCTGCACCGAGCGGGTCTTCAAGGGCGTGTCGGCGGGCACGGCCAAGGCCGGTCATCTCAGCCATCTGGAACGGCCGAATTTCGATTTCGCGCAGTGGATCGCCGAAAAGACCGGCGGCTTCACGCGCAGCTTCGCGGCCTTCCCGCCAGCCTGACGCGGGGTTGCATTCAGACGACTGGTCCGTATTCTGCATGATCCCCCGCTCGACGATCGATGGAGGATCCCCAATGGCAAGAATCACCGGGACCAACCGCGCCGACCGCATTCACGGCACGAACCGCAGCGACAAGATCTTCGGGCTCGACGGCAACGACCGGATCTATGGCGAGCGCGGCAACGACCGGATCGAAGGCGGGGACGGCGACGACAAGCTGCGCGGTGGCGACGGGCGCGACTACATACGCGGCGGCAATGGCGACGACCTCATCAAGGGCGAGGACGGCGACGACAGGCTCTATGGCGGGCGGGGCTCGGACCGCATCTATGGCGGGGAGGGCGACGATCTGCTGCGCGACACCGACAAGGACTACAACCGGCTCTACGGCCAGGCGGGCGACGACACGCTGATCGGGGGCAACGGCAATCCCTGGATCGTCGGCAGCTCGATCCTGAAGGGCGGCAGCGGCGAGGACCGGCTGGTCAGCGGCCATGGCGGGGAGTGGATGTATGGCGGCTCGGGTGCGGACGTCTTCGTATTCAAGAACGGCGGCGGCGGGGCGAGCGCGGACGAATATTTCGACAAGATCCTCGATTTCCAGGACGGCATCGACCGCATCAATCTGCGGGCGGTGACGGGCATCGACGACTTCGCGGACCTCAGGGTGTTCGAGGGAGAGGATCTCGGTGTCGTCGGCACAGTGGTCGACTACGGCACCGGCATGTTCTTCATCGAGATCGACGTGGCGCTGATCGGGGCCGCGGATTTCGTGCTCTGAGGCGCGCCGGTATCTCCTTCGTTTGCGCGCGGCCGCCCCACCAACCCCGCGCGCTCATCCTTTGTTTGCGCGCGGCCGCCCCACCAACCCCGCGCGCGTACCACCTCGCGAAAGTGAGAGCCTTCGCTCGCTGGCATCAGTCCTTGCGCCTGATGAGAAAATGGTAGCGGCCGTCGGCGGCGGTCTGCTCGAGCAGGACATGGCCCGTCACCTCGCAGAACACCTCGAAATCCTCGACCGAGCCGGGATCGGTCGAGATGACCGCGAGAGTGCCGCCGGCGGCAAGGTCGCGGATCGCCTTCTTCGCCTTCAGCACCGGGAGCGGGCAGGTCAGCCCGCTGGTGTCGAGTTCAATGTCGGCCATCGCTCCCCCTTGGCGCGCCTCATCCCCTGCGAGTGGGACCCGCGCCCCGCATCTGCCGCATGCCTGCATCTCGACCGATCAGGCTCTTTACTTCGAGAGTCTGATTCACGCTCTCGATGCGCGCGCGGACGCTCGCATCTCGACCGATCAGGCTCTCAGGGTGCACAGCAGCCCGCACCGAGGCAAGCGGCCCTTGGCCGGTCCGCCGCGACGGGGCGGGCGGTCCCTCAGCTTCCGATGATGACGAGGTCCTCCTCGACATCGCCATCGTCGAGATCGCCATAGCGTAGCAGCGCCTCGGCACCACGCATGAAGGGCACCTGCTCGAGAATCGGGCCGACGACATCGAATAGCCCACGGGCATCGGGGCCGCAGAAGAACAGGTAGGCGTCGGTTCCGTCGACCGAGACCTCGTCGCCGGCGAACTCGCCGACGCCGGCCGCATCGATGGCCTCGTTCAGCTTCTCCTCGAGGGCGAACAGCGCCTCGAGATCCCGCGACCCATAGGTGAAGTAGACGACCAGCGACTGCGCTGCCATGGCCTTCCCCTCTCACTGCCGGATTGGACGAAACCATCGGCCCGGGCGGGCGCATAACGACGCCTGCCTGCTGGCCGCACTCAGATCCGGCGGCGGCGTTCGGAGCCGATGCTCCACAGATTGCCCGCGATGATGAGGGCGCCACCGACAAAAACCAGCGGATCGAGCGGCTCAGCATAGACCAGCCAGCCGACGATGGCGATCAGCGGCAGGCGAAGGAAATCGAGCGGGATCACGAGCAGCACGTCGGCGAGACGGAAGGCGCGGGTGATCGAATAGTGGGCCGTGATGCTCGCCAAGGTCACCATCGCCAGATGGAAGGCGATCCTCGGGTCCGGCATGGTGAGCGAGGAATAGGCGAAGGCGAGGCTGATCGGCGCCTGCAGGAGGCCCTGATACATGACGACGGTGAGGGCACTGTCGGTCGCCGACAGCCGTTTCACCGCGAGTGTCGACAGGGCGAAGCCGACGGCGCTGCCGAGTGCGACGAGGAGGCCCGGATCGAGGCCGGCGCCCGCGGCCGCCCCGAACGGCCGGGCGACGACGAGAATGCCGAGAAAGCCCAGCGCCGCCGCGCCTGCCCGCGCGATCGTCATGCGCTCGGCGAGCAGGATCGGGGCGAGGATCGCCACCCAGATCGGCGCGGTGAACTCGAAGGCGAAGAGATGGGCGAGCGGGATCATGCCGAGCGCCACCAGCCAGAGATATTGGCCGACGAAATGGATGACGTTGCGCGCGAGGTGGAGACCGAGCCGGTTGGTGCGGACGACCCGCGCGATGCCGCCGGTCGCGGCGGCCACGGCCGTGATGACGAGGATGGTGCCGATGGCGCGGACCAGCATGACCTCGAAGGCGCCGACCGCGTGGGAGGCCTCGCGGCCCGAGACCGCGAGCACCATGAAGGAGGCCATGGCCCCGAGCATCCACAGGGCCGCCTCGGCGAATGCGGGAAGGGCTCGCCCGCCTTGCGGCCGGCCGGTCGCCGCCAGCCGCTCCACTCCGCCCTCGACCTCGTCCTCATCGATGCTCAAAGGCTCGCCCCTTCACCGGCCGGCCATCGCCGAGGCCGGGCATTGACTCCAAGCCGCTGCCGGGGCTCGACTGCCGGCGGCGCGCGACCGGCTCCCGGCCGGCGCATGCTCATCAGGGCCCGGTCCCATGGGGCCGGCCCCGCCGTCCACCCTGATCGAGGAACCCGCCATGTCAAGCGCGCCCAGCCGCCAGCAGTTCGCCTCCGACAACAATGCAGGGCTGTGTCCGGAGGCGCTCGAGGCGCTGATCGCGGCGAACGCGACCGGTCACGAGCCGGCCTATGGCGCCGACCGCTTCTCGGCCGACCTGTCGGCGCGGATGTCGGAGTTGTTCGGGCGCGAATGCCGGACCTTCCTCGTCTTCACCGGCTCGGCGGCGAACGGGCTCGCCATCTCGCACCTCCTGCGCCCGAGCGAGGCGGTCGTGTGCCACCGCAATGCCCATATCGCGGTCGACGAGTGCGGCTCGGTCGAGTTCCTGTCGGGCGGGGCGCGCCTGCTGACGACGGACGAGGCGGACGGACGGATCACGCTTGCCGGCCTCGAACGTCATCTCGCGCTCATTCCCGACATGCGGGCCCAGCGGCCGCGCGTCCTCTCCCTCACCAATACGACCGAGGAAGGCACCGTCTATCAGGTGGACGAGGTCTCGTCACTCGCCGCCACAGCGAAGGCCGCGGGACTGAAGGTGCACATGGACGGCGCGCGCTTCGCCAATGCCATCGCCGCCACCGGGGCGACGCCTGCCCAGATGACATGGCAGGCCGGGGTCGACGTGCTCTCGTTCGGGGGCACCAAGAACGGCCTGTCGGCGGGCGAGGCGGTGGTGTTCTTCGATCCGGCACTCGCGGAGGATTTCGACCGCCACCAGATGCATACCGGCCACCTCGCCTCCAAGATGCGGCACCTGACGGCGCCCTGGCTGGCGCTGCTGAAAGACGACCTCTGGCTGAGGAACGCACGGCACGCCAATGCCATGGCGGCGCGGCTCGCCGGCCATCTGCGGGAGATCGAGGCGGTGACGATCATGCAGACGGTCGAGGCGAACGCACTCTTCGTCGAGATGGCGCCCGGGCTCCAGGCGGCGCTGCGCGAGGCCGGCTGGCGCTTCTACACGCTCGATGGCAAGCGCCGCTGCCGG
This sequence comes from Hyphomicrobiaceae bacterium, assembly GCA_041397765.1. Taxonomy (GTDB): domain Bacteria; phylum Pseudomonadota; class Alphaproteobacteria; order Rhizobiales; family Hyphomicrobiaceae; genus JAWKWA01. The sequence goes on along the minus strand of JAWKWA010000005.1, from coordinate 64,218 downwards.
CTGATGTGCGGCTTCGACATGACGGCGGAGACCATCGACCGGTTCGCGGCGGACATGGCGCGGCTGGCGAGGACGGCGGGCTGAGGCGGGCGAGAGCGACCCCGCGCGTGGCGGGGGAGGGGCGATTGCCGCAGCGGAAGCGGGCGGGCCGGGGCGGTTGGCGCAACGCATCGGAACTCCCATGCCGGGCACCATGGGCCGCGCGTCCGCGCGCCGAGGAGATCCGCATTGCTCCCTGGCGATCCGATTGCCGTGCCCCAGGGAACAGGTCGCCTTGAGAGAGCTCGCCCAATCGCCACATCACCGCCAGCAACAGCCTCCGGAACGGCCGGGGGCGAAAGCCCGCGGAAGGACACGATCATGGCAATCGATACGACGGTGAGCACCGACAGGACCATCGACGACAGCAACCTCGCCGGCATCGGCGGCTGGCTGCTTCTCGTTGCGATCGGCCTCATTTTCTCGCCGATCCGCATGGTCATGCAGTTCTGGCCGCTCTACCAGACAGTCTATTTCGACGGCGTGACCTGGCAGGCGCTCAACGACACGAGTTCGTCGACCTATGTGCCCTATCTCGCCGAGTTGATCGTCGTCGAGACGGTGCTCAATGCGATGTTGCTCGCCGCCGCGCTGGTGCTGATCGTGATGTTCTTCACGAGGCGCCGCGTGTTCCCCAAGCTCTACATCGCGCTCGCCGTCGCCTCCATTGTCGTCCTGGTCGGCGATGCGCTGGTCGGCGGCATGCTTCTCTCCGAGGCGGCCTTCGATCCCGACACGGCCAAGGAGATCGCCCGCAGCCTCGTCGGCGCCGCGATCTGGATTCCCTATATGCTGGTGTCGCGGCGGGTGAAGGCGACCTTCACGCGATAGGCGTCCCGCCATGATGGCGCCCGTGCTATAGGGCCGTCATGGCGAACAACTCAAAGAGCACCGAGCAGGCATCGGCCGGCCTCCTGCCGGGCGATGCCTACGAGTTCCGGCGCGGTGAGGGCTCCACGCTCGTCATCGCCTGCGGCGCGCTCGCGCGCGAGATCGTCGACCTCATCGAGCTGAACCGCTGGCGGCATCTCGACGTGCAGTGCCTGCCGGCGATCTGGCACAACACGCCGGAGCGGATTCCGGGAGGCGTGCGCGACCGGATCCGCGCGGCAAAGGGCCGATACGGCAGGATCCTCGTCGCCTATGGCGATTGCGGCACGGGCGGGGAGCTCGACCGGGTGATCGCCGAGGAGGGCGTCGCACGCATCGAGGGGCCGCATTGCTACGCATTCCTCGCCGGCAATGCCGCCTTCGCGGCCAAGGCCGAGGGGGAGGACCTCACCGCCTTCTTCCTCACCGACTATCTCGCCCGCCATTTCGACAAGCTGATCTTCGACTATTACCGCCTCGACCGGCCGGGCATGGCGGAGATGATGTTCGGCAACTACACGAAGATCGTCTATCTGGCGCAGACCGACGATCCGGCCCTCGACGCGCGGGCGCGCGAGGCGGCGGCGCGGCTCGGCCTTCTCTATGAGCGCCGGCTGACGGGGTATGGCGAGCTCGGGACCTTCATGGCAGCGGCGGGCGGGGCGATGGCGCCATGAGCGTGGCGATCCGGCAGGCGAGGGCGGAGGATCTGCCGGCCGTCCATGCGATGATGCGGGACTTCGCCGAGCATCTGAACGCCATCGACGAGCCGGAGGAGGTGAGCGCGGAGGCAATCGCGCGCATCGACGGTTTCGCCTTCGGTCCCGATGCCTTCGCGACAATCCTCGTCGCCGAAGCCGCCGGGGCCGGCCTTGCGGAGCCCGCCGGCTATCTCACCTATTTCTGGGGCCTGTCGATGGAGGGCGTCGCACCCGCTCTCTTCGTCGGCGATCTCTATGTGGCAGCCGCTCATCGTGGCGGCGGCGTCGGCCGGGCATTGATGGCGCGGGCGCGCGAGATCGCGGCGGCGCGGGGGGCAGAACAGGTCAACTGGACGGTCTGGCGGAAGAACACTGCCGCCCAGGCCTTCTATGACCGGATCGGCGGGCGGGTCTACGAGGAGGAGATCCTGATGACGCTCGCGGTCGACGCGGGCGAGGAGGCTGGCCCGTGACGCTCGTCATCCGCCCTGCGGTGCCCGCCGACCGCAGCGCGCTTCATCGGCTTCTCACCGAGATCATCGACTATTTCGAGGGGCTCGCCGAAGGTGAATTGGAGGTACGGCCCTCGCCGGAGGATCTGTGGCGTACGGCCGGGCTCTCGTTCGGCGAGACGCCCTTCTGCGAGACGCTGATCGGGGAACTCGACGGGCGCCCGGCCGGCTATCTCGGCTATCATTTCGGCGTCTACGAGGTCTTCCCGGCACTGTTCGTGGCGGGGCTGTTCGTCACCGAGGCGGCGCGGGGGAAGGGTGTCGGCCGGGAGCTGATGGGGCGGGCGCGCGAAATCGCCGCGGCGCGGGGCGCCAGCCACATGAGCTGGATGGTCTGGCGGCGGAACGAGGCGGCGATCGGCTTCTACCGCGGGCTCGGTGCCGAGCTTGCCGAGGACGACCGGCAGATGGCGATGGCGGTTCGGCGTTAGGGATCGCACCCTCGCCGTGACGGCAAGCGCCGACTGTGCGGCATCATCATGTCGCAAATCCTCGCCTCGCTGCGACACGTCGGAATCCGTCGCGGCCAATGTCGCTTGCGAGCGCTCGGCAGGCGCCCATGCGAGCGCAAATTCCCGCGCCGTCCGGGTGGCATCCGCTGCCGCCCGCCCCCTACTCGAACCCTTCGGGAGCGCTTGCGGCCATGTATGCCGTCCGACTATTCGCCGTGCGCCATGCGCGCTTCTTCGAGTCGTTCTACAAGGGCTTCGAGCGCATCATGGTCGCCCTCGACCCGTTCTGGAAGTGGATCGGCTACCAGCGCGCGGAGCGGCCGGTCGCCTTCGTCGAGCGCATCACGAAGGGCATCCTGTTCGACTGCAAGATGTGCGGCCAGTGCGTGCTCTCGTCGACCGGCATGTCGTGCCCGATGAACTGCCCGAAGAATCTCAGGAACGGCCCGTGTGGCGGGGTCCGACCCGGCGGCTTCTGCGAGGTGAAGCCGCAGATGCGCTGCGTCTGGGTCGAGGGCTGGTCGGGCGCGGCGCGGATGCGTCAGGGCCTCGAGCGCATCGCGGTGGTGCAGCCGCCGGTCGACCGCTCGCTCGAGGGCTCGTCGGCCTGGCTCAGGGTCGCGCGCGAGAAAGCGGCGGCACGCAGCCGCGAGAACGTCTCGAGCGATCCCGGCAAGCTCGTCATCGCCAATGCCTTCAAACGGGCGCGGATCTTCGAGCCGGCCTCGGCGCCGCTCGCCCGCGAGCCGAGATCGGCCCTCGCCGATCAGGCGGTCGCCGAGCGCACGGCGGTCTACAAGGCCAAGACGCCCGCCGACGCGGCAAAGACCGAGAGCGCCGACGGCGCCGGCCGCAAGGAGGAGGGCAAGTCGTGACCAAGCTGCAGACGCCCGAGCCCTACGATCCGCTCATCGACCCGCCACTCGTGCCCCCGGCCGGGCACAAATCCGCGTCCATGCTCGAGCGGGTGCTGAGGCGTGGCTGGTTCGCCATCACGGCCGAGCTCAATCCGCCCGATTCGGCCGATCCGCGCGACGTCATGAAGGCGGCCGAGCCGCTGAAGGACGTCTGCGACGCCATCAATGCGACCGACGCATCGGGCGCCAACTGCCACATGTCGTCGATGGGCATCTGCTCGCTGCTCAGCCGGGCGGGCGTCGGCATCGTCCTGCAGATCTCCTGCCGCGACCGCAACCGCATCGCCATCCAGGGCGACGTGCTCGGTGCCGCCGCCATGGGCGTCAGCAACATCCTGTGCCTCACCGGCGACGGGGTCGGGGTCGGCGACCAGCCGGGCGCCAAGCCGGTCTTCGACTTCGATTCACTGTCGCTGCTCAGAACCTTGAAGACCATGCGCGACGAGGGGACGTTCCTGTCCGGCCGCAAGCTGACGACGCGGCCGAACGTCTTCCTCGGCGCCGCCGAGAACCCCTGCATCCCGCCGCTCGAATGGCGAGCCAACCGGCTCGAGAAGAAGGTCCGCGCCGGCGCCGATTTCATCCAGACCAACTATATCTACGACGTCGCCATCTTCCGCCGCTTCATGGAGCGGGTGCGCGACATGGGGCTCGACGAGAAGGTGTTCATCCTCGCCGGCGTCGGGCCGATCGCCTCGGCCAAGACGGCGCGTTGGATGCGGGCGAACGTGCCGGGCATCCATGTTCCCGATGCGGTGATCGACCGGCTGGAGAAGGCGGCCAAGCCCGCCGAGGAAGGCAAGAAGCTCTGCATCGAGCTGATCCAGGAGATCCGCGAGCTGAAGGGCGTGAAGGGTGTGCACGTCATGGCCTACCGGCGCGAGCACCTCGTCGGCGAGATCATCGAGGAGACCGGCATTCTCTCAGAGCGGCTGAAGGCGAAAGCCGAGGGACCGAGCCCGGCCGAGGCGGCCGCCGCGAGCGCCGGCGTGGCCACCGCCGGGTAGGCTTTGCCCCCGAGGCAGGCGGGCGTTGCGCGCAGGCCACGCCACGGCCCCGGCGGCTCAGCCGCCGCCGAGGGCGAGGGCCGTCTGGTAGGTCAGAAAGGCCGCCACATAGGCGAGCGCCAGCATGTAGCCGAAGGTGATCCACATCCACCGCCAGCTCCCCGTCTCGCGCCGGATCACGGCGAGGGTGGAGGCGCATTGCGGCGCGAAAATGTACCAGGCGAGCAGCGACAGGGCGGTCGCGAGGCTCCAGTTGGCGGCGAGCACCTCGCCGATGCGCACCACGTCGTCGCCGCTGCCGATCGCATAGACGGTGCCGAGCGAGGCGACCGCCACCTCGCGCGCGGCCATGCCGGGGATGAGCGCCACGCAGATCTGCCAGTTGAAGCCGATCGGCGCGAGCAGGGGCTCGATCGCCCGGCCGATCATGGCGGCGAGGCTGTAGTCGATCGCCGGGCCCGCGGCACCGGCCGGCGGCTGCGGGAAGCTCGCAAGGAACCAGATCAGCACCATCATCGCGAAGATCGTCGTGCCGGCGCGCTTCAGGAAGATCCGTGCCCGCGTGGCGAGGCCGATCAGGATGTTGCCGGGACGGGGCAGCTTGTAGTCAGGCAGTTCGAGCATGAAAGGCGGCGTCGGATGCTCGCGCCAGGCGAAGTGGTTGGCGAGGAAGGCGACGAACAAGGCGCTGACGATGCCGATGGCATAGAGCACGAACATCACGAGGCCCTGCAGGCTGACCACGCCCCACAAGCGGGTGGCAGGGATGAAGGCGGCAATGATGAGCGTGTAGACCGGGATGCGTGCCGAGCAGGTCATCAGGGGCGCGACGAGGATGGTGGTCAGGCGATGGCGCGGCTCGTCGATCACCCGCGTCGCCATGATGCCGGGAATGGCGCAGGCGAAGCTCGAGAGCAACGGAATGAAGGCACGGCCGTGCAATCCGGCGCTGCCCATGATGCGGTCCATGAGGAAGGCCGCCCTCGCCATGTAGCCGAGATCCTCGAGCAGCAGGATGAAGAGGAAGAGGATAAGGATCTGCGGCAGGAAGACGAGCACGCTGCCGACACCGGAGATGACGCCATTCTCGATGAAGCTGCGCAGGAGGCCCGGCGGCAGCAGGCTGCGGGTCTCGACGGCAAGCCGGTCGAAGCCCGCCGAGATCAGGTCCATGGCCGGAGCAGCGCCGCTGAACACCGCCTGGAACATGACGAACAGCACGGCGAACAGGATCGCGAGGCCGGCGACGGGTGCAGCAGCACGGCGTCGAGGCGGCCGGTCAGCGTGTCGGGACGGGCGGGCGTGCGGACGGCGAGGCGGATGATGCGATCGGCCTCGCGCTGGGCGGCGCGCAGGTCGGCGGCGGTCGGCACCTGCCAGTCGTCGGCGGCACGGAGCGAGCCCGGCGGCGAGGGCCTCGTCGATGCGGGCGACAAGCTCGTCGGTGCCGCCGCGGCGCACGGCGACCGAGGTGGTGACCGGGACGCCGAGCTCGGACGACAGCCGGGCGATGTCGATCTCCACCCCCCGCCGCTTGGCGATGTCGACCATATTGAGAACGAGGAGAAGCGGGGAGCCGGTCCGCTTCAGCTCGAGCACGAGGCGGATGGCGAGGCGCATGCTGGTCGCATCGACGACGCACAGCACGAGATCGGGCCGGACCTCGCCGGCGACGCGGCCGAGCACGAAGTCGCGCGTCACCACCTCGTCGGGGCTGCGGCCGCGCGGCGTAGGTGCCGGGTAGGTCGATGACGCGGGCAGTGCGGCCGGCCGGCGTGCGCAATGCGCCCGATTTGCGCTCGACCGTGACCCCGGGATAATTCGCCACCTTCTGGCGGCTACCCGTCAGGCGGTTGAAGAGAGCGGTCTTGCCGCAGTTCGGCGTTCCAACGAGCGCGATGGTGATGGCGCCCGCCGAGGTCGGTGCGTTCATGTATCCCTTGCCTGGCACCTCAAGGTGACGGCCATGGCCTCGCGGCGGCGCAGCGCCACCGTCAGACCGTGCACGCGCACGGCGATCGGATCGCGGCCGATGGCGCCCTCGTGCAGAACTTCGACCACGGCTCCCTCGACGAAGCCGAGCTCGATCAGCCGGCGCTCGAGCTCCTCGGCCGCGATCCCGGCGGAGGCGATCGGTGCGGCGATGCTCTCGATCGCGCCGATGAAGCCCTTTCGGGCCTCTCCGAGGGAAACGGGCATCGACAGATCGGCGAGAGAGCTGAGGCGGGTCACGGGTGTCTTTCTCCTGCTTCAGATCGAGCCATAGACCCTTTGCGCCACGCCCTGCAATGTAAAAAACGCCTTTAGTTCAATTGGTTAGAACACTTCTAAGGTAATTCGCGAGCGTTCCAGGCTCCGTCAACGAGGGCCGCATCACCGATTCGCTCCACATGCCGAGCAGCACAACCACGTCCAGCTTTCAGCGCGCTGACACGCGCGATTTGGCAGGTGGATCAGGCACTTCGACGCACGGGTCGGGACGCTGCCGGTCGCCCTTCACTTCCTCGCCTGTCGGATCGACCCGATCCGATATTCCGACCGGTCCTGCCAGGTGGCGCGGGCGGCCACGGCCGCCCCCTGTCGCCATGTCGCACCCGGCGCGCAACCGGAATGCTCCGACGTCAGTTCCACGGTCAGCCGGCCGAGGCCTTGACCACGATCAACGGCGAGGATCGACAGCCGCGACCGGTGCCCGGTCGAAGCCCGCGACATCGGCAGGTGTAAGCGAGGCGTCAGCTCGGCAGGGCAAGGAAACGCCACGCTCCAGTGGAGCGAATTTGACACTTCGTGTCCCGGTTGCCGCGAGGTGCGTTCTCAAGTGTCAAATTCAAAAGCTCCACTGAGATCCTTAAGCTTGCTAGTGGCTCTCGGATTCCGACATTTGCTCTCAAGGGTTCTGAAGCGGGATGCAAATGTCGGGAAGAAACTAGGAACCTGGGAGAGACCAAAATGCCGCCGATCGAGCAATCCACCCCATGCTCGTCCACTTCCCGATCGTGTTCGTGATCACGCTCGCCGCGCTCGACGTGGTTCTCCTGGCGCGCGGCCGCGGATGGCCGGCCGCGGCGGCCTTGCCGACATCTCGGCAGCGGTTGCGGTGCTGGCCGGGCTCACGGCGATCGCGGCCTATGTGTTCGGCGATGTCGCCCTCGACGTCGCCAGCTCCACGGCGTGCGGAGGCCACCGAGCTGCACGAAACGCTCGGCTCGATCGGCGCGGCGGTGCTCGCGATCTGGGCGCTGGTGCGCGGCTGGCTGTGGTGGCGCGACAGACCGGCCGGCGGCGGCGTCCGAGGCGGCATCGCCGTGGTCGAGCTCGCGATGGTGGCGCTCGTGCTCGCGACGGCCTATGCCGGCGGCCAGCTCGTCTTCGACTATGGCGTCAATGTCGGCCGCATCGCCGGCTGATCGGCAGGGTCCTCATGCCGCGTCCGCCTTCAGGACTGAAGACCGAGCGTCCGGCAGGCGAGTGCGGTCATCGAGGCCTCGTTCAGCGTGAACATGTGGACATGGCGCACGCCGCCGGCGATCAGCCCCTCGAGCTGGGCGACCAGCACCTCCTCGGCGACCTTGCGGTGATCCTCGCCCGTGCGGCCTCGAACCTCTGGTGGAGCCAGTCCGGCACGCTCGCCCCGCAGCGGGCGGCGCGGTCATCCGCCCGAACTCCAGGATCGGCAGCACGCCCGGCACGATCGGGATCTCGACACCGGCGGCGACCGCCTCGTCGCGGAAGCGGAAGAAGATGTCGTTGTCGAGAAAGAACTGGGTCAGCGCCCGTCGCGCGCCGGCATCGGCCTTCATGGCCAGCATCTCGATATCGCCCTCGGGCCAGGTGGCGTCGGGATGCTTCTCGGGATGGGCGGCGATCGAAATGTCGAACTGCCAGACCTTCAGCAGGCTGGCGATGAAGGCAGGCGTCGAGCGGAAAAAGCCCGGCCCGCCATAGCGATCGGTCGGCCGGCCGGCCGGCGCGTCGCCGCGCAACGCCACCACCCGGTCGATGCCGGCCTCGCGCAGCCGCGCCGCATAGCTCGCGACGTCCCAGATCGGGGTCGCCACGTAGGTCAGGTGCGAGGCGGTCGGGACGGCGAAGCGGTCGCGGATGCCAGAACGGTCTCGAGCGTCAGGATCGGAGGTCGAGCCGCCGGCCCCGTAGGTGACCGAGACGAAGGTCGGGCCGAAGGGAACGATGGCCCCCAGCGCCTCGTCGAGGGCGGCGGCCGCCTTGTCGCTGCGCGGCGGAAAGACCTCGAAGCTGACCGTCACTCCCCCCGCCCCGTCCACGGCCGTGGTGCCGGGCCGGTCCGCAGCCACCCCGTCATGTCGCAACTGAGACATCGCCACCTCCAGCCTTCGGCTAATCGTGCGCCGCGATGGCGCCCCTTCGTCCAAGGACACGCCCGGGGATCGCCAGGCCCCCTTTCGGCGGTATCGCCCGGCGCCTTCGAGATCAAGGATCCATCCATGACCCACACGCTGTTGTCCTCGCAGAAGAAGGACGTCATCATCGGCTTCGATCAGCCGTTCTGCGTGATCGGCGAGCGAATCAATCCGACCGGGCGCAAGAAGCTCGCCGCCGAGATGGTCGAGGGCAATTTCGAGACGGTCAAGAAGGATGCGCTCGAGCAGGTGGCGCTCGGCGCCCTGGTGCTCGACGTCAATGCCGGCGTCACCGCCGTCAATCCCAACGAGACCGAGCCGCCGCTGCTGCGCCAGACGATCGAGCTCGTGCAGAGCCTCGTCGATGTGCCGCTGTGCATCGATTCCTCGGTGCCCGCCGCCCTCAAGGCCGGGCTCGAGGTCGCCAAGGGGCGGCCGCTCGTCAACTCGGTGACGGGCGAGGAGGACCGGCTCGAGCTGATCCTGCCGCTCATCAAGAAGTACAACGTTCCGGTGATCGCCATCTCGAACGACGAGACCGGCATCTCGGAGGACCCCGATGTCCGCTTCGCGGTCGCCAAGAAGATCGTCGAGCGGGCGGCCGACCACGGCATTCCCGCGCACGACATCGTGGTCGATCCGCTGGTGATGCCGATCGGCGCCATGGGCACGGCCGGCCAGCAGGTGTTCCGGCTGGTCCGCCGTCTGCGCGAGGAATTGAAGGTCAACACCTCGTGCGGCGCCTCGAACATCTCGTTCGGCCTGCCCAACCGCCACGGCATCAACGCCGCCTTCCTGCCGATGGCGATCGCCTCGGGCATGACCTCGGCGATCATGAACCCGTGCCGGCCGCAGGAGATGGAGGCGGTGCGGGCGGCCAATGTGCTGATGGGCACGGATGCCAATTGCACCGAGTGGATCATGCACAACCGCGACCACCAGCCTTCCGCCGCTTCGGCGGCGTCGCCGAACGCGACGGCCCCGTCGGGTGATGCCGGCGGCGGACGGCGGCGCGGCGGGCGCGAGGCGCGGCGGGGCGCGACGGCGGGCTGAGGCGGACGAGACGGGGCCGCGCGGCGACGACCACGCCACGTGGCCGCGCCCCCCGCGACGACAGGACAACTCCACAGCGGAAGGTGCGAGATGGACCAGAGGACGCCCGATGCCGCAGACGAGGCCGCGGTCAAGGACGCCCTCGTCCTATTCATGCCGTCCGGCCGGCGCGGACGCTTTGCCGTCGGCACGCCGGTGCTGCAGGCGGCCCGCTCGCTCGGCGTCTATGTGGAATCGGTCTGCGGCGGACGCGGGATCTGCGGACGCTGCCAGGTCGAGGTCGCCGAGGGCCAGTTCGCCAAGCACGGCATCACCTCGGCCAAGGACCATCTCTCGGCCTTCTCGGCGACCGAGCAGCGCTATGCCCGCGTGCGCTCGCTCGCGGCCGACCGGCGGCTGTCCTGCTCGGCGCTGATCGAGGGCGATCTCGTCATCGACGTGCCGCAGGACGTGCAGGTCAACGCCCAGGTGGTGCGCAAGGCGGCCGGCGACCGCGTCATCGAGCGCGACATCGCCACCCACCTCAAATATGTCGAGGTGACCGAGCCCGACATGGAGCAGCCGCTCGGCGACCTCGAGCGCATGCTCGCGGCGCTCGAGACGGAATGGGGCATCAAAGACGCCGGGATGGACTTCCATCTCATCGCCCGCGTCCAGTCGGTGCTGCGGCAGGGCGCCTGGAAGGTGACGCTCGCCGTCAACGAGAACGGCCGCGACCGTCCGCAGGTGGTCGCCATGTGGCCGGGCTTCCACAACGAGGCCTACGGGCTCGCCGTCGACATCGGCTCGACGACGATCGCCATGCATCTGGTCTCGCTGCTCTCGGGGCGCGTCATCGCCTCGACCGGCGCGTCGAACCCGCAGATCCGGTTCGGCGAGGACCTGATGAGCCGCGTCTCCTACGTCATGATGAACCCGGACGGCCAGCCGGCACTGACGGCGGCGGTGCGCGAGGCGATCCGCAATCTCATCGGCAATGTCACGACCGAGGCCGGCATCGACCCGAACGACATCCTGGAAGCGGTGTTCGTCGGCAATCCGATCATGCACCACCTGTTCCTCGGCATCGACCCGACCGAGCTCGGCGGCGCCCCATTCGCACTCGCGGCATCGGGCGCGCGCGACTTCAGGGCGAGCGACATCGACCTGCCGATCAATGCGGGCGCGCGCGTCTACACGCTGCCCTGCATCGCCGGCCATGTCGGGGCGGACGCGGCGGGCGCGACGCTGGCCGAGGCGCCGCACAAGAGCGACGAGGTCACGCTGCTGGTCGACATCGGCACCAATGCCGAAATCGTGCTCGGCTCCAGCCGGCGCATCGTCGCGGCATCCTCGCCGACCGGTCCCGCCTTCGAAGGCGCACAGATCTCGGCCGGGCAGCGCGCCGCCCCCGGCGCCATCGAGCGGGTGCGCATCGATCCCGAGACGCTGGTGCCGCGCATCAAGATCATCGGCGTCGAGGAATGGTCGGACGAGCCGGCCTTCGCCGAGAAGGCGGCGCAGCTCGGCGTCACCGGCATCTGCGGCTCGGGCATCATCGAGGTGGTGGCGGAGATGTTCCTCGCCGGCATCATCTCCGAGGACGGCGTCATCCGCGGCGCGCTCGCCGAGCGATCCGACCGCATCGTCGCGGAGGGGCGCACCTTCTCCTACGTGCTGTGGCAGGGCGAGCAGCGCCACGTCGTCACGCAGAACGACATCCGCGCCATCCAGCTCGCCAAGGCCGCGCTCTATGCCGGCGTCAAGCTGCTGATGGACAAGCTCGGCATCGAGCATGTCGATCGCATCAAGCTCGCCGGCGCGTTCGGCAGCTTCATCGACCCGAAATATGCGATGGTGCTCGGCCTCATCCCCGATTGCGATCTTGCAAAGGTCGCGGCCGTCGGCAATGCGGCGGGAACCGGTGCGCGCATGGCGCTGCTCAACCGGGGACACCGCCGCGAGATCGAGACGCTGGTCGGACGCATCGAGAAGATCGAGACGGCGCTCGAGCCGAAATTCCAGGAGCACTTCGTCTACGCCATGGCGATGCCGAACAAGGTCGACGCCTTCCCCAATCTCGAGGCGGCGGTCAAGCTGCCGCCGAAGGGCGTGACGGGGGACGACGAGGCGGCGGGCGAAGGTGGCGAAGGCCGGCGCGGACGACGGGGCCGGCGCGGCCGGGAGGGCTGAGACCCGTGGCCGCCAACATCGCCCGCACGCTGCAGATCCTCGAGCGCCTCGTCGGCTTCGAGACCTTGTCGGCCCGCAGCAATCTCGCCTTCGTGCACTATGTGCGCGACCTGCTCGCCGAGGCCGGCATCGTCTCGCATCTGAGCTTCGATGAGACCGGCGAGCGAGCCAATCTGCATGCGATCGTCGGCCCGCCGGTCGAGGGCGGTGTCGTTCTCAACGGCCATACCGACGTCGTGCCGGTGACGGGGCAGGCCTGGAGCACGCCGCCCTTCCAACTCGCCGTGCATGACGGGCGCGCCCATGGCCGCGGCGCGGTCGACATGAAGGGCTTCATCGCCTGCATGCTGGCGGCGGCGGAGGATTGCGCCGGCCGCGCCCTCAAGCGGCCACTGCATGTGACGGTCTGCTATGACGAGGAGATCGGCGGGCTCGGCGCGCCGGTGCTGGTCGAGGACATGAAGCAGCGTGTGCTGCCGGCGGTCGGCATCGTCGGCGAGCCGACGCGGATGGGCATCATCTGCGGCCACAAGGGCGGCTACGAGATGCGCACGGTGTTCTCGGGGCTCGACTGCCATGCCGCCGATCCGCGCAAGGGCGTCAACGCCATCGTGCACGCCGCACGCTTCGTCGGCTTCCTCGACGCGCTCGCCGGCGAGCTCGCGGCAAGGCCCTTTCCCGGCTCGCGGTTCGATCCGCCCTTCTCGACCATCAATGTCGGCATGATCCGGGGTGGAGCGGCCCGCAATATCGTCGCCGGAAAATGCGAGGTGATCTGGGAACTGCGGCCGGTGCCGGGCGACGACGGGCTTGCCCATCTCGCCCGCATCGAGCGCCACGTGCAGGAGCATCTGTTGCCCGGGATGCGGGCGGTCGCGCCGGCGGCCGCTGTCGAGACGGTGCGCGAGGCGATCGTGCCCTCGCTCGACGACCGGCAGTCGGGGGCAGCCGTTGCACTCGTCAAAACGCTGACGGGCTCGGGCGAGGCGAAGGTCGTCTCCTTCGGCACCGATGCCGGCTTCTTCTGCGATGCGGGCATCTCGACCGTGGTCTTCGGTCCCGGCAGTATCGATCAGGCACACCGGCCCGACGAATTCATCGAGATCGCGGAGCTGGAGAGATGCCTCGCCTTCCTCGACCGTCTCGCCGGCCATCTGGAAGCGGCATAGCGGCGCCCGGCTCTCGATGCCCGCGTCGCCGCGCGCATCTCGAACGATCAGGCTTGGATTCTCTGCTTCAGAGACTGATTCACGCTCTCGATGCCCGCGTCGCCGCGCGCATCTCGAACAGTCCAGGCTCTGTCAGCCGCGCAATCTCGCGCCCTCGGGATCGTGCGCGCACTGCTCCAGAATACGCGCCGGGCGCGGCCTCGCCGACCACCCGTGACGGTCAGCGGCGGACGCGCGGCGGCGATCGCGCTCTCGACATAGGCCATGGCGAGGCTCTCGCCGACGAAATGGCCATAGGCGCCCGATGTGACATAGCCGACCCGCCGGCCGTCGTGATGGATCGGCTCATAGCCAGCCGCATCGGCGTCGACGGCATCGATGGCGAGCGTGACGAGCCGCTCGCCGGGCGCGCTCTGGCGGGCGTGCAGCACCGCGTCGCGGCCGACGAAATCCGGCTTGTCATAGGCGATGAAGCGGTCGAGCCCGCTCGCTGCGGGCGTATAGCCTTGCGAGAACTCCGTGCCCCAGCTTCCGTAGCTCTTTTCCAGGCGCAGGCTGTCGAGCGCGCGCAGGCCGAACGAGGTGAGCCCGAGCTCGCGCCCCGCCGACGTCAACAGGCCGTAGAGCACGCGATGGCCGCTCGCCGGCACGTTGATCTCGTAGCCGAGCTCGCCGGTGATCGAGAGGCGGGCGACCATGGCCCGCTGCGGACCGATCTCGATCTCCCGACAGGCGAGGAAGGGAAGCGCCGCATTCGTGACGTCGTACTCCGTCACGCGCGCGAGCACGTCGCGGGCGTGACGTTGAGGAAGCCCAGCCAGTCGTCGGACAGGTTGCGAATAGCGACGCCCGTCGCCGGCTTCAACGCATCGAGCCAACGCATGTGCCAGACCTGCAAGTGATAGGAACCGACCAGCCAGAAGCGGTCGGCGGCGAGTCTGGCGACCGTCAGATCGCCCATCAGCTTGCCGCCCGGCGAGAGCATCGGTGCGAGGCGGACGCGGCCGACCGCCGGCAGACGCGCCGCGAGGACGCGATCAAGGAAGGCTTCCGCGCCCGGCCCGGTCACCTCGTAGCGCGCGTAGATCGCCGTCTCGAAGAGGCCCGCGGCCTCGCGCACCGCCTTCACCTCGCGCCCGACCAGATCGTGCGCCTCGGAGCGGCCGAGGGTCGGCGTCTCGGTGAACCCGGGCATGCCGGGCGCGAAATAGTTGGGCACCTCCATGCCCCACAGGCAGCCGAAGCGCGCCCCCTCGGCGAGCGCGTCGTAGCAGGGCGTGGTGCGCAAGGGGCGGCCAGCCCCGCCAGTTCCTCGTTCGGATAGGTCATCACGAAGCGACGCGCATAGAACTGTGCCGTCGTCGACTTCAGATAGGCGTCGGCCGAGGCAAAGCGGCCATAGCGGGCGACATCCATGCCGAAGATGTCGGCGCCCGGATCGCCCTCGATCATCCAGTTGGCAAGAGCAAGACCGATGGCGCCGCCCTGGCTGAAGCCGGCCATGCAGCCGCAGGCCACCAGTAGTTGCGCAGGCCCGGCACCGAGCCGACCAGCGGATTGCCGTCAGGCGTGAAGGTGAAGGCGCCGTTCACCCAGCGCTTGATGCCGACGCGCTTCAGGGCGGAAATCGCTCGGTGATCGAGCTCGGGCGCGATGCGGTCGATGTCGGGCGCGAGCAGCTCCTGGCCATAGTCCCAGGGCGCCCCTTCGGTCTCCCAGTGACGGGAGTCGCGCTCGTAGACGCCGAGCAGCACACCCTGCCGCTCCTGCTGGAGATAGGTGAAGCCGTCCATATCGGTGACGGCGGGAATGCCGTTCGGGAGCGCGGCGATCTCGGGCACGTCCTCGGTGACGAGATAGTGGTGCTGCATCGGCACGACCGGCAGATCGACACCGGCCATGCGCCCGACCTTGCGCGCCCACAGCCCCGCGGCGTTGACGACATGCTCGGCGACGATCGGGCCCTTCTCGGTCTCGATGGTCCAGCCGCCATCGGCGCGCGGCGCGAGCGACAGCACGCGGTTGGCGAGGATCACCTCGGCGCCGCGCTTCCTCGCCGCGCCGGCATAGGCATGGGTGACGCCGTGCGGGTCGAGCCGCCCCTCCTGGGGATCGTAGAGACCGCCGAGCACGTCCTCGACGGCAATGATCGGGCAGAGCGCGGCGATCTCATCGCGGGTAACGAGGCGCGCCTCCATGTCGAGCGTCTCGAACAGTGCGCGCTCGGCCTTCAGCCAGCGCCAGCGCTCCTCGCTCGCGGCGATGACGATGCCGCCGGTCATCTTCAGGCCGACATCCTGGCCGCTCTCGGCCTCGATCTCCTTGTAGAGGCGGATGGTGTAACCCTGCAGCGCGGCGATGTTGGGATCGTCGTTGAGCGCGTGACAGCCGGCGGCCGCATGCCAGGTCGATCCCGCCGTCAGCTCGGCGCGCTCGATGAGGGCGACATCGCTCCAGCCGTGGCGCGCCAGATGATAGAGCACGCTGGCCCCGACGATGCCGCCGCCGA
This sequence comes from Hyphomicrobiaceae bacterium, assembly GCA_041397765.1. Lineage (GTDB taxonomy): Bacteria > Pseudomonadota > Alphaproteobacteria > Rhizobiales > Hyphomicrobiaceae > JAWKWA01. Next base: position 48,438 of record JAWKWA010000005.1, on the reverse strand, counting down.
TCACGACGGCGCGATAATGCGTTCTCATGGATGCGGGCTCCTTCACGCGCGCGAGGAATGCCGCTCGGCGCCGACCCCGAGCGCGGAGACCTCGTCGAGCCAGGTCCAGAGCGCGGTCGCGGTCGGACGCTCGACATGGAGGCGGAAGCCCTCGCCGGTGCGCGCGACGGCGACGCGGAGGCGGCCGATCAACAGATTTGCGGATTCGGCGGGCCGGACGGTCGCGTCCGAGAAATCGTAGCTGGTGCCCTGGGCCAGCAGATCGCGCGCGGCTTTGCCCGTCACATCGATGAGGAGGTAGCCGTCGGTGACCTCCGACAGATGGAGGCCTGCGGCGGCGCCGGCTGCGCCGGCCGTGGCGGCGCCCGAGACGACGAGGCAGCGGTCGGGCGCAAGGCGCAGCGCATAGTCGCCATCGGGAATGGGATCGCGCGGGCCGAGCGTGCCCTCGAGCCGGAAGGCCGTGGCGATCGCCGCAAGATCGCCGCTCGCCAGATGGAGCGCGGCCGGGGCGCTCGCCGGGCGGACGACGAGGCCCGCCCGCTCGATCCGCGCGCTCGCCCAGTCGGGCACGGGCGACCAGAAGAGACCGCGGTCACGCATGGAGGCGCTCTCCCTTCTGGTCATAGAAGCAGGGGGCGACGATCCGACCGGTGAAGATGCGGCCGAGATGGTCGAAGGTCACGCTCTCGCCGTGGCGGCGCTCGCCATCCTCGATGCGGGCGAGCGCGATCGACGAGCCGAGCGTCGGGCTGATCGCACTGCTGGTGACGAAGCCGATGCTGCGGCGCCGGCCATCCTCGCGGACCACCGCATGGGCGCCGACGGGCACGCGCGCGGCGCCCTCGATGGCGATGCCGACGAGCTGCTTGCGGTGCGGCTTTCGCGCCTCGGCGGTGAAGAGCGAGCGGTCGCCGGCATAGGCGTCGGTGCGCGTGTCGCGCGCACGGCCCATGCCGATGTCGTGCGGCATGGTCTCGCCGTCCGTATCGACGCCGACCATGATGAAGCCCTTCTCGAGCCGCAGGATCGACAGCGCCTCGACGCCGAGCGGCACGGCGCCCGCCTTGCGCGCGGCGCGCCACAGAGCGACGGCGCGGCCGGCCGGCACCGAGATCTCGTAGCTGCGCTCGCCGACGAAGCTGACGCGCGAGATCCGCGCCGGGCCATCCTCGAAGCGCGCCTCACGCATCGCCATGTGCGGCAGGTTCACGTCGTCGAGCCCGCTCTCACCAAAGATGGCGGCGACGACGGCGCGCGAGCCCGGACCTGCGATCGCCATGGTCGCCCAATGGCCGGTGGTGTCGTGGACGAAGACGCGGGCGATGTCGAAGCGGTCCTGGCGCCATTCCTCGAGGAGGCCGACGACGGCCGGCACGTGGCTCGACGAGCAGGAGACGACGAAGCGGTCGGGTGCGAGGCGCAGCACCACGCCGTCGTCGAACACGACGCCGCCCTCCGAGAGCATCAGGCCATAGCGCAGCCGCCCCGGCTTCAGCGTCGACATGCGCGTGTAGAAGACGAAGTCGAGGAGCGCGGCGGCGTCGGGGCCGACCACCTCGACCTTGCCGAGGGGGCTCGCGTCGAAGACGGTGACGGCCGTCCGCGCGGCGCGGCATTCGCTGGCGATGGCATCGGGCCCTGAGCCGTACCAGGCGGGGCGCAGGATGCCACCATACTCGTCGAACACGGCCTGCTCGGCGCGGTGCTCGTTCTCGGCGGGAAGACGGCGTACGGGTGCGTCGAGCTCGCCAAGCGCGGGACCGATGATGGCGGCGAAGGGGACCGGCGCATAGGGCGGGCGGAAGGTGGTGACGCCCGTCTCGGCGATGCTGCGGCCGGTGATCGAGGCAAGCACGGCAAGACCATTGACGTTCGAGGTCTTGCCCTGGTCGGTCGCCATGCCGAGCGTCGTATAGCGCTTCAGATGCTCGACCGCCTTGAAGCTCTCGCGGGCGGCGAGCGCGATGTCCTTGGTGATGACGTCGTTCTGCAGGTCGACGAAGACGCGGTCGCGCGCAGCGGCCTCGGGCACGGCGATCGGTGCCGCATGCTGGAGCGCCGCCGCCGCGACCGCGCGCGGACCGGCGGACGGTGCCGGCGCGGCCTCGCCGCTGCCTCGGCCGGCGCGGGTGCCATCCTCCAGGGCGTCGGCGAGCGCGAAGCGTCCGGCCGCGGCACCGGCGACACGAAGGCCCGGCACCGGCTCGCCCGGCACGAAGGCACCGAGGCTGCCATCCCAGCGCGGCCGGCCCTTGGCGTGGGCATAGAGATGAATGGCCGGCGAGAAGCCGCCCGATACGGCGAGGAGATCGGCGTCGATGCGGGTGCCGCCAGTCAGCTCGACGCCCGCGACCTCGCTTCGGCCAAGTGCGCGGCGGATCCGCTCGCCGGCATGAACCGTGACGTCTCCGGCAAGAGCCCGCGCGCCATCTGTCACGGTCTTGCGGGCATCGGCGACGACGACCTCGGCCCCGGCGGCCGCCATCGCACCGGCAAGTTCGTAGGCAGCGTCGCTCGCGGTCGCGACGACGATCTTGCCACCGGCCCGCACCGCCTTGCGACGCAGATAGGCGAGCGCGGCGCTGGCGAGCATCACGCCCGGACGGTCGTTGTCGGCGAACAGCAATGGCCGCTCGATGGCGCCCGCGGCGAGCACGATCTCGCGCGCACGCACGCGCCAGAGACAGTCGCCCGCACCGCCCGGCGCATGCCCGCGCTCATGCACCGCGACCAGGTTGTGATCGTAGAGCGCGATCGCCGTCGCCGAGGTGCGCACCGCCGCGCCTCCATCGACGAGCTTGCGGACCGTCTCCTCCGCCCAGGCGGCACCCGGCCGGCCGTCGATGACGCCTGCGCGCATGCGCAGCGAGCCGCCGATGCGGGCGTCCTGCTCGATCAGCATGACGGTGCGGCCGCCGGCAAGTCCGGCGAGCGCGGCGGCGAGACCCGCCGGACCACTGCCGACGACGAGAAGGTCGACATTCGCGAAGCGGTGCGGCACGACCCCCGCGCGCGCGTCCGGGTCGATGCGCCCGAGCCCCGCCATGGCGCGGATGCGCGCCTCATAGGCATGCCAGGAGGGCCAGATGAAGGTCTTGTAGTAGAAGGCCGAGGGAATGAAGCGGTGGAAGCGGTCGAGAACGGCGAGACGGTCGCGCGCCGCGGTGCCGGCCGCATGGACCGCTTTCAGGACCATGCCCTCGAGAAGCGGCTCGATCGTCGCGCGGGCGTTCGGATCGTGGCGCGCGGCCGGCCCCTCGCCGACCCTCAGATCGAGGATGGCGCTCGGCTCCTCGACGCCATAGCCGAGGATGCCTCGCGGCCGGTGATATTTGAAGCTGCGCGCGACGGTGCGAAGCCCGTTCGCCAGGAGCGCCGAGGCGATGGTGTCGCCGGCATATCCCTGAAGCGGCATGCCGTCGAAGCGGAAAGAGATCGGCCGGCCCCGGTCGATCTCGCCACCCTCGTCGAGGCGGATGGCACCCCTCCCCGTCCCGCTCACGGCGTCGCCCCCTTCGATGCGATCACCGCGTGGGTGAGGGTGTCGCGCTCGATGACGATGTAGCGGCCGCAGCCGGCGGCGTGCAGCCAGAGCTCGGCGGCTGCCCCCTTCGCGTTGCGGCGGAAGAAGCGATAGCGCGACCAGTCGGCATCGCTGACGCCGCGCGCGGGGCGCGTGCGCCCGGCATCGGTCTGATAGAGGAATTCGGTCTCGTCGCGCGGACCGCAATAGGGACAGGGAAAGCTCTGCATTTCTCGTCCTCGTCGAAGGATCAGTGCGCGATGCCGGCGCCGGCCGCCTCGTCGATCAGGCGGTGGCTCGAGAAGCGGCCAAGATCGAAGGGCGCCGACATCTCGCTGTGTCCGCCGGTCGCAAGCGTGTGGGCAAAGAGCAGGCCGCCGACCGGGATCGCCTTGAAGCCGCCGGTGCCCCAGCCGCAATTGATGAAAAGTCCATCGAGCGGCGTCGGGCCGATGATGGGCGAGGAGTCGGGGCTGACATCGACGATGCCGCCCCATTGGCGCATCAGCTTCAAGGTCGAGAAGCTGGGAAAGAGCGCGGTCAGCCCTTCGAGCACCGAGCGGGTCATCGGCAGATTGCCGCGCTGCGCATAAGAGGGGCAGCGGTCGAGCCCGCCGCCCATCACCAACTCGCCCTTGTCGGACTGGCTGACATAGACGCCGATGAAGAGCGAGGCGACGACCGTCCGAAGGCAGGGCTTCAACGGCTCGCTCACCATCGCCTGCAGCGTGTAGCTCTGGATCGGCAGATCGAAACCGGCCATCGCGGCGAGCACCGAGGAATGGCCGGCGACCGCCATGCCGACGCGCTCGGCGCCGATGATGCCGCGCGTCGTCTGCACGCCCCTGATGCGGCCGCCCGAGACGACGAGGCCGGTCACCTCGCACTCCTGGATGATGTCGACGCCGAGCGCGTCGGCGGCGCGCGCATAGCCCCAGGCGACGGCATCGTGGCGCGCGACGCCGGCCTTGGGCTGGTACATCGCGCCGTGGATCGGCCAGCGCACATTCTCGCCGCGCTCGAGCAGGGGCTCCATGGCGAGCACCTCGTCGCGGCCGATCAGCTCGACGCCGATGCCGTTGAGACGCATGGCGTTCACCATGCGGGCCATCAGCTCCATCTGGTGCTCGTTGTGGATGAGCTCCAGCATGCCGCGGCCGGAATACATGATGTTGTAGTTGAGCTCGCGCGACAGACCCTCGTACATGCGCACCGAGAGATCGTACATGCGTGCGCTCTCGGGGTGGTAGTAGTCGGCGCGCACGACCGTGGTGTTGCGGCCGGTATTGCCGCCGCCGATCCAGCCCTTCTCGAGCACCGCGACGCGGGACAGCCCATGCTTCTCGGCGAGATGATAGGCGGCCGACAGGCCATGTCCGCCGCCGCCGATGATGACGATGTCGTAGCCGGCGCGAGGATCGGGCGTGCGGAAGGCCGGCTGCCAACCCTTCTGGCCGGAGAGGCCTTCGGCGAGCACCGTCAGGGCGGAATAGCGCTTCATGGCATCTCTTGGGGTGATGATGCGGGCAGGACCACGGCCATATGCGGGCCGGCATGTCGATCGGGGCCTGTGGCGCTCGACCCGCTCAGAGAGCCCGACCGATCAGGCTCTAGCTTCTTGCTCGGGGGTGTGCAAGGCGGGCGGCGCGGCAGCGGCCATGCAGTGGTGAAAGTCCGCAGGCGAGGACGCCGCCTGCCCCTCTCCTGCGCTCTGGCGGCAGTCCGCGCCGCTCATCGCCACCCTGCTTGGCGAGGGCGGATGGATCGGCCGCGCCGCCCTTACCATCCGGCGGGCGCGCAGACGGGCGCGACACTATCCACAGGCGGGATCAACGAGTTGCCGACACAATGACAGATCAGGCCGTCAGTGATAGTCTGTAAATGCGCCCGATGGATGCGCGAAGAGTAGCGAGTTATCAGTATCGAGTATCAAAGCTGGCCCCGAGGGGTCGCTCCGGACAGATGCGCGACCGTAACGAGTAGCGGCATCTGGGGGGGCGACTTCACTCGGGGCCATTGCTGTTTTTTCAGCCTCGGCGCGGCCAATCGTTGGGGCGAGGTTCGGGCGAGCACGGGCCGGCGGGCACGCAGGGCCTTACGGGCTGGCTAAGCCATGGCATCGCTTCCGGGCGGGAGATTTCTTGCGGACGGGCAGGGACTTGCGGACGGGCGGGGGCTTGCGGTCTGGCAGGGGCTTTCCGGCGGGGGACCTGTCGGGCAGGAAGGGCAGTCGGACAGGGCTTTCTGACGGAAGGGTCGGTCGGACGGTGAACCCGGGCGGGCGTGCAGGTCCCTTGGTGCCCTCCGATGACGCAGCGTGACAGTCGAGTGGCCCTTAGCGGTCGCAACAGTCAGGCTCGCACCCCGGCCAGCCGAGCCTTGCGGGGACCGCCGGAGACACTTTCATCCACAATTCGTCGACTCTTGAGGGGACGCGGCGGCGGAAGTATTCGCCGGCGGTACCAATCGGGCAGGCATTTCCCGGCCCTCGGCAAATACTGTCTTTTCAACGGCTCCACTGCCTGCTGAACATCTGCTCAATATCGTCGCCGGCGTGGCCTGATCTCCCGCGCGCGGTCCAGCGACAGAGACCACGCCACGATTTCGTCACGATCTATTGCGTTGCAGCAAGATTTCTGCTTGATCGTGCCTGGAATGCACCTATCGTCCGGCGACCGACGCGTTCAGCGTCTGCCCGACCGAAGGGAGGCAGCCTGTGGACCTCGGGATGCGTTTGAATGTTCTCGCCGTGGTGCTCTCGTCGACTTCGTCGCCTGCGATGGTGCTCGGCATGGTGTGATCCCAAGGCGGCCGCCAGTCATCGAACTCGGCGGTCGCATCACATGAGCGCACCAGAAGGGCCCTGCCATTCAGTCAGACGGGCCCTGCCACTCACACGGGCTGAGCAATGCCGGGCTCGTCCCGACATTGCCGGCTCTGACGGTGTGGGGAAGGTCTCATCGGGACGACCGACTTCGGCACCGCTCGGCACCGGCTCAACGGGGCTCTGACGCCAGGCGGCTCTGGCATCAAGACGGCCGCGGCGTAGCCTTGTCATCCGGCGTCCGCGCGTCGTGCAATCCAGCTTCTTCCACCAGCACCCTCCACCTCGAGGCGAGCGTCTCCACCGCGGCTTCGAGGCTGTCGGGGCTCCGGAATGTCGAGGTACTTCAAGCGCGGGCGGGCTTGACCGCCTGCCAGAGCACGACTGCGAGCTGGGCCTCGCTGCCGGCGGGCTCGGGCCGCCCGGTCGCCCTGGGCCTCGAGACCGCATTCCGCCAGCACCCCGCGCATCTGCTCGTCCGAGAAACCGAGCCGGCGATGCCTGAACTCGTCGCGCAGGAACTCGAGCCCATGGGGCGCGAAGTCGACGACCAGCAGGCGGCCGCCGGGCTTCAGCACCCGCCCCGCCTCGGCGAGAGCGCGCCCCGGCTCGTCGAGAAAGTGCAGAACCTGGTGGACCGTCACCACATCGGCCGTCTCGGATGGGAGCGGCAGGTGCTCGATGTCGCCCTGACGGACCTGGCAATTGGTCAGGCCGACGCGCTCCAGACTGGCCCTGGCGACCTGCAGCATGGCGCTGGCTCTGGTCGATGCCGATGCCGCGTTCGAAGCGATCCGCGAGGACCTCGAGGATACGGCCGGTGCCGTGCCGATGTCGACGAGAAGGCCGAACGGGCCAGCCCCCAGCGCCTCGCGCATCGCCGCCTCGACCGCCGCCTCGGGAACATGGAGCGCGCGGATGCGGCCCCAGTTCTCTGCATTCTCGCGGAAATATCTCGCCGCCTCGGCGGCCCGTGCCGCCTTGGCCGCCGCTGCCCGGCCGCGATCCTCGATGAGCACCGGATCGTCGGGCTCGGGAGGCGGCGACGAGAGCGGCGACGAGGCGAGCGGTCGGACCGGCCTCCGCCAGCCGGCAGAACACGTAGCTCGCCTCGCTGTGCCGCTCGATCACACCGGCCTCGGCGAGGATTCTGACATGGCGGCTGACCCTCGGCTGGCTCTGGCCGAGCACGCGGACGAGATCGCCGACGTTGAGCTCGCCCCGGCGAAAGCGCGAGGATCCTCAGCCGGGTCGCCTCGCCGGCCGCCCTGACGACCTCGAGGCACGTTCCAGCGGAAGCACGGCGGCGTTCTCTGAATGACCGATCTCGTCCTCTCTCATGGCCCATGGGCATAGCGGCCGGCCGGGCGGGCGTGAAGTGTGAAGCCGAGAGGATGCCCCACACATGGGCGGACCCCACCTAACCGCTTAACCGGTTGACGATGTCCACGCCGCTGGCGCAGTATCAGGCCATCGCCTGATCCCGGGTGGGGAGTGACCGCCATGAGACTGCCGCTTCGCCTCGCCGCGTCCGCCCTCCTCCTGCTCCTGCTGCCAGCCGGCTGCGGCGATCAGCAGAGCGGCCCCTATGTCGGCTTCGCCGGCGGCGGCTTCGTCTTCGACTACAAAACGGGCGCCGTCTATTACGGCTTCCTCGTGCGGCCGCTGCGCAGCCTGCCGAAGGGCACGGTGCTCGAGGCCCAGTTCGAGGATCCGGCCGGCGGACCGTCGATCATGGATCGCATGACCGTCGTCGAGGTGAAGCCGCATTACGGCTTCCGCACGCCGCCGCTTTCGGGCGTGAAGAAGGACCGCCCCTATCATGTCGAGATCCATGTGCTCGAGGCGGGCGATGGCCGGCTGCTGGCGAGCTATGCGCGGACCTTCAAATCGGATGTCGACCAGGCCTGGTTCGACGAGCCGGGCGCCGGCACGGGAACGGCCGGTGCGACGCCGCCGGGCTGACGGACGGTGCACGGAGGTCCTCGCATGACGGGAGCGCACGGGAAAGGCCCGGACATGCCGCGCGAGCCGGCCCGAAGCCTCGCATGGGTGCCGATCAGCGTGCTGGTGGCGGTCGTCGCCATGCTCGTCGTCGCGGGCCGCATCGCACATCCGCTGCCCGGAGCACTCTTCGAGGCCCGCACCATCGTGACCGGCACGCGCGCCGAGACGCGGATGCCGGCGCTGCCGGACCTGCTCACCGAGGTGCTCGTCAAGCTCTCCGGCGATCCGGGCATCGTCGAGGATCCGCGCCTTGCGGCAGCGACATCGGCAGCGGGATCGCTGCTCGCCGGCCACGACTACCGCGACCGGATGGAGGGCATCGCGGTGCATGACGATCAGGGCACCTATGACCGGCCATATGTGCTGCGGGCGGCCTTCGCGCCCGGACCGGTCGGGGCGATCCTCAAGCAGCTCGACCGCAGCCCCTGGCGGGCCCCAAGACCGTTGGTGATGGCCCTCGTCGTCGTCGAGAAGCACGGCAAGGCTCGACTGATGCTGGCCGACGACGAGGCCGGCGAGGAGATCTCCGGTCAGCGCGAGGCGATCGACGAGACAGCGGCGCGCTACGGGTTGTCGCTGGCGCTGCCCCGTGCCGGGGCGGCGGCGGCGATCGGGCTCGACGGCGGGTCGGCGGCTCTGTCGGACCTCGAGGCGGCGCTGCGGCTCGCACGTCGGCTCGGCGGCGAGGCCGCACTCGTCGGCCGTCTCCGCTGGGCCGATGAAGGCGGATGGCGCGGTGGCTGGATGCTGGTTGCGCCCGGCATTCACCGTTCCTGGGAGACGGCGCGAGGCAATTCGGGCGACGCCATCCGCTCAGGGCTCAGAACGACGCTGTCGCTGCTCTCGGGTCATGGCATGCCGGCCGCCGATCCGGCCGAGTGACCGATCGCGATCTTCGACGGCGGCCCCTTGTGGCGGTCGCCCTTCGTCTCGCACGCGATGTGTCGGTCTGATAGGATCGCGCCCATGAGCGAGAAGAGCCTCCGCCCCGGCGAGATCGTCGTGCCCGGCGACCCGGCAGGCGCAGCCGACGACGCGCGGCTCGTCTTCATCGGCCGCATCCGTTCGCCGTGGAAGACCCGCGCCGACTGTCCGAAGAACCTGCCGCTCGCGCGCGAGCAGGGAGCAGGCGCGAGCCTGGAGATCGATGCGCCCTGGCGCGCCGGGCTCAGCGGTCTCGCGAGCGCCAGCCATATCGTGCTCGTCTATTGGATGGACGAGGCGCGACGCGATGTGATCGTGCAGTGGCCGCGCCATTCGGAGAGCCCCCGCGGCGTCTTCGCGCTGCGCTCGCCGGTCCGGCCGAACCCCATCGCACTCGCGACGGTGCGACTGCTGTCGGTCGACGAGGCACAGGGGATCCTCACCATCGATGCGATCGACGCGCGTGACGGCACGCCGCTCCTCGACGTGAAGCCCTGGTATCCGACGCTCGACACGGGCAATTGACGGGCTCGCTCCCTCCCCGCGCTCTTCCGACCGGAGCTTGCCTCAGCGCCAGATCCACTGCTCGGGAAGACGCGCCTCGAAGCCGGTGCCGGCGCGGATCTCGCCTGGATGCTCGACGCTCGCCACGAGCCCACGCAGGCCCTTCGCCACTTTGGGGAATTCGAGCTCGATATCGGTGCGGCCGGGATTTCGTTCGGCGAGCGCCTTGCCGGCGAAGCGGCAGGGTGCGTTCTGGTCCTCGACATGGAGGATGGCGCCACCGTCCAGCATGAGCTTGGTGCCGCGCGGCAGATAGGAGAGCCAGTCGATCCCCTCTGTGACGATGTTGGCGCCGATCGCCTGCGGGTCGGCCGCGGCGAGCCCCAAAGCGTCGGCGATCCGACCCATGTCCTCGAGCGAGACGATCGAGACATGACGCATGTTGCGGATCGGCGTGCCGCGCTTCAGATAGGGCACGCGGGCGTCGGCGGCGCGTGTATGGCCGCGATGGCGCTCGCCGAGAATGCCCTCGAAATCGACGGTGAGGGCCTCGACCGGCATGGTCGGGAAGTCCCAGGTGTCCTTGCCCGCCGCCGAGTAGACGCCGACGATACGGCCCTTGCGCTTCATCGGCTGGATGACCTCTGGCCGGGCTGCCCGCGCTTTGACCGACTGTTCCATCCTTGCCTCCCCGTCGAATGCTGATGCGGGGCGGAGACTAGCGCGGCTCGGCGCGGTTGACGACCCGATTGCTGCGGGCTCGGTCACAACGCATGACCAGCCCTGCACGAAGCCGGGCCGGCGATCGACACGTCCCGCCCGACATGTCGATGACATCGACAGGATCCGATGATATGTCGAAATCAGACACGAAAATCGACATATGCAGGCCGATGCCCTTCGACCCGAACCAACCCTACAACGACCTTCCGGACCTGCCGCCCAAGGGCGAGGTCGAGACGAAGGCCATCCTCAAGCGTTGCCTGGAGGTGCGGGATGATCTCGCCCGACTGAATGCCAGCATCAGGAAACTACCCAACCCCGACATCCTCATCCAGCCTCTGGTGCTGCTCGAAGCGCAGGCCAGCTCCGAGATCGAGAACATCGTCACGACTGACGATGCCCTTTTCCGCTCCGAAGCCCTCGACCCCGATCTCGCCGATCCGGCCACCAAGGAGGCTTTGCGATACCGGGATGCCGTCTATCTCGGCGTCAGGACGCTACGTGAGCGGCCGATCACGACCCGGCTCGCCGTCGACATCTGTCGAACACTGAAGGGCGCCGATATCGACGTGCGGAAAGTTCCCGGGACCGCTTTGCGCAATTCAATGTCGGGCGAGGTCATCTATACGCCGCCGGTTGGAGAAGCGGTGATCCGCGATCGCCTCGCCAATTGGGAGCGCTTCCTCAACGAGCCCAGCGATCTCGATCCGCTTGTCCGCATGGCCATCCAGCACTACCAGTTCGAGGCGATCCATCCATTCCATGACGGCAACGGCCGCACAGGGCGGATCATCAATGTCCTTTATCTCATCCAGGCAGGTCTCATAGAGTATCCAGCGCTCTATCCGAGCCGCCCGATCCTAAAGTATAAAGTCGACTACTATGAGGGCCTGCGGCTTGTAACGAGGGAACAAGATTGGCAAACTTGGATTGACCGCATCCTCGTGCTGACTGGGTTAGCGGCGATTCAGGCCTCTTTGAAAGCATCAAGCATTGCACAACTGATCACACACACTCGGTGGCACATCGGGTTGAGCAGTATAGATCCGATACCAGAGAAGCTATTCGAACTCCTGTTCGCAAGGCCCTACTGCCGCATCCGCGACGTCGAGCGCGCCGGCATCGCCAAGCGTCAGACGGCTTCCCGCTATCTCCACGATCTCGTTGCGGCCGGTGTCCTTGAAGAGGTCAAAGTCGGTCGCGAAAAGCTGTTCCTGCACAGGAAGCTCCTCGAAGTGCTTTCGACCAATGGCGAGGCGGTGACCGAGTACACGCCCGCAGGCGTGCCGCCGTGGACGGCCTTTCACCGTCCCCGCCTGCTCTTTCCCCCGCGCCCGGACGATCGCGCACCCCTATCGCGTGAAGCGCTTGAACTTGATGCGGTGCGGCTCGACGGCGGCGTCGCCGAGGCGGCGGCGCTTGTCCTCTTCATAGCTCTCGAAATTGCCCTCGAACCACTCGACATGGCTGTCGCCCTCGAAGGCGAGGATGTGGGTGGCGATGCGGTCGAGGAAGAAGCGGTCGTGGCTGATGATGACGGCGCAGCCGGCGAAATCCTCGAGCGCGGCCTCGAGGCCGCCGAGCGTCTCGGTGTCGAGGTCGTTGGTCGGCTCGTCGAGAAGCAGGAGGTTGCCGCCCTCCTTCAGGAGCTTGGCGAGATGCACCCGGTTGCGCTCGCCGCCCGAGAGCATGCCGACCTTCTTCTGCTGGTCGGCGCCCTTGAAGTTGAACCAGCCGCAATAGGCGCGTGAATTCACCTCGCGCTTGCCGAGATAGATGATGTCGCTGCCCCCTGAGATCTCCTCCCAGACGGTCTTCTTGTCGTCGAGATGGGCGCGGCTCTGGTCGACATAGGAGATCTTCACGCTCTCGCCGAGGCGGATGGCGCCCTTGTCGGGGCTCTCCTGGCCGACGATCATCTTGAAGAGCGTGGTCTTGCCGGCGCCGTTCGGTCCGATGACGCCGACGATGCCGCCCGGCGGCAGCTTGAACGAGAGCCCGTCGACCAGCAGGCGGTCGCCGAAGGCTTTCGACAGCCCGTCGGCCTCCACGACGATCTGGCCGAGCTTGGGGCCCGGGGCGATCTGGATGGTGGCGCGGCCGACATCCTCGCGGCCGGCCTGCTCGGCGAGCTGCTCATAGGCCTGGATGCGGGCCTTCGACTTCGCCTGGCGGGCCTTGGGCGAGGAGCGGATCCATTCCAGCTCGCGCTTCAGGGCGCGCTGACGGGCCTCCTCCTGGCCCTTCTCGACCTCGAGGCGCTTGGCTTTCTGCTCGAGCCAGGACGAGTAGTTGCCCTCATAGGGCACGCCCTGGCCGCGATCGAGCTCGAGCGTCCAGGCGGTGATGTTGTCGAGGAAGTAGCGGTCGTGGGTGACGAGGATGACGCAGCCCTCGTAGTCCTTGAGGAACTTCTCCAGCCAGGCGACCGACTCGGCGTCGAGATGGTTGGTCGGCTCGTCGAGCAGGAGGATGTCGGGCTTCGACAGGAGAAGGCGCGTCAGCGCGACACGGCGCTTCTCGCCGCCCGACAGCGTCGTCACATCGGCATCGCCCGGCGGGCAGCGCAGCGCATCGAGCGCCTGCTCGACCTGGGTGTCGAGATCCCACAGGTTCTGGCTGTCGATGACATCCTGGAGCTGCGTCATCTCGTCGGCGGTCTCGTCGGAGTAGTTGGCCGCCAGCTCGTTGTAGCGGTCCATGATGGCCTTCTTCTCGGCGACGCCCTCCATGGCATTGCCGAGCACGTCCTTGTCCTGATCGAGCTCGGGCTCCTGCGGCAGGTAGCCGACGCGGATGCCGTCGGCCGCCCAGGCCTCGCCCTGGTAGTCGGTGACATCGCCGGCCATGATCTTCAGAAGCGTCGACTTGCCGGCGCCGTTGAGGCCGACGACGCCGATCTTGGCGCCGGGGAAGAAGGACAGCGAGATGTCCTTCAGAACCTGCTTGCCGCCCGGATAGGTCTTCGACAGGCGGTGCATGTGATAGACGTACTGATGATTGGCCATGGTCTGGCGTTCTCTCGAAGATTCGGGGCTTTGGGATTGGCCGCCGTTCTAGCGGATCGGGAGGGCGCGGGCAATCGAGCCGTCGCGCTGCGAACCGGCGAAGCAGCCAATTTTTCCTCGCGGCTGTGCCGGCCGGAACATGAACGGCCGTTCAGACCTGCCATATCTCGCTCACGACGAAGAGACACCGGCCAGGTGGCGGTGGGCGGCAGGGAGGGACGGTCATGGCGATCATCCGGGGAACGATCCGCAAGGACACGCTGAACGGCACCAACGGTGGCGACGACATCGACGGGCGGGCCGGCGACGACGAGATCTTCGGCCGCAACGGCGACGACCTCATCAAGGGCGGGACGGGCGACGACCACATCTTCGGCGGCTCCGGCGACGATACGCTGATCGGCGGCACCGGCATCGACATTCTCGAGGGCGGCACGGGCGACGACACGCTGAAGGGCGGCACCGGGCTCGACCTCCTGTTCGGCGACGATGGCGCCGACCGGCTGGAGGGCGGCCTCGGCGACGACCAGCTGTTCGGCGGGGATGGCAAGGATTTCCTGGTCGGCGAGGAGGGGACCGATTTCATCAGGGGCGGCGATGGCGACGACACCATGTTCGCGGCCTCGGTGGGGCTGGTGGTCGACGTCGCCCCGACCTTCGGCGACGAGTTGCGCGGCGAAGGCGGCGACGACACGCTCGTCGGCCAGGCCGGCCGCGACACGCTCGATGGCGGCGACGGCGACGACAGGCTCACCGGCTTTGCCGGCGACGACCGGCTGGTCGGGGGCAACGGAGACGACGAGATCAGGGGCGACCTCGGCGGCGACCGTCTGATCGGGGGCAATGGCGACGACGAGCTCGATGGTGGCGCGGGCAACGACGTCATGTCGGGCGGCGCCGGCCGGGACGAGATGATCGGCGGCGTCGGCGACGACAGCCTCGATGGCGGCAAGGACGCCGACGCGCTGTTCGGGGGATCGGGCCGCGACAAGCTCGACGGCGGCGCGGGCAATGACCGGCTCGACGGCGGCGCCGGCAACGACCGGCTCCTCGGCGGCGCCGGCCACGACGAACTGCGCGGCGGCACGGGTGACGACATCCTCAAGGGTGGCACGGGCAACGACACGTTGATCGGCGGGGCGGGCGGCGATACGCTGGAGGGCGGCGCGGGCTTCGACATCTTCGCCTTCGAGCCCGGCTCCGGCCGCGACACGATCCTCGATTTCGAGGCCGGCGCGCCCAACACCGACCTCATCGTGCTCGACGGCTTCGCCGGCATCAACAGCTTCGAGGACGTGCTCGACATCGCCCGCAGCGACGGCGCCGACACGATCATCGATCTCGGCGGGCTCAACAGCATCCGCCTTCGTCGGTGTCGCCGTCGACGACCTCGTGGCGAACGACTTCGCGTTCGATCTCCTGTGAGGACAGGCTGGGGCAGCCATGTGGCGCCCCCTCGACCGCACTACAGCAGGAAATCGCCCTTCGTCAGATTGATCACCCCGACGAGGTCGATCTGGAAGTCGTAGCGGCCGTCGCCGTCGACGTCGCCCATGACGATCGTATGGTTGCCGCTCACCTTGTAGCGGACCTCGCCTGCCTCGTGGCTGAACGCATCCTTGCCGATGAACCGGAACGCCTGGTTGCCGCGCGTTTCGGTGTCGGCGTCGATGGTGCGCAGATCGATGTCGTCGCGGCCGTGCTCGAAATCGTCGATGGCATCACGGGTGGATGAGGTCTTGCCGATGTCGCGGACCTTGTCGAAGTCGAAGACGTCACGACCGTCACCGCCATACATGTAGTCCCGGCCGGAGCCGCCGCGGATGAGGTCGTTGCCGCTTTCGCCCGAGAGGCTGTCATTGCCCTTGCCGCCGTCGAGGAAATCGTTTCCATCGCGTCCGAACAGCTCGTCGCTCCCGGCATTGCCGAGCATCCTGTCGACGCCGTCGCTGCCGAACAGGGCGAAGAGACCGCGATCGCCGCCCGAGCTGCCGACGACGCTGCCGGAATAGGCGTAATCGATGTCGATCTTCCAGGCGGTGAGCCGGCCCGTGCTGCCCGGGCTGTCGTCCACGACCTTCAGGAACCAGCCGCCCTGCGCGAGAACGTTGCCGGTGAAGTTGGGGATCGGCACTTCTGGCTGATAGACGCCGACAAGTGGTCCGGCCGCGCCGGCAATGGGCCGCGAGGTGAAGCCGTTGAAGAAGGTGACGGCCCGGTAGTCGGCCGTGGTTCCGCCGTTGTCGGTGCTGAGCACGTGCTCGCTGCCCAGCGGATCGACCAGATAGACGTCGATGTCCTCCGCCTTTGGATGCGTGATGTTGAGCGACACCGTCATCGCCCGCAAGACGGCGCTCGAGGGAATGGCGGAGAACGCGAGGAACCCCATCGTTCCGTTGCCATCATTGTCCGGGATCGCGCTGTCGAGGACTTGAGAACGGCTTTCGAACGGCATGACGCGCCTCCCATTTCACAGACCGGCCGCACGCGGGGGGTGCGGCCGATACCATCCCATACCCATGGTCGCAAAGGCGCCGGCTCAGGCCAGCGGTGATCGCCGCGACCGTTCACAACAGGAAATCACCCTTCGCCAGTGCGGTGATGCCCAGGAGCTCGATCTCGAAATCGGCCTTGGCATCGCCATTGATGTCGCCGGAGACGATCGCATGGCCGCCGGAGACCTTGTAGTGAAGCTCACCGGCCTTGTGGTGGAAACCCTGCTTGCCGATGAAGGTGAACTTCTGATCGCCCGAGAGGCCTTTCACCGCATCGATCGTCTTCAGGTCGATACGATCTTTGCCGCGCTGGAAGTCGGTGATGAGGTCGCGGCTCGCGGCGCCGACGCGCGATTCGTTCACATTGTTGTAGTCGAAGGTGTCCTTGCCGGGCACCGACATGCCATCGCCCGTCAGAGTGTCGTGGCCCTTGCCGCCGCAGAGCATGTCCGCCCCCTCATCGCCCCACAAGGTGTCGTTGCCATCCTCGCCGAACAGCCGGTCAACGCCCTCATAGCCGTGGAGAACGTCGTTGCCGCTGCGGCCATACATCTGGTCGACGCCGTCGCTTCCCTCGAGCGCGCCGTCACTCGCGGCGGTGCCGACCACGCGACCACTATAGTAATAGTTGATCTCGATGTTCCAGCCGAGCAGGCGGCCGACATCGTTGAGGCCGTCGTCCGCGACCTTCAGCATCCAGGCGCCGTCGAGCTGGCCGGTGAAGAGGGTGTCGAGTGGCTGCTCGGGGACGTAAGTGCCGGCGAACGGCGCCGTGCCACTCAGGATCGACGGCGCGGCAAAGATCGAGGAGACGAAGGTCGTGCCGTAATAGTTCTGACCATTGCCGCCATTGTCGGAGCTGAGGACGATGGAGGTGCCTTGCGGGTTGGTCAGGGTGATCACCATGTCGGCGACATAGGTGTGGGCGATGTTCACGCCGACTGTCATGGCGTTGACCGTGGCGCCCGTCGGCACCCGGCTCACGACCAGATAGTTGACGATGGACCCGAGGTCGGGAATGTCGACGCTGCCGAGGAAGGATGCGGAGTAGTAGCCCACGGTGGTCTCCTGCGCGCTTGAGACGGTGGCCCACCGGACGGCGAGCCCCCGCACACGACCGGCCGACCTCGCCCGATCAGGGACCGGGCAAGGCGCATCAGCTCCGCAGAAGGCATGGATTCAAATGTGCGCCGTTCATCTAGCACGGATCGAGACCGGCAACAATCGGGGCGGCTCGACGGCGCCGGTGGCCAAGGCGACAGGCGCCACGATGCGACACGCGCGGTCTACAGCAGGAAATCGCCCTTTGAGATCAGATCGATGCCGGACAATTGGATCTCGAAATCCGCCTTCTTGTCGCCGTTGATATCGCCCGAGACGATGATGCCGTCTGCCGACTCGCGGTAGCGCACCTCGCCGCCGTCGCCGGAGAAGCGGTCGTCGCCGATATACTTGAATTTCTGATTGCCCGAGCGACTCTTGTCGGCATCGATCGGGCGCAGATCGATGTCGTCGCGGCCATGCTGGAAGTCGTTGATCGCGTCGCGCCTGCTCGAGCCGACGCGGCTGTCGGCGACCGACTCGTAGACGAAATCGTCGCGACCATCGAGACCGAACAACTCGTCCTGGCCGCGCCCGCCGATGATCACGTCATTGCCGTCACCGCCGTCGATCTGGTCCTTGCCGTCGCCGCCGAGAAGAATGTCGTTGCCATCGAAGCCGGAGATCACATCGCTGCCGCCGCGCCCTTCGATGCGGTCGACGAAATCGCTGCCGAGCAGATTGTCGCCGGCACTGTCGGAGCCGATCACCCGGCCGTTGTAGGCGTACGAGATCGTGAGGCTCCAGCCCATCAGAAAACCCGAGGGATCGGACAGTTCGTCGTCGGCGACGCGCAAGCCCCAGGTGCCGGACATCTGGCCCGAATAGGCGAGCTGGAGAGGCTGCTCGGGAAGATAGGAGCCGCTGAACGGGGCTGAGGCCGAGGTGATCGAAGGATAGCCGCCACCTGCTCTGAAGAAGGTGCCGAGATAGTTGTCGCCGGTGCCACCGTTGTCGCTCGAGAGGTCGACCATCAGACCAGACGGCGTGACGAGGGCGATGTCCAGGTCGGCGTCGGATCCGTGAAGGATGGAGACACCAACGGTCATGTCGGTGATCGCGACCCCGGTCGGTATCCTCGTGACTTCCAACGGGGTGACGATGACCCGGTTGTTGGGAATCGCCTGGGCACCGATGAACGACGTCGAGACAGTCGGCATGTGGATCCCTCGGTTGTGGTGGTGTCAGGCGAGTGCCGCCGGGCGGCTCACAGCAGGAAGTCGCCCTTCGACAGCGTGACGACGCCGGAGAGCTCGATCTCGAAGTCGGCCTTCCTGTCGCCGTCGATGTCGCCGGAAACGATGGTGTCGCCGCCCGAAATCCGGAACCGGAGCTCGCCCGGATCGCCCGAGAAGCGGTCGTCGCCGATGAACTTGAACTTCTGGTCGCCCGCAACCCCCTTGACGGCGTCGATCTGGCGAAGGTCGATGTCGTCGCGGCCGTGCTCGAAATCGACGATGAAATCGCGCTTGCCATTGCCGATGCGGCTGTCGCGGATCGACTCGTAGACGAAGTCGTCGCGGCCGAGACCGCCGATCAGGTCCTCCTTACCGCGCCCGCCGATCAGGATGTCGTTGCCAGGGCCACCGTCGAGGTCGTCGTTGCCGAGGCCACCGATGAGGATGTCGTTGCCGTCGAGGGCGCGAATGAGGTCGTTGCGGCCAAGGCCGTCCATATGGTCGGCGAAGTCGCTGCCGCGCAGATCGTCGGAGCCTGCCTCCGTGCCCGTCACCCGGCCGTTATAGGCATAGGTGATCGACAGGCTCCAGGCGTGCAGGATGCCGGAATACACCAGCAGATCGTCGATGATCGTCAGCTTCCAGTCGCCGGCCATCTGTCCGGAATACAGTGTTTCGAGCGCCTGCACGGGCCGGAACGTGCCGGTGAAGGGCGCGACACCTGTCGTGATCAGGGGATCGGCGGTCCCTGAGTGGAAGATCGTGCCGGTGAAGTTGTCGCCCGCGCCACCGACATTGTTCGCCAGCGCGATCGCCGTCCCTTGCGGATTGATGAGGCGGAGCTTCAGATCACCGTCATAGCTATGCACGATGTCGACCGCGACCTTCATGTCGAGGACCCTGACACCGGTCGGAATTCCCACGGTGCTGAGGATGCTGGTGACACCGGTGGCATTCTCGTCCGGAATGAAGGCGGGGACGAAGCTCGACGCGGTGAACACGGGCATGGGTCACGCCTCTCTGGCCAGGTGCCGCCAATTGACCGACTATCGGGTGGACTGCGCAGTGCTGGTTAGCAAAAACTATCGGATGTCTTAACACAGGTCTCCATGCGGAACATCGGGATAGCAAGACCATTTCACGCAAGAGGCATGCCGCAATGGCGGGGATCGGCCCGGCATCCCGTGCCTGCGGGCAGGGACCGAGCATGGCATATCGGATCCGCCTGCCGGGCGCGCAGTTGCCTAGCGGTTCGAATCCGACATTTGCATCCCGTTTCAGAACCCGTGAGAGCAAATGTCGGAATCGAACCACTCGCGGGCGCGGCGGGGCCGGAGGCTCGATCGACAACGGGGCTCACACCGAGGCTGGAGAGATGACGAAGCAACGCCGCCCCCTGCAACTGGCCTATTTCGCCGACCCGATGTGCTCGTGGTGCTGGGGCTTCGCGCCGGTCATCGAGTCGATCGAACGCGACTTCGCCGGCCGCCTCGCGATCGCGGTGGTGATGGGCGGTTTGCGGCCATTCACCACGTCGCCGATGCGCGACACGGACAAGGCCGAGATCCGTCACCATTGGGAGCAGGTGCGGATGCGCACCGGCCAGCCATTCGACATGGACTTTCTCGATCGTGCCGGCGAGGGCTTCGTCTACGACACCGAGCCGGCAGCGCGCGCTCTCGTCACGGTGCGGACGATGGGCGTGCTCGACGTGCTCGCCATGCTGCACCGCCTCCAGGAGGCCTTCTATGCGCAAGGGCGCGACGTGACCGGCTCGCAGACCCTCGCCGACATCGCCGCGGAGGCCGGCATCGACCGCGCGGCCTTCCTCGCCGCTTTCGACAGCGATCAGATGCGGCAGTCGACGCGCACCGATTTCGCGATCAGCCAGCAGGTCGGCATACGCGGCTTTCCCGCCTGCCTGATCGGCAGCGATGCGGGCGGATACCGGCTGCTCAATTATGGCTATCAGGACTATGCGGCGCTCAAACCGTCGATCGAGACGGCGCTCGCCGGGTGAGGGAGCCGATGCCGGCGGGCCGCGCCCTCGCGTTGCCCCTGCGCGGCGGGGCAGGGTGGCGCGTGCCGAGCTTGTGAGGGGTGGTGGATCGGGCAATATGCCGACGGCTCACCCATCGAGAGGTGCTGGAATGGCAAGTCCCGACCCTGCTGCAACGAAGCATATGAGCGGACCGGCTGCGGCGCTCGCGGCCGAATTGGCGGCGGCCCCCGTGCGCGATCTGACGCGCGAGACCGCCGTCCTGCTCAGGGAGGAGGGCGAGGCCGCCTACCGCCCGCGCGCCGAGCGCGCGCTCGCAGGCTCGGGCGTGACCGTGCGGGAACGGCAGATCGCGGGCGTGCCCTGTCTCGAATTGATTCCGGCCCGGCATCGCGAAACGCGTACGGTCTTCTATTGTTACGGCGGCGGCTGCGTCGCCGGCAGCGCCTATCTCGACCTCATCATCAGCGCGCCGATCGCGGCGGCGACGGGCGCCCGGGTGATCGCACCCGACTATCGCCTCGCGCCCGAAAATCCCTATCCGGCGGCGATCGACGATTGCTTCGCGGTCTACGAGGCGGTGCTCGGCGAGGTGCCGGGCGAGGGGCTCGTCGTATCCGGCGAGTCGGCGGGCGGCAACATGGCGCTCGGCTGTCTCCATCGCGGACGGGCGAAGGGGCTGCCGATGCCGACCGGCGCGGCCCTGCTCTCGCCCTGGTCGGACCTTGCGGGCGGCGACGAGAGCTCGGCCTTCAACGACGGCCGCGACCCGACACTCTCGCGCGAAAACCTGCTGGCGGCGGCGATGCTCTATGCCGGTGAGCGCGCGCTCACCGATCCGGGCGTATCGCCGCTCTTGGGGCCGTTCGATGCGAGCTATCCGCCGATGCTGATCACCTCCGGCACGCGCGATCTCCTGCTCAGCCAGTGCATCAGGCTCGCCGAGGTGCTGCGGGCGGCGCGGGTGCCGGTCGAGTTGCAGATCAGCGACGGCATGTGGCACGTGTTCGAGTACTACGACGAGTTGCCGGAGGCGCGCCGCTCGCTCGGCGAGATCGCGGAGTTCATCGACCGGCGCTTCAGCGCGAACGGCCGCTGAGGGGGCGCGGACGGAGCGCCGGCCACGCGCGCTCATCCCCTCGCCGGGCCGGCGCCGAAGATGCGCGGGCACAGGCGGAACATGAAAACGGCGCCCCCTTCCGCCTGAACCGGCTGGAAAGGGACGCCGCAATCTTCCGGTATGGAGGCGTCCGCGGGCGGCCCGCGGGCGCGCACAGATGCATCAGCCGTAGCGGTAGGGCGGGCCCGCCTTGCGCATGGTCTCGGTGTACTCGCGCAGGATCTTGATGACCTTGGCGCTGCGCTCGTTCTTGGCGGCGATCTCGTCCCAGAACTTGTTGGCCTCGTCCTCGATCGTCTTCCACTCCGCCTCGGGAATGGTGGTCAGCTCGAGCTTGCCGCCGTGACGCGATAATGCGCTCTCGCCCCACCAGTACCAGTACTGGCGATAGTAGTGCGACTGGTCGATCGACATCCGATAGAGCGTTCGCAGGTGCTCTGGCACCTGGTTCCATTTCTCGGTGTTGACGAAGTAGGAACCGGCCCAGGCGCCGGAGATGTTGTTGGTGAGGTAGTACTTGGTCACGTCGGCCCAGCCGACGGTGTAGCACTCGGTCATGCCGCACCAGGCGATGCCGTCGAGCTCGCCGGTCTGGATCGAGACCTGCACGTCCTCCCAGGGCAGCGTCACCGGCACGACGCCGAAGCGCGTGAGGAACTGGCCGGCCGTCGGCGGCGAGAACACGCGAAGGCCCTTGAGGTCGGCGATCGAGCGGATCGGCTTGGTGGTGGCGAAGTTGCAGGGGTCCCAGGAGCCGGTCGAGAGCCAGGTGACGTTCTCGACGCCCTTATAGGCCTCCTCCCAGATGTCCTTCAGGCCGTAATTGTTCCACAGCACCGGCACGTCGAGAGAATAGCGGGTGCCGAGCGGGAAGTAGGCGGAGAAGAGCGCCACATCGACGGGCGCGCCGACCGAGTCGTCGTCGTGCTGGATGGCATCGACGGTGCCGGCCTGGAGGGCGCGGAACAGCTCGGAGGTGGGTACGAGCTGGTCGGCGGTGTAGAGCTCGATCGTCATCTCGCCGTTCGCCGCCTTGTTGAAGGCATCGATCGAGGGCTTGATCACATGCTCGGCGAGGGCCGGTCCCGCATAGGTCTGCAGGCGCCATTTGATCGGTGACTGGGCGCGGGCGACATAGGGGCGCTGACCGTCGCGGCGGCGGCGCCGGCGGTCGCAACGCCTGCCGTCTTCAGAAACTTGCGTCTGTTCTTGTCCACGTCGTCTTCCTTTCCTCCACGGGCCGAGCGCGAGGCCGAGATTATCATCTGAGGAAGACCGCAATCGGCGCCTCCCCACGCTCTATTGACAGGATGGACCGGCGCACCGAGGCGAGGCAAGTACCATCCTCGCCAAAGCCATTCGCCCCGGTCGGGTCTGCTCAACCGCCGCGATAGAGTTGCGGCAGCCAGAGCGCGATCTCGGGGAAGACCATGACGACGCCCAGCGCCAGGACCATGAGCAGCACGAAGGGCACGATCGAGCGGTAGATGTCGCCCATGCCGATCTCGGGCGGGGCCATGGTGCGCATCAGGAAGAGGTTGTAGCCGAAAGGCGGGGTGATATAGGCGATCTGGCAGGTGATGGTGTAGAGCACGCCGTACCAGACGAGATCGAAGCCGAGGGCGCGGACGAGCGGAATATAGAGCGGCGCCACGATCACCAGCATGGCCGTGTCGTCGAGAAACATGCCCATGACGATGAAGGAGAGCTGCATCAGGATCAGCACCTCCCAGGGAGAGAGGCCGAGCTTCTCCAGGAACAGCGACTTGATGGCATTGACGGCGCCGAGGCCGTCGAACACTGCCCCGAAGCACAGCGCCGCCAGGATGATCCACATGAACATGGCGGTGATGTCGAGGGTCTTCTGGAAGGTCGACTCGATCAACTTCCAGGTGAGCTGCCCCTTCAGCGCCGTCGCCAGCACGGCCGCCGTGGCGCCGACTGCCGAGCTTTCCACGAGGCTGGTCTTGCCGGTGACGAACAGCCCGATCATGACGCCGAAAACGGCGAGCGGCACGAGGCCGACGCCGAGCAGGCGCATCTTCTCGGAGAAGGGGATCGCACGCTCCTCGGCCGGCAGCACGGGGCCGAGCTCGGGCTGCAGCCAGCAGCGGATGGCGATATAGAGCATGAAGATCGCCGCGAGCAGCAGGCCCGGCAGGATGCCGGCGAGCCAGAGCTGGTCGACGGGCTGGCGCGCGATCATCGCATAGAGAACGAGCACCACGCTCGGCGGGATGAGGATGCCGAGGGTCGAGCCGGCCTGCACGACGCCGGTGATCATCTGCTTGTCGTAGCCGCGCTTCAGAAGCTCGGGCAGCGCGATGGTCGCGCCGATCGCCATGCCGGCGATCGACAGGCCGTTGATCACCGAGATCAGCACCATGAGGCCGATGGTGCCGATGGCAAGACCGCCGCGCAGGCCGCCCATGAAGACATGGAACATGCGGTAGAGGTCGCTGGCGATGCCCGACTCGGCGAGCACATAGCCCATCAGCACGAACATCGGCACGGTGACGAGGGCGTACCAGTCCTGCAGCTTGCCGGCGCCGGCGAAGGGCATGTTGTGGGCGCCGTCGCCCCACAGGAACATCGCCGAGATGGCCGCGACGAAACCGATGGCGCCGAACACCCGCTGCCCTGTCGCGAGGAGAACCATCATCGACAGGAACATCGTGAGGGCGATCATCTCATAGGTCATCGAGCGGCTCCCCGAGCGCCGTGGCGAGATCCTTGAAGAAGATCGACAAGGACTGAAGAAGCATCAGGAACACGCCGAACGCCATGATCGAGCGGATCGGCCAGAGCTCGGGATGCCAGGCGCTCGGCCGGCGCTGACCGGTCTCGAAGACGTAGCGGGCGCTCTCGAGCGCTCCCCAGAGCAGGATGACGAGATAGAAGATGAGGCAGAGCACGGTGATCGCATCGACGATCGCCCGCGTGCGCGGACGCCAGCGCCCGTAGAACAGGTCCATGCGGACATGGGCGCCGTTCTGCATGCTGTAGGCGCCGCCGAGCATGTAGTAGGTGGTGAGGGTGAACTGCGCCATCTCGACCGTCCAGATCGGCGAGACGTCGAAGGCGGTCTTGTAGAAGGCCGCCTGCAGCAGGATCGCCAGCAGCAGCACGATGAGGAACATCGCAATGCGGCCGATCCAGCGATTGAACCGGTCGACGAAGTGCACGAAGCCGCGCACCGCCCTAGGCATGCTGTATCGACCCGCTCATGCGGCGCCTCCCCCTTGTCTCGTGCCCGCACTCGCCGCCCCAAGAGGGGCATGCCTCGGCCGGGATGTCCCTTGCCCCAGCTCGGCCCACCTTGCGGCGGCAATGGCCGTCGGCTCGCCAGCCGAGGCTGGCGCCGTCGGACAACGAAGGCTCAGGAAGGACTGTCGCGACGCGCGGCCGTAACCGCTGGCGGGTCTTCTCTCTATTCGACTGGATAACAGGGGGCAGGGGGCGCGGGCAAGGCAAAGCGGTGGCCGTCGCGGGGAGCCGCCTGTCAGCCGCTTGACGGGCGGGCGGGGCTCGCCGACTGTCGAAACGCCATGGCGCGGCCTTGCAGGGGCGACAGAGGCACGCTCCCTCCCAGGTCCTCATCCGATGTCCCTCACCGACGCCGCGAACCCGCCGCCGATCCACGACATCGCCGTCATCGGCGGGGGCGTGGTCGGCTGCGCGGTCGTGCGCGCGCTCGCGCTCGGCGGGCTCGATGCGGTGCTCCTCGAGCGGGGCGACGACATCCTGTCGGGGGCGAGCAAAGGCAATTCCGGCATCCTTCACACCGCCTTCGACGCGCCGCCCGGCAGTCTCGAGCACCGGCTGATGCAGCGCGGCCGGGCCATCTATCTGAAGATCCGCGACGGGCTCGGCCTGCCGCTGCTTCCGACCGATGCTCTCCTCGTCGCCTGGAGCGAAGTGGAGGCGGCGGCACTGCCTGCGATCCTGAAGAAGGCGCACGAGAACGGCGTCAGCGAGGTCCGGCCACTCGACCGGGCGGGGCTGCTCGGCCATCATCCCCATCTCGGCGCGGCAGCGCGCGCCGGGCTCCATGTCCCCGGCGAGCATGTCATCGACCCTTGGTCGGCTCCCCTCGCCTATTGCCTGCAGGCACTCGCCAACGGGGCACGGATCGTGCGCGGTGCGGAGGTGACGGGCGCCCAAGGCGCGACGGTATCTGGCATCTTGCGACGAAGCGCGGCGACATCGCCGCACGGCTCGTCGTCAATTGCGCGGGCAATTTCGGCGACCGCGTCGAGGCGCTCGCCGGACGAGGCGGCTTCACCATACGTCCGCGCAAGGGCCAGTTCGTCGTGCTCGACAAGACGGCACGGCGCTTCATGCCGACCATCGTACTGCCGGTGCCGACGGCGCGCACCAAGGGCATCGTGCTCTGCCCGACCGCCTTCGGCAATGTGCTCGTCGGGCCGACGGCGGAGGACCAGGACGACCGCGAGGACGCCTCGGTCGACGAGGCGACGCTGAAGACGCTGATCGCCGAGGGCACGCGGATGGTGCCGGCGCTCGGCGATGAGCCGGTGACGGCGCTCTATGCGGGCCTCAGGCCGGCGAGCGAGCGCAGCGACTACATCATCGATGCCGACCGCGGCGCCGGCTGGATCACGGTCGCGGGCATCCGCTCGACGGGTCTCACCGCCGCGCTCGGCATCGGCGAGCATGTCGCGGATCTCGTCGGCGAGCATTTCCGGCCGCTCTCGCCGATCGCCGAGCCGGTCGTGCCGCGCGTTGCCAATCTCGCCGAGCATGCCCCGCGCGACCACGAGCGTCCGGGCCGGGGCGCCATCGTCTGCCTGTGCGAGAGCGTCACGCGCGACGAGATCGAGGCGGCGCTCGCAGGTCCGCTGCCGGCGGGCGATCTCGGCGGACTGAAGCGCCGCACACGCGCCACCATGGGCCGCTGCCAGGGCTTCAACTGTCTCGCCGCGGTCACGACGCTCGCAGAGGGGCGCCTCGCCCGGCCGCTCGCCGTCACGAGGCTCGGCCATGACGGCTGAAGCGGTCGATCTCGCCATCGTCGGCGCGGGGCCGGCGGGCCTCTCGGCGGCCCGGGAGGCGGTGCGCTCGGGCGTCAAGCGCGTCGTCGTGCTCGAGCGCGAGGCGGAGGCCGGAGGCACCGTGCGCCATTGCGGCCATACCGGGTTCGGCATGCTCGATCTGAAGCGGCTCGCGACCGGTCCCCGCTATGCGGCACTCCTCAGGGAGCTCAGCCGCCATCTCGACATCCGCACCGGCCATCAGGTGACGGCGATCGAGCAGGGGCCGAGCCTCGCGGTCTCGACGCCCGAGGGGCCACGGAGGATCGCCGCCCGGGCGGTGCTGGTCGCGACCGGCATTCGCGAGGCACCGCGGGCGGCCCGTCTCGTCTCGGGCGGGCGGCCGTTCGGCATCCTGACGACCGGCGCCCTGCAGCGCTTCGTCTATCTGAACGGACGGCTGCCATGCCGGCGACCGATCGTGGTCGGCTCGGAGCTCGTCGCCTTCTCGAGCATCCTGACGCTCCGGCATGGCGGGGTGCGGCCGCTCGCCATCCTCGCCGAGGGTCGCCGCGCGGAGGCGATGGCGCCGGTGCCGCAGCTTGCCCGGCTGCTCTATGGCGTGCCGGTGCTGAGGCGCGCCCGGCCGCTGCGGATCGAGGGGCGCGAGATCGTCACCGGCCTCACCATCGAGCGGGAGGGCCATCGCGAGACGCTCGACTGCGATGCGGTCGTCTTCACCGGCCGATGGGTGCCGGAGGCGAGCCTTCTCAGGGCGCATGATGTCGGGATCGATCCGGCGACCGGCGGTCCACGGGTCGATGCGCGGCTGTGCACCAGCGATCCGGCGATTTACGCGGCGGGCAATGTGCGCTTCGGTGTGCGCGCCTCGGGGCGATGCGCGCTCGAGGGACGGGCGGCCGGACGCCAGATCGCCGCCGATCTCGCGCGCGAGGCGCCCCATTGGAGAACCAAGCGATGACCGTGCTCGCCATCGACCAGGGAACGACCAGCACCAAGGCGTTCCTCCTGCGCGACGACGGGCGGCTCGACCCCGTCGGCGCCATCCGCCACCGGCAGATCCATGGCGGCGAAGGCCTCGTCGAGCACGACGCCGACGAGCTGATCGGCAATATCGAGACGCTGATCGGGGAGGCCCTCGCCAAGGAGCCCGGCATCGCCGGCATCGCCATCGACAATCAGGGCGAGACCGTCGTCGCCTTCGACCGCGACAGCGGCCGGCCGCTGCACAATGCCATCGTCTGGCAGGACCAGCGCACGCAGGCGTGGCTCGACGCGCTCGCCCCGGAGGCGCGCGAGCGGATCACCGCGATCTGCGGCCTGCCGGTCGACGCCTATTTCTCTGCCGGGAAGCTCGCCTGGCTGCTGGAGAACGTCGATGGCGTGCGCGCGCTGGCGCGGACCAGCCGCCTCGGCCTTGCAACGTCGGATGCCTTCTTCCTCGCCCGGCTCACCGGACGCTATGCCACCGACATCACGACCGCGTCGCGCACCTCGCTGATGGATCTGGCGGCGGGGCGATGGAGCGACGAGCTCGCTGACCTGTTCGGCGTGCCGGTCGATCTGCTGCCGTCGATCGTGCCGACCACCGGCCCGATCGGCGAAGCACGGATCGCGGGCCGCTCGATCCCGGTGACGGCGAGCGTCGTCGACCAGCAGGCCGCGCTCTTCGGTCATGGCTGCCGGCGGGCCGGTGACCTCAAGATCACCTTCGGCACCGGCACGTTCGCGCTCGCCCTCACGGGCGAAACGCCGGTCAGCGACAGGGCCGGCCTCGTGCCGACGATCGCCTGGCAACTCGCCGGCGCGCGTCCGGTCTATGCGCTCGATGGCGGCGACTACACTGCGGCGGCGGCCGTCGAGTGGGCGAGCTCGGTCGGACTGGCGGGCGGGCTCGCCGACTTCGAGATGCCGGCGGGACCATCCGCGCTCGTGCGCGGGCACGTCTTCGTGCCGGCGCTGGCGGGGCTCGCGGCACCACACTGGGACCGGGCGGCGGGCGGCGCCTTTCTCGGGCTGCGCCAGAGCACGAGCGCCGCCGACATGCGCCGCGCCGTGCTCGAGGGTGTGGCGTTGCGCGCGGTCGAATTGGTGGAGATGCTGGGGGGCGCGCCGGAGACGGCCATCTCGATCGATGGCGGCCTCACCAACAACGGGTATTTCGTGCAGTTCCTCGCCGACGCACTCGGGCGGCCGGTGGTGATGCGCGGCCATGGTGAGCTGACGGCGCTCGGCGCGGCCGAACTCGGCTATCTGGGGCTCGGCCGTCCGGTGCCGCCGCGCGATCGCGGACAGGACCGCGAGATCCCTCCGTCGGCGGCCTCGGAAGCAATCCGTGCCGCGCGTCCCGTCTTTGCGCGCGCCATCGCGGCGGTCAAGATGGCGGCCGGCGGCTGAAGCCAGCCGGTCCGCCCTCGTTCCCGTGCGAAGCTCCAAGGCGCGGCGCGCAAGGCATTCCGGACCGACTGGCAGGAGGCCGGACCGTGGCCAGCGAGGAGGCGAGGCATCATGGATCTGGCGGCGTTCACACAATTGCACCTGCCGGCGCTCAGCGCCGACGAGGTCCGGTTCGGCCTCGTCATCAGCGTCATGACATGGGCGAAGAGCGCCGATCCGGACGCGGCGCGCCGCTGGTCGCTCGGGCCGGCCGGGCACTGCGCCATCGCCATGGCGGGCCGTCCGGTGCTGCTCGGTCGGCTCGACGAGGGCGAATGCATCGCGCTCGGCCGCGATCTGGCAACGGGGGCGTTCGCCGGAATCGTCGGCGCCGACGAGGCCCCGCATCATGTCGCCGGCGAGGTCCGCCGCCTCGGCATCGAGCTCCTCGATCCGATCCCGCAATGCATCTACCGGCTCGACCAGCGGCCGCGCTTCCCCGGTGCGGCCGGCGAGGCGCGCCTCGCAGTACCGCAGGACGGCCCGCTCCTCGCCCGCTGGCTCGCCGCCTTCCACGCCGAGGCGACACCGCACGAGGCGCCGCCCAGACCCGAGGACGGCGAGCGGGCGGCGGCCAGCGGCCGCTACATGCTCTGGACGGTCGCGGGGCGCGTCGTCTCCTTCGCCGCCATCGGACGGCGGCCCGGGCGATCGGGCGGCATCGCGCCGGTCTACACGCCCCCCGAGGAGCGCGGGCGCGGCTATGCCGGCTCGGCGACGGCGGCAGCCGCCGAGATGCTGCTCGATGAAGGCCGAACGGTCGTCTCGCTCTATACGGACCTGCGCAATCCGGCGTCCAACCGCTGCTACCAGCGGATCGGCTTCGTGCCTCATTGCAAGTCCTGGCACTATGTGCGCCGATGATCGAGGCGCGAAGCCTTGCGGCAGCCCCAACGGAGAACGAAAGATGTCGAGATCGAACAGGCTGCCGGTGCTCGGCGCGGCGCTCAATGTCGCCGATCTTCAGCGGGTCGAGGGCCTGCGGGATTTCATCCTCGAGCATCAGCGCGATGTCGAGGTGCAGGACTTCATCGCCGTGGAGGCGCTGCGCGGCGATGGCTGGCGCGAGCGCGCCGAGGCGGCGGCGCGGGCGTTCGGCGGCTACTCCGGCCGGCTCGGCATCCACGGACCGTTCTGGGGGTTCGACCTCGCCACCCCCGATCCGGACGTGCGCGCAGTGGCCAAGGCGCGGATCGACGCCGGCCTCGAGGTCTGCCGGATCATGAACGGGGATCGCGGCGGCGCCCATTTCGTCGTGCACAGCCCGTTCACCACCTGGCACTGGTACAATCGCGGCACGCGGCCGGCCTCGAGCGATCCGACGATCGAGCTCGTGCATCTGTGCCTCGGCGATGCGGTGCGCAAGGCGGCCGACCACGGCATCACCATCGTCATCGAGAACATCGAGGACAAGGACCCCGCCGAGCGCGTGGCGCTCGCCCGCTCCTTCGCATCGCCCGCGGTCAAGGTCTCGATCGATACGGGACACGCGCATTACGCCTTCGGTGCCACCGGCGCGCCGCCGGTCGACGTCTATGTGCGCGCCGCCGGCGACATGCTCGCGCATGTCCATCTGCAGGATGCCGACGCGGTTGCCGACCGGCACTGGGCGATCGGGCGGGGCACGATCCTGTGGCCGGCCGTGTTCGAGGCGCTCGGCGAGCTCGAGGAGCTGCCGCGGTTGATCCTGGAGATGAACGACGCGGTCGATGTGCTGCCGTCGGCCCGCTGGCTCGCCGAGCGTGGCCTCGCGATCTGACGAGGCGAAACCGCTGCACGGAGCGGCACGATGTCAGGCATGGACCGCGACGCCCGATGCTCCGGCAAGCCTTCGTCGGGCACGCTGGTGCTGGTGGTCGGACCGTCGGGCGCGGGCAAGGACACGCTGATCGGCCTTGCCCGGGCGCTGCTTTCGGGGCGTCAGGACATCGTCTTCGTCAGGCGCACGATCACGCGGCCGGCGGGCGCGGACGGGGAGCGGCATCTGCCGATGAGCGATGAGGCATTCGCGGCGGCGGAGCAGGCGGGCGCCTTCGCGCTCAGCTGGCGCGCGCATGGTCTCGCCTACGGGCTGCCGTGCGCCATGCTCGATGATCTCGCCGCCGGGCGGACGGTCGTCGCCAATATCTCGCGCGGCATGGTCGAGGCGGCCGGTGCGCTCTGCGCGCGGAGCCTCGTCGTCGAGGTGACGGCGCCGCCGGAGGTGCTGGTGAGCCGGCTCACGGCGCGCGGGCGCGAGGACGGGGCGGCGGTGGCGCAGCGCCTCGCACGGCCGGGGGTGGAGGCCGGGAGCGGGGAACGGGTGAGGATCGAGAATGTCGGCGATCCGGGCGTGAGCGCGGCCCGTCTCGCCGAGCTCATCGCGGCGGCGAGAGGGGGCGATGGTCCGCGCTGATGGTCCCGCCGCTGCCGCAATTGCGCGCTTTCGATGCTCGCGCGAATTCTGAAACAGGATGCAAATGCCGGGATCGAGCCACTCGCATGAGAGGAAGCGCAGGGCCGAGGGCGATGTGGCGGACGAGCCGGAGCACATCCGAGGGAGGGGGAACATGACCCGCAAGACGGCACGGCTCGATCGCAGACAGACGCTGGCGCTTGGCGGCGCCTGTGTGGCCGGCCTGACCCTGCCGCCGGGCGCCGGTGCCCTCGCGGCGACGAAGGCCCCGCCCGCCTTCCCCGAACCGAGGGTCAACCGTCTGATCCGCGGCATCGAGGGGCTCAGCCGGCGAATGGCCTGGGTGAGGACGGTTCTTCTCAACAATCTCGACGACTACCGGACGCTCGAGGCGCGGCTCGCGGCCGATGGAACCCACGACATCTGCGAGGCGGATCTCGGCCTGCGCAGCCGGTTGCGCGAAAACATCGTCGGCATGGAGATCGTGGCGGAGCTGACGCGCACCCGGCAGGCGCCCGACCGGCTGTTCCGCGAGATCGTCGGCTCGCTCGGGCTCTGTCCGCACTTCGGCCAGGTGCCACCCGACCCGTCCGCCGGTCTCATCGCTCATATCGAGGGCATCGCCGCGCTCGAGAGGGCGATCGCATGAGACGCGGCGGGATGCCGCGAGGGGACGGCCGGTGGCGCGTCTCTCAGCGCCGAATGGAAACCGGGCGGATCTCCCGCTCCCTCGGCACATTCAGTGCGCGAGACCGGCTCTGGCGCTCCCTAGGGGAGTCGAACCCCTCTTTTCAGATTGAAAATCTGACGTCCTAACCGATAGACGAAGGGAGCGGCGGGGACGGTATAGGGGCGATCCGCGCGGCGGGCAAGCCGGAGAAGCGCGACCGGTCGCATCGCCTCGGCGTGCCATGGCGGACGTCCCCGCGAACCCCCGCGAGCAGACCGACGCATCGCTCGGTGACCGGCACGCAGAATCGGCAGGGGTCCAAACCCCGAATTCCCGAACGGGACGGGGCCTGACCGGAAGGGGGCTGACCGGAAGGCGCCGCCATCGGCGATCGCGGCACCCCGGCCCGCGCTGCCATGATCAGCCGGGCGCCGTGGCGCAATCTCATCACTTTCTTTGCAGGTCCCGTGGCATTCTTCCTGCACGACTCGCGGCGTCCGGCAACCCGTTCGCCGGCCCGACCGAATTTCGAAAGGGAACGACGCCATGGCTTGCCGGCTGATCCGGATGGTGATCGGTTTGATGCTGCTCACCGTCATGTGGGCGCCCTCGGGCGCACGGGCGGCCGATGGCGATGAGGCCGGCGGGCTCGGCCAGGGCGGCGCCATCGCCTATCTGGAGAGCCTGCGGGGCGGAGCCGACTATCTGGCGCCGAGCGAGATCGATCCGCGCTTCACCCTCGCCTACTATGTCAACGCCTCGGGCAGCGGTCCCAACCGGCAGCGCATGTGGGTGCTGGCGCGCGAGCGGGTCGGCGGTCCCTGGCGGCTCGCCATGTGGGACGAAGCCTTTTGGAAGAAGAAGGGGCTCGGCGAGGGCGAGGAGCCGACCTTCAGCTGGCTGGTCTCGACGGGGCGGAAATATCCGGGCGACAAGTTCTCCGGCCCGACACCGCTCGGCGTGTTCGGTCTCGACGAGAGGCGTGGCCGCGTGGTGCCCGGCTATGCCGGCCCCGGCATGATCCACGCCATGTTCATCGACCTGCACTACACCGGCGGGCGACGCTCAGGTGTCGCCTTCCACGGTACGACGCCTGGACGCTATGGCCGGCTCGGCTCAATCGATTCGCACGGTTGCATCCGCATGCATCAGCGGAACGCCATGGCGCTCCTCAGGCGGATGACGGGCCGGGACGGTGTCCTGTCGGAGGAGTTGCGCTCGGGCGAGGTGCCGCGCTTCTGGCTGTCGGAGCGGGGCGGCACGCGGAACGGTTACCGGCGAAACGGTCAGAGCATCGCGGTCGAGAAGGAGGCGATGCGGCGGCAGATGGCGGTGATGGCGGACGATGCCGTCGCCAGCGACGAGACGCGGTTCCCCCCGGTGCTGACGAAATCTGGCTATCGGGCGATCGCCATCATCTTCGCCGAATAGGGCGCGCTCGGGCGACCGCTTGTCCCCCTTGGGACGACGGCGCCAATGGCCAGGTTCGCCCGTCGCGGCATCGTGGTCGCAGCTCGCCGGCCTTGGCTCGGGTCAATTCGAGGGCAGCAGCCCCCGCCAGCCCATCATCCAATCGGCTCCGGAAGCGCAGGGGCCCGGACTTGCGCCGGGCCCACGAGGGCGCGTCAGTAAACTTCGGAGTGGGATGCGGGTCGACGATCGGGCCCTGGTGGAGCGAATTTGACACTTCGTGTCCCGCGGTTACTGCGAAGCGCGTTCTCAGGTGTCAAATTCAAAAGCTCCACTAGAATCCATATTCCGATGCTCTCACGGGTTCTGAGACGGAATGCAAATGTCGGTAGCGAACCACTAGAGCTGCGTACCCGAGAAGCTCGTCAGGCGGCACGACACGCTCTGCTGCTGCAGCTCGCTGCAGGCCGAGATGGCGTCCTCGGCGCTGCGGAACGGCCCGGCGACGAGGTGATAGCTGTCGGGGTCCTCAGGGCTCGTCTGGGCCCGGGCCGAGAGGCCGCCGAGAATGTCGCGGTGCCGCTCGCTGAGCAGGTCCCAGTTGAGACGCAGGGCCTCGGGCGAGGTCGACATGGCAAGCTCGAGGCCGAATGTCTGGCGCTTGGGCGCCTCGGCGACACTCGACCCCCAGGAGCCGGACGGCTCTGCCTCGGCGGCGGCATCGGCAGACTTGCCACTCTCGCCCGTGAGGTCGACGGTGGAGAGCAAGTCTTCGCTGCTGACGGCCACATCCGCCGCGTCGGTGACGGCCTCGATGGCCTCGGCATCGCTGCCCTTCAATGCGGCGACGGCCTTGCCGGCCTTCCTCACCGCCTCTTTCGCCGGCTTTGCGAGGGGAACCTCGGCGGCCGCCTCGTCGCCGTCCGCATCGCTGGCGGCAGCCTCATCCTCCGGCACCGTGATCGAGGCTGTCGACAGGCCTTCGCCCCCGGCGTCGTCGCTCGCCCCGGCGGTCGCGGCATCGCCGCCCTCGGCCGAGGCCTGGGCTCCGCCGCCGTCGAGGGCGCTCAGGCGCTGGTCGAGACCGTGACCGGCGGCGGCGAGCTCGGCGAGATCCTCCTTCACGGCGTCGAGATCGCCGCCGACATCGGCGATGCGGTGCTCGAGCGCGGCGATCGCACGGGTCAGCTCGGCGATGGCCTTCTGTTCCCGGCTCTCACCCGTGAAGGCCGAGCGCACGGTGTCGGGCGCAAAGGCGAGCGCCGCGATGTAGGTGGCGGCACCGGCGCCGAGCAGCACCCAGAAGGCGAGATAGAGAGCACTGCGCCTGGAGAGGCGCGCCTTCGGCTGGGCAGCGGCCGGCATGTCGTGGATCTCTGTCATGGCTCAGCTTCTCGACCCTTGTCGTTGCATGAACGGCGGGACCGCCCGCGTCATTCCCAGGCTGCCCCGGGCCTCCTCGTGCGGCGCCGATCGCGATCATCTGGGCGATCGGGCGCGCGCGACTCATTCAGTTTAGCGTGGGCCCATATGGGTTTGACGTGGACCTACATGGCCTTCCGCCAGCACTGCCCTCTCTGCGACGAGTCGCATTGCACGATCAACTCCTCTACCGGAATGCCGCACTGTTGCCGATGCGCGACTGTGGAAACACACCGACTGTAGCGCCGCGGCAACAGTCGCCGTTGGACAGCCGGCACCACCAATCCAGCATCGCGATCGCGGCCGACGCGCTTTGTCCGTTGGCCGACACGGACGAATCGGGCTGTAACGCGTTTTGATTGGGCGCTGCGCCGGGTTCCATGGCAGGGGAACCGACGCGGGGACGCGCGTGATTCGGCCATAGGCGCCCTCGGGCCATCGGGCCATCGGGGTCGCGACACGGGCGGCGCGATGCGGCGACCGGTGCAGCAGTGCAGGAGACGGAATGAGCGGACGGCCTCTTCTCATCATCATCCTCGCCGCCGGCAAGGGCACACGGATGAAGTCCGACCGCCCGAAGGTCCTGCACGAGGTGGCCGGCCGCTCGCTTCTCGGTCACGTCATCGCCTCGGCGGGCGCGGCGGGCGCCGACAAGATCGCCGTGGTGGTCGGCCCGGGCATGGACGATGTCCGCGCCGAGGCGATCCGCTGGTTCCCGGGTGCGGAGGTCCACGTTCAGCCCGGCCAGATGGGCACGGGCGACGCGGTGCTGGCGGCCCGGGAAACGATCGCCAGGGCCAGCGGCGACGTGATCGTGCTGTTCGGCGATACGCCACTGATCACGCCGGAGACCATCGCGGCGGCAAGCAACGGTCTCGCCGCGGCCGGCATCGCCGTCGTCGGCTTTCAGGCAAGCGATCCGACCGGCTATGGGCGGCTCTTGCAGGATGCCTCCGGCCAGGTGATCGCCATCCGCGAGCACAAGGATGCGAGCGAGGCGGAGCGGCAGGTCAAGCTGTGCAATACCGGCGTCATGGGTTTTCGCAGCGAGACCATGCTCGAGATCCTCGGCCGGATCGGCAACAACAATGCCAAGGGCGAGTACTATCTGACGGACGCCGTCGAGATCGGCCGGTCGATGGGCGTCGCAGCGGCGGCGGTGACGGGCCGCGAGGACGAGATGCTCGGCATCAACGACCGCAGCCAGCTGGCGGAAGCCGAGCGGATGTTCCAGGTCCGCGCCCGCACATGCGCCATGGCCGAGGGCGCGACGCTCGTCGCCCCCGAGACCGTGCATTTCAGCTTCGACACCCGGCTCGGCCGCGACGTGGTGATCGAGCCCTATGTGGTGTTCGGCCCGGGCGTCACGATCGAGGACGGGGTGACGGTGCGCGCCTTCAGCCATCTGACGGGCACCGACCGCAAGGTGAAAGCCGGGACGGTGGTGCGCGAGGGCGCCGAGATCGGCCCCTATGCGCGGCTGCGACCGGGCGCGGAGATCGGCCGGGGCGCCCACATCGGCAACTTCGTCGAGGTGAAGAATGTCGCGGTCGGCGCGGGCGCCAAGGCCAACCACCTCTCCTATCTGGGTGACGGCTCGGTCGGGGCGGGCGCCAATATCGGGGCCGGCACGATCTTCTGCAACTACGACGGCTTCCGCAAGCACAAGACCGAGATCGGAGCGGGCGCCTTCATCGGCTCGAACTCCTCGCTCGTCGCGCCGGTGAAGATCGGCGAGGGCGCCTATATCGGCTCGGGCAGCGTCGTGACGAAGGACGTGTCGGAGAACGCCCTGGCGCTCGAGCGCTCCAAACAGGCGGAGATCCCGGGCTGGGCGGCGAAATTCAGGGCGCTGATGCAGAAGCGCTCCTGAGCTGCCAAATCGCGGGCCCGGCGGGCCTCATCGAGTGCGACATCTCGGCCCGGCGGGCCTTATTGAGTTCGACATCTCGGCCCGGCGGGCCTCGGGGGATTTCACGGAGGACACGGCATGTGCGGAATCGTCGGCATTCTCGGCACCGACCAAGTGGCTGAGAGCCTCGTCGATGCGCTCAGGCGTCTCGAATATCGCGGCTATGATTCCGCCGGCATCGCCACCGTCGTCAACGGCCATCTCGATCGTCGCCGCTCGGAAGGCAAGCTCAAGAATCTCGAGATCCGTCTCAACAGCGAGCCGCTGCCGGGCCGCACCGGGATCGGTCATACGCGCTGGGCGACCCACGGCGCGCCGACCGAGCGCAATGCCCATCCGCACATGACCGACAAGGTCTCGGTCGTGCACAACGGCATCATCGAGAATTTCCGCGAGCTGCGCGAGGAGCTGCTGAAGGAGGGGCGCCAGTTCCAGTCCGACACGGACACCGAGATGGTCGTCCACCTGATCACGCGCGAGCTGGAGAGAGGGCTTCAGCCCGAAGCGGCCGTCGGGGCGGTGCTGAAGCAGCTGCACGGCGCCTTCGCGCTCGCCATCATCTTCGCGGGCCACGACGATCTGATGATCGGCGCGCGCCAGGGCAGCCCGCTCGCGGTCGGCCACGGCAAGGGCGAGATGTATCTGGGCTCGGACGCGATCGCGCTCGCGCCCTTCACCGACACCATCACCTATCTCGACGAGGGCGACTGGGCGGTGCTGACGCGCGAGGGCGTGACGATCCGCGACAAGGCCGGCGAGGTCGTCGAGCGGGCGATGGTGCGGTCGGTGGCGAGCGCGCTCCTCGTCGACAAGGGCAATCACCGCCACTTCATGGCCAAGGAGATCCACGAGCAGCCCGAGGTGATCTCGCATACGCTCGCCAATTATCTCGATCTTGCCGCCGGCAAGGCGCGCTTCCCCGATCTCGGCGTCGACCTCGCCCGCATCAACCGCGTCACCATCTCGGCCTGCGGCACCGCCTATCTCGCCGGCCTCGTCGGCAAATACTGGCTGGAACGCTATGCGCGGGTGCCGGTCGACGTCGATATCGCCTCGGAGTTCCGCTATCGCGAGGCGCCGATGGCGGAGGGCGGGCTCGCCATCTTCGTCTCGCAGTCGGGCGAGACCGCCGACACGCTCGCCGCGCTGCGCTACTGCCGCGAGACCGGCCAGCGCATCGCGTCGGTCTGCAATGTGCGCACCTCGACGATCGCACGCGAATCGCATGCACTGCTGCCGACGCTCGCCGGGCCCGAGATCGGCGTCGCCTCGACCAAGGCCTTCACCTGCCAGCTCGCCGTCATGGCCTGCCTTGCCATCGCTGCCGGGCGGGCGCGCGGCGTCATCTCGGCCGACAAGGAGCGCGAACTCGTCGATGCGCTGATGGAGGTGCCGCGCCACATCTCGACGCTGCTGCACGACGAGGCCAGCTACGAGGAGCTCGCCAGCTCGCTCTCGAAGGCGCGCGACGTGCTCTATCTCGGTCGCGGCATCCACTATCCGGTGGCCCTCGAGGGCGCGCTCAAGCTGAAGGAAATCTCCTACATCCACGCCGAGGGCTATGCGGCGGGCGAGCTGAAGCACGGGCCGATCGCGCTGATCGACGAGAACGTACCGGTGATCGTGCTCGCGCCCGACGACGATCTGTTCGAGAAGACGGTCTCCAACATGCAGGAGGTGGCGGCACGCGGCGGGCAGATCATCCTCGTCACCGACGCCGATCCGGAGAAGGCCGGCTGCAAGACCGCCGCCACGATCCGCCTGCCGAAGGCCCATCCGTTCACCAACCCGCTGATCTACGCCGTGCCGGTGCAGCTCCTCGCCTATCATACGGCCGTGCATATGGGCACCGACGTCGACCAGCCGCGCAATCTCGCCAAGTCCGTGACCGTGGAATAACCTTGACAAACTCCACGCAAAATTGCCCGAATCGCCTATCAGGGCTAGAGTTGTGACGGCATCCGGCCGCAGCTTCCTCAAGGGGCGCGGCCGGGCGGGACATGAACCGGGTTTCCGGCATTCTCCCCGCCGCCGGCGCCGATCGTCGGCACCTCCTCGCACGGAGACGGGCCGGGGCGATCGACGCCAGTGGGATGTCGCGCCTTTGGAGCTGCGCAACGCCGGCCGCGCGCGTTGTCGAGACGCCGCATAGCAGCGCGTGGGGCCGCGCAAGAGCGAAGTGGGATTGGGGCCGATGACAGCTCAGCGAATTGGATCAGCCGGCCGGCCGGATCTCGGGCGTTTCCGTGGAAAGACCGTGGTCGCGGCGGCACTCGTCTCGGCGGCCCTCAGCCTGGCGAGCGTCCCGGCGGGCGCGGCAGGCCCGCTCGACCCCGCGGTCCGCGCCTATGAGGCGGGCAAATCCGAGCAGACGATCAAGTCGGTGACCGAACTGCTCGCCGGCAAGTCGCTGAAGGGGCCCGACCTCGCGCGCGCCTATCTCTATCGCGGCCTCGCCTTCCAGAAGTCGGGCAAGAACGCCCAGGCGATCGCCGACCTCACCAATGCCCTGTGGCTGAAGAGCCTGACGCCCGAGGAGAGCCGCAAGGCCTATGGCGGCCGGGCCGCCGCCTACAAGGCCGTGGGCCTCGCCGACAAGGCCAATTCCGATCTCGCCGCAGCCGGTCGTGCGGGCGCGGGCGATGCCGGCGCGAGCGAAGCCGATGTCGCGGCCGAGAGCGTGCCGGCGAGCAAGGTGACGGTCTCGACCGCGCCGGTCTCGATCGTCGCCTCGCCGGGATCGAGCTCGCTGTCCTCGGCCAGCCTGCCGGGCGGCAGCACGTCGGGAGCGGCGCGCGCCGCCTCGACGGGAGCGGTCGAGGCGACCGGCACCGCGGCGGCGCGGCGGACCGCGACCTCGAGCTGGTCGACCGACGGGGGATCGGGCAGCACCTCGGGCGGCGGCCAGGCGACGACCACGGTTCCGGCCAGCGGCGGCCTCGGATCGATCTTCTCGGGAACCGGCGATTTCTTCGGCAACATCTTCTCGGGCTCGGGCGAGAGCTCGGGGGCGAGCCAGGGCGAGGCGACGGCGGTCGCTTCGGCCGAGAGCAGCAGCCCCATCGTGATGCGCGGTGGTGGGCGGCGCGACGGGCCGATCGTGCGCGAGGCGCGGGTCGAGCGGGCGGCCGCGAGCTCAGGCAGCGCTGCGGCGCCCGCGACGGCGGTCGCAACGTCAACGACCGGCTCCACGGGTGGCGAGACGGAAGTGCTGCCATGGCTCAGCCGTGACAGCGGTCCCGAGACATCGGCGGCCTCCTGGTCGACCGGCACGCCGGCGGCGACGTCGGCATCGGCCGCGACGGCGGGCACGGCGTCGGGAGGCGGCACCTGGTCGAGCGACGTCTCGTCCTCGACTTCGCCATCGACGCCCCAGCTCGGGCTCGCGGGCGGCGACGCCGGCAGCCAGACCGGTGGCGGCACCAACCCGATCGGCTCGTTCTTCAGCAATCTGTTCGGCGGGCTGACCGCCGGCTCGTCGGCTCCGGCGACGTCCGAGGAGACGGCGAGCACGACAACGGCCCGCGCCTCGACCGGCGCGAGCGGCGCCTCGGCCAGCGGGACGGCAACGGGCGAGACGGCCGTGGCCGCGCTGACGCCGGCAGCCGGACGCTTCCATCTGCAGATCGCGGCGCTGCGCAGCCCCGAGGAAGCCAATGCGGCCCTCGTCGAGCTCAGGGCGAAGCACGGGGCGGCGCTCGGTTCCTCGGGAACGGAGGTCTATCCCGCGCCGATCGGCAATATGGGCACGTTCTATCACGTCCAGCTCGGGCCCTTCGCCGACGAGCGTGGCGCGCTGGAGACCTGCACAAGGCTGCGCCGCGACGGCGTCGACTGCTTCCTGGTGGCGCGGTAGGGCGCGCGGGGCCCGCGTACCTGCCGGCGGCCTCGTGCTCTGATCGGCCGGGGCGGGGCGAGAGCCCTGCCCGTCGCCTCCACTTTCCTGCCATCAGTTCCGTGATAGACTTCGCCAGCCGAGCCGGTCATCCGGTTGCGGCCCATTCCGCATGAACCGACCGGCCGGGGAGGCCGCGGGGGGCGGAACGAGCGAGCGGGCGCGAACCGATGCATTCCGACAAAGACCATCGCCGCCACGGTGAGCGGCAAAGCGTGGGCGAAGCGCTCGAGGCGCCGCTCGCCAAGCTCGCGAGCCCGGAGACGGCGCCGCGGCGGCTGCAGCTCGGCGCGCGGCTCAGGAACTACTTCCTCACCGGCCTCATCATCGTCGGGCCGCTCGCCATCACGGTCAACATCGTCTGGTGGTTCGTCAATCTGGTCGACGCCTGGGTGAAACCGCTGATGCCGGACCTGCTCGACTGGATCCGGCGCTACCTGCCGGAGGGCTACTCGCTGCCGAGCGGCCTGCAGGACCAGATCCCCGGCATCGGCCTGCTGTTCGCCATCATCGGCCTCACGGTGATCGGCGCGCTGACCGCCAACCTGCTCGGCCGGACCATCGTCTCCTATGGCGAGATGATGCTCAACCGCATGCCGGTGGTGCGCAACGTTTACAACGGGCTGAAGCAGATCTTCGAGACGGTGCTGTCGCAGAGCGGCTCGTCGTTCCAGAAAGTGGCGCTCGTCGAGTTTCCGCGCAAGGGCATGTGGTCGATCGTCTTCATCGCCGGCGAAAGCAAGGGCGAGGTCGACGCGAGGCTGGGAACGGGCGAGCCGACGGTGTGCGCCTTCCTGCCCTGCACGCCGAACCCGACCACCGGCTATCTGATCTACGTGCCGCGCAACGAGGTCATCGAGCTCGACATGAAGATCGAGGATGCCGCCAAGCTCGTCATCTCGGCCGGCCTCATCACGCCCGAGTTCAACGGCGCGCTCGACAAGACCGGTGTCGAGAAGCTCGCAGCCGAGGGCCGCCTGCGCGGTCAGCAGGCGCCGGGCTCCTGACGCCGCTCCTTGGATCTCAGCCCGAGCGGAACAGGCGGATCGCCTCGTCGCATTCGAAGAGATAGAGCAGCTGGCGCAGCGCCTCGCCGCGCAGGCCGGTGAGACGGGGATCCTGCTCGAGCACGAGGGCGGCGTCCTGGCGGGCGGTGGCGAGCAGCTCGGCGACGTTCGGCACCTCGGCGATGCGGAACTCGGGCGCTCCCGACTGGCGCGTGCCGAGCAGTTCCCCGCCACCGCGCAGCTTCAGGTCCTCCTCGGCGATGACGAAGCCGTCCTCGGTGTCGCGCATGGTCTCGAGCCGCGCGCGGGCCGTGGCGCCGAGCGGCCCCTGGTAGAACAGGATGCAGGAGGATTGCCGGCTGCCGCGCCCGACCCGGCCGCGAAGCTGGTGGAGCTGGGCGAGGCCGAAGCGCTCGGCATGCTCGATGATCATGACCGAGGCGTTCGGCACGTTGACACCGACCTCGATCACCGTGGTCGAGACGAGGATGGCCAGATCGCCGGCCGAGAAGGCGGCCATGACCTGATCCTTCTCATGGCCCTTCATCTGGCCGTGCACCATGCCGACGCGGTCGCCGAAATGCTGCTTCAGATGGGCGAAGCGCTCCTCGGCGGCGGCAAGCTCGAGCTTGTCGGAGCCCTCGACGAGGGGACAGACCCAATAGACCTGGGCGCCGGTGGCGAGCGCACGGCCCATGGCGCCGAGCACTTCCTCGAGCCGCTCGGTCGGGATGGCGACCGTCGTCACGGGCTTGCGACCCGCCGGCTTCTCGGTGAGGCGCGACACATCGAGATCGCCATAGTGGGTCATCAGCAGGGTGCGCGGGATGGGCGTCGCCGTCATGAACAGCACGCTGGCGCCGAGAGGGCCGCCCTTGGCCTGGAGGGCGAGACGCTGCTGGACGCCGAAACGGTGCTGCTCGTCGATGACGGCAAGGCCGAGATCCCGATAGACGACGTCCTCCTGGAAGAGCGCGTGGGTGCCGATCAGGATGTCGATGTCGCCGGCCAGGAGGCGGGCGAGCACCTCCTTGCGGGCGCGGCCCTTCTCGCGGCCGGTGAGGAGGCCGACCTTCAGGCCGGCGGCCTCGGCGAGGGGGGCGATGGTCTCGTGATGCTGGCGGGCGAGCACCTCGGTCGGCGCCATCAGCGCGCCCTGGGTGCCCGCCTCGATGGCGAGGCCCATGGCCATCAGCGCCACGACCGTCTTGCCCGAGCCGACATCGCCCTGGAGCAGGCGCAGCATGCGATGGGGAGCGGCGATGTCGGCATAGATCTCCTCGAGGGCGCGGCGCTGGCTCGCGGTGAGGGCGAAAGGTACGGCCTTTTCGATGCGGGCGCGGACCGAGCCGTCGCCGGTGATCGAGCGGCCGCGGGCGGCGCGGTTGCTCTGGCGCACGAGGGCGAGGGCGAGCTGGCCGGCGAGCAGCTCATCATAGGCGAGGCGCTGCCAGAACGGGCTCGCGGTCGAGATGTCGGCGGGATCCTCGGGCCGGTGCAGGTGGCGCACCGCCTCGGCGAAGGAGGGATAACCGGCGCGCCGCTGCAGCTCGCCGTCCTGCCATTCGGGCAGCGAGGGCAGCCGCATCAGCGCCTGGCCGATCGCCTTGGCGAGCACCTTGCCCGAGAGCCCGGCGGTCAGCGGATAGACGGGCTCGAGCTTGGGCAGCGTCTCGATCGCCTCCGGGGCGACGATATAGTCGGGGTGCATCATCTGGATGCGGTCGGCATAGCGCTCGACACGGCCGCTGACATGGCGCTCGGCGCCGACCGGGAGCATGCGCTCGACATGCCGGCGGTCGACATGGAAAAAGACGATCTCGAGGCGGCCGGAATGGTCCTCGCACATCACCGAGTAGGGGGCCTTGCTGGAGGCCGGGGGCGCGCGATGGCGCAGCACTGTCACCTTCAAGGTGGCGATCGTGCCGGGCACGGCCTCGGCGATCTCGGGCTCGGCGCGGCGGTCTACGACGCCGGTCGGGGTGTGCCAGATGAGGTCGAGCACGCGCGGCTCGGCGACCTGGCCGGGCAGACTGAGCGCCCGCTTCAGGAAGGCCTCGATGCGCGGCCCGACGCCATCCAGGCTGCGCGCGCTCGCAAACAGCGGTGCGAGATGGGATGGGCGCATGCCGGTCGCATCCTCGTTTGATCCAGACAGCCCCGGCGCGGCAGCGCGCGGATCGGGTTCAACTCATGGCGGGCAGGCGACGAGGGACCGGAGCGTCCCTTTGCGACCGCCGACCGGGCCGCCGCCCCGATCTCGTGCTGACAGGCCGGCCCGGCGGCGCTATACCACACGACCGCCGGAAGTTGGCGGGGTCGGGCATCGGCCGTCAAGGCGCAGGTCCGCCGGCGGCCAGGCAACGGAATGGGCGCGCACGGCGGCCGCCGCGGCCGGCACCGGCCATTGCCCTCGGGATGACAGGGATGAGCGAGGGGACGGGCGAGACCATCGACACGCGGCGGCGGCGGGCCCTCTACCGGGCGCAGCACCGCGGCACCAAGGAGATGGACTGGCTGCTCGGCCGCTTCGTCGAGACGCGGATCGCCGGCATGGATGCGGCGGCGCTCGATCTCGTCGAGGCGCTGATCGAGCGTCCCGACCCGGAGATCCAGCACTGGATCCTCACGCCCGCCGACCTCAACGAGCCGGAATTCGCCGGCCTCATCGCCGAGCTCAGGCGCTTCCATGGGCTCGACCACTGAACCGGAACGCGCCATGCACGACGACAGTCGGGACGACAGGCCGGGCGTCGCGGCGCCGGCGACCCCGCGCGGTCCCCGCGACATCCTGATCGCCGGAGCGCCGGAGGGGCTGGACGCGCTGGTGCTCGCCGGCATGGCGCGCGAGGGCGCCGAGCAGAAGCCGGTCATCCATGTCGCCCGAGACGACCGGCGGCTCGAAGTGCTGGAGACGGCGCTGAAATTCTTCGCGCCCGACCTCACGGTGATCGCCTATCCGGCCTGGGACTGCGTGCCCTACGACCGCGTCTCGCCGCAGCCCGACATCGTCGCGCGCCGCCTCGC
Source organism: Hyphomicrobiaceae bacterium (assembly GCA_041397765.1). Lineage (GTDB taxonomy): Bacteria > Pseudomonadota > Alphaproteobacteria > Rhizobiales > Hyphomicrobiaceae > JAWKWA01. The sequence goes on along the minus strand of JAWKWA010000005.1, from coordinate 3,840 downwards.
TGCGCTCGCACGTCTGGCGGCGGGAAAGCGCCGGGGACCGCTCGTCCTGCTGACGACGGTCAACGCCATGCTGCAGCGCGTGGTGCCGCGGCGGTTCATCAAGGCCATGATCCGCAACCTGGCGCCCGGCAATGTGGTCGATCTCGCCGACCTGACGCGGCGGCTCGAGGCAGCCGGCTACCGGCGCACCAGCACGGTGATGGAGCGCGGCGAATATGCGGTGCGCGGCGGTATCCTCGACCTCTTTGCGCCCGGACGCGCCAATCCGGTCCGGCTCGACTTCTTCGGCGACACGCTGGAGACGATGAAGCCGTTCGATCCCGAGACGCAGCGCACGACACGGCCGATCGAGCGCCTGACGCTGCTGCCAGTGAGCGAGGTGGTGTCGGGCGAGACCGCGACATCGCAGTTCCGGCAGAACTACGTGACGCTGTTCGGCGCGGTCACCTCGGAGGACCCGCTCTATGAATCGGTGAGCGCCGGCCAGCGCTTCCACGGCGAGGAGCACTGGCTTCCGCTTTTCCACAGCGGCGACATCGCCGGCGAAGACGGCCGGGCGGAAAAGGGCGCGCTCGAGACGCTCCTCGACTACCTGCCCGAGGCGACGATCTCGCTCGATCATCTCGCCGAGGACGGCATCCAGCAGCGCTTCGAGCAGATCGCCGACCACTACCAGGCGCGGGTCGAGGCGCTGGAGACGGCGACCTTCGGGGCGGCGCCCTACAAGCCGCTGCCGCCGCGCCTGCTCTATCTCGACGAGCGCGAATGGCGGATGATCCTCGCCGGCCAGGACGTGCGCCGCTTTTCGCCTTTCGAGCAGCCCGAAGGGGCGGGCCGCGTCGCGCAGATCTCCATGCGCGGCCGCACCGGACGCAATTTCGCCGCCGAGCGCGCCGCGGAGGGCATCAACCTGTTCGACGCCGTGGTCGGGCACATCCGCGACCTGGAGAAGCGCGGCAAGCGCGTGGTGGTGGCGGCCTGGACACCGGGCGCCCGCGAGCGCCTCGGACATCTGCTCGGCGAGCACGGGCTCGGCGACATCGAGAAGGTCGAAAGCTGGACGGAGGCCGAGAAGCTCGGCCGCGGCATCACCGGCTTTGCGGTGCTCGGCCTCGACCATGGCCTGGAGGCGCCCGAGTTCGCCATCATCGCGGAGGAGGACATCCTCGGCGACAGGCTGGTGCGCAAGCGGCGCAAGCAGCGCAAGGCGAGCGACGTCCTGTCGGAGGCGGCGAGCCTGTCGGCGGGCGATCTCGTCGTCCATGTCGATCACGGCATCGGCCGCTTCGTCGGACTGAAGACGATCGAGGCGCTCGGTGCGCCGCACGACTGCCTCGAGTTGCAGTATCACGGCGGCGACCGGCTCTATCTGCCGGTCGAGAACATCGAGCTGCTGTCGCGCTACGGCTCGGACGGGGAGACGGTGCAGCTCGACCGGCTGGGCGGCGCCGCCTGGCAGGCGCGCAAGGCGCGCATGAAGAGCCGCATCCGCGCCATCGCCGACGAGCTGATCAAAGTCGCGGCGATGCGGCTTCTGAAGACCGCGCCGGTGGTCGAGACCAGCGAAGGCGTGCTGGAGGAATTCGCCGCGCTCTTCCCACACGAGGAGACGGAGGACCAGGCCGCCTCCATCGAGGCGGTGCGCGAGGATCTGGCGTCGGGCCGACCGATGGACCGGCTGGTGTGCGGCGATGTCGGCTTCGGCAAGACCGAGGTGGCGCTGCGGGCCGCCTTCATCGCCGCCATGTCGGGCAAGCAGGTCGCGGTCGTGGTGCCGACGACGCTGCTCTGCCGCCAGCACTTCGCCACCTTCACGCAGCGCTTCAAGGGCCTGCCGGTGCGCATCGCCCAGGCCTCCCGTCTCGTCAGCCACAAGGAGCTGACGGAGGTGAAAGAGGCCTCAAAGGACGGCCGTGTCGACATCGTCGTCGGCACGCATGCGCTGCTCGGCAAGGGCATCGACTTCAAGAATCTCGGCCTCATCATCATCGACGAGGAGCAGCATTTCGGCGTGCAGCACAAGGAGCGGCTGAAGCAGCTTCGCGAGGACGTGCATGTGCTGACGCTGACGGCAACGCCGATACCGCGCACGCTGCAGCTCGCCTTGTCGGGCGTGCGCGAGCTCTCGCTCATCACCACGCCGCCGGTCGACCGGCTCGCCGTGCGCACCTTCGTCACGCCGTTCGATCCGCTGATCCTGCGCGAGGCGCTGTTGCGCGAGCGGCTGCGCGGCGGGCAATCCTTCTATGTCTGCCCGCGCATCTCCGATCTCGACAGCGTCGCGGAATTCCTCGCCGAGATGGTGCCGGAGCTGAAGGTGGTGCGCGCGCACGGGCAGATGCCGCCCGGCCAGCTCGACGACATCATGAACGGCTTCTACGACGGCCAGTACGACGTGCTGCTGTCGACGACGATCGTCGAATCGGGGCTCGACATCCCGCGTGCCAACACGCTCGTCGTGCATCGTGCCGACCGGCTCGGCCTTGCCCAGCTCTACCAGTTGCGCGGCCGCGTCGGGCGCTCCAAGCAGCGCGCCTATGCCTATTTCACCATTCCCGCCGACAAGCGGTTGACGGAGGGGGCGGACAAGCGGCTGAAGGTGCTGCAGTCGCTCGACACGCTGGGCGCCGGTTTCGCGCTCGCCAGCCACGACCTCGACATCCGCGGAGCCGGCAACCTGCTCGGCGAGGAACAGTCCGGCCACATCCGCGAGGTCGGCTACGAGCTCTACCAGCAGATGCTCGAGGAGGCGATCGCGCAACTGAAGGGCGGCGTCGAGGCCGAGATCGAGGACCAGTGGAGCCCGCAGATCTCGCTCGGCACGGCGGTGCTGATCCCCGAGAGCTATGTGAGCGATCTCGATCTCAGGCTCGGGCTCTACCGCCGGCTTTCGACGATCGCCGAGCGTGCCGACATCGATGCGTTCGCGGCCGAGCTCGTCGACCGCTTCGGCGCGCTTCCCGAGGAGGTGCGGCACCTGCTCGAGATCGTCGAGATCAAGGCCTATTGCCGGCGCGCCAACATCGCGCAGATCGACGCCGGACCGAAGGGCGCGGTGCTGTCGTTCCGCAACAAGGTGTTCGCAAATCCCGAGGGGCTGATCGCCTATGTCGAGGAGAATGCCGACTGGGCGCGTCTGCAGGGTGACGGCAAGCTCGTCGCCAAGGGCGAATGGGATACGGCGGAGTGGCGGCTGAAGAACACGCGTGCACTCGCGCGCAAACTCGCCGAGATCGCCGAGGCACCCAAGCCCGACAAGACGGCCGGCGCGCTCAAGATCCCGCCGAGCGTCATGCAGCCGAAGGCGAAGCCGATGCCGCCGCAACGCCCCTATGTGCCGCCGCGCAAGTCGGGCAAGCCGGCGCGGCCGTGGCCGGGACGCAAACGCTGAAGCCGAGCACGTGCCTCATCCCTGGGCCCTCGACGACGTCGCCCCGCATGTGCCGGAGCGCATGCGGGGCGACAGCGTGAAACAGAGGCGTTGCGCGACTACATCTTCGCGCAGGCGTCGTATTCGGCGGCCGAGACCTGACCGTCGCCATTGGCGTCGGCGGTCGACCATGCGCCCTTCAGCGCATCGCTCGCCTCGTCCTGCGAGATCATGCCATCGCCGTTCTTGTCGAGATCGGTGAAGGCGGCCGAGCAGGGCTTGTCGTCGGCCGCGCGGGCCGGGCCAGAGACCACCGAGGTCAACGCCGCCAGCGCAACGCCGAGCGCGACACCGAACACGTTCCGACGGTTCCAGAGAGTCGTCATGACCTGATCCTTCTCAACTTGGTTTGGTTGGTTGCTCATGTCATCCCGCCGAAAGTCTCACGGCGGGCGACGCATGACTCGCCT